>CAVVHK010000058.1:0-14235 GCA_963747865.1 uncultured delta proteobacterium | reverse complement strand
TGCCCGGTGGCAAATGAACAGGAAAGAGTTTCGTTCTTCCGTTTGCTTGAATTGATCGTTGTCGTAATGTGGCTTGTGGCCTTTTGGGTTCTTCGTCAAGAAGTCAGGGGCGCTCCGATGTTGGCGAAGTTCCTGAGGCCGGACTACTGGCGCCTCGTGGACATGGGTATAGGAATACTGATCTTGTTCCTGATAACACTCATATATCATGATCCGCACAGCCGAGGGCGGCGAGGAGTGGGGCTCTTCGCTCAGATGGGGATAATGATGCTTCCCATTCTTTATCTGCCGACTGCGGCTGTGTCCCATCTCAGTCCCGAAGCGGCCAAGAACAGGTCCTTTGCCTATGCTCAACCGAGCAGATCAGGAGAAAACGCCCTATCCCGGGCCTTGACGTCTAATCTGGGACCCGGAGCAGGCGCCCGTTCATATGCCGACGGGACGACCGACCTCCCTGAGGACCCCTCGTTGCTCAGGCTCGTGCTTGCGCCGGAACCGTATGGAGGAAAGCAGGTCGTTACACAAGGTTTTGTCTATCATGACGATAAAATGCCGGCTAATTCATTTTTCTGTTATCAGCTAATGATGTTTTGCTGCGCCGCTGACGCTAAGCCACTGGGAATATTGGTGGAATACGAAAATATCCAAACCTTGAAAAATGGGGATTGGGTCAAGGTCGCAGGGACAGTGGGATTTGGAGATTTCGACGATTCAAAGTTCACGAAGATAACGGCGGAAACGGTGGAACCGGCAGTCCCCCCCAAAGAGCCGTATTTGCTACCGTAGCCGGAGGCGGTTACAAGACGTAAGAGCTTCTGGAAGAACTGTCGGGGAGGGACTTTTTGCAAAAAGTCCCTCCCCGAGCCCCCAATGCGGGCGACTTAAGGATAAAAAACAACCTTATCGGCCACGGAGACCTCAATACCCGTCGTTCCCGCAAAAGCGGGAACCCAGTTTTTTCCCCGGCGTTTCCTAGCCCCCCGCTTCACGAGGGCGACGGCGCCATATGACACCTTTGCAAAATTTTCTTTACGGCGACCGAATATGCGTGATGAACGACTAATGGAACAGACGCCTGATGAGGAGCAAAAATGAGATTTATTTTACCGATATTTTGGGTGGCTTCATTGGCTGTGATGAGTTTGACCGGAGCTCCGGCCGATTGCCGTGAGATAAAGAAATATACCATCGAACAGTTCATGAAAACGACGTCGATCGGGGGCAGTTCCTTCTCCTCCGATGAAAAGTCCATTCTATTTTCCAGCAACGAAACCGGAGTCTATAACGCTTTCACAATTCCCGTCAAAGGCGGAAAACCTTCACAAGTCACTTTCTCCAAGGGGGACTCCATATTCGCATTGTCCTTTCTGCCTCACGACAATCGAATCCTATATTCCAGCGATAGTGGCGGCAACGAAATCAGTCACATTTACTTGCTGGATAAGGACGGGAAGGCGAGGGACTTGACCCCGGACGAAAAGGCAAAGGCCACATTTTACGGGATAAGCTACGACGAAAAAAGCATCTACTTCGGTTCCAACAAGAGAGATCCCAAATATATGGATGTCTACGAAATGGATATCGAGACGTTCACGCCCAAAATGGTCTTCAAGAATGAAGGGGCGTACAGTCTTGGGTCGATATCCCGGGACAAGCGGTACTTTGCTTTCTCGAAGACCATAACCAGGGACAATTCCGAAATATATCTGTACGACACTCAGACCAAGGAATTCAAATGCCTTACCCCGCACGAAGGCGATGTGAACTACTCCCCGGACAGCTTCAGTGTTGATTCCAAGAGCTTGTACCTATCTGACGGATGAGGGCCATGATTTCAACTACTTGAAACGCTACGACCTGGAATCGGGAAAGTCCGAAACGGTCCTTAAGGAGGACTGGGATATCAATTTCGCCTCTTTTTCCCATTCCGGGAAATACATGGTGGTTGGAATCAATAATGACGCCAGAAGCGAGATCAGGGTCTACGACACTGCGACCAACAAATTGATCCAGCTTCCAGAGCCGCCCGAAGGCGAAATAACATCGGTGAAGATCTCCAAGACCGAAAAACTCATGAGCTTTTACGTCAACGGCTCAAGATCCCCCAACTCGCTGTTCCTCTACGATTTTGACAACAAACGTTACTCGACGCTGATTGACACTCTTAATCCCGAGATCAATCCCCAAGATTTAGTTCAAGCGGAGCGTATCCGGTACAAGTCCTTCGACGGATTGGAAATCCCCGCGATAGTTTACAAACCTTATCAGGCGGGACCTTCGGACAAGGTCCCTGCGGTGGTTTGGGTCCATGGTGGCCCCGGAGGGCAGACCACGCTTCACTATAATCCATTGTTTCAGTATCTTGTGAACCACGGTTACGCCCTGATTGCGGTCAACAACCGAGGCAGTTCCGGGTACGGGAAGACCTTCTACAGGTCGGATAACCACAAGCACGGGCAAGCCGATCTGGCGGACTGCGTTGAGGCCAATAAATGGTTGGCGGCCACGGGCTATGTGGACACAAACAGTATAGGGATAATGGGCGGCAGCTACGGCGGATACATGGTGCTGGCGGCTCTGACCTTTCGACCTGACGAGTTCGCCCTGGGAGTTGACATGTTCGGGGTATCGAACTGGCTTCGCACTTTGAAAAGCTTTCCGTCCTGGTGGGACCCGTACAAGGAAGCTCTTTACAGGGAAATCGGGAATCCCGACACCGAAGAGCCGTACCTGCGCAGTATCTCGCCTCTATTTCACGCGGACAAGATCGTTAAACCGCTTATGGTGCTCCAGGGCAAGAACGATCCGAGGGTGTTGAAAGCCGAATCCGACGACATAGTGCAAGCGCTGGAAAAACGTCACATTCCGGTCGAGTATCTGGTATTCGATGACGAAGGCCACGGATTCGTGAAAAAAGAGAACCAGATCAAGGGATATCGAGCGATCCTGGGATTCTTGGACAAATATTTGGCGCCTTCGGGAGTCGGCAAAGAGAAGAAGGTTTCTCAGGAGGGACGGCCGACTTCAGGAGCGTCGGCGGAGAACTGAGTCTGTTTCTTGACGGCTATTGCGACCGCGGCTCAGCGGCCTGTTTCCTAAGAGCCCGTCTCAAAATAAAGGTTACAAACCTTGTAGGTAAACACGTTACCAAAGGTGTTTTCGTCATCCCCGCGAAAGCGGGGATCCAGGCTTTTGAAACCACTCTAGGCCCCGGATCAAGTCCGGGGCGACGGTGTGACCCCATTTGATGCGCCTATTTCGGGGCAGTCCCTAAGTTCGGTTGCACATTCTTGTAGGATGCTGTGAGCGAAGCGAACCGCATCGATCAAGGCGCTTTCCAGGTGTGGAGGCTGAGCCTCCCGGCATGCGTTCCCAGGCTGGAGCCTGGAAGCGACGTAAGGGGGTGCATGTTTGGGTTGTACATGACCTCTCCAATAAAACACGCAAGGAAGTGTACTTCAACGATGATGTGAGCAATTAAATTAGCCAAACATCCTACGCAAGCCCGACCTAAAACCTGAATTTCTCCATGGGTCTGCGCTCCGGGACATATTCCTGCGGGATTTTGCCCTCATTCCAATCCGTGGAAACATACAAATTGCAGTAACAGCTCCCGTATTCGGCCACGTCCGGAACCCGATAAACGCATGGGCAAATTATGTCCTTGTCCCATTCACGGTCATTAGACGCCAGGCGGCATGGACAGCACATGTATCCGTAGCGTTCTTTGTTTACAATTAGCCCTTCAAGGAGCTCAAAGACTTTATCCTTATCATTATTGAAGTAGTAACCCTTGGGCTCCTGGACTTTTCTGAGCATTTCGTAGATCTTTTCCACTTCGGTCATACCCAAAGCCTCCCGGATCTTATCTTCATGGAAACCGACTATAACGGTATCATCTATTATCAAAGTTGGAAAGGAACATCTTGACGTCAGCTTCTTGACCGCTGCCATGATTTCCGCGACACAGTCTTTCGGGGCACGGTCCACTTCGGTAAGATCGAACTTGACGCCGCATTCGTTCAGCAATTCCTTGGTGGAGCTGCAATGTCGGCAACTGCTCACAGTGTATAAGGTAACGGTTTTTTTCATAATTGGCTCCCACAAAGTATCAATTCCCCATGCCGTTCCGGGGCGACGACTATGGTCTTCCTCCTTGAGATTCGCGGGGTACTCGAACAATCGCTTCAATTGCTTCGGCCCGCGGATATGTCATTGCGAGGGCGCAGCCCGTGGCAATGACATATCCGCTTTGTGCAGGTCGAAGGTCCCCGCAATTTTCAACGCGAAGGATTATAGCGCTGGAGCCGGTTGCAATAATTGGAGTTTTTGGGGAGGGGTTCGGGGAGGGACTTTTTGCAAAAAGTCCCTCCCCGACTCTTCTTCCTAAAGCTCTCAGGTTTTGCAGCAGCTCACGCTATTATCTGTGCCATGTCTTTAATATGATCCAGCACGTAGTCCGGGGCAAAGGGGTATTTTGCCACGTCTTCCCTCTTGGCCGCGCCGGTCAGAACCAAAGCCGAGGCAATGTCTGCGTTTTTGGCAAAAAGAATGTCCGTTTCCATTCTGTCTCCCACAACAATACAGTCTCGAGCGCTCAGGTTCATCCGTTTCAGGGCAATACCAGCCATGTCGGGGGAGGGCTTCCCAAAGACTCGGTCCGGTGGTCTGCCTGCGGCGGTTGAGACCGCGGCTACCACGCTTCCGGCTCCGGGGTGAAAACCTTCCTCCACAGGAAAAGTGGCGTCCAGGTTGGTGGCCCAGAATAACGCCCCGTGTTGCACGGCAATGTGGGCATTCTTGATCTTTTCGTAAGTCACGCCGGTATCCAGAGCAGTCACTACAATGGCCGCTTTCCGGGGGTCTGCAACCACCTTTGCTCCGGCAGCCAACATTCCTTGGATCAAGTTCGGCTCACCCACAACCAAGAAGCTTGCGCCTCTGTAAGTACTGGAGATTACCTCTGTTAACGCTGTGGCGGACGAGACCACCTGCTCGGGCTTTACCTCCAGACCCAACTTGGATATTTTGTCGGCGATCTCGTGATCAAGTTTCGTAGCGTTATTGGAAATGAACATCCATTCTATTCCAAGGGTCCTGAGCGAATCATATGCTTCTTTGACGCCGGAGATTAACGTATTTCCTCTGTTAACCGTCCCGTCCAGATCGGCGAGTATCGCCTTGAAAGGCCTTTTCTCCATTATTTGTTTTTGTCCTCTGCTTTTTGGCCTGGAGGTCCGGAGGTTGTTTGTTCCTCGGACTCTATCCTCGTCAGTAACGAATTCAGGTTGTATTTCGCTGTCTCGTAGTTTGGCTGCAACTCCAGGGCCTTCTTGTAGTCTTCAGTCGCCTGCCTTAATTCATCTAACTTGAAATGAAAGAAGCCCCTGTTATTGAGAGCGTATGGGTCTCGGGGATTCAGCGCCACCGATTTGTCGAAATCCTCTCTGGCTTGAGGCAAACGTCCCAATTCATAGTTTACCACGCCACGCAAAGTGAAGGCCCTCGCAAAATCGTTGTTTGCCAGAACCAGGCTGTTGAGATCCGCCAGGGCCGGCTCAAACTCAGTGCTTCGCGCGTAAGCCGAGGCCCGCTCATACAAAATACGGAGGTCTCCCGGCGTAAGTTCCAGCGCTTTGGTATAATCCGCTATCGCAGCTTCGTAGAGCATCCTTTCCATAAAGGTCGAAGCCCTCAAAACCAGGGTTTCAGCGTCCGCCGGGTCGAGGTCCAATGCGCTGGTCAGGTCGAGTCCGGCTGGTACAGGCTCTTTCAGTTCGATAAATATCTTTGCTCTCTCCTTGTACGCTTCGGTCAGAGACTGATCCAGTTCAATCGCCCTGTTCAAGCTTTCCAACGCCCTGTCGTGGTCACGCTTTCCGGCCAGTATAACCCCGAGGTACAAGTAAGCCGGCGCCCATGTCGGCTGTTTTACAAGAGCCAACCTGAGATTTTTCTCGGCTGCGGCGCTGTTGTTCAGGATTATGTACGCCCTTGCCAGCAAAACCAGGCCCTCCACGTCGTCAGGGTGCTTGGACACGAATGCGGAGACGCTTTCCAGGGCTTTTTCCGGCTTGTCGGCTTTGAACAGCGTATCGACTTTTTCTTTGATTACCGTTTCATTCCCCGGCCTGAGACTTTCGACATGCCCATAATCCGATAAGGCTGCGGAAAAGTTATTCAATTTAGTCTGAACTCTTGCCCTATTAAGTAAGATATCAGGGTTGGATTTTTCGAGCTGGGCCAACGTATTCAGGTCATCCAATCCCTTCCGCGGTTTTCCTTCCCTAACCAGGGCATTGGCCCTGAGCCGTAAAGCGGGAATGTAATTGGCGTCGTACGCGAGGGCCCGTGTATATTCGTCGGCCGCCCTTGATATCGAACCTTGCCTCTCGTAAATCATGCCCTTGAGAACGTAAACCTGGGCCGAGCCCGGCCTGGTGGTCAAGATCCTGTCAACCACTCGCCGCGCTTCGTCCAGTTGATCAATCATAATAAGGCAGTAAGCTTTTTCCACGGGAGCGTCGGGATGTTTACCCGAGTTTGCCACAGACGAATCAAAGTCTTCGATGGCTCTGAAATAATCCTTGACGCTCTTGAAGGCCATAGCCCGTTCATAGAAGATTTGCGAGAGCAGCTCAGGTTTGATCGAAGGGTCTTTGAGCGCTTGATCCAACAGCTCGATTCTATTGGACGGGTCGGTTATGGACTGGGCTTGTTTGAGCAGCCTTGCAGGTGTTTGTTCGAGGGGGTCGGCATTACATATTGAGGAAATGGGCAGAAAGACCGATGCGGCGATGAGAAGAAATAAGACTCGGGTCAGCCCTGACATATGGATTCACCGTGTCGGCGCGTCGACGTTTGTGGGGCGCCCGACCCGCACAACTGTCATTGCGAGGAGCATGGCGACGAAGCAATCTCAGTTAATGTGGATCGAGAGATTGCCACGGGCTTACGCCCTCGCAATGACAAGCTTCGGTTTTGTCTAATTCGACAGTCGCCGCAATTTTCAATTGGGAAGACTCTAATGTCCCATCCTGCAAATAGCCTGTACGACACACAAGCGACTAATCGGAGTATCCGGCGGTCTCGGTTGCGAAAAGTGTGATATCTCACGTTAGGACGGCATTCGGGTCTTCAATTCCTGCACCAGGGACTCCAGGATCTGATAGAATTGACCTTGCATCTGAATCATGTTCTCCCGCATGGCCATGATCACCTCAACCCCTGCCATGTTGACGTCCAGATCACGCATGAGGTTACGGATGATTCTTATGCGTTCCACCTGCTCAGGGGGGTAGACCCGCTCGGAGAGTGATTCCACTCGAATCGAGCTAATCAGGTCTTCCTCCTCCAGTTCACTGAGAAAATCTTCTTCGCAGTCGAAGATTTCTATCACCTGTTTTTTGTAGTAATAGCTCTCACCCATTACTTGATCCTAACTGCCACGAAGCGGGACTTGGAAACGGCAACCTCAAGAATATATAAACACAAAATTCCCGGAACGATTATAACCGCCGAAGGTTTTGACCACAATAGTTCTTTATCCGCTACGGTAAGGGTTCAATCATTAGGAGCGGAATACCTAATATTCCAATTCGTAAACACGGTAGCGTATTCCCTCCGGAATGCCCTGAAAGGGTCCTATACTCGGCACATTTCCTTTGTGGCGGTTGTGCGAACCGATTGGGGCGCTGAAAGACTTCGACCGATGCGGTTCGTGGCGCTCACCGCATCCTACGGGACCGGGATCGATCAGAGAATATCCACACTGTATTTACGCAAACGACCACTTGGAGCTCTGTTTCATAAATTCCGTCACGGATTCTCCCCTCCCACCCGCCGGTTCCATTGAAACCCGGATAACGACTCGCACTCTGCCGACATATTGGCGCAATAGTTAGAGTTTTGCGAAGGAGGGTCCGGTAAACGCTTATCTATCCCGCCAGGTCTCTGGTGACCAGCAGATGCAGGCTGTCCACCTTGACGACCCTTACCCTTTCTCCTTTGGGTATCTGCCTGTCGGCCTTGGCGTTCCAGTATTCCCCATGGATTTCCACTTTGCCTTCTGTGTCCAACTCAGTGGTCGCGATCCCGATTTCTCCCACAAGCCCCTGGTCGCCTGTTCTGGGCTTACTGAGCCAGGCTTTCATCACAAGACTGAGCGCGACCAGGAAAAACAACGAAACAAAGGCCGTGGCGGGTATGATTATCCCCCAGGACACGCGCATGCCTGTTTCTCCGAAATCGAACAACATTATGGACCCCAGGACGAAACTGATTATAGCGCCGATTCCCAGAACTCCGTACGACGGAACTTTCAATTCGATGACAAATAAGAGGATAGCCAATAAAATCAGCAAGACTCCGACATAATTGACCGGCAGGACTTGTGAGGCGAAAGCGAACAGCAAAATGCAAATTCCCCCTGCCACTCCCGGAAAAATTGCTCCGGGATGGGTAATTTCCACCCCGATGCCGATTATTCCGATGATGAACAGACCATAGATCACATTCGGATCCGCGATCACATCCAGCACTTTAAACCGCAAACCTGGAAGGATTCTCTCGACCTTGGCCCCTTTGGTATGCAAAGTAATTACATGATTGTCTTTATTTATTTGCCTGCCGTCTATTGCGTCAAGCAATTCCGGCACAGAAACAGCCATGACATCAATTACCTTGAGATCCAGGGCCTCTTTGGCCGTGATCGAGACGCTCTTCCTGATCGCTTTTTCCACCCAGTCAGCGTTACGGCCTTTTTGCTCGACGATCCCCCTCATATAAGAGGTGATGTCGTTCATCACCTTTTCCTCCATAACGGGTTCGATGCTTTGGCCTCCCGATCCCACCGGGTGGGCGGCTCCGATATTAGTTCCAGGCGCCATTGCGGCCACATCGGCGGCCACGGTAATCAAGGCGCCCGCGGAAGCGGCCGAGGAACCGCTCGGCGCCACATACACTATTACCGGTACCTTCGCATTCTCCATGCTTTTTACGATTTTTTTGGTGACGCCAAGCACTCCTCCCGGAGTGTCCATCCTTATAATCAGGGCGGAAGCGCCGGCATGTTCCGCCGTCTCAATTCCTTTTACTATAAAGTCGGCTACAGCGGCGTTCACCGTCCGGTCCAGGTCGAGCATGTACACCACCGGAGGGTTACTTGCGGCGTCCGCTCCGAAAGCTTCATGAGAAGCGAAGCCAAAAGTAGTCAACAACAACGTCAGGGCCATTATTATGTAGAAATTTGCTGGTTTCATGATGTGCTCCGCATCTATTAAGACAGGTTGAGTAACGCCATGACTTTTTTCAGATCGTCCCACGCCTGAGCTTTCGGTTTACGGTCCGGCTCCGCTCTTAGCAGGTAAGAGGGGTGAAATGTGGGCATGACCTGAATTCCTTTTCTACTCCGAAATTTTCCTCTGAGCTTCGTAATGGACTCTCGGGTTTCAAGAAGCGTCTGAGCGGAGGTCGCGCCCAACGCCACGATGATTTCCGGCTTAACGATGGCTATTTGCTGTTCAAGGAATTGAACACAGGTCTTGATCTCCAATGCTTCAGGGTTCCTGTCATGGGGGGGGCGGCATTTGACGATGTTTGCTATGTACACTTGAGATCTGTCCAGCTTCATCGCCTTGATCATCTTATCCAGCAGCCTGCCGGCGGGTCCTACAAAAGGACGCCCCAACCGGTCTTCTTCAGCGCCCGGTCCCTCGCCGATGAACATCAGCCTCGTATGCGCGTCCCCTTCACCAAAGACTATCGTATTACGTCCTTCATGCAAAGGACAACGTGAGCAATCTCCGATTTCTTCTCGGACTGTGGCCAAAAGGCGTTCTCTGGACGATTCGTTTTCCGGCTGCGCAGTCGGCTTGTCAACAGCAACCGGGGGGCTCTTCGCCCATCCGTCGTTGGTCGGCGGGGCCGTCTCGGAGGGAGACCTGTTTTCGGCGCGGGCTTCCTTCTTGGCCAGGATAAGCTCCTGAACACCAATTCTTATCTGATAATCGATATAGTTGCGTATGTCTTCGTAACTGTCTTCCATGTTCCGTTGGTTTCAGAGTGGGGGCCATGTTAAAGCCGTATGCAAGAGCCCTTTAGATTCGGTTTAAAAGCCGCGCGCATGACGTGGACAAGCAAGCGCTGTTGTGCGCGAGATAGGACCAACTTTGGAAGTTGTTGCAATGCTAAAAGTTTTTGGGGAGGGGTTCAGGGAGGGATTTTTTGCAAAAAGTCCCTCCCCAACACCTCTTCCTAAAGGTCTTGGCCCTTGCAACTGCCTCCAACTGAGCTCTCTCTACCCAACAGGCTTAAGACTCGATCCAGAATCAGGTCTGCCACCGCCTCTTTTGACATTATATCCATTTGTTCGTCGTCTTTGCGTTTATACAGAAATCTCACTATGTTGGTGTCGCAGTCGAACCCGGCGTCGGTCCTGCTCACGTCGTTCAAAACGAGCATGTCCAAGTTCTTGGCTTCGAGCTTTTTTCTGGCGTTTTCAATAATATCCTGCGTTTCCGCCGCAAAGCCAATGAGGACCTGATCCTCTCGTTTGTTTTCGCCCAGTTCCTTGAGAATATCCGGATTCTTGATCAGTTTGATTGACGGCTCCATGGATTCCTTTTTTACCTTCCCGTCCGCCATCGTCTCAGGCCGGAAGTCCGCAACTGCCGCGGCCTTTATCACGACGTCCATATCCGGAAAGAACTCCAGCACTCTCCGGCGCATTTCCAGAGCGGTCCGGATAGGCGCATGCCTGACACCGGGCGGGGGAGTCACCTTCAGAGGTCCGGCCACCAGAGTTACTTTTGCTCCACGAGCCAGAGCACGAGCACAGATGGAAACACCCATCTTTCCCGAGGACCGGTTCGTGAGGAACCGTACCGAATCAAGGGGCTCTTGGGTTGGGCCTGCGGTGACCAATATTCGTAGGCCCTCCAGATCCTTTGGCCCGAGCATGGAGAAAACGCAGTCCGCGATTGTGTCCGGTTCCGGCATCCTGCCTTCCCCGGTCCATCCGCAGGCCAGAAATCCGGACTCAGGGTCCAGTATATGGTATCCAAGGCGCCTGAGCCGACTTATGTTATCTTGGACAATCGGATTTCTGAACATGTTCACATTCATGGAAGGACAAATCAAAACCGGGCACTTCAGGGCAAGCACAACTGTGGTCAGCATATCGTCCGCGATTCCCGCCGGGATCTTCCCGATTATGTTGGCTGTCGCCGGAGCTATTACGGCCACTTGAGCAGTGTCGGCCAGGTCGATGTGTTCCACTGCGGGTCGAAATCTATCGCCCCACATGTCTTCGTAGACCGGTGCGCCGGTAAGAGTCGCAAGGGCCAGTGGAGTCACAAAGTTGAGGGCGGACTTGGTGGCGACAACGTTCACGTCCAAGCCTTTTTTCATAAGCAGCCTGACCAGAGCAGGTGTTTTGTATGCGGCGATCCCGCCGGATATGCCTAATAATACTGTAGGATTCATATGGCGCCATGTACCCCGTTATCATGACTTTTCACGGAAAACCGGATGAGGAGCTACAGTTTGAGAGGCCGATAAGTATTGGGTGTCCCGGAGAAGGCCCGTACGGCTTCCCTGAGAAATTCAATCCATTTTCTTCGGAGATTGTATAACAGGGAGTAAATCAGTGTCAACGAGCGCTCTTGACATGTCGACACGGGCTGTGCTACGAATACATGGATTGGGCTGAGGACTTGCGTCCATACACGTAGCGAATGCCGATGCGCCCGTAGCTCAGCTGGATAGAGCAACGGACTTCTAATCCGTAGGTCACAGGTTCGAATCCTGTCGGGCGTACCATAAATTAATTATGTATTTGCTAGTTTGTTACACAGCCTCAAGCTGCCGAAAAATCTTGTTTTTAAAATCGATTGTGGGTATTTTGCGGGCCCTCCCCGCAAACCTTGTTCTGCAGTCATATCAGATTTTTTAGCTCCGCTTGACTGTAATGGGTAGTAATCCTGCCTGATTTGTGGCCCAAGAGGTCTTGTCGGTCCTCGAATGATACTCCAGCGGCCCTTAGTCTTCGACCGAAAGTGTGCTTAAGTCATGGACTTGGACGTGGGGTAGTTCGGCCTTTTCACGAGCTTTGCGCCAAGCCCTTCTGCACATTTTGGCGAGCGGTTTGGCTTTGCATGAGAAAACATGCGTAGGATGCCCCCGCGGATCTCTTCTATTATCCCTTTGGCAACTCGATTACGAACCACAAGCCTGTCGTGCCGATTTTTCACCCGGTGTGCCGGAATTATAAATATGCTGGTGTTTAGTTTGGGGACTGGAACCTCCCACTCCCATCCCAGGTTACCACCTCCTGATCTCGACACCCAGTATTGACCTTGAATAGCGCATTTTCTCCAAGTAAGGCGGCAACTCGCTAAAAAGGGGCGCCTGCTCCTGCCAGGACAGAGGGTACGCCTACTTCCTATCGTCTTCCCGAAGTAATTTGATCTTTGGAGCGTGGGCAAGCCAAGTCAATCCATACTCATCCATCCATTCTCCGGAAGCAAGATTCAGAATGTGTCGCACCGTTTGCAGGGCATAGTTGATGGTTTCTCTTGCTGCGACCCTCCGCGTGGTTGAGCCTCTATGAAAGGGGTAAGGCTCCCCATGTGAACGGCTTCCAAGGCAAGACCACCCGATGAATGGATCAAGCAAACTCAGATGCCGAGCGTCTTCGCGTGCAGGGTTGCCTTGGGTTCCCTCATTAAGATATTTAATCACGGCCTGACGCCATGTACGCTTGGGCCTGACCCCGAATATCTCGGCCTGACGGATCTCCTCGATCCTACGAGCTAGATACTCTTCCGCCCGCTCGATTTCGCTTTCACCAGTGCTTTCGCAAAGGCGTCTTCCTCTGATAACCTTGTCGATGTGCCGGATCCCCTTGCGATTGATGAGACCGGCGACTTTTTTTCGTCCCATAGCTTATGTGTTCCTTTCTGCTTGCCGGGACGACCGTTGCGATCCTTATAGTCGTCCAGCCAATTGTCCAAGTCAAGCCGGTCAAACCCAACGCCCTGATCTCCTATGGGAAATTCGACGATATGTGGGCGGACTTCCCGATCAAATCGGTTAGTCCATCCCCAGGTAAGCCGCGGCGTCCCTGAGTCGAATCACCCTTGGTAACAGGATTAGGTTTGAGCCCATCTTCTCCTTCGCAGAATTTTGAAGCGTCGCCGGTTTATTAGCGCTTCAAAAGTAAAAAAACCCGCCAAGCATGCGGGTTGTACAGGTCTATCCATGCACGCTTTAGCTTGAATTTCTCTTTTACAGCGCCCAGCAAGCTGTGCCAATCAAATCGGCGCTGCATTTATATTTTTAACTATGGACCGGCTCACAATCGATTCCCGCCAAGCTCATTTGGCGGCTATAGGGATATTGCCTAATTCGAATCGTTTGTGTCCGGTTGCCTACCTTACATCTTCCTCTTTGCTTCTCAATTTCTCGTCCCTAAATGAGTGAATGTGTACAAAACGGTCCAATTTGGACAAGAAAAATTGCTTCAGTTTGATTTTTTTCCGACGAACTATTCCCGAAACATTCGTATTATCCCTGACACCGGTAGAGAGACCGTTTGCGGTTGGTCATGGTCTGTCCATGACCATAGATGCCGTGCAAACTCTGCGACCACAGTGGCGGAATTGCTCAGCCAAGGCGACTGTATTTTTCGGGCGCCTTGATAGTCATTAAGTTCAGGTCTTCGCCGGAGATCAGGAAGCCCCGAAGGAAAATCAAGCTAAGCCCGGTTCTTTTCTTGTATTAGGGGTCGGAGCGGGCAATAATTTAAAGGCATCGCAACCGATCTTGTCGCAATGGAATTTTCCTTGTTCCAGAGGTCAATGTGAAACTGACCCAAATAATGTGCCGGGGCGCCGGCAATATCTTCAAAGGAACTGAATGCGAACACTACGACGGCTCACAAAACAGGTGTAATCTCCGCTCTGAGGGTCACAATAGCGATATTTATCAGAAAGGGCGCTGTGTTTTCGCAATGACGGATTTTGTGCGAAGGCAGCTTGCAGGGCAATTCCATGTTGATGTGGACGTTGACCAGCAAAAGATGATCGAAGGTTTAAGGGGCATGACCTGGCAAAGGTCGTACGGTCTAACGAATTGGCTATATTTCCTACGTAACACGGCGCGCCGAATGGCGATTAACATCCTGGCCAAGCAAAGGGTCCTTCCAGGAAGAAAGAACTGTGGCTCCTGTGGCGC
>CAVVHK010000057.1:0-85464 GCA_963747865.1 uncultured delta proteobacterium | reverse complement strand
ATCGGGCGCCTTCGCATAGTTAGAGGTTGCAGGGCGCCGAACGTCGTGAGAACATAGGGCGCTCACAGAAAATATAGTGTTTTGTCTTGCGGCGATTCCGGGCGAGCCGTTATTTCTGGGGTCTGAAGCGTGTTCCTTGCGACAGGGCAAGCTTCAATCCACCTGATGTTGAGTCTTGTCGATCAAGCAAATCGATCACATTTCCGGGGCCAGCTAGAGGAATACTTCTTCCGAGGGCGGTTACGGGGAGCAAAAGGCCGGCGAGCTTGGATATTTTCAGCAAGTCGGCTACTCTTCAATTCACCAACAGTAATGTGGAAAGTTGGTTTATACAAACCGGAATAGGATTAGGACCGGCGCTGTTTGGTTTGGACCGGGACCATTTTGCGTTCACCCTCTCGTCAAGCCCAGAACCTGTCCGGTCCCAAGCAGCCCAACCCGACATTAAGAGGAGACATACTCACCCGGACTTCGTCTCTTCTTCGGGGTAGTCCTGCCATCGGGCGGAGCCATGCTAACGGTCACTTACAGCCCGTGGGCCTATTCCAATACCGCTCTTTCCATAACCAGCTCTCAAGGCCTTCAGTCCCAGCTTCGCTACACATGGCAGAAGCCGGGAGACCTGGTAAACGCCATGCTGCAATACAATACCCCGATTTCCTCTTCGACGTCCTTTGGCCTGTGGTGCAACTATAGTTGGATGAGGCTAAGTCAAGACGCGGATTTGGATTTTGAAAACATACCGATCCCTCTCCTTTCTCGCAGCAGGACCGTCACTCCTACTATGACAAAGTATATCGTGGGCGGCGGTGTAACCTTGGGGGTCAACTTCTAATTTCTTGGATTCAGGTGAAAATCAAGTTTTGCAGGTTCGACTCAGGTCATATAACCTAATGACTCCCCTTGCACTATAATTAATATGCTGTTCCAAATGACATTTCTTCTATTCAACTGGGCTAATGCGAAAGGGAGAGACCTCGGAATTGACTGATTCACGCCATATGCCGGGAACTAAGGATTCTGGAAAGCGACCCTGACCGCCTCCGATCCATGACCAACTCCCCATACCTCAGAATTACCTGCAATTGAGCGAAGTAGTATAAACGGTCGAGTGATGGACCTCATGGTCCAAGAGCTCTTCAAGAGCCTTCTTGACGCGGTCGGCGACGGTAACCCCGCCGTTGGAAGCAGGCTCAAGAAATGGATCGAGAAAACCGGCCTCCCGGTCGTTGCTCATAAAGGCTCAGCGTCTCATTCCGAAATCATCTCTTTCTATCGCATTCGGACCGAATGTGTTGTATTGGGAGATCAAGTTGGCGTGGTAGAAACAGAAACGTCCGCGTCAATAACGATTTCTCTGGCTGGGGCGGGAACGTCGAATGCGTTCCAAATGACCAACCATCTACGATGATCCCTTCTTTTCGTCTCCTTGAGGCCCCAAGGGCACCTCATTTTCGAAAGATGGAGTTTCGCCGAAGTCACCGTGCCCATGATTTTCTTCCTCGCTAGACTACGTGGGAAAGCATATAGCACATTCAAAACTGAATCGCGAAAGTGGTATAAAAACGACATAACGCAGAAGCGATACACACATCTGAAAGAAAGATTGTCCGGCCGGTGAAAATTGGCAGGAGGCGAATGGCAGGAGGGCATGGTCGGAGCCGCTCTTGAATTCGGTCGATCAGCTCAGCTGAAGAGCTTTCACGAAATTCCGAGCCGGCTTGCTTGGAGCTGCCGCAGGGATAGATTCTTTAACGTGGCTTATCGAAACTTTTGTCATCGGCTTGGGGAAATGTTTGTCTTCCGTGACCGCTATTTCTCTCGCCTGAACGGTCTCTAAATCCTCCGCGACTTTATTCCACATAGGAAAAAATGTTCACTCCGTCCATAAATCAAGTAAGATTCTCCGAAGAAAGTGTCCCACTTATGGGACACTTTTTCACCATAAGGCAAATTTGCCTTGAGGTCACATCGAGAGCTATCGGCGGCCAAGATCGGCCCTCCACATTAAAAAGAGTGTTTCCCTGGACGTCAACGCTCTGAAAAGGAACTCAACTTTAGACGCGGGGATCATCAGCCTGCGGGATATAAGAGGAAACGCAAGACCTGGTGATCCCCTCGGTGTGCGCTCAAAATAGACACGCCGCTTGACATTAAGGCTCCCAGCGTCTTAAAGGTTTTTAAACTACAAATCCGCTATCGAACTCGAAAAAGAGGGGCTTCTGGTAATGCCGACTCTGCTCAGCGTCGAAAAACGTAAGGTATTTTCAGTTCCTTACGAAGAATTATTTCGGATATGTGAGGATGTGCTTTTATCTTTAGGACTGAAAATAACTGAGAAGAATGAATCTTCAGGATACTCGATGCTCGTAAACCCAGTTTGTGGCCTCTTAAATCGAAGGAGGGAATCTTCTTGAAGTTTGACCTCGATACGGGAGTCACGGCAATCGCCAAGATGGACATGGCAAAGGCTATGTCATCCACATACTTCGTCTTGGACCAGTTTTTTGACGAAGTCCGGCAGCGGATCCAGGATCGCTCTTAGCTTTACTCACTTCAGTGTCAGGGCTACCGACGGATTCCCTCTCCCTGAAAGCCATTGCAAACGGGCGGGGTCTCTCTTCTATTTTGCGGAACACTGTTTTTGCCAGTCTTCAACTACCTGAGTCGTAGTGCGCTCCAGATTTTGGCCCCCGACTTCGTCCAAGACTCCAGCGGACCGTAACGTATCCTTGGCGTTGCTATGCGCTTCTGAAATTGTGAATATCACGTCTCTTGCGTCAAAATCGTTCTTTAAGCCGGATAGCATGTCTGTAGCGGCCAAATCAATCCACGGAGTTACCGCTAGAGAGAACACAACGAGCCTAAGCGATGGTCCACGCCTATCAGCGAGCTCCACGATTTCATTACGGACTTCCTCCAAGTTGAAATAAAGCAATGAACCGTGGACACACACAACCAAGACGCCGGGAATTTCCTGACTGCCGGGGTGATGCTCTACAGAAGCGAAAGACTCACCTCCCGGAGTCCGTCCGAGCACAGATATGTGAGGATGAGAGGTCCGTCGAATAAGGATTAATAGCGAGCAGATAACCCCTATAAGAACTCCTTCCAACAGACCGAAGCCCAGCACGCCCAGCAGCACAAGTAGCGCAATGAAAAACTCGGTTTTGTCCAAACGATAGTAGCGTCTCAAGGCTCCAACATTTACCAAACCTGCTACAGCCACTAAAACGATAGCCGCGAGCACGGGTTCGGGCAGGTTGCGAAGTAGACCGCCGAGGAATATGGCCACTAACCCGACGATGCACGAGGCCACCACCAAAGACAAAGGCGTCTTTGCTCCTGCGGATTCATTGACCGCTGATTGGGACATGCCTCCACTGACCGGATACCCTTGGCCAAACGCAGCAAAGAAATTAGCCATCCCTATGGCCACAATATCCTGATTTGCGTCGAATGTATAACCGTGCTTCTGAGCGAAGACGCGACTAACCGCCATCGTTTCCACAATCGCCAGCAGGAAACATGCTAAAGCCAAGGGTAAGAGATCATGTGGGTCATGAGGGCTGATACTCGGCATCCCGATTTTGGGTAGCCCTTCCGGGACCCTGCCTAGGACATGGAGCCCGCTGCCCTTAAAGCCGCCGAATGATACGACCGCGATCGACGCCATCGCCACGATCAGTCCTATCGGACGATGTGGATAGCGCCATGCCCCGAGAATAAGTAACGCCAAGGCTATGATTCCCACCATAACGCTTGCGTGGTTTGCTTCCGACGCATGGAATAAAAAGGAAACAGACCGAACGAAAAAGTTATGACCTTCGGCCGGTAAGCCTAAAAGCTTGGGAAGCTGGGTTGAAGCAATTACTAGCGCCGCCCCGGCCTTATATCCGGTAAGAACTGTGTCGGACATGAAGTGGATAACAGCGCCGGCTTTGGCGATCCAGGATACAAAACAAATTATCCCGACGAATAGAGCCGTTTCCGAAGCCAGAGCGGCGTATCTCACTGGGTCGCCGCCTGCAAGACCTCCAAGAGTATTAGCTAGGAGCAGAGAAACTGCCGATGTGACGGCTATGGCGGTATGCCGTGAGGTGCAAAAAGGCGCAAATCCGAGTCCCGCGAAGATGCACGAGTAAAGACCGGATTGCGGCGGCAGTCCCGCTAAAGAGGAGTATGCGATACCAACGGGGATAAGATATGCGGCTAGAGTGGCCCCGGCGATAACGTCTCTCTGAAGATATCGGAGCTCATAGGATCGTAGCCACTCCCAACAAGGCAGGAAGCGCGACAGGGGATATACATGGTTGTTCATGTGGTATTGGTCTTTCAATCTGATATGGGTGAGTCCAGCGGCCCCTCTTAAATTGACTTGTTGCGAAAACGGGAACCGCCGGTGTCGGCATCCGCGACCGTGCGTCACGGTCTATATGGTCGGCTCTATCATTCAAGATGACTTCTCTTCCCCGTTGTCGGGAATGATTATAAGACTTCGGATTCAGCTACACCATCACAAATTGAGACTTTTTCCCCGTTAAAGCGCAATGCCACTTCATGGTTCAAAAAGTATTGGCCGATTGCCGGCCTTAAACCTATGTGGGCGTCCCTGGTTCTACAGATGCGTCTTTTCAACCCAGATCATGTCCTCTTCTCTTGCGCCCGAGCCTGGTTTCCGTTATTCTCCGTCGCCTCAAATAATCAACCTGGAGAAATCGTAATGGGTTTGATGTCCCGGTCCGCTTCTATAATGAGATATCGTGTAAAAGGAGAGATTGAGGGCTCGTTTTGGGACACCGTTGAGACCGGTGTAAGAAACGGATCCTTTAAGCCCGTAGAATCTACCGGCGACGAGATAGGCTTAGGATGGACTTCTCTTGAAGACTTTACTGACTTTGAATTTAGAGGGTCTTCATACGTTCGTGGAAATTACGTGGCTCTGAGCCTACGCTTTGACACCGCAAGAGCGCCGTCTCGCGTGTTGGAAATGGAATTCAAGAAAGAAAGCCGGAAGGTTATGGATCAGCTTGGAACCAAGAGGCTTTCGTCGGGACAACGCCGAGAACTTAAGGAGCGTCTGAAGGAATCCTTGAAACAGAAAGTATTCCCGTCGATACAGACTTTCGACCTGATTTGGGACACGGCCAAGTCCTTGGTTTATTTCGGCTCCCATTCAGTGAAAGCGCGGGAACGTATGGAGGAGCATTTCAAGAAATCTTTCGGGCTATCATTGCTGCCCCTACTGGCTTTCATCCGCGGCCGGGAATTGTTGATCACTGACGCCGAAAAGGAAGCTCTGGAGCAGCTCAAACCCTGCTCAATGATGCCATGACAACACGGAGTCTACTGACCGCGATATTTTCAGCTACGCTCGCAATGACATTTCCGAGCGTCTTTGCAACGCATCCAATGAAAAATCAATCTCATGATCCGGCGCTTGTAGCTAAATTGACGCCGGCGCCTCCCGTTAGCCGTGGCATGGAGGGTGAACGCCGCGACGTTTGCCGGTTCAGCCATGACAAAAGCGAGTAACTCATAGGAATTACAATGGACTTCTTGGATATACTTAGAGAAAAGGCTTTTCTTGGTCGGGAATTCTTGACCTGGCTATGGTTCAAATCGGACCAAACGGGCGGACAAATAGAGACGATAGACGGCAAGACCGTTGATGTGTTCTTTTTGGATAGGATGACCCTTGATCTGCCGGACACTGAGTCCCCTCAAACGGCCACTTTCAAAGGTGAACAGTCCGAACTGAGGGAGGGATTAGCCTGCTTAAGGGAGGGCAAGAAGATTGAAGAGGCCCGCATTTCCCTGAAAAGTGGCGAAAACGAATTCGTCATGACAATCAAAGGAACATGGTTTTCTTTCGGCGGTTTCAAAACTCCGCCGGTTGTTCCCTCAAACGAGTCGTCCGAGGATGAGGATCCTGAGGGCGCTTTCCTGGAGAAAGTCTACCTCTTGGAAGAAGGTATGGACGCTGTCGACGCACTCTTTGGTCGCTTCCTCCAACTACGTATATCCTCAGACTGGGAGCCTGAACTGGCTCAACTCAGGCTTTGGGTTAACGAGCATATGCTGGATTTGCCAAATGCCTTAAGTAGTAAGAAGATGGGATGATTACTTGGATCGGGAAGCCCTGGCAATCACAGAAGTCAGGGGATCTCGATCGCGAGCTCAGGGTTATGACCAGTTAGTAATGCAGCGAGCGGGAACAGACTTGTCGGCCCAGAATCTACAAAAAGAACTCTGAGGAGCTCGTGAGCGGGTTGTCAGGGTTCTGTGGAGGCGCTAATTGCCCTTTGCAGAAAAACTGTTGTACATCGTTCCGATGAAGCTTAACCTCGTCACTTCCCAGGGAGCCGGCCATGGGGGAACATTGTCTCGGTCACTGATTGCCCCTTCCACTCTGATGGCTTGAGACCGCTCGCTCGCTATCGGAGTGAGAAAATGCCTCATGAAATCCATGTGCTTAGGGAGCTGCGTCGCTCAAAACTATTATCGCGGCAAGGACCTATGGGCTCCATTTTGGTACTGCGAGGAAGCGGCTAAGGCGGGACTGTTTCCCGAAAGTCGAGTTATACCCCAAAAGGACTGAATCGAGATCGGGTCACATATGGATCGGAAGTGTGTTTTCCCAATAATTACTCCCAAATTCAGGGACCTGAGTATGATTGCCACACTACACTTGGCCCCTCGTGTCCTCAGTCCGCAATTCCGGTCAAAACATCCTCCTTACAGCATGCGACGCTCATCAAAGGCCATAGCGTATAGTTTCACGGGTCCGCATGCTTCATAGCATTTACCCTGAGAAGCACACCGACCGGATAAGGAGTCTGAGGTTCTCAAAGGATTGCTCAGAAATGCTTATTATCTGAAATCCTGCAACATGCCGTTCCTCAGTCTGTTTTGTTTGCATCCAGAAGTACTTGGCCTCAAACACTATGTCGTCGGCTTCAATGAATTTTCTAGCGGGAATCACCAATTTCTTCACCTCACCCACTTTCGCTGGAATGCCCACTACTCCCAGGCCTTTCTCAGTGATATCCCGGACCAAGCCCCTGTTCTCCGGATGGCCCTGTTCATATATCATCACAGCTATCACCAAATAATGTCTCGGTAATTCACGACAACATTCGATAAAGACAGTGTCGTCCTGTGACGGAGATCGGCCCCTAAGTTCAGCCTCACTCAACGCTCCTCCCTCGACCAGAGTTTGGAAGGCCTTCTGAAGACCATGGGAAGAAACACAATATTTTTCCACGAGTTCGAAGTCAGTTAGTCCCGATCGAACGTCGGAAACCATATCCGCTGTCTTTATTTGACGAATCACAATTGTGTCGTCATACTCGGAAGGTCGCCAATCAAGCTCTGACTGAGTTATGGCTCTTGCGTTGAGAAGCTTTATGAAAACGCTGTGGAGTCCTCTGGCCGACAGATTGTACCTTGCCATCAGTTCGGAATCGGTCATGTGCGACCTAATGTCGTTGACAATATCCCTGGCCCTGATCTTGCGCTTGTGTTCCATGATAGGTCAACTCCATGGCAGGAGTCAGGCCGGCCTTCTGAGCCACTATGCCTGACGATTGGGATTAAGCCCTTTGGTCGTAATCCGATACATATTCAACCGCAGATCGCATATTCTGCGGACAACGCTCTCATTTCAGTTTCACTCGGATTGAATGCGGCGATATTCGTTTACTCGTTCCGGCGCCGTAAAGAAGAAAGTCGAGCCTTTTCCAGGTTCCGATTCAACCCAGATCCGGCCTCCGTGACATTCAACAATTCTTTTGCAATTTGCCAGTCCGATACCGGTTCCGGGGCGGTATGAGCCATTTTGGATCCGTTGGAAGATACGAAAAATCCTCTCGAAATATGGGGGTTCTATACCAATGCCGTTGTCTTCTACGGAAAACTGAAATTCTCCGCCCCTTCGCACACAACCCACATGAATCTTCAGCGGTTGATTGCTCCTGAACTTGATGGCGTTGCTCAGAAGATTTTGAAATAATTGAAGCATTTGTGTGGCGTTAGCCATCAACGTGGGAAGGGCGTCATGGGTCACTGTCGCACCACAACCCTCTATGGCGGAATGCAGGTTGGCTAGAGCATTTTGAAGCGCTACCTCGCAGTCTACCGGCTCCATGGAAGGAGCGTCGTTTCCGATGCGCGAGTAGGCCAGCAGGCTCTGAATCACCCCGTCCATTCTGAGTGTTGTTTGTAACGCTCGTGACAGGAACTTGTGACCTTCATCGTCAAGTTTTTCCGAGCAACGTCTCTCCAACAGCTTTAGATAGGCCCCCACCGCTACAAGCGGCTCTCGCAGGTCATGGGCGGCGACGTAGGCAAACTGTTCCAGATCACGGTTGCTCCGTTCCAGAGATTCCGTCCGGTCCTGCAGCAACTCTTCGACTCGTTTCCGATCCGTAATGTCCAGCCACGTCCCCGTGGCTCGCAATGGTCTCCCGTCGTTGTCACGCTCTACGACCTTGCCGCGGGTCAGAACCCATCTAACCTCTCCGGACTTGGTCGCAATTCGATACTCCATCTCGCAAGAAGGAGTGTCTCCTGCCACATGCCGATTCAAGGCCCCTTTGACTCTCTCGGAGTCCTCCGGATGGATCGAATCTTCCCAAGAATCCAAATTGGGTCTGATCTCGTCTGGGGAATACCCGAGCATCTCAGCCCATCGTCGATTGAAGACCAGCGCGCCGGTCTGAATATTCCAATCCCACATGGCGAGATCCGCGCCTTCCATTGCGAGTTCGAGTCTTTCCTGACTCTCCCGCAGCGCCCCCTCTGCCTTCTTGCGCTCCGCGATATCCCAGGCAAGGTCGGCTAAGAGCGACACGGTCTCGATGTCACTCGCATCGTAATCCAATGGTTTGTTCCCCACACCAAGGATTGCCACTATCCGGTCGCCTCGAAAAACCGGCATGACCAGTTCACGGATGATATCCGCATGCCCGGATGGCATGCCCTTGCGGTGTGGCAAGGCCGGGTAGTCATTGTGAATCACCGGCCCTAGCTCACGAACGCAGTCCGCCCACACACCAGCTTCATTTATGTCATAATGGAGGCCCTTGCCTTCGGCGGTACACATGTCCCGCAATGTCCTCGTAGACCAAGCTTGGAGCCAAAGACTCCTCTGATCGGTTTCAACGAAATGATAGAAGCCGACAGAACTGTCGGTCAATACTTCCACTTCGTCCAAGGTGGCTTGGAGGAGTTCATCCAGAGAGTGCGAGGCGGCGTATTCCACCAACCGAAAACGTGCTAACATGATATTTTCGTTTCGTTTGCGCTCCGTGACGTCTTGAATCATCGCCATCTTCGAGATGGAACCATCTCGATGGCGGACGGGAGTGTTTACAACATAATGCCAGCGGTTATCCTTAGGGCTTTGGATCTCCCACCGAACCGTTTCACCTCGCTGTACCCTCTCATTTACACACCACGGGCAGATATCGTCGCGGTCATGAAGGGCTTGGTAGCACTTCTCCCCTATTGGATTATGCCCTGTCCGCCGGATGAAACACTCGTTCATGAATTCAACTTCATAATTGGATGAACACACGTAAATGAGCCCGTCAAAGGCTTCCGTCATGGCCTTACATGTCGTTTCCGCTTCCTGTCCAGCCTCTTCCCGCTGCTTGAGCGTGACCAGCGACGCCTCCAACTCGGCAATTCGTTGACGCATCACCATCAATTCGTTGACGAGTTCCTCTTTGTTCTTCTCTTGGTCCTTCATCCTGGTCCCTTCTGTTCACGAATACACGCTGAGCAAGAAACTGATTCCCCTTAAGAGCTGCTCATAACACAAAGCCGTCTCAATGAGCCTTCATCATTCAGATTTTCCAAAGAATACGTCAGGTTGGTGTTTGCCTGAGAGGGAGCCACACGGTAAAAATGGTACCCTGCTCGTTGGATTTGACCGAAATGGATCCGCTATGGTCTTCAATGATCTTCTTAGCCAAGACCAAACCGATGCCCGTGCCGTAGTCCGTTGTCCTGACAAATGGATCAAACATCCTCTCAAGGTCTTCGGGCGCTATTTGCTTCCCGCTATTGTGGATTCTCATCTCAAAATAGGTCTCAGATTCGAGTCCGCCTGTTCTGTGGGCCATTTCACTGGGAACAAAAATGCCGGTCTCTACTCGTATCACCCCGTGGCTGGGAGACGCTGTGACGGCTTCGGAGAGAAGGTTTCGCACGACCTCTTGGAAACCGTACCGGCGTCAAGAGGGATTTGTCCGATCTCTTCCCCGAACTCGGTTTCCAGGAGGATGTCCTTTTCCTTCATTCCGAGTTCATTGACGTCGAGCACATACCTGATCAGATTGTTGGGGCTCACCAGTTTGAACTGAACGCTTTCGTGGCCGGTGGAGTCGATCAGACCATCCAAGATATTCTCCAGCCTCTCAATCTCCCTGATCATGATCGGCAAGATTTCCCCTTGTGAAAGGCTATCCGGCCTTTCAGGCAGTGACGGTTGTTTCTCCATCCTGCGGGCAAAGCCTCCGATAATGGCAAGAGGTTGCCGAAGTTCGTGCGCGACTCTCGTCGTGTGTTCCGCTATTGTCTTGGACCTAAACGACTGAAACATATGTTCATAGAGATCGTCAATAATCCTGATCTCTTCCAGTAACGTTTCCTGAATGCGCTTACGTTCGGTGATGTCCCTCCTGATCCCCCAGAAGGAGGACAGATGACCATTCTGAACATGTCCGAGCAGCATGTTCTCGAAATACCTCCAATCACCTTTTGCTCCATCTTCCCTTGTTTCCAAGGAACTACTCGAAAAGTTATTCCGAATCCAGGCCTTACACCATTCTTCGGCTCTTCCATTAAGGGAGAAAACCTCACGAAGCTCCGCTCCTTGAACATCATCCACCTTGTCGATCCGTATGACATTGCGAACTCAATATTGCCGTCGGTGACTCTGGCTTCCAGGATGAGGGCAAGCAGTTCTTCGTCGGTCATGCCGGAAGAGATCGACCGTGCAAGCGCAAATTCAGCAATCCCGTATGGAAAGAACTGGACTAGCTTCCTATATTTTTCATTCAGTTGGACTTTCGCCTCCAGAGCACGTCCGTGCTCTTGACTGAGCAGAGTCAGGCGGCGCCGATCCATGGCATTGGCGACGTTGTTGAGAATCTCGTTCCTATCGAAGGGTTTGATCACATAGCCGTAGGCGCCCAGTTCCAGCGTCATGATAGCCGTCTTCCGGTCATCAACCGCCCTCGCCATAATTACCGCAACGTCTGGAAACATGGTTTCTATGATTGTAAGGAGATCGAGTCCCGACATGCCCGGCGTCATGATGTCACTGAGGACGATATGATGCTTTCCTTTCTTCAGGAATTCGAAGGCGGCTTCCCCGCTCAATGCGACATCGCAGGAATAACCCTCGGCGGTGAGCCGACGAGATAACAGTTCGCACACATGTGGCTCATCATCTAAAACAAGGATTCTTGTAGCCTGATCGTGATTCATTTGACCACCCCGAATTCGGACTTGATTGGGTGACCTGTTAGGTCCATGTATATTCCCATCTTTCACAGGGGAGGCTGTGAGGCAGAGGGCTCTCACGAGAGAAACCAGGGAAGGGTGTCGTAGGTTGCGGCACGGCTATACAGTCCAATCAACCGGCTATAGCCTTGAGTGCCGCTCTCAGAGCGTCGACCTGTTTCTCCAGATCAGCCACAAGGCTTTGAGCCTGAGTAAGGTCGCGGTTCCTTCCCATAGTTTCAAGCGCTTGCGCAATATCAGCCACGCCCTTTGCCTCAAAATTGAGCACGGAGCCTTTCAGTCCATGAGCCGCCTTTTCCAGATCATCAGCGTCCTTTTCCATGACTCCCCGGCGGATTCGATCAACAAGTCTGAGGCTATCATCCATAAAGATTTCGACCAACTCCCCGAGCAGATCCATGTCTCCTGAAACCCTCTCAATAAGGGCTTCTCGGTTAATAATATTCTCTCTCCGCTCGGAGCAAGGCTCCTGTTCCTCATCTGCCTTGGTCATCGGGAACAGATTATCAATCGTTTCATACAGTTCCGGCAGATTGATCGGTTTGGAAACGTAACCGTCCATCCCGGCTTCGAGGCACATTTCTCGGTCACCCTTCATCGCGTGGGCCGTCATTGCCACAATGGGAATATGTCTTCCAGTAACCTTCTCTTCTGTTCTAATAGTCTTCGTGGCTTCGCATCCGTCCATTACCGGCATCTGCACATCCATCATCACCAGATCGAACATCCCACAGGCCACCGCGTCAAGGGCTTTCTTGCCGTCTTCGGCAACAGACACGCTATGTCCCATTTTTTCAAGCAGTTTCGTAGCCAATTTTTGATTTACCCGATTGTCTTCGGCTAAAAGTATCCGGAGCCTCCTCTTGGTCTCCAGTATTGAATGTCTGGTAACGAGAGACTTCATTTCCGGTTTGCCGGATGGAGTCTGGAGCACATTGGATATGGTTAGAAGCAAGACGGACTGACTGACCGGTTTGAGTAAGTATCCCGCTACCCCCAAGCTCATGCACTTGGAAGCGTCTCCTCTTTCCCCCGCTGATGTCAAAAGGATGATGGAAGGAGTAGATATTTCGGGATGCTGATTTATGCGGTCTATGAGCTCAAAGCCGTCCATTTCCGGCATCATGCAGTCGGTCACCATCAACCGAAATGGAGTTCCCTGTTTCTGGGCTTTCTGTAATGATTCCAAGGCGTCGAAGGCGCTAGCTACGACGGTCGGCTTCATTTTCCAATAGAGGAGGGTTTTCTCCAATATCCGTCTGTTGGTGAGATTGTCATCCACTACCAGCACGGACAATCCTTCAAGATCGATTGCCTGTGCCGGGAACCCTAACTGTGATGAGGTCGGTTGGAGTTCAAAAGACACCGTGAAATGGAACCGGCTTCCTTTGCCGGGTTCACTTTCCAGCCATATCCGCCCCCTCATCATCTTCACCAGTTTGCGAGTGATGGTGAGACCAAGCCCTGTGCCTCCGTATTTTCTTGTTGTAGAGCCATCCGCCTGCTCAAATGCTTCAAATATCTTGCGTTGCTTTTCAATAGGGATTCCAATTCCGGTGTCACTTATTACGAAGTGAAGAACAGTATGAGTATCCGTCTCGAATTCCATCTCTACGGTAAGAGCGACCTCTCCCTCCTGAGTAAACTTGATGGCGTTTCCAACCAAATTCACTATAATCTGCCTGAGCCTGCCGGGATCGCCCACCAATGAGTCAGGAATGTCAAATGGGACATCATACGCGAGTTCCAAGCCCTTCTTGTGCGCCTGCATGGCAAGCGTGGTCATCGTGTCCGCCAAGGAATCGCGAAGGCTGAAACTCGCGTGAATCAGGTCAAGTTTTCCAGCCTCGATCTTTGAAAAATCAAGTATATCCTCAATCAGTTTAAGCAGAGCGTCAGCCGATATCTTTATCGTGTCAAGGTAGTCTCTCTGCTCGGCATTTAGCTCCGTACTGAGCGCAAGTTCGGTCATCCCCATTATGCCGTTCATGGGGGTGCGTATTTCATGGCTCATATTTGCCAGAAACTCGCTCTTTGACTTGCTGGCCCGTTCCGCCTTGTCCTTCGCTTCTACAAGTTCGGCCTCCATAAGCTTGCGCTTAGTGATGTCGCGCACGATCACTACAAACAGCCGCTTCTGGCCTATAACCACGGAGCTTGCGGAGAGGTCTATCGGAAAAGTGCTCAGATCTTTACGCCTGCCCAGCGACTCTGGCTCAATGGTTACACGTTCACGTTCCTCAGAGGCCAGGATATCACTGGGGTCACGCTTATTGTCTTCCCTGTACGGCCACCCTCCCAACAGGACAACATCACGGCCTACAACCTCTTCCGCAGAGTAGCCGAACATTTTTTCCGAAGCCGGATTAAAGGATTCGAGGACGCCGTCAGTATCAATGGTGATTATCCCGTCCGGGGCTTTTTCGAGAACTGTACGAAGTCTGCTCTCCCCTTGGACTAGAGCCTCTTCGACCTTCTTGCGTTGGGCAAGTTCTGAATTCAATTGAGCCGTCTTAGCCTGGATTTCCTGTTCCAGGTCCTCAGCGCGAAATATCAGCTTCCCGGTCAACGGCCTGATGACAAAAATCATGCCGAGCGTGCCCAACAATACCGAGACAATGATGAGGGCGCCCGTTAGAAACAGCTGATTCCACATCGGTCCGTAGAACTCGTCTTTGCTGACCCGTATTGCGAGGCCCCAATTGGTCCCGGCAATCGGAGCGTAGGCGACCATGTAAGGTTGAGACTCCGAATTGACATGGTCCAGCGTTCCCGATCGATCGAGAAAAGCTCTCCCCAGCGCCTCTTTGATCAGAGAATCGTCAATGGGGGTAAGGAATTGGGACTCCTTGACGGACGAACTGCCAAAGATAAGCAAAGGGGTTTTGGGGGTCCGCATTCCCAGGAAGACCTTTTCAGACACACCTAAACTCGATGGGTTTTCCACAATCGATCGCAAACGGGAAAGATCGACCAGGATCATATCTGTCCCCAGTCGTTTCAAGCCCCGATCCAGCACAGGAGCTCCCACTACTAAGAGGGCTTTCCCATCGTCGGCAAACGGCAGTCCTACTTCGGCTACTCGAAGCCCATCCTGGGGAATCACCCACAAGTGCTGCGGTACAGACTCGCCGACGCACGCAACGGGATTTCCGTTTCTGTCGAGGCGTGTAATTCCCACAATGAGCGAGGAACGGCCTACAGCGTCCAACATCTTTGCCTCTGTGAACGCAGTAAGCTCTTCTAAAGTCACTGTGCCCGCGTAATATGCTTCCAATTTTTCACGAATAGCAGTTCTGCTGGTCACCTGCATCGCCGAGTCTTTGGCCCCATCGAGAAATTCCTGAATAGCGACCTTCTTGTCGGCAACCGCTCTCATCAATTGGCGTTCATTATTCTTCTTCATTTCATTGTATAACGGCCAAGAACCGACCAGACCGATGGCCATTCCGATTACAATGAAAGCGCCTGCAGCAAAACGCAGTATAGCCGTTTGTATTTCCGGGGTAGTCGACTTTTCCGCCATGATCAACCTGCCATGTTAGGATGGAAAGTTATTCCGTGGTCCAATGCCGGTGGCATTTCGGCCCTTCGTCTGATCATCAGCTGCTCTATCCGTCCCGAGAAGGCGGCGGCGCCGGCATGTCTAAAGTCCACCGGAACCGGTTGCCTTGAACTCAGTTAAATCACCCCAGGCAAAGCCGGGGGCTTATTTCTGTTAGCTCCCTTGATTTCCCCACCGTAGATTACCTCGATTTACCGTAAAAAAAGCAAATATAATCAGAAAGTAGGCCTGCGACCTAGCCTTCATGCCGTCTGATCCCAGCCACCCAGACTTTTTGGAATAAACCCGGAATCAAGCCCTGCCACGCCCATCAAGGCCCATTCACTACTGAGCCGGAAGAGCGGGCCAGGAAACATAAGATTTCCGTACACGACGCTGTTACGGCCCCCAGTCTAGCCCAGAAGCCTACCGGTAACCACGCGTCCCCACGTCCCTACACATCATATTCACGCCTCCCATCTTCTCTCGTTTCATCCGGGCCGTAGCGCTGCACGTGGGAAGAAACGCCTGGACGACCATTTTCCGGCAATGGCGTGAATCGTGCATAAAGCTTCTCATTCCGCGTTCAGAACCGCTCTAACCGCCTCCATGAATTCCCTCACTTGATAGGGCTTGTTAACAAAGCCTTTGGCATAGGCCCCAAAGCGCTCCAGCTCTTTGGGGTCCGAAGAATGTCCACTTGAAACGACTACCCTGACCTTGGGGTTGATCTTTAGAAGTTCCTTAAGGCATTCTTCACCACCCATTTGCGGCATAATGAGATCAAGGACGACGAGCCCTATGCTCGACCACTCTTTTGTGTAGATCTCCAAAGCTTCCTTGCCGTTTCCAGCGGTTATTACGATGTACCTTGAGCGCTCAAGAATACGTTTGCCCAGTTCTCGAACAAGCTCTTCGTCGTCAACCAACAGAATCTTCTCAGCGCCTGAAACAGTTTCGGACACAGGCGCATGCAACTGCACATCCGGTGATTCGTCAGTGGCCGCAAAGTAGAGCCTGAATGTGGTTCCTTTCCCTGGGTGGCTGTCACAGTCGATCCAACCATGGTGTTGCTCCATGATGCCTTTGGCAACAGAAAGTCCAAGACCAGTTCCCTTTTTAAAATCCCAGCCCTTTGTTGTGAAGAAGGGATCAAAGATGCGTTCCATCCTTTCTTTGCCCATCCCCACTCCAGTATCCGAAACTTCAAGGAGCACGTATCGTCCCGGCTTGACTCCCACATGGAGTCTACAATAAGCCTCATCGACGATCACATTCTTGGTTTCAACCCTGAGCTTGCCCCCGTTGGGCATGGCTTCCTTGGCATTGATGAGCAGGTTCATAAGAACCTGCTGGACCTGTCCGGCATCCATATCGGCCTGACAGAGATCTTTGGCAAGGATCGTCTCGACCTCGACCATCTTGCAAAATGTTCTTTCCATCAGGTTGATTGAGTCCATGACAATGCCGTTCAAGTCCAAAGGTTTCAGACTGATTTCAACCTTCTTGCTGAATCCCAGCAGCCGCTGGACCATCTCGGCTCCTTTGCGGCCCGTTGCGAGTATCTTCTGCAGGTCCGAGTAGTTTGGATCGTCTTCTGTTTTTTCCGAGAGGATCAATTCAGTATACCCATTCATGATTGTGAGGAGATTGTTGAAGTCATGAGCAATGCCGCCCGTCAATGTGCCGACGGCCTCCATCTTCTGTGCTTGGAAAAGTTGGGTCCTCAGGATTTCTCGCTCCTTCTCGGCTTGCTTGCGCTCCTCTATGTCCCTATCAGCGGCCAAAGCGTATTTGTGGCCTCCCAACTCCAGCAAGCAAGCGGTAATCTCAAGGGAAAACACAGTACCGTCCTTTGTGCGATGGGTTACTTCCTCTTTCAGCCTCTCTCCCCTCAAGACCCGCTCAAGCCTCTCCGGCGCTAGTCTTGCCGATTCCGGAGTGTCCAGATCGGAGATCCTCAGGGTCAAGAATTCTTCAAGCGTGTACCCATGCATTTGTGCGGCTACAGGATTCGCAGACACTATTTGTCCTGTTTTCTCGCCCTCCGCGTCAATTATGTAAATCGCATCGCCTGCCACCTCGAAAAGCATTCGAAAGCGTTCTTCACTCGCCCGCAGCGCTTCCTCCGCTTTCTTGCGCTCAGAGATTTCCTCCCTCAGTTGTTCGTTTGCCCTCGATAGTTCTGAGGTGCGCTTCTTAACTCGTGATTCAAGTTCTGCATGGGCTAGTTGAAGCGCCTCTTCAGTCTCCTTGCGGACCGTTATTTCTCTTTCCAGTTCCTGCATCTTATGCTCAAGCTTGTTCACGACACGTTCATCATAGCGCTGTAGTAGGCTTTCTTTGGTTTCCCTGAACTCCCTCACGAGGCCGGATTTCCCTTCACGAACTTCCGCCAGGACCTCGCCTAGTATCTCCAATAACTCGTCCGGAGGCAGCGGCTTGTGAATGAACCTGTGCGCTCCCATGGTCATAGCCAATTCATCATCCTTATCATCGGTATAGGCGCCGGTGTAGAACACCAGTGGAATGCTGCGCAGTCGCTCATCTTGCTTCACTTTCATGCATAGCTGGAAGCCGTCCATGACCGGCATCAGGGCGTCGGTGATTATCATGTCGAACCTCTGGATACGCAACGTCGCAAGAGCCTCGGCCCCATTCCGGGCCGAAGCTGTCTCGTGCCCCGCGCCTTTCAGAAGGGTCTCCAGCAGATAGCGTGCTTCTTCCTTGTCGTCCACAATCAGAACTCTTATTTTCCTCGACTCCATGAAGACCACCTACCTTACGCGTTCAAGTAGTTTTCTATCTCTTTAACAAATGTCTTAGGATCAATGTTTCTTTCGATGTAACCGGCGCGTCCGGCCTCCAAGGCCTTTTCATTCTTGCCGATTATGGCGTACGAGGCCAGAGCGACAAAGGAGATTCCCGCGTCCCCTTCAGAGGCCCTTATTCTTCTCGTGGGCTCCAGCCCGCTGATGTCCGTGAGTTGGATGTCCATAATAATCAGGTCCGGCCGCTCCTTGATCGCCGTTTCTCGCTACTATGGTATCGTGCATGGACGTCTCAAGGATAAATCTGACCAGATATAGGTTGGTCTCGTTGTCCTCAACGATCAGTATCTTTTCCATTAGTCCCTCCGTGAGTCAACGGCAAGAAAACGGTGAATTCGCTGCCTTTCCCACACTTACTGGTTACCCCTATGCTCCCGCCCAGGAGAATTGCCAGTTTCTTGCAGAGATACAAACCCAGCCCTGTTCCTTCGTGCGCCTTGGTAAGAGAATCGTCAATCTGCTGAAAAGGTGAGAAAAGCTTGTTCATGTCCTGTTCTCTTATCCCTATTCCCGTGTCGGTAAACCGCAACTCCAGGTTCTTGTCACCTGAGATTCCGGCGGAGATTGTTACACTCCCGTGCTCGGTGAACTTGACGGCATTGCCGACTATGTTTACGAGGATCTGACTCACGCGCCTCTTATCGCTGACGACCATAATTCCCGGAGGTACCCTTCGGACAAATTCCAAGCCTTTCTCAGTTGCCATAGGTAAGACAGTCTCGACCACCGACGCCACTACCTCTCCGATTTCGAACCGTTCCAGAGACGGGGTTACCCTCCCCGCCTCTATTTTGGCTATGTCCAGGACGTCGTTGATGAGACCCAGCAAGTGATTGGCGCTGTTCTTGACCATCATGAGCTGTTTCTTTTGCTCTTCGCTCAAATCCCCACTTATACCCATGAGCATGATACCCGTGAAGCCAATTATTGAGTTCAACGGCGTCCGAAGCTCGTGGCTCATACTGGCCAGGAATATGGATTTAAGACGATCAGCCTCCTGCAAATGGATATTGGCGGTTTCAAGTTGCTGCGTCCTTTTTTCCAATTCTTCGGTTCTATCCCTCACAAGGTCTTCCAGGTGTTCCCGGTACTGCCTCAACTCCTTCTCTGCACGTTTGCGTTCGGTGATATCAGTGAACATCGCAAAGAAGCCCTTGAAATGATGCTCAACATCGAAGATGGGTGTAGCAGAAACGAACGCCCACACGATCCGCCCGTCCTTGCGGCGGAAGCGGCGTTCGTAATTCTCCGACAGGCCCAGGTGATGGTTCTCCATTCTTCGCAGATGATCGGGCGCATCCGAGTCGAACATGAAGTCGGTTACCGCTCGGCCGATCATTTCTTCGCAGGAATAGCCGAGCATCTCGGCCATCCTGACGTTGACGGAGGTGGTCATGTTGTCCGGCCCGAGCACCCAAATCCCCTCAGTGGCCGTCTCCACGATGCGGCGATACTTCGCCTCGCTTGCCTCCAAGCCACGATGAGACAACAGATTGGTTAGGACATCAGCCAGGCGCCTGCCGATTTCCTGGAACAGCCTCTCCTCTTCCGATGTCCAGACTCGCGGGTAAGAGCATTGGTGGAGGCAGAACTCCCAGGGCTTGCCCGACTTAGGATAAAGAGCGACCATCATCATGGACTTAACGCCAAATTGGTCGGCGCTCACCGTGTTAATGGGTTTTTCAGTCCCGGCAATATAGGTCACCGGGCCTACAGATTCTAAAGCCTCACGCAAATTCCGGGCCATATCCGGGGGCATCGGTAGATCCATATTCAACGCTTTGGCGCCTGGGTATTCAGGTTTGGCAATTTCCATGGAAACCCGAAACGTCGCAGCATCCGGGTCGCACGGATAAAAGAGCCAAGCTCGGTCGCAATCGAAGATAGAAAGAGCAACGTCGAGAACGTCCCGCATCATTTGGTCAAGATCATTCGTTCCGTGTATCGCCCGGTTGATCCTGTCCATGCTTTCGAAAAACCGGAGATGGGCCAGACGCTCCTGCTCCAGGCGTTTACGCTCCGTAATGTCCTGCTGCACCGAAACGGAATGAATGACGTTTCCTTCAGCGTCCTTCACCACATCCGCGCTGAGGAGGACGGTGCGCTTCTCCCCGCCCTTTGAAAGGATGACTATCTCGACATCCGTAAGCTTTCCTGTCGCTTTCCATTTTTCGAGGTTTTTCATCATCTTCGGTAAGCATTCCGGGGCGTAAATGGTCTGTAACGGCCTGCCGATAATATCTTCCTTCTCGTAGCCGAGCACTTCCAGAGCGGATTTGTTCACGTCGAGGACAAGTCCTTCCGGCGAAATCATGTAACAATACGCCGGCTGGTTCTCAAAGAATTGTCTGAATCTGTTCTCGCTCTCTTGAAGTTCCCGTGTTCGCTCTTCGACCTTACGGTCGAGCCCGCTGTTCAAAGCCTGAAGCTCCTGGAAAAGATTGATATTGTCGATCCTTGACGTCATCATTTCTGCAACGCGGTGGAGCATGTCGGCGACGCGATATAGGCGGTCTTCGGATTTGTTATCTCCAAAAAAGAAGATATTCGCCCCTGAGTATCTGATTCGAAAGGGGATGCAGATTGCCGACAAAGGGACGAAGCTCCCGGCCTTCAGCTCGACACATATTCCGGTTTTTCCGCATTCATCTCCGCTCAAAGAGCAGTCGCCGGCGGCGAGTCTCTGCAGCACGGTTTCAGGAAAAACGATGGTTCTGTCGCTCACGTCCTCATCGGAAAAAGACAGATAAGACTTGACTATGGTAGCCCTGTTGCCGGTGAGAAGACAACAAGCGCAAAAAGGGACGTCTTTCAGAACGGATATTCTCTCAAGGCCGCACTCCAGCACCTGCCCAATATCTTCAGCCATGCTGATCTGCTCGGCAATGAGACCTAGAAGTAGGGTGTCTTCAGCCCGTTCAGCCAAATGGTCATTTTCAAGCTGAAGGATTCGGACTCTTTCTTCGAGTTCCAGTATCTTTTGTCCAAGCTCATCCGGATGCGGCATGTTCTTTCCTGAAAAAAACAATAAGTTCCCTAGCTATCTTCTCGGGTTCGTCTTCCTGTATGAAGTGTCCGCCAGTGGGGATACGCACAATTCTGCTTCCCGGGATTTCACGATGGAGCTTTTCTGAAATAGTAGCGCCCAAATAGGGATCAGCATCGCCCCGTATTATGAGCACCGGGATCTTCAGCCCGCGAAGTTCGTCCTCGATCTCCATGAGATTGTGGTTATCGAGGCATTTGGCAAAATGCAGAAAGGCCTTTCTCCCCTCAATGGTTTGCATGGGCCTCATAAAAAGCTCCATCAACTCATTCGTCACTCTGTCCTTATGGTAAATCCCCCTTTTCACAATAAGCTTGAACGTGCCGAGATCGAGAGATGCCATCAGAAACTGCCTTACGATGGGCGTGCGGAGTGCGATAATCGGCTGAACAGGCCAGAAATCATATGCGACGGTGTTGATCATCGTTAGGTCATAGAGCGTCTCAGGATGCCGTACGGCGTAGAGCTGTCCCATCCCCCCGCCAAGATCATGGCCCACGAAATGGAATTTCGCGAGCCCCAGCTTCGTAATAAATTCATGGAGCCTTTCGGCATGGTCTTTGATCGCATAGGAGATATCGAGCGGCTTGTCCGAGTCCCCGCAGCCGAGCAGGTCGACGGTTATTACGTCATAATCTCTTGATAGGAGAGGGGTGATCTTTCTCCAGATAAATGAGTAAGTCGTAATCCCGTGGACCATCAGGTACAGGCTCGCCTTTGCCCTCCCGGTGATACGCCATGGCCTGCCCCGAAATCTTCAGTGTTTCTTTGCGTAATAACATGCCCGTTCCTTTCATGCCCCGCGTGTTTGTGTTACGGATTCGGTTTCTTCTCGAGTCCCGTGATCTTCTCCGTTAACCCTGCCGTCCGCTTACAAGCCACGTTCATGAATTCAACTTCATGGTTGGGTGAACACACATAGACAAGCCCGTCAAAGGCTTCTATCATCGCCTTACATGTCGCTTCGGCTTCCTGTCCAGCCCCGGCCCGCTCCTTGAGCGTCACAAGTGACGCCTCCAATTCAGCGACGGGTTGCCTCAGCTTTCCAAATTCGGTGATAAGTTGTTCTTTGGGCTTGTCTTGGTCATTCATGAGCGCTTTCATTTCTTCATCAAAACATCTCGAACGCTCTTAAGAAGCTCCCCCAGATTATAGGGCTTCCTCACGAAGCCTGTCGCCATGCCTTCTAAGTTTGCCTCCGTCGCTCCGTCAGGCGAATGTCCGGTGGCTATCAATACCTTTGCCCCCGGGTCGATCCTGAGAATCTCCTCAAGGCACTGATTGCCGTCCATTACGGGCATAATGAGGTCAAGAATAACCAGCGAGATTTCATCTCTTTTCTGTTTGAAGATATCAACGGCTTCCCGCCCGTTTCCTGCGGTAATAACACTGTACCCCGATTTCTCAAGGATTCTCTGTCCCAGTGACCTTATGAATTCATCGTCATCCACCAAGAGGATCCTGCCGGTCCCGAATACGAATAACTCCTGAGATGTCGCGACATCCGCTGCCGCTTCCGCTTGATGAGCAGGGAAATACATTCTGAAGGTGGTCCCTCTTCCCGGCTCGCTGTCACAGGTGATATGTCCGCCATGGACCTTCACGATGCCGTAGACCATTGCAAGACCCAAGCCGGTTTCTTTGTCGTATAAAACGGCTCGAATATTCGGTCCATTGAGGCTTTGTCAATGCCGGTACCGGTATCGCCGACTATAAGGAGGACATGGGGTCCTTCGGAAGCTTCAACGTGGGAGCGGCAATAGTCATGATCCAGTAATATCCGCTTCGACTCAACGGTGAACGTACCGCCGTTAGGCATTGCGTCCCTGGAATTCACGGCAAGATTCATCGGGACCTGCTCTATCTGAGCCGGATCCGCATTCACTACCGGAAGATCGGGGTCGAGGTTGATGTTGATTTCTATGGTCTTAGGAATCAGCCTGGAAAGCATCTTTCGCAGTTGCTCCACTTGTTGGTTCAGACTTACCGGTCGCAGTTTGGTTTCCGTCTTACGGCTAAGGGCTAGGATTTGCCGAGTCATTTCTGCGGCGCTGCGCGCGGCATGGATTACTTTGCTTAGATCTTCATAATCTCGGTCTTTTTTGTCTTTTCCGGAAATAATGAGTTCCGAGTACTCCAATATCACGGTTAAGAGATTATTGAAATCGTGGGCAATGCCGCCTGCCAACGTTCCTATCGCTTCCATCTTTTGGGACTGGATAAGTTGGTTCCTCAGGCTCTTAGCCTCGCTGACGTCCGCCACGAACCCAAGAACACAAGGCTTGCCATCGTAAGCAATCATCGTCAGCCATATGTCCGCATCAAAAGACTCTCCATTCTTCCTTAAGACTTTGGCCTCATAGCGGGGAGGAACCGGTTTACCAGCCAGTCTGTCTCGTGCATGTTGTCTTATCCGTTCCTTTTCTTCGGGAGCGTAGAGGTCTTCGACCTCCAACCCTATAAGGTCACTCGGCCCATCGTAGCCAAACATGCTCACAAATGCCGGATTGACATATACGTATTTGCCGTCTCGCGCAACCCGGACGCCTATAGGAGACGACTCGATCAAAAGCCCCATACTTTCCTCGGAAGCCTTTAGAGCGCTCTCAGATCGTTGGTGTTCGACGATCTCCTCATCCATGTCTTTTTGAAACTTAATCTGTTCCTCGATATACCGTTTCCCCCTCTCCGTAGAGGCTCGGATTATCCAAATGTAGCCGGTCACAAGCCCAGTAAACAGGAGTCCGCCGATGAGGCTGATCCAGGCGCCCCATCCGGGCGTCGCTCTGAACTTTCCGGAAGCCGGAACACACAGGATTCGCCAGTAACGTTTCTGCCATCTTAAAGGTTTTCTCGTAATGAAGACCGGCTGTTAATCCTGCCCAGGCGTCAATAGACCTGGGCAGGGCAGCCCCGTTACCCGACCGATGAAAATACAACAATTCCTCACCTGTAGATGCTGCGTCATCAAACAGATAGAAATCGACTCCCTCAGCCTTGTGATAGACAACAGAGTGATGGACAAAATCCCTGACACGGAACACTGCTGGAAAAAAACCGATAAGGTTCGCTCGGCGGGTCTCAATGGAATCAGAGACCGCTCCTGTGCGATACACGGGGATGAAGACCAAGACCCCCTTTTGGCTTTGCGTTTCCTGGACCAGCGTAATCGGAACAGTCGCAACGAACCTTCCCGTATCACGCGAGGCGCTCAGGGCCGAGAGCCTGACCGAGTTCGAGGCCAAGTCAAAACCGAGGGCTATCTCATTCCCTGCATCAGGTTCGACATAATACACGGGAAAGTACTCGGGACGTTCCGACGAGCTCACGAGCTCGCCCGGCGCGTTCCTCTCCGTAATCCGGAAGTTCGGAAAGCCGTTCCTGCGAGCGGATTCCTCGTAAGACGCCCGCATCGAGATCGGAACTCGGGGTATCCACTCCAGGGCTTGGATCCCTGGATATTGGAGCAGGAATCTATTGACGAACCGTCCAAATGACTGCCGGGTGACCTCTTCCGACGCATCGTGAAAAGCTGCAAGTGACTGGAGCACAAGCATGTATGTATCTAGTCCCTGCTCCAGTGATGAAACGGCGCCTTCCGCTGTTCGGTAGAAGATTTCCTTCGTATCGTCCTTCCGCAATCTGTAAATGATGATGAATGACGCAACTGACGCCGTTAACCCTATGCAGGCAGCGATCACAACCCAGAGCTTCGGGGAGAGGCGCAAACCGTGGAAACCAAATCGCTCTGAGTCTTTACTATCGGTCATCGCTTTTTGAACCTCATCTCACTTTGCTATCTTTGCCCAAGGCGTGAGGACTACACCGATCCATCCTATGACTTGTCCTGCAACGTTTCCATAGGACGCTGCACGGAACCTACCCGTTGTTATTGCGAGTCCAAGACCTCACGAACGGCTTGCAGCATCTCTTTCAAATTTAACGGCTTGCCCACGAAGCCTCTGGCCCCTGTTTCCAAGGCTTTCTTGGTCTGTCCGTCAGCAGCGAAGCCGCTGGATATAAGAATTTTCACCTCTGGATCAATCCTCAGAAGTTCCTCAAGGCATTGCTTTCCTCCCATCTCCGGCATGATGAGATCGAGAATCACCAAAGAAATCTTCCCTCTTTCTCTCTTATATAAGTTCAATGCCTCCATCCCATTGGCTGCGGTAAGTACCGTGTAGCCGGATCGCTCAAGAATTCTTTTCCCCAAGTCTCGTATGAACTCTTCGTCATCCACCAGCAGAATCGTCTCCATGCCGCCTTGGGGCATAGCAGTGACGACCGGTTCATCAGACTGGGTCTCTACGATGACAGCCGGAAGATAAATCTTGAACGTGGTTCCGTAACCAACCTCACTGTAACAGCTGATAAACCCGCGATGCTGTTTCACGATCCCAAAAACCATCGCCAAACCCAATCCTGTGCCCTGACCTGGAGCCTTGGTCGTGTAGAAGGGCTCGAAGATGTGCTCCAACGTCTCTTTGTCCATCCCTGAACCAGTGTCTGAGACACGTAAGAGAATGTATTCACCGGACTTGGCTTCCAAATGTGAACTCGCGTAGTCTTCGTCGATAAGAACATTCGCTGTTTCGATGACGAGCTTTCCGCCTTCCGGCATGGCGTCCCTGGCATTAACGGCGAGGTTCATCAACACTTGATCCATCTGAGTGGGATCGGCATGGATACGCGCCAAGTCGTCCGCAAGCGTCAGCTCAATATTGATCATCTTGGGGATGGTCCGTTCCAGAAATTTCTCAGTCTGACGAATACGTTGATTGAGATCCAGGTCTAGGGGTTTCGCCTCGGCTTTCCTGCTGAACGTGAGCAGCCTTTGGACGAGGTCGGCGCCGGTTTTCCCCGACAGAAGCACTTTCTCTAGGTCTTGCCGCAAGCGCTTAGGTAGATCTTCATGGGCAAGGATCAATTCGGAGTATCCCAGGACCACCTGGAGGATGTTGTTGAAGTCATGGGCGATACCCCCCGCCAGCGTGCCGACCGCTTCCATTTTTTGAGCCTGTTGGAGTTGCCTCTGAAGCGCTTTGCGTGCGGTCAGGTCTCGTACGATGCCCCGGTATCCGGCAATGCTTCCGTCTTTCCCAAAATGTACGGATGAGCTGAGCAGGCAGTCAACCTCTGTTCCGTCTCTCTTGCGAAATTTGATTTCATAGTCTTTTACGAACCCTTTTTTCTCTATCTCCTTCTGGAACCTTGGCCGGTCAGCCGGATCAAGGTACAATTCGCGAATGTCCTTGCCGATCATCTCTTCCTTCGTATAACCAAAGAGTTCGCAGAAAGATGGGTTGGCATCCGTTATCTCTCCATCTCTTAGAACAGAGTACACTCCATCTATAGATTCTTCAAAGAGGGTGCGGTATTGTTGCTCACTTTCATTCAGAGCCTCTTCGGATCGCTTGCGGTAGGTAATTTCCCAGGCTACATCCGCAAGGTAGGAGACAATTTCAATGTCCTTTTCAGTGTAATCTGTAGGCTTGTTCCCAATACCGAGGATAGCTACAATCCTTTCCGATCTCATAATAGGCGCAACAAGTTCTCGGATGACAGTGGCGTGTCCTTCAGGTGTTCCTTTGCGATGAGGTAGTGTAGAGTAATCATTGTGGATTACGGGCCGTCTTTCCCTTACGGCGTCCACCCACACTCCTGTCTGATCGATCCGGTAATGCAGACCTTTTCCTTCCGCCTTACAGAATTCCTTGGATGTTCGGGTTGACCAAGCCTGCAATGAAAGGGTTTCCTGATCGCTTTCGACAAAGTGGTAGAATCCAATTGGACTATTGGTTAAATTGCCGACTTCATCCAATGTTTTCCGAAGCAATTCATCGAGAGAATGAGTCGCAGAGTACTCCAGTAAGTTCAAACGTATACGGACTAATTCTCCAGATATTTTGCGTTCAGTAATATCTCGCGCTGCTGCAAAAAGACCAACTATGTTTCCAGAAATGTCGTGGTACACTGAAGCGTTGTACAGCACAGCAGTCAAATCCCCGTCTCTGTGGCGAATCTCCAGCTCATAGTCCTTGATCTCTCCCTCTCTGAAGGCTTGCCGGTATCCTTCCCCGGCTTTCTGAGGATCGGTGAAATAATCAGCGAAGTCCGTCCCGAAGAGTTCATCTCGTGAGTAACCGGTTACCCACTCTGTTGCCTTATTGACATCGGTGATTTTTCCTTCCGCGCTGATCGTCACCAGCGGGTCCAAACTCGCCTCAATAAGACTACGGTTGTACGAGTTGGCTTCCTTCAATGCTTCTTCTGCTTCCGTCGCGGCTGTGATGTTACGACCGATGCCCAACACACCTACTAGGCTGCCGTCGTTGTCGTACATCAGGGGTCTTGATGGTTTCCAACAACTCACGGTGACCATCGTCAGCAAAAGTGACCCACTCTTCATTGATACTGGGCTTCCCAGCATCAATGGCTTTGCGATCGTGATCACGGAAGAAGTCCGCGAGGTCAGCATCGACAAAGTCATAGTCGGTCTTGCCTACAATGTCAGATTCTTTGGCGCCGAAGAAGCGCTCGAAACGAGGATTACAAGTCAGATAGACTCCATCAGGGTCTTTAAGCCAAACTAGGTCTGGAATGGTTTGCACTAAAGTCCGTAATCTGGCTCGTTCGTTTTCAACCCTTGCTTGTGTCTTTACTAACTCCGTAATGTCACGGATTATGCCCCGGTATGAGGTAATCACACCTGTTTCGTCTTTCACAGCGGTCAAGGCGCAGTGAGTAATCATCTCTTCGCCGTTCTTCTTCTTAACGACAACCTCATATTCGGCGCTTCCCCGCGCATTCACCATCGCAAATATCCGCTTTCTATCCGGCGGATGAGCGTAGACATCCCGCTCAAGATCGAGGCTCAGCACGTCCTCTTTTGTGTCGTAACCGAACATCGCGACACCCTTCTTATTCATGTCGAGGATTTTTCCGCCTGGAGATGTGATAAAGAGGCCGTCGAAAGACTCTTCAAATAGCGTCCTGTATTTTTCCTCGCTTGCTAGTATCGCTTCCTCAGCCCGCTTGCGGTCGGTGATGTCTATTGCCATACCAGTGAACCGGTTCGGGGATCCAGCGGTGGCGCCATTCACCAACTTGCCTCTGGTGAAGACCCATGCCCAAGTTCCGGCTTTGGTGCGAACACGATGTTCGCTCTCGTAAACAGGGCTGTCGCCATGTAGATATGCCTGGGCCTTGGACATCCATATCGGCATGTCTCCCGGGTGATGATAAGGTAACCATTCCTGTATAGTGTTTGGAAGTTCCCCTGGTGTATAGCCGAGCATCACGTGGAACCGGGCATCTAAGCAAACCTCGTCGCGCTCAATAATCCATTCCCATGTCCCTGCATTGCTCACTTCCACTGCCAGGGAAAGCCGCTCCTCGTTCTCCCGCAGCGCCTCCTCGGCCCGCTTATGGTCGGTGATGTCCCGCAAAAAGATAAACAACAATCCCCCGTCACCCGGAAGAAACCGGGCCGCCACTTCGACTTGGGCATTACTGCCGTTTCTGCGGCGATGAACCGTCTCAAAACGATCCGATCCTTTCGAAAAGACCTTCTGGATGTGCGCCGCTACCTCTTCTCGCGTCTCGCTCACTTCCAGATCGGCAACATTCATTCCAAGGAGTTCCTCTCGACTATAGCCGACAATTTTGCAGTAGGCGTCGTTGACTTCAAGAATCCTCCCCATCATGTCAACCAACCAGAAACCGTCGATTGCAGTCTTGAGAATGGTTCGGTAGTGTTCTTCGCTTTTCCGCAGATCCTCCTCAACCTTTTTGCGTTCGGTGAGTTCCAATTGGAGCTGTCCGTTGGCCTTCCGAAGCTCTTCAGTACGCTCTAACACCTTCGTTTCCAGTTCTTCCTTGGACTTCCGTAATGCGCCTTCGTGCTGCCGGCGTTCGGTGATGTCCTCGAGTGTTTCCACGGCCCCCATGATGTTACCCTTTGAATCTCTAATCGCCGCTGCTGTGAAATGTAGCCATTTCACTTCATTGTCCAACATTGGGAAAGAGTCTGTGGCCTCATAGGCATCAGTTATCAATGTTGATTTGCTGTATTTTGCGCCGTACCAATGAGGAATCCGGTCTAGGTCTCCATCTACCAGTAGATCGGCCATGCATGGTCTTTCTTCATTGTAGAACGCCCTCCAATATTGTTTTGTCCCGATCACCTCCGTAGCCTTGATCCCGCTGATTTCCTCCAACGCCTTGTTCCAGTGAATCAGCGTATGATTTTGGTCGATGACAAATTGGGGGATGGGAGAACCATCAACCACGGCTTTCAACTTCCCTTCACTGTCTTGCCGCGCATCCTCTGCACGCTTACGGTCGGTGATGTCCGACACGATAGTGCGACACTCATTTAGTCGCCTACTTTCATCTCGCACCGGAACGGTCTCCAGTTGAGCATAAAAGTGAGCGCCGTCTTTTCTTGCCATCTGGATTTCGCAGGTTTGCTTGGATTGAGTCTCAAAGACCTTTTGGAGATGGAAGTAGAAAGCATCCCCGAACTCTTGAGAGACAAAGCGGGAGAAAAACGTCTTCGTCAAATTCTGTCTCTCTGCTCCCAGAAGGCGGACAACGGTAAGATTTGCTTCCAGGATGATCCCTTTGACGTCCAACGCCACATAGCCTACGGGAGCAAAGTCGTAGAGGTCCAGGTACCTGTCCTTCAACTGTTCGGCTTCAATCTGAGATTGACGCAGGTCTTCATTCTGCATCTCCAGCTCTATCTGATGGACCCTTAACTCATGTACCAGCCGTTGGATCTCCTCCGGGGAAAGTGAGGCAATGTCTTCTATTTCCGACGCCTTGCGACCAAGGAACTCTTCCGCCCGAATTCTCAGTCCAGAGACTTTGCTTTCGGAATCCTTCTCCCGCGCCATCCCCTACCTCCAATTGCTCTCTTGGCCATGAAACGAACCAAGCCAAAAGGCGGGTGACTCCCGGTCTAGCGGGACAGAGCCAACGAACAGCCCCCGTAGTCGGTGATCATCACTTTCGCCCCCAGCCTCCCGCCTTTCGGTTACTTCCGCTTCCAATTTAGAGATTCGTTGTCTTAGTTCCCGCGATTCGTCGAGAAGACGATCTTTGCTCTTATCCAAGTCGTTCATGGTCCCGCCCCTGATTGCCGGTTAGAGTTCCTTATGGTTCGATATGATCTTTTCAGCAACTTCCCGAACAGCTTCCAACATGTTCTTGATGTTCAGCGGCTTTTCTATAACCACATCCACACCGCTCTCGGTCATTTTCTCTACTTCCGTCTTCTGGCCCCCCCAACCTGTGAGAAGCATGAAGAAAGTTTTCTTAATGCCTTGCTGCTCACATATTGCCCGAATTCTTTTCCCTACTTCCCATCCGGTCATCCCCGGCATCCCAAGGTCACAAATCACGAGATCCACTGGGTTTTCCTTGAAGATGTCCAACCCCGTCTCGCCGGAAAGGGATGTGAGGACCTCACAATTATGTCTTGTCAAAGTGTTTCTTGAGCAGATCCAGTATGGCTTCTTCGTCATCTATCGCGAGGACCGTGAGTTGCTGGACGATCGCCGGCGTTCTCTCAGTCTTCGGCGGCTTGGGTTCCTCTCTAACGAGGGGGAGGACAACGGTAAAAGTCGTCCCTTTCCCTTCGGAGCTATCCGCGAAGATTTTTCCTCCGCAACGCTTCTTCAGCCTCTTTGCGCTCCGTTATGTCTCTCTGAGAGGCTCTTCTTCCAAGCGGTTTCCCTCCTTCACCGTACACCGGTTGGCACACGTGTTCAATCCATAGGACTTGTCCCGCTCGATGAATAATCCGGAACTCGAACGGTTCGATGTCCTTTCCTGACTTCGAGTCAAGCAGGTGTTTCGTCACGGCCGGTTTGTCGTCAGGATGAACAATCGCCTCGAACAGTTCAGGATTGTCCATGAACTCACCTGCTGCATATCCGGTAATGCGTTTGCAGGAAGGTGAGATGTAGATGAAGTTACCATCCAAATTCATCCAATATTCCCAATCATTGGTGAAATCAGCGACAGTGCGGTAACGCTCCTCACTCTCCTGAAGCGCCTCCTCTGCCTTCTTGCGAGCTGTGATGTCCGAAAAGAACCCCACATTGCATTGTAATCCATTCATTGTTATCGGGGTTGCTCCAATGTTCGCATAGAAAATTGTTCCATCCTTCCTCAGACAAGGAACCGTCCTCACGCTTGAAGAAACGTTCCAAGTATTCCGGGGGGACATCCACGGTTATGCCGTCCGGGTAAAGTCCCACTCGGGCGGTATCAATTGCGTCGCCGTCAATATCTGTGGCAAAAATCTGGAAGCCAAGATTCCTCCCGGTGGCGCGGATGAAATCCTGACACAGCACGGCTATCGAATAGGCTTCTTCCCCGGTGGCACAGCCTGGTACCCAAATGCGCACGGGATTGTCCGGTGACCTTTCCTTGAAGAGTTTGGGGATGACTTTGTCTCGGAAAGCTTCAAACGCCTCCTTATCTCTGAAGAAATTAGTGACGCCTATCAGGAGTTCCTTGAAAAGAATGACCGCTTCCCCGGGGTCATCCTGCATGTACCGAACATAGTCGGACAACCGGGTGATCTGGTTTACCGCCATTCTCCTTTCGATGCGGCGCAGAATGGTGTTCTGCTTGTAATAGGAGAAGTCGTGTCCGGTTTTTGATCGAACGAGAATGAATATCTTCTGGAGCAAGCCGATCTTCTCGTGTGCAGGAGTTGCTTTTGCCAATGCGTTGTCAAGAGGGTGACGGACGTACCGAATCAGTTGATCCGCCATCTTTTCAGGAGGAAGGATATAATCCACCAATCCGGTAGCGATGGAGGCTCGGGGCATCCCATCATATTTAGCCGATTCCGGGTCCTGCACCATAACCATGCCGCCTTCGCCTTTGATCGCTCTAAAGCCCAGAGCCCCTTCAGTTCCAGTACCCGAGAGCACGATGGCAATCGCCTCTTCCTTCCGGTCTTCAGCCAAGGATCGGAAAAAGAAATCAATCGGGGTCCGCACACCCGGAACCTCCGACAGTTCCAGAAGATGAAGATTCCCATGCAGAAGAGCCATGTTACGGTTCGGAGGAATCACATAGACGGTGTTCGGTACCACCGCCACACCGTCTTCCACTTCATGAACCGGCATTTTTGTGTAGCGCTGGACAAGTTCGGACAGAATGCTCTTGTGTTTCGGATCGAGATGCTGGATCAGGACGAAGGCCATACCCGTATCAGGAGGCGCATGGGTGAAGAACTGCTCGAAGGCTTCCAATCCACCGGCTGAAGCGCCGATGCCTACGATGGGAAAGAGGGTCTTTGTGTCCGGGATCAAGACATCCATTGGCGTGGATTTAGGCTTCCCAGGCTTCGTGACACCGGAGGGGGCTTGTTTCTTAGAGACGCCATCGGATCTTTTTCGCGGCATTCTTGATTCCCCCTCTTTGTTCGGTCGGTTCCGACAGCGGATATCTCAGGCTCCAGCAGGTAATCGGCTGACCCATTGTGGTTCCAATTACCCATCAATTCCTATGATCGAAACGGAGTCCTTTTTTCCATCGTTCCAAAGTCAAAGTCTTCTTACATGTGATACCACAAACACAAAGGCGTGAGGGCATGAAATCCGACATCGGCCGGAAGAAATGTCGAGACACGCCACTCCCACGGAGCCACGTCGGACCGATTTTGATTTTTTCTCTTCATCATAGTCCCACTCTTCTTTCTCTTTGATGATATCCGGGCGCAGTTCAGAGAAGTCAGGATGGTCCTCTTCATGCGAAGATTATTATTGACGTATAGGACCTGCCCGGCCGGATATCCTAAAAACATATCCAAGCCTTGGTGTTCTTCGGAGTGAATGAGCGGATTCACTTCATCACATCCTATTATCAGAGCCAATGATCCGTTCCGCAGGTTCAAGCGGGAAAGCCGACCCAGACATTTTGTGTCGCCTTGCATAATCGTCCATTGCGTCCGGGCGCTCCGCGGCGATAAGGGGCGCCAATCCAATTAGGGATACTGATGTAGTCAAGTATACATCCCTCCGGCCCCGGCTTTGCCGCGACACAAGGCCTTTGGGGAATATCTCTGAAGAATGATTTGACTTACCGTGTCGCAATCGTATGGTAAACACGAAAAGAGGAGTCCGGTGGGCGGGAACCCTATAACGATGAAACAACTTCTTGACGTCTCTATACCGTCTGCCAAATAGTGCGCTACAAGCCCCTATGCCGGAGTCCCCCTATGATTATCCCGACTCAAAGGCGGCATAAGGGCTTTTTTCAACCTTCCGGCAATGGAGTCCGCAAAGAGCCGGACCCGGTTGCGCTCCCACTACCCCCGCGCCGGTCAGGTTTGGTCTGCCCAGCTATTCGTTCCGTCTCGTATAAGTCAGCAGGAGTGTCGAAAGGGGTCTGTGCCAAGATTTCGGACCGATATTGGCGTTTAAACCATTTTCTTTACAGTATTCCACTATCCGCAGCATCGTGTGTTGATTAACGTCGGATGGATGTGACGCGAACGCAAAGATTTTCCCATTTTTTCCCACAGTGAAGGATGGTCGTATCCGGGAGGCCTTATCGGAGGCCAGGACCTTCCATGGGTTTGCCCAGCAATCTTTCTATAAAGCGATGTCCTTTTGCTTCAGGGAACTGCTTTGCATGTTTTTTGAATAAATAACCTTCAAGCATCGTGGCAATCGTGGCATCAATTTCAGGTGAACTAACAGCGCCTGAATTGATGAACTCATGGAATGCTTCCAGTATTTTCAAGATGGCATTCATTTTGTCGGAGTCTTTGGCTATCCCGCTGTCAAGATGCCTGCCAAAAGGCTTAGAAGGATTTGATCGGTCGCTTTTTGATAATTCTTGGAATAGGTTCATGCTATCTCCTTTTTGGGTATTTAGGATTTATTATCACCAGCTTCCGTCCATGGACAGTCCTCAGGAACGGTGATCATCTTTTTCAGATCGCTCAACATGAATATCTCCGGCTACGCGTCGGCGTTCCAAGTAAGAGACCTTTTTAAGGTGGGAAAGGACACCTTGAGACTGGGTCAATGGCAGACCTGCATTTCATCAATTGATCTTTGTCCGGCATACCCAAGGTGGAAGTGTGAGGATAAGCCGGAGAGATTTCTTTGCTTATTTCACAAAATCAACTTGCCGAACGTAGCGCAAATGGCGCAAAATCGACTAGGAAGAGAGGGAACTAACCATCGAATCATCTAAAACTTCACCTTTCAATGTCGATCATCTCCACCTACTAATCAAGGCGGTCACTGCCAACCGATACGACGAAATCAAAAAACTGCACGGTCAAGGCGTTCCAAAAGATCAAATCACCCTTATCGAAACCCACGGCTACCCCATATTCACAGAGACAAGCGAGGGACTCCAAGTCGAAGACTGTTTCTACGTGAGACAATCCATCCCCGAAGACAAGAATATCGCCTCACCACTTCTCGACGGGGTTCTAATGCGGTGGGAAATCAGGAGCCCGAACACGAAATGTTACAGGATCGGAGTCCGGAGAGAGGAATTACGTAAACTCGAATAGTCACGACGCCCGTATTGAGCAAGAGACAATTTCCTTGACTGACAACGGGCAAACGAGGCGTGAATCTACTGAAGATCAAGACGGATGCAAATTTTCTTCCGTATCAGTTGCCGTGGGGGGTAGAGTGCGAAACTGAGTATCCCATAGAAGTTCCCTTTTACTTGTACCGGAACTCGAAGTCCGACAACCCGTACATGTAAAGGGATTCGTGGATTTCTCGGAAAAGCGGACTCAGTAGTGATTTACTTTCAGGAGGGGGACCATGATAAGACTCGCTAAGAGCGTGTGGTTGATTTCGGTAATCATTCTCTGGAGTTCAGTTTCCTGGGGAGAGGTCAAGATCGGAATGTTGGCCCAAAGAGGCGCCGAGACTGCTCTGAAAGAGTGGGGAGGCATCGGAGCTTACCTCAGCGAGCAGTTGGGAGAAAAGGTCACGATTGTCCCATTAACGTTCACCGGGTTCATGGATTTCTGCGATACGGATCGTTCAGCGTTGATCTTTACCAATCCCTGGTTCTACGTGAAGGCCAAAGTCAAGAAAGGAGCCAATGCGCTGGTTACCGTGAAATATCGAGGGTCGGGCGACATGATGGGTGGAGTAATCTTCACACGGCGGGACAGTGGAATACCTCTCTCGCTGATCTGAAGGGAAAGGTGCGTGATGTGTCCCAAATTCTCCTCACCAGGAGGCTGGCTGTTTGAAAAGGGAGAAATCGTGAAAGCCGGGATAGAGCCTGAGAAGGATTTCAAACTCTTGCTGGAAGCGGCGAAGGAGTCTCACGATGAAGTGGCCTATGCTATCAGAGACAAGAAAGCGGATGTGGGAACGGTGAGGACCAATCTCCTTGAAACCATGCAGCGTGAGGGGAAGATCAACATCAAAGATTTCCTCATTCTCAGAGAATGCCTGGCGACGGCTTCCTAAGATTTGTTGCACACCGCGGAATCCTGACTGGCCCGTGGCATCTCTCGGCGCCACCCCTCCAGAACTCGCAGCTAGGGTGAAGAGAGCCCTACTGGCCATTTCGCCGGGTAACGCTGCTTCGAGCCGGCCAGGCTGAGCGAACGGTTCGAGGCGGCGCTCGACTATGGTCCGTTCGAGGAACTGTGCCGTATGCTCAAGGTTACGCCTTTCAGAAAGATGTGTTGACCATCCGCTTGGGCTTTGGCAGAGGATTTCCATCGAGAAGATCACGGATATCAAATACAATCAGGTCTGCCGACCGGAACACTCTATCGTAGATTCCGACGACGACCAAGAATCATTATCGGACACGAAAACGGCTGGAACTTTCGTGCTGGGAGTATCTGAACACGCGGTCGGGAAAAGGACTGTTCCGCATGTCCCACTACGTAAATTGAAGTATAGTCTGATACCCCCACGTCTTCTTTGATCCGGCGACCGCACGGGTGGTTGTCGAACCCTGAGGGTCTCAGTCCGTTTTTTCGTGGGCTATCGCCCTCTGACCCGGAACAAATCGGGCGGGAGGTGTTCTTTTACGGCTAAAACCCCTCAATCCGAGTCCAAGACTTCTCGAACGGCTTGCAGCATCCCTTTCGTATTGTACGGCTTACTCACAAAGCTTTTGGCCCCTGTCTCAATGGCTTCCTTGATCTGCCCGTTTGCAGCAAAGCCGCTGGCTATAAGAACTCGCGCCTTTGGGTCAATCCTCAGAAGTTCCTCCAGACACTGCTTTCCACCCATCTCCGGCATGATGAGATCGAGAATCACAAGGGCTATTCTGTCTTGGTTGGAACGATAAACTTCGAGAGCCTCTCTTCCGTTGGTCGCCGTCAATACTCCGTATCCTGCCATCCTAAACATCTCTTCCCCCAGCCGGCGAATGGATTTCTCGTCATCCACAAGTAGAATGGTTTCAGTTCCAAAAACAGGCATCTGTTGGGTAACCGCAACATCCTGTTCAATTTCGTGGACAAAGGCAGGGAGATAAATCTTGAACGTGGTTCCGATCCCTGGTTCGCTGTAGCAAGTGATGTGACCTTTATGGCCCTTAACAATACCGAAAACCATTGCAAGTCCGAGTCCGGTTCCCTCTCCGGGTCCCTTTGTCGTGTAGAACGGCTCGAAAATATGCTCCACCACTTCCCTGTCCATCCCGTGGCCCGTGTCTGAGACGGTGAGCAGCACGTATTCCCCAGGCTGAATCTCCAGATGGGTTCTGCAATAGTCCTCATCCAGAGTTACGTTTGCCGTCTCAATGGTCAGTCGCCCTCCGTCGGGCATTGCGTGTTGAGCATTTACCGCTAGGTTTAGAAGTATCTGTTCCATCTGACCCGGATCCGCACTGACGGTCATCAGGTTGTCGGGCAAGAGGATTTCAATTAGAATCATCTTGGGAACCGTCCGCTCAAGGATCTTTTGGACCCGTCTTATTTCATTGTTCAGGTTCACGGGGCGGGCGTTGGGTTCCAACCTTCTGCTGAAGGCAAGAATGCTCTTGGCTAATTCAGCGCCATCCAGGGCTGCTCTCCGTATTTCTTCGAGTCTATTGTAGTCAGGGTCTTTAGATTTCTTGCCGAATAACATCATGTCCGAATAACCAAGAACCACCTGGAGCAAGTTGTTAAAATCGTGGGCAATACCGCCGGCGAGAGTTGCGATCGCTTCCATCTTTTGGGCCTGAAGAAGTTGAGCCTTCAGATGCTCCCGCTCCTCCTCCGCGCTGTTACGCTCGCTAATATCTACGGCTATTTGAAATTTCACATCTCGCCCGTCAGGCCATCTTATCATTCTGTCCGTCGCTAGGAAATCTTTGTTCAGTATGGGACTCCGATACTCCCATCGATAAGGTTGGCCCTGTAATTTCAATATGTTCTCGTTGTGGCAACGCTCACAGGGAGCGTCAAGCCCATTTAACCTTTCGTAGCACACCCCTCCTATCAGTTGTTTTCCGTACATGTCTTCGGTGAACTTGTTTGCGTACAAGATTTCGTTGGTTTGTGGGTCGATGACGAGGATGATCTCGTTTATGCTTTCAAACAATGAGAGAAGCTGTTCCCTCTCGAACTTCAGCGTATTTTCAGCCGTTCGACGTTCCGTGATGTCATTTAAGACTAGGAGCAGATGAGGTTCAGCGCTGGACGTAAGGCGGGCCATACGAGCATTTATCCACACATTTTTTCCGAATGTGGAAGTCAGATGAACCTCACGTTGGTTATTAATGCCCCCTGAAAGAACCTGCTCCGCGTCGGCCAATAAACCGCTATCTTTCCAGTATGAAAGATTGCGAAAATTCTGTGTGAGGAGACGTTCTCCGTCTGATCCCAATATTTTCCCGAGCGCCTCGTTTGCTGCGATACACCATCCATCTGCCCGGTAAACCGCTATGCCCATAGGAGACTCTGAGACAATTTTTTCTCTTAACTCATTTGCCTCAGACGCTTGTAACTCGGATAGTTTTTTCTCCGTAATGTCAAGAAAGGTTCCCGTCGTTCTCACCGGTTTGCCGTCCCGATCACGTTCCGTGACCTTCCCGCGTGCAAGAACCCACTTCCAATCACCACTTTTGTGCCTCACCCGGTACTCATCCTCATAATAGTCGGTAGAATCCGCCACATGATTGAAAACCTTCTCCACGACTCTTTGGCGATCATCAGGATGCATCAAACTCTCCCAAAACCTAAAACTCTGCTCTATCTCATCAAGTGAATACCCTATTATCTCTGCAGCGCGTTGATTTACAACGGACTGATCACAAGGAACATTCCAGTCCCACATGCCCAAATCCGCTCCCTGCAATGCAAGTTCCAGTCTTTGTTCGCTCTTGCGGAGGGACTCTTCAGCAATCTTGCGCTTTGTAATGTCGCGAATGGCATGAACCGAACCCATGATTTGCCCATCTTCAGCGACAAGCGGAGAAACCCGAACGTCATATATCCCTCCGAGACGTGGTTCCACCACTTCCGTTGAATGTTCTTCACCGTCGGTAAGAAGCTGAGAGTGGGGACAAAAAACAGGGGGTTCCTTTTCTCCATGCACAAGTTCAAAGCAGTGTTTTCCTATCAGCTCCAGCTCCGTCATCCCAAGGGCAATAGCCATAGCCTTGTTTGCCCGGAGTATCCTGTGTTGGTTGTCTAGAACCATAACCATGTCGGAAATAGAGTTGAAGGTTAGTTCCCAGTTTTTGTTGGCTCGATCTACCGCTTCCTCCGCCTTCTTGCGCTCGGTGAGGTCGTGGCCGACACCCAGAGCGCTGACTATTTTCCCATATCGATCGTATTCCGGAACTGTTACGTAGTCCTGAAAGAGTGTCACTCCCTGGGCATTCACCCAGGTGAACTCAATTGCGTGAGGAGTTCCGGTCTCCAGCACTTGTCGGAGTTTTTCCATATACTCGAAGTTGACGGGATTGAGGACTTCGGGAATATCAGCGGCGCACACATTGATGACGTCTTCGGCAGAGGGACCGCCGGCTTTCTCCCAGGCAGGGTTCATATAAATCCGGCGCAGGTCCGTGTGGTAACGGACGATCAGATCGGGGATATTTTCAACCAGAGTCCGGTACTCCTGCTCCCTCACGTTCAGCGCCTGTTCCATCCGCTTGCGCTCAGTGACGTCATGAAATATGCAGTGGGTCTGTTTGAACTGTTCCTGTCTATCACGTCCAAGCTCGCCATCCGCGGCGATGAGGCGCTGTGATCCGTCCTTCTTCACCACTTCGAATTCAACCCCGTGGACTTCTCCGGCAGTCTTGAATTGTGGGAAGTAGCTTGCAAATTTATCTTGGTACGCCGGTAAGAGAAAGGCCCCGCACCACTTGCCGATGACCTTGTCGCGTGAATAGCCGAGCATATCCAGCCAAGCCTGGTTGACTTCCATGAAGCGGCCATTCGCATCGATGGACTGATAGGCCAAAGGAGCGTTCTCATAGAGTAACCGGAATCTTTCCTCGCTCTGTTTCAAAAGTCGCTCCGTCTCTTTGAGTCCGGCTTCCGACTCTTCGAGTTCCTCTAGTCTCCGACGAAGATTCTTCAATTCGTCTATGAGGTCTTCCTTGGTCTTCTCCTGGTCCTTCATGCTTCAGCTCCATATGTCGAATGAGCCCCACGTGGTTCAATGGGAGGTATAGCGATGCGATGTCCCATATAAAATGGATAGGGATGGGAAAATCCAGAATCAACGGTCAATTATCTCTCGAGGGCTCTTTCGTGATTCGAGATTCCAAGAAAGAAGGTTGCTAATAGGCATTTGATGAAAAACTCAGCAAACGACGTCGAGTGAGCTTGATACATGCCGCCACGGAGACGCAAGCAACTAAATCCGGACTTTCCTTAGCTTTTGTCTCGAATAGGATGTATTCCGAGGGTTTCATAATGGCGCCGCCATCTTTAGGTTTCGGACAAACCTCCTCACCCGGCAAAACCTTCAAGGGGGTCAACCGGCCGAATTTTTTTACCGTACCTTGCGGGTTGACCAGAAGTCTTTCCGAAGGGAAGGGGAAATTTCGGTCGATGATCAAAACCCCTTAGTGTCGTGGTCTACCCGGAAGCTCTGTAAGAAGCCCTTCCCGAGCGCTTGCCACACATTTCTTATCCCTAGCGCCCGCTTTCCGGACGGCTTCAGCACACGATGTTCTTTCTGCCACGCGAATTCTCGCGCATGATGTGAGCCTGCCCCAAGGCTCTTGCCTACATCATTCGCTGAAAGCATTTTCTAATACGGATAACCGACCTCGGCGCCAATCACCTTCCTGAGCGGTACGGCAGCCTGCCCGTCGCGTGCCGGCGCCTCAGTAAGCGCAGCGCTCACCGGCAGTCTGCAGTCATTCACATCAGTGCGCAACCTATAGCGAATCCACGTTGCTTAGAATCCTTCCGAGTCCTTCTTGGCCTCGGCAATATGCTCCTAAAATTTGGTCCATTCCTGGTAGCTTAGCTAGGGGGGATAGCTGAAGTGATTCAGGAATGGACCAATTAGTCACAGGCAGCCTTGTCCGGGAACCGTTCACGATTAGGCGTAGTAAGCGCTCGAATTACACCGTCCTCGGTTCGGTCTTTCATGTTGCGCATCTATACCGATATGCAAAAGAGTGAGGTCAATATTTCGGTCCATCTGTCACAAGCGAATATGCTTCGTCCCGTTATAAACTGCGTCATGCCATAGCCATCATTTAAACGCGACGCCTGTTTGTTGCTCACTCATCGAGACTGTAGGATTGCAAAATCAACGCCAATAAAGACTTCAAAGAAAATATAATCTATATATATACGGAATCATCTTGGTTTTACGTATTGCAGGGTGGACGCCCGAGAGGAGAAAGGACAAAATTGATACAGACAATACGTTATTATCACGTTCCTCTAAGCAATACAAGGTAGGCTGCTTCCGATAAGCTTCTGTTATGATTGTCGAGACATGCAGAATTTGAATGCGCGGTTTTAACATACTGGATGAAAGGACATGCGTGGCGGCATTATCCTTGTCTCAAACGAGGAAATGGAAAAAGGAAAAGCGTCTGATCAAGGTCGGAACCAGAGTTGGCGTCATTTCAAACAGCTCTTGCGCCGCCCCAGACAAACCTTGCCTACAAACCCGGTCGATGAAAGAACGACGATGTCCACTTATCAAGGAACGAGAGGGTAAGCGGCCAACAGACGTTGCATTTTTCTTACGGGCTCCACATTGGGTCAAGAAAGCATTACCCCATTTCTGATTGTCAGGACTCGGGGATGGGTGTTTGATGGAGAAATGCCCCATGACGAAGGCGTGGGGGGCAGATCCGTATTTGACTCGCGCTTGGCTATCGTTTGGTATAGTCAGCCTTCAATATGAGCCGGGAGTTGACTACCCTCACGGTCACTTGAGCTCCGCAAGTTACGTGTCTAGCGGTTAGCCGCGGGGTTTGATCTTACCGGTTACAATTATCAGTATCATGGTTTTTTCCTATGGGAAAACTCCCGTAATTGTATTGGCGCAATGGGATACGCCAAGATCGGAACGAGAAATGCTTCAAGAAGCGACAACAATATTGAGGTAATACAGACGACCAAAATTTCCTGGAGATTGGCATGAAAAATGCGAATAAAGATTCTGCTAACCTGTGTCAGTTCACAACGAATTACTCTCTCATTATTGGGCCGCTATGCAGAGGAACCGCTTTGGGGAAGCAATACTTCAACCATAAAGAAACCATTGGGGAACAAGCGAATTTATTTCTAGGAGGCGTCCGAATGACTTCGTTGAAACCGTTTTCCGGGGCGAACATTTCGATTAAGGCGCCGGCCGGGGAAGACCTGTTGGCCCCTGAGAAGAAAATTGACGCCTTGATCAAAGCCGGCTGGCGAGTGCTGGATAGCGACTTTGACGAGACGGCTTTTCTTCACTGGAGAGAGCGGGCCTATGAGTGCCTGGAAGCCCTGCTGGGACCACAGCACGTCTACACAAAGCGCTTCAGAATCAGCTTGTGCGAACCGAAGTTGATCGCCATCCTCAGTCGTGTAGGCATCCTTGGGGCGGCCATTATGGGCTCTGAATTGCAGCCGCTCTGACGAGCCGATAGCAAAAGAAATAGTCAAAAGGGAGACGGGGGGAGGGGTAGTTATCAAGTCAAATGCGACCGTCAGTGTCTTTTTGTCCGCGCCGGCAGGCCTGATATTCCTGATCTGTGGGAGCGTAGAACGCCGGGCGAATAAAGAACTGATTGTTGTCATGGGGCCGACCCGTTCTAGCCGCTCCTGAAAGGCAATCTCATGAGCTGTGCGTCTGCGGAGGTGTCGTTCGCAATCCGAATCAACATCTCCACCGTCGGAAAATGTTTCGCTGCTTTTTTGAACGGCAACGCCGATCTCATGATAGACCTTGTGAGGAAAATGAACAAGGATCAGCGCTATATAATCCTGGAGCTCAATGAACGGTTCGCTGAGAAGTTCGTGAGCGCTGTCGAGGCAGCGCTAGCGACAAGCTCGCGAAACCCCATCCAGGAACTCGCCGTGGAGCAAGTTTGCACGACCTTTTCGGGTCGGGAAGCGATTAGACATATAAGCCTTGGAGGACCTCCTTTTCCCGACCGGAAAATGATTTTTTTTAATGCTATTCGAGATCTAATCTGCCGTTGGCAAAATATTCCCCAAAAGGCAGTATTGAGGAAAGGAAGGCGCAATGATTATGAGAGACTTAAGACGATCACGGCCCAGCATAAGTCAGAGTGACCGTCATTGCGGATATGAGATGATTGACACCGCACAGTCAGGGGATCTTGCCGCATCGGGTCTGATCCCGTTTCAAGTCGTTGACGCTAACGATTACACCATCAGGATTGCCAACTCATCGGGCGTGCCACGAGCTCTTGCCGGGGCCACGACCTGTTACGCCTTTAACCATGGGCTGGACAAACCGTGCCGAGACGGAGGCGCGGGCATGCCCCATTCGAGAAGTGAAACAAACGAGAAGGCCGGCAACTTTGGAACATGTCTCTTACCACGAGACGGGTATGGCTAAGGCCTTTGAGGTTCATGCTTATCCGGTTTTCGGAATGAACAACGATGTGGAACAGGTCGTATTGTATGGCATCGACGTTACCGAGCGAAAAAGGATCGAGGAGGCCCTTGAGGATTTGGTGGAAACTGCGGCAAAAATCGTACAGATACATTCCATCGGGACTTCTCATTTTCCAATACCAAGAGCCGAACGAGTTGTTTCTGGTGAACGCCAATTCAGAGGCCGGTCGCCTTACAGGAATTGCGGCGGAGAAATGGCGTGGCCAAGAGTTCGATGAGGTCTGGCCGAACGCCCGTGTCCAAGGGCTAAGTGACGCCTTCTTCAAGACCATGGAATCCGGAAAAACTTTTGAGGCGCACGGCGCAATCTATAGGAGGGCTGATCGAGAGAAGACGCTTAGGGTCCGAGCGTTCCGCATGCCCGGCGCGCTGCTGGGCCTGTCCCTTGAGGAAGCGCGCGGACTGGAAGTGTAGATCACCATTGCCGGAGGGCCGATGATTACCTTGGATTTTTCTTGCCTATCCGGACGAACAGTACCGTCGTGAGGGCGGGTTGAAACGGTCGACGCAATTGTAAGGCAGACCCTTCCGTCTCAGGGAAATCACTTTTCAGACTTCAATGCAGAAACGCGAACCGGCAGGGGACTCAACGCATTTGCTCTTGACGCACACGTCATTATTCAAATTACGAATTGCCTTTTCTCAGTAAAGGACTGATCCGGGGCTCTGTTGAAACATGTAGCGTCACTCAACTTCAGCAAATGTCTTTTCGGGTAAACACCGGGAAGCGTAAGATGGAATGGTCAAGTTCGAGTGTCGGTAGATTCGAAATCGGCAACTCCCCTTTTGGGTAAGGTGGCGGACCTAGGCCGGTTTGGCGCTCTAGGGAAACTTGGCAGGCGGGATAGCGAAACGATGAGGCCCTCTCAAGAGCCTTCATCAATAATAACAACGACGACTCCTGATAAACGACACCCCAGGGCTTGGTGGTAGCAATGTTGGGCTTCAGCGCATCCATCCTCACCATAAACCATTTCAGCGCGTTGTCGGGTTCAAAGTGCGCCGGAGCCTCCGTCTGATCGTGAGTAAGATTGTGCGCTCCGGTATCCATGCCAAAATCCACGGTCAACTAATTGATGGGCGGCGTGTTGTGATTCGAGAACTCTGCACGGGAAAAAGGTAGCTTCTCAATAAGTCCGGGTAACTTCAAGAGTAAGGATTGGTTAAGCCGCATATTGAGGCGATTCACCGGACTTTTGGATCTCATTCTACCCGGGGTTATTGAGAAGTTACGGAAAACGTTTGTAAGTGATTGAAATTGGGGCTATAATTCGTCGCATTTTGCAATTACAGGAAGGGATTGGCGGCGGAGAAACCACACAAATTGGATTTGCTGTTTTTTGCAGAGGTCTCGCTGCATCATTTTGGGCGGGCCATAGCGCCCTCGGCTAAGAGCGAAGCTCGATCAAGTCACCTATAATTGGTCATCGAAGACGCCCTTGCAGCTCTAAGTCATCTCTTCTTCTTGCCGCTTCGATCAGCATGAATTCTCCAGGTTTCATGATTGTCCGGCGCCTGGGTTCTTCCCGGGCGAGAGTAGTAAGGGCGCCGCCATGAAGCCCCATGGCCTCAAAAAAGCCTCTTCACCAGAAAGAGTATCTGTCACAGCGTGGACAATGTCTCCGTTCATGCAGTAGAGCTTACAGAATCTGTCCGGCCCAGCTTTCAATTCTACCACGGTCTTCTTACCGGTCATCAGTATGAATTGGAGGTATTCCAGAATGTCGAACCCATCGAGTTGGCCCCTGATGAAAGGTTTAGGGAACATCAGGTCGAGAAGCTCACCCAAATCCACAGGCTTGCTGATGAAGTGATGCGCCCCCCTTCTCGTAACCTGGTTTTTCACGACAAGCGCGTCAAAGTCAGCCATGGCCACGATCAAGGGGCGTGCCCAACTTTCTCTCGGGAGACCAAAAAGCTCTTCATCGCGGTCGATCATCGTGGGCACATCGAGAATCGCAGCCTCGAAGGACCTCTTCCGGACTACCTCTAGGGCGTAATTGACTGTCCGGACGTCGGTGACCGTTTGACCGGCTCTAACTAAACCTTCGCACAAATCCCAGCTGTGTCGTGTGTCGCTATCCAAGACCAGCGCCGATTTCTTTTCTGGAGTGGTCCGGACCGCATTTCCTGTTAGCCGCTGAACGGCCTCCGTGCCGGACAACACCTCCGTGACGGCGTCAATCAACTCCTGTCTCTTGAGAGGCTTCATCAGCGATCGTTTCGTTCCGAATCTTTTGGCCAACATCAAATAGCCGAAAGGACCCATGTCTAATCCTGCCGATATGCCGATGGCCTTCAAATCCGGAAATTTCCGCTTGAGTTCGAGAATCGCCTCCCAGCCGGGCTTTTCGGGCATGAGCATGTCCGCTATGACCAAGTCAGTAGGCTGAGAGGAGTAAAGCTCAACGCCTTCTTGGCCGTCCACAGCCTCAACAACCTCGTGACCTGCTGATCGGAGGATCCGCTTCAAGAGCTCTCGCACGGCTGGATCATCTTCCATTACGAGTATACGAGCCATGAGAACCTCCGCCCCAGCTGTCTTTCTTTGATCCTGAGTCGTGCGGCGATCTTCGCCTTTCGGAAGGTCTTTGGACCGTTAACCGATCGCCATCCGGTTCCCTTAATCCCGAAAAGGTCTTCGCATGCTTCTCACATGCGAAGGCAAACGCAAAGCCTTCGTCGTTTTGGTCAAAGAACCAGTATTTTTATGGTCCTGAGCGTACCTCACCACACGCTGTTCGGTTAAGCGCAATCTTGAGTCGGGGCCGGTTTCTGATTGGATGACGGCTTGCGGTAAGGTACGCTCAACGGGGACATACAGGGGCAATTTAAGGTCTTAGCGCGTGTTTGGCAATCACTCGAATCGTGTGTTATGCGGAAAAAAACGAGACTCCGCATCTTATTTTAACCTCTCATGTGCCTCTACTCATTCCAGATAAATCACCACGTTTCTAAAAGCCTCTCCTGAAGCTGCTATCTAAACGAACGACTCATAGGCGATTTGAGAGGCGTCGGTTTTATCCCATACCGGACCATTCGGTCTCTTAGAAATCGTCTCGGCGGTGTTCTGAGAGAGTCGAGTTTCAGGTGGATGGGACCCTGAAGGAGTTAGGTAGTCTTTGGAATAAGGGACGCCTGACTGAGACTGCTAGTTGCAGATGGAGGGGATGACCTGATGATCAAGCAATAGATCCAAACAAGAATTGGAAATCTACGATAACCCCGCCCTTCACCTCTGGTCCAAGACCCGACGAACATCCCGGAGAAACTCTTGGACTCCAAAAGGCTTGGACACAAAACCCTTTGCGCCCATCTGAATCGTGTCTTTGACTGAGGATTCCCCCGAGTACCCGCTGGTCACAATAACGTTCGCCTGCGGATCAATCTTCAGGAGATTCTTTAGACATTCAACGCCCCCCATCTCCGGCATGATCAGGTCGACAATCACTAAGTCAATCCGAGACATCTCCTTTCTAAAAAGGTTAAGCGCCTCTCTGCCGTTTTCCGCCTGGAGCACTGTGTATCCGTGTTTCGTGAGAATCCGAGTTCCCCATTCCCTTACGAAGTCTTCATCATCGACCAGCAGCACGGTTTCTGTTCCATACACGGGCATTACAGTTGCCGTCTCCAGATCCGTTTCCATTTTGCCATCTATTGCGGGGAAATAAACCCTGAAGACTGTTCCTTTGCCGACTTCGACTGAAGACAGTGATGTGTCCGCTATTCTGCTTCACTATACCGTAAACCATCGAGAGTCCAAGCCCCGTGCCCCGTCCAACTTCCTTAGTTGTGAAGAAAGGCTCGAATATGTGTTCAATGGTATGTTTATCCATCCCGACGCCAGTGTCCGAAATTTGCAGCAAAACGTAGTCGCCGGGATCTGCCTCAATGTGAAGCCTGGACTGTTCTTCGTCCAGCGTCACGGTTTGCGTGCTCACCGTGAGATTGCCGCCGTCAGGCATTGCGTCGCGGGCATTCAGCGCCAAATTCATGAGCGCTTGTTCCACCTGTGACGGATCGGCGCAGATCTCCGGAAGATCCGGAGACAAATCAAGATGAATATCGACCATTTTGGGAATGGCGCGTCGTAGGAGTTTCTCGACCTGCGCTATTTGCTTGTTGAGATTTATAGGCGCAGGCTTTGACTCGGTCTTTCGGCTGAACATGAGCAGCCGCTGAACCAGCTCGGCTCCGCTCTTCGCCGTGTGGAGTATTTTCTGGAGGTCGGAATAATCAGGGTTTTCCGGAGTCTTTTCTTCGAGCAGCAATTCAGAATAACCCTGCGTCACCTGAAGAAGGTTATTGAAGTCATGGGCAATGCCTCCGGCAAGAGTCCCTACAGCCTCCATCTTTTGTGACTGGAGGAGTTGTCTTTGAAGATTCTTCTGTTCCGTAATGTCTCTGATGAATCCACGAGATGTGAGGACCTTTCCATCTTTGTCCACTTCGACTCGGCTCGAAATAAGACAGTCTATATGCCGCCCATCCTTTCTGACAAACGTAAGCGGATAGTCCCTGACGAATCCGTTTGCTAATAACGCCTCATAGTAAGATGAACGGTCGGCGGGATTTTCGTAAACTTTGAGCACCGTTTGACCCAGAATTTCCTCCCTCTCATATCCAAACAGATGAAAGAACGCATTGTTGGCGTCTATGAGTGTGCCGTCAACCATTACCATGAAGAGAGCGTCCGCGGAATCTTCAAATAGAGTGCGGTATTTCCGCTCGCTTTCTTCCAGCGTCTTCTCGGCAAGTTTGCGTTCCGAGATATCGCGGCATAGGGCCACTATCTGGAAAGATTCTCTTGTGTTCACAACAGAGGCATTGATTTCGACGGGGCTTATCCGCCCTTCCTCATCCACATAATCAATTTCAAGTCCTCTGACAAAACCCTGCTGAAGGCATTTTGTTACTTCAGCGGCATTGCGGTCTCGGTCATGTTCCGCTGTCCATTCAACTACGCCTCTGTCCGTGATCTCATCCAACGTCGTATGTCCCGAAAGCCTTACATATTCCATATTCGCATCGACGACCTTGCCTTGCGAGTCTAAAATTAAATAACCCGTATCCGTTGTTTCGATAAGCCTTCTATACTTTTCTTCACTCTCTCGAAGAGCTTTCTCTATGCTTTTGCGCTCGGTAACGTCGGTCATAAACGCCAAGGCTGCGGGCCGCCCATCCCACTGGATTCGAACACTGCTGTTCTCTACCCATCTGACGGCTCCGGATTTGTTCACGATTCTAAAGGCGTAATGACCGGAGAATTCGTCGCCCCGAAGCCTCTTCTCGTGATTTTGACGTACGAGTTCCCTATCGTCGGGATGAATAAACTCAGTGAAGGGTTTGGAAAGTAACTCCGACTCAGGATACTGAGACAATTCCGTGGTCTTGGGGTTCACAAATACGAGAACTCCATCCTGGGACACAACGATTGACTCCCCAGCATTGTCAACTACGAGACGGTATTTTTCTTCAGACGTGCGAAGCGATTCTTCTACCCTGGACCTCTCATATATTTCCGAACAAAGAGCCTCATTGAGGCTTGAAAGTTCCTTAGTCCGATTCTTAACCTTTGTTTCGAGTTCATCGCGATATTCCTCAAGGGATTGAACAAGGGACTCTTTCTCAAACCTCAGCCTCAACGATTCAACGCCGAATGAATTCAAATATCGAGCCACTCGCAATACAACGACACAGAATATCAAGATGGCTATTCCAGTCATGACGCCGGTTTCATCACCCTTATAAAAGAATCGACCTGAAAGTGGGAGGAGTTCGACAAGGATGGTAGGAAAATAGCAGGCAGTGGAAGCCCAGTAGAGGACGGCTCCCCCGCAACTTATTCCGAAAATTACAAGGGCCAATAAATATTGGTGATAGGCGGAATTCTCAGGAAACAGCGCTATTGCGGCTAAACCCCAGAGCGACCCTGCGGCATAGTTTCCAATGGCAAATTTTGTCTCCCATTTCTTGGTATCTGAATGATCAGCCCCGAATTTACCGTAAGATCTAAGGGATATCTGCCGCACGACGTGTACGACAGTATAAACAAGGAGCCACAATATTACATGCAGACGGGGTACCTGATTCCATAGAGAGATGGTCAGAAGAACAACAGCTATGAATGCTCCCATGAATGCTGAGGAGCCTTGAAGATATAGTTGATGGATCAGGGTGGAGCGAATTATCGAGTCTTCTTGCGATGATTCGCAGAGGACTCCCTCTGACCGCAATATTGGTCCCGCTTTCATTCCCCCTCCTAAACCAAACGGAAATTCCTCGATGCGCAGCTACAATTAGAATTGAATTTCCGACCTGTTAAGATACGGACTCAGAGGCTTCCCGCCTCCTGCAGAGGCGGGGCAAACACATATCTGGTTTTGAGAGCGCCGAGCGCCGGTATGTTTTAGTCTATGCGAGATACTTAAGGATGATTCAAGCCTAATCTAATTTTACCCTTTGAGCGCTCAGAGGTCAAGTATGGGAGGTTGCCAAAATCCACGGTCAATTGCGTGATGGGGATCGGGTTGTGGGTCGGGAGTCCGGAAATGGGAGTTGTCGCCAAGTATTTGACACGAAAATTCGGCGCGTGGCGCCGTTTGGAGTTGAGGAATGTGCCCCCACGCCGATTCGAGCTTGTTTCCGGACGAGCTACCCTCAGGAGTCGTTTCAGCCTTCTCCAAGCCCTGCTTCGTTCCCGCCACTCCTTAGATAGCCCGAATCGCAAGGTAAACCCTTGTCCTTCGCGCTTCAAGAAGGATCTCCTTCGACGGAAGGCCCCCCGCAAGAGGAACAGAGAGGCGCCTGCTTCGCTTAAGCGCGAGACCGGACCGTTTTATCAACCGGAAGCGTACCCCTTTCATGCGGCGAGGCGCCCAGGTATCCTCTGCAATCAACAACCGGTTGAAATGACGTTAACCCGAGAATCATGATCCGCCCCCAGGCGGCATTGGCACCATCCGCCTTGCAGTCGTCATTGTCTCAGACTCAGTCCACACGCACCCCGGCATGACTATCCATCGACTCTCAACAAACGTTCCTTTTATGAGGCCATTTCTTCGGGACCGATTTTGACCATTTTCCCCAATGATTGATGTCTTATTTTGCCGTCTCAAAAACAACATCTCAGAAACTTGACAAACTCCTTAATTTATGAGACTGGCCCCTAGACTACCTCGGAGGCACGTCATGGCAAATCATATCGGATACGCTCGAGTAAGCACGAACGGTCAAGACTTGGATTTGCAGCTCAAAGACCTTAAAGCTGCGGGCTGTAAGAACATCTTCACCGATAAGGTCAGCGGAACAAAGAGCCGGCGTCCCGGACTCGACGCTTGCCTCAACGATCTGAAAAAGGGCGATACGCTTGTCGTGTGGCGTTTGGACCGGCTCGGAAGGTCCATGCAGCATTTGGTATCGGTGGTGGCCGAACTGAAGAACAAGGGCATCGGATTTCGGTCTCTGAGGGACGGATCGATTGATACGACCACGGCGTCGGGAGAACTGGTATTCGGAATCTTTGCGGCTCTTGCACAGTTTGAAGGGGAACTTATAGGAGAAAGGACCCGAGCTGGCCTCTCAGTGGCAAGAGCCCGCGGACGCACGGGAGGTCGAAAAACCGTTGAAGTTGATGATCCGAGAGTTCGGTTGGCAAACAAGATGTACGAAGACCAAACGTTGAGCGTTAAGGAGATATGCTTGAGCCTGAAAATCAGCAGGGCTACTTATTATCGGTATTTGTCGTTGTAACGACATTTTGTCAGTACCCAGTAACGGCGCCTAAGGCCATCCCGGTGTCTCTAAGTTCAGCGCCTCTTCCAGGATTCGGACAAGTGGGGGAAGCGAAACGGTGGTCGTATACCAGTCCACATCGAGGTCTATCTCGAAATAAGCGTGAACAAGTCGGTTGCGCATCCCCAGTATCGATTTCCATGGGATGTCCGGCAGAGTCTCGCGGCGCTCCTTCGAGATGTTTGCCGCTGCTTCGCCTACAATTTCAATACATTTCATTAATCCCAGGGCAAGCAGCCGGTTTTCATCGAGGTCCGCTCTAGCTTTTCCCTCGGCAAAGCGAACAGCCTCGAGAGCAGCGTCCAGCATGTGCCTCAAACGGACACTGTCATCCGTTCGCATACTGCACCTGTGCTTCCGCCATGACTTCGTCCCTAAAATATCGGCTAAGCTCATTGGGAGTTCGCAAGTCCACTTTGCTCCCCCCTAGAGCATCCGACAACTCCTGCTCCATATCGGCGAGCTCAAAAAAACCGGGAGTTTTACCTTCCTCAAACACCACAAGGAAATCAATATCGCTTTCCGGACCGAAATCTTGAGCCCGCAAGTATGACCCGAAAATGGAGAGCTTTCGTATACGGTGTTTTCTGCAAAAGGCTGCAATCAGTTCCTTCGGAATATCGGGACGTTCCCTGCTCATAAAGCCTCTCCTTTCTTTTCCTCAATTATTGTCGGCGATGCGGCTATATCAACATACCGGTGAATGGTCTCCCTTTTCAGTTTCAAACTACGTAATCAGCATATATCGTCTCCACGTTGAAGGCAATCACACATTTCTTGCGGTCCGACCGGATTCAGCTCTTGATAAAACACTAGTATTGTGGCCTACTTAGTCATGCGCCGATTTGACCACAGATTGCTGGGCGCAAAAGAAGTGCAGCTAAAGTGTGACCCCGTCCAGCTTTGCTGCGTGGGTGGAAATCGAGAAACGCAAAGAAGAAGGCTTTCTTCTTTCCCATATTTATGAAACGCAGTGCCCTTTTATCCATATTTGGCATGATTCAATTGAATCAGCGAAGGCAGAGGCAAATCTTGATTTCTCCGTAGCCGAAAACGAATGGGAGGTGGTGACTAGGGAAGACTTGTGAGGCATTACCCGGCCGGGCCAAGAGCCATTAAGAAACTTCATCCGCCAGGAAGACGCTTCAGAAATTGGGCTCATTGATCCGTTCGGAAGAATTCCGCACTGATAAAATCAGTGTAGTCGGCTCTTTCAAACCGATCGGGATAGTCCGGACGGCATACGTCACCCATCTAGGTCAAAAGTGATTGATAGTCGTTAAGACAAATGGCCATAATTTCTCTCAGCAGCTCCAAGTCTCTCCCTACTCGATTCAGGGTTCCCTGCTTGTCAAGAATTGGCTCTCAATGTCCGGGGTAGATTTCCTCGGCATTTCTTCGGAACCGGCAAGCAATCGTCTCAATGGTTTCATAGAGTTCTTGAGTATTGATCGGCTTCGAGACATACGCGTCCATTCCGGCTTCAATACATCTTTCCTTATCCCCTTTCATCGCATATGCTGTCATGGCTATGATGGGGACATGAGCGCCGGATGTCTTTTCCCGATCTCGGAGAACGCGAGTCGCTTCGAGACCATCCATTTCGGGCATCGAAACATCCATCAGGACTAGGTCGAAGCAGACTCGTTCAAGCAATTCCAAGGCCTCTCTCCCGTTCGACGCGACGGTGACCATATGGCCCATTTTTTCGAGTATTCCGGACGCAACTTTTTGGTTCACCAGGTTATCCTCCACCAAAAGTATGTTGAGCCGGAAGCGGCTCTCCCTGATGAAAAACTTGGTCATCAACGCTGGTCGAGCTTCCCCTCCGGTCACCCCATGCAGCGCCCTTGCGACAGACTCAAATAGGACCGACTCCTTGATCGGCTTTAATAGATAAGCGGCTATGCCTAATTTCTCGCAACGTGACGCGTCCATCCTCTGATTTCCGCACGTCAGCATTATTATAGTCGGCAGTGCGCCGTTTGGGATCCGGTTCATATGATCAACCAATTCGAAGCCGTCCATTTCCGGCATCATTGAATCCGTAATGACGAGCGAAAAAGGCTTCCCATCACGGTGAGAGTTTTCAAGAGCGGACAACGCATCCTTTCCGCTCTCCACCGCAGTCAGGTTCATGCCCCAACGAAGAAGAACCTGTTCCAGTATCCTTCTGCTCACCTCATTGTCGTCCACTACCAGAACTCGCAAGGCTTTCCAATCGGTTATTTCCTGAGAAAATGCAGGTGTCTTGCGTCTGAGGGGTATGCCGAAGCGAACGGTAAAATGGAAGGCGCTCCCTTTACACACTTCGCTTTCCACCCAAATTCTTCCTCCCATCATTTGACAAAACTTCTGTGAGATAGCCAAGCCAAGCCCTGTGCCACCGTAATTACGGGAAGTCGAGTGATCGGCCTGTTCGAATTCCTGGAAAATTTTGTCTTTTTTCTCAGGCGGAATGCCTATTCCTGTGTCGCTAACGATAATGTGCAGATCAATGTATGCTTCTGTTTCAAGGTTAGCTTCAACATCTACTGCGACTTCCCCTTTCTGGGTGAACTTGATGGCATTGCCCAAGAGGTTGACTATTACTTGGCGCAGACGACCGGGGTCACCTATGAGTGTTTCGGGGATCTGAGGGGAAACGCAGCACAGTAATTCAAGATTTTTTGTATGGGCCTGAGCGGCTAGTATCGTCATGCTGTCGGCAACTGTTTCCCGCAGATCGAATTCAACATTTATCAGTTCCATTTTCCCTGCTTCGATCTTAGAAAAATCCAAAATGTCGTTGATTAGCTTGAGCAGGGCGTCGGCTGAAATTCTTACGGAATCAAGATACTCTTGTTGCTCCGGCGTGAGTTCAGTGGTTAGCGCTAGTTCCGTCATCCCAATTATACCGTTAATAGGAGTCCGGATTTCATGGCTCATGCGAGCAAGGAATTCGGTTTTGAACCGGCTGGCTACTTCGGCGGCTTCTTTAGCTGCCTGGAGTTCGTGCTCAATCCGTTGGCGTTCGGCTAATTCTTTGGCCAATCCATCCTTAGCGCGTCGCAGTTTCAACGTGAAGAATGCGGCAAGAATCAGGGCCAAACACAGTGAGAAAATCAAACCCACGGTTAGAGCCACTTCCCGAGAGAACCGATCGACGAAGTTGGACAGTGTCAAGCGACCGTAGTTCTCAAAAGGCCCCCACTGCAATTCCTGGAAGCAGTCCACAACCTTGTAGTAGCTTCTCGGCACCACCCACCGGCATTCACTGGCCTTCGCTGCATCCGTGTCCGAAGACAGGCTCAGGAGCGTAATTGCCACCCGCTCGGTAATATCCGAGGGCACGTGGGTCAGTGCGGCGAAGGGCCACTCGGGGTATAATCGGGTGCTTACGAGAAAGGGAAAAACATCCGGAGGATAACGAAATTCGTGGGAAGTGATTACCTTCAAAGACCGGAGAGTATCGGACTCCTGGTCTGCCATGTCCTCGAGCACAAGAGTTCGTACTATACCAGCATCCGCCTTGCCTTGTAGAACGGCGGTCACGCACTCGTTATGGTTTCGGGTGAAACTCACTCGTTCGAAATCGCTTCCCGGATTAATACCCAGGCGACGGAATTCCCGACACGCGGTGATCCATCCGCCAAAGGACTTGGGATCGACGGCGACGATCGTCTTTCCCTTTAGATCCTGCAGGGTGGCAATGTCACTGCGGTCTGAACGCACAAAAACAACCCCTCCAAATAGGCTTGAACGTTTGCCGGCACGGTTTTGCTCGGAAGTGGCGATGGCGCGTACAGCGTACTTTATGTCTAAATCCGCAAAAATCCCTGAATTACATACAAGAAAGTCGACCTGTGCGGACTTGACGGCGGGTTCTATTTCGTCAAAACCGAGGGGGACTATCTGAAATTTCCATGGTCGGAGCGCTTCCGAAAGGTGGTTGGCTAAAGGAGCCCATGTCTTGACGCATGCGTCTTTGCCGCGATGAGCGAGGGCTCCGATTATCAAGGTGCGTTGTCCGCCGTTCTTCCTCGCCTCTTCCTTGCCGATCCGTGGCGTTTCAGCCGGGTTTCCTTCAGTTGCACGCGTGTCCGATGTCTTCGACAGACCCCATTGGAGTTCTCGGAAACTATCCGAGACCTTGTAGTAGCTCATGGGCATCACCCAGCGGCACTGTGAAGCCCGCTCCGCCGGACTTCCTTTCGCGATTTCCAACAGGGCGATGGCAACCAGTTCTTCCAGGTCCTTGGGCACATGGGAAAGGGACGCAAAAGGCCATTCCGGGTACAAACGCGTGCTGACAAGCCAGGGGAAAGTTGCGGCGTCCACTTGGAAAGGCTCCGCAACCAGCGCGCGCAGGCCATCCCGTTTGATTCGTCCCTCGCTTGCCATGCGTTCCACAATTAACGTGCGAACCACGCCGGCATCGACGGCGCCTTCCATCACGGCGTCGACTACATCCTGGTGGGTGCGCAAAAAAGTCACACTTTTGAAATCCACTTTCGGATCCAGACCCGACGTGAGGAATTCCCTGACAGCCGTCAACCAGCCGCCGAAAGATGTTGGGTCCACGGCCGCCAATCGTTTGCCACGAAAGTCGGCGAACGTCTTGATCTCCTCGTTCTCGGCCCGCACGATGACGACCCCACCAAAAAGTGATGATGAATGGGGACCGAAAGCACGTTCCGATGTGGAAATGGCCCGGATAGCGTATTTGGTCGCGTAGTCAGCGTACAGACCGGAATTGCAGATTATAAAATCAACTTGCCTCTTCCGGATAGCGTTCTCTATTTCATAAAACCCGAGGGGAACAATCTCAAAGGTAGCGTGCGTCAACTTGCTGCTCAGATAAGTTGAGGTCGGGGTCCAGTCGGCGAGGCATTTCTCTTTTCCTTCATTCGCCAAGACTCCGATCCGGTACGAAGCCGACGAAGGAAAAACCCAGCCCGACGAGGCGAGCAATAGGAGTAAACACAGGAGGAATATCCTGACCCGTTTCAGCCATACCACTAGATCACCATCCATCTTGATGATCGCCGGAAGCCTTTCTTGTATGCGTTTCACAGATTCCTTCACCTCAAACCCCTTGCGAGACGGAACTCTGTTGGTGAAATATGCTTTGAACTCGTATTCCAGTATATTCTTCACCATTGCGGACCGGTATGTCTGCGAGCTCCAACGGCCCTTTAAAAGGCTGAGACTGCCTCAATGGTAAGGCCAGGCGACCCTGTCTCTTGCAATGATGTCCCTAAGGATAAGGTCAGGCTTGGTCTCTTCCGCTGTATAAACTGCTCGTTAAGCTGCCCAAACCCTACCGCAAAGTTCATAGCCGATCTGCTTCAAAGTCCGCGCCATCTCAATGACCAGCATTAATTCATCTTCACAGATGAAAATTCTTGAGGGGTTTGGAGCTTCTTCGTGCCTGCTTTACAAAGTATACCTCATACCGGCTTATCAAATCCTGACGACCTAGTCATTGATGTCCACACGAGTCAGATTTTTGAGTATTATCACATTAATAGCACATGACCGGAGTTGTGTGAAGGGATTACACCATGGAGAGTTGCGGACAAAACTATGACATGATGTCAATGTGCCGCCTGCCGGACTTTTGATGACCCTGGGGGTGCTTCTGTGGGCCGGGGAGGCGTAAAGCTCATCCAGGAGATCCTGGGCCTTGTAGAATCGAAAGCGAAACCTGGGGACGAGAGCCGTTCTGAGCGACCCAGTCGCCAGACCGGTTTTACCGGTCCCGGGGTCTCAGCGACTTCAATTCCCAGTCGCATGGAAGCAAGATCATAAATATTTTCATTTGCTACTGGAAATTGACTCTGGTCGGGTCCATTCTTTTACCGACGTAAGGAAGATAGCTCTTTACTGAAGGCTCTTATAAGTCTTTTGGGGTGGACCGGAGAAGTATCATTGATATCCACGATACGCGACAGGAATGGCTCTTGCTTCTGATGATAGAAGCCGGGCATTCGCATGACCCTCGGCAGATCGATAATATGGTCCCCGCCGAACCTCCTCGCCAAACCGGATTGAACTCGTTCAAATAGAGTCTTTGCGAATGGGCGGTTTCCATCGGCTATTGGGATTGGCCGTATCTTCCAAAACGACTCATACGTGCCTGGAGATGATTCCACTATGATGTGGGGTTTTATCGAGACGCTCATCACGGGTTCGAGGGGAGCGCCGTCCAGGCGAAGAAAGAACGCCACGATGGATAGCGCGTTATCCACTTGTCCAGCTTTACCGTCTCCTCAATTGACCCTCAAGACGACGTCGGCGCATGAATAAATGTTCGGCCCTTGCGGCAGACTGTCAGCAGGGAAAACCATAGGTCCTGTCGGGTTGGGACGGGCAAGTGTCCGGAGCGACGGTCACTTTGGTTGCGTTTAGATGGACGTTAATTCACCCCAAAGGCCTCTGAAACGATCCCCTGAATGGAGGACGGCAGCCTCAGACGCATGTGGCGCCGTCAGGCGCAATCCCACGCCACTAGACTTGCGTTTTAGTAATATAATTGGTTGACACGTGGAGCCATTATCTGTAACTTACCGCAATCGTTGAGTCTATATCCGGACATTCCGTTCAATGATATGGAGGCCGGCGTCGTAGCCAAAGCGGATCTCTCGGCCCGGTCGGCAAAAGACGCTGCAGTCCGCATTTGTTGCTTCGGCTCTTGCCGTGTCATGAAGATGAAAGCATTCGATAGCGTCAATCCGTCCCACGGGTAAAAGATTAAGGTTCAATATATGAGGGGTCGACGGGGCAACACCCAGGGAAGCCGTAAAGAAATTTAAGTGATGGAAAATTAATGAACAAATCTGATTTAATAGCTATTTTGACCAAGGACCGTGATCTGCCTTTACGCAAGACCGAGGATATAGTGAACGCGGTCTTTGACATCATGTCCGATGCGCTTATCAATGGGGACCGTATTGAAATTCGGGGATTCGGGTCCTTCATGGTAAAGGAATACGACGGATACACCGGAAGGAATCCGAAAACCGCCGAAACCATTATCGTGCCGGGAAAGAGGCTCCCCTTTTTCAAGATGGGAAAAGAGCTGAAGGAAAAAGTGGATGGCAGGACCCATAGCGCAGTCTCTGTAACGTGGGACGGCCCATAACATGGAATTCCATGGGGCGAGACTAATATGACAGGTGAACTCAATCTTGATAGCCACTCCGGCGCCATAATGCTCATTTGTCTCTTTTACGGACTTCACATGGTGGAGGAATTTTCGTTCGGCTTTGTTCCATGGGCGGATCGATATTTTGGTCGCTTCGACTGGACGCAAAATCTAGTCGGAAACTTCCTCTTCCTTGTCTGTCTGGCCGCAGCTTGCTACCTGTATTATGAGAATCCGACCAGCCATCTGTGGGCCGGAATGTCTGCAGCCATGTGGATTCTGGCCAATGCGTTCCTGCATATCTCGTGTACGATTCTGGGCCGTGAATATTCTCCTGGTGTGGTGACTGCCGTAGTACCTGTACATCCCCGGTGGGGTATATTTTCTCTCGCAATGGGGCAGACACGGTTTACTGACCTGGGAAAATTTGAGCCTATCATTCCTCGTGGGAGGCATGATTTTCATGCTCATCCCGACGTTTGTGAGAGCGGCGCACTTTCATGCCCAACTGGCAAAGATTTTTCATTTGGTCAGGTGAATGATTCTTAGAGATGTAGAGAAAATCGTTCAACGATCTTCCCTCCATGTTTCTACGAATCGATTAGGACTCAAATGTCCCGATAGCGCCCAATTTTGGCGGATTTTTCAAGTAAATAACGAAACATCCCCTCAGTCTTTGGTATCCAAGATAAGGAGCTGCAAACCATGGATCGTCGTGAGATGCTCAAAACCTTAGGCATAGCCGCAACAGGCATGGCAGCGGTTGCCCTGCCTACGGCGGAAGCCGCCAATGCTAAGGACCACGAGATCATAGACAGTAACCCATATGGGGCTCCGCCGGGTTCCGGGATCTCCATGCCTCCCTATTACCGACCCACCCCCTCGGTCAAGAATCGCAACGTCTATCTACCGTCCACCGAACCGCTCGGCGCCGATGAGATGCGGATCACCTTCATGGGCAGCCAGCCCTGGCCGCCGCGCATCGCCCAGGCCTGCACCTGCGTCATGGTGGAATTGGGCGCCGGTCAACGGCTCTTCTTCGACTTCGGCCCCGGCTGCCTCCGAAACCTTATCGCGAATCAGGTTCCAGTGGCCGAGATTGATAACATCTTCCTCACTCACCTGCACGCGGACCACATCTGCGACCTACCATATCTGTTTTCCTTCGGTCCATTCGCCGGGCGCTTCAAGCCCATCCATGTCATCGGACCTTCGGGTCGCACGCCTGAACTAGGAACCAAGGCCATGTGGACAGGTATGAAGAAGTTTCTCGCATGGTCAACGCAGGCGTTCGAAGGCTGCGGCCCGATGCCGGCTGTTGAGACCGACGACATCACCGAGTTCGACTTCCACGATGATGGCGGCGTATGCTACGACAAGGAAGGCGTGAGGGTCATCCACTGGCGACGTTCGCACGCGATGGACGGCGCCTCTGCCTATCGTCTGGACTGGAAAGGCCTATCCTTCGTGTTTACCGGCGACGGGAAGCCCGATAGGCTCACCGCGAAATACTCCAAGGGCGCGGATGTGTTCGTCAGTGAGATGGCGGTGGACGTAATTAACCTATGGGCGATGAAGCAGGGCCTGCCGCCCATTTTTGGCGCCCTCACCCTGGATATCCATCACACGACCCATTACGGCTTCGGTTATCTGACGAACCTCGTGCAACCTCGCTTGGCTATGGCTACGCACCTGTCCTTCGACCACGAGCTGCTCAATGAGATGTCGGCCGGTGTTCGACTGCACTACAATGGTTTCTTCGCCTATGGGACAGACAACACCGTAGTCAACGTCACAAAAGATCACATTTGGATTCGCGAGGCGGCGGTCTCCAATCTAGCCGGCGTGCGTTCGGCCGACCCGAAGTGGATGCTCAAGAACATGTTCGACGGCAAGATTCCCACCGAGCTGCCCAAGTCCAGGTACACCGTGGCAGGCAACCAGGAGCAGTCTATCCGCGACTTGGAGATTGACCCCACCCTCTTCACGCCCAAGGACCAAATACGCCAATGGGTCCGCGAGTTCCCGCCGGACGCCAAACCGCAGGACTTCATCCCTGGACCCTCCGGCCATCCATCAGTGTTGCAAAGGTTGGAGATGGAGATATTGCAGAAGCGGAAACCATGAAGCGCTCTATTGCGAAAGCCCCGGCCTTCGCCGCTGCGCCTGAAGGGCGCTGTCGGTAGGCAAATATGGATCTCATGCCGCACGTGACCAAGGGGGGAAGCTTGGTGGTATGGCATGAGCCGATGGCCGGATTATCGGCGCGACCACAAAAAGGGTCAAGATAAAAATATTCATTCCGCCATATTAGCGTTCGAGGAAGCCTGCGCTCCCCAGTTCCGTGACCAATGTATATGGGTCTTCCTCGTAATCAGCTCTCTTAGCCCATGCCTCGACCGCTCTTCAGGTCCGGTGAATATCCACGAGAGCTCTTCTACCGCTTTTCCGTGATGTTGTGATATTCGACTACCACAAACAGTGAAATTTGCTCTCCGTGGTTCTCAGGCGTCGAAGAACGGGAAGCGCCGGCAAGTCTATTTAGCCTCCTCCAGCTCTCCGTTTAAGGTAATCACTGTCCCTATTACCATTCAGGGGGATCTTCATACCACATACGTCTTGACTATCTTCTATTGGTAGACTATTACCACAATAGTCCTCTGGACTCCATCGAGACTTCCGGCCTCGTTAGAGAAGAGGCTTCGCCTCTCAATCAACGGGACGGAGGAGAAGAAATGCCGAGACGAAAATCAACACCAGCCAAAGAAGAATCTCAGGCCCCGGCAAATGCCCAATGCCTGCCGCAATGGCTGCTTGACGACGCGGACACTTTGAAAGAAATGATCCAGTGGTGGAAAGCCAGGGAATCCGCAGCCGTGGAAGCGACGCTGAGGCGACCGGTTTTTCGGGGCAAAACCAGGAATACCGGCATCCGAATCAGCGAAGAGATTTTGGATCGAGCCGTGGCGAAAGCCAAAGAGGAAAAGATGAGAACCGGTGGAAATCTTTCTCAACTGCTTGAGTGGCTCTTGTGGATCTATATCGGTAGTCCGGATGATCTAGTCCAGAAATGATTCCGTTACCCTCATAGGGGACAAGAATACCACTTTCTGCTTGACACTTGGGGACCCCCGATTCGACGCCTCAGACGGTGTAAGCTATCCAGGAACGGTCGGCCTTCGGCTCTATGGCTACGGGTGGCGTAACTCTCATTAATCGGTCCTTGAGGACCTTATATCAGGGAATGTCGGTTGACGCTCTCATCGATAAGGTCACCTCTCCGCTGGTTCAGAACATAGAAAAGGAGCCGCGTGCCTCTGAAAAGGGGCCTATCGGCACTGACGTTATCGAGGAAGACGTGGCTCGTACCGGGGTTGATGTCACGATCAAAGCTCCAGAACTTCCGGCCTGTCAAGAAGCCGGCGAAACACGTGAACTGACCACGGATGAATATATTCAGGCTCATGAAATCATGATTAAAAGTCCTACTGACAGGGTCGGCGTCCTGGGTTCGCTAGGGGCAACAGGGCTGGGAGCACTGGCAGGCGGAGGGATGGCGGCGGTTTTGGGGGTCACCACAGCCACTACTACGGTCGCAGCCACCGTTTTGGGTTCTTCTACTCTCGGTTCGTTGTTAGGAGCAAGCGCCCTTGTCCCTGTCGTTGCCGCCACCCCGGTCGGTTGGCCATTCCACGTAACGCTGCGCTCATTCGCGGAGTAAAGCACGATAGATGACTTCCCTCACCATCTGCGGTCCTAATATGCGGCTGTCCATGGGTGACCGCAAGCATTCCAGCAATCGTATCACAACGCCGGTTAGTTCAGAATCTGACGGAGTTGCGAAAATCCCCCGCTGCGCCGGCATGTTGGGTCCATCCTAGCCGTCCATTTCCGTCAGCAATTCACCTAATGTCGAGAGCGTCACTCGTATCGAAACGGCCAAAGCGGGTCTCCCTGGGCTAGCCTCTACCGTCTCGCATTCTAAAGGCAGTGGAACGGACAACACAAGATAGTTGAAGGCGTCATAAGTGTACCCCTCGCCACCTAAATACCCCTTCTTGCGCCCCTGGCCGACAATTACGATGCTCGGTTCATAAATTGCCGGGCTACGGGGAATGGGTTCTGTCGACCGACCATTTTTAGCCCTGTGGGTCTCGCCAGACCATGACGACAGGCCGCCACTTATTATTTTCGATGATCATTTACTCTTGACAAAGATCAACTGACTACTTAAAGTAACAATATTAATTATGAAGTTGATATTCGCCAATGGGAAGAGCCTGTGATCAAACAGAGAAGCGACACACGTGAGACCCGTCATCGCCTTCTGACCGCCGCTGCCGAGGTGTTTGCCGAGAAGGGATACTGGGCGGCGACACACGCGGATATCTGTGAAAAGGCCAAAGTCAATACGGCATCAGTGAATTATCACTTCGGCAGCAAGGACAACCTGTACGTGGAAGCATGGAAGTTCGCGTTCGAGAAATCGATACTGTCTCATCCTCCCGACGGAGGAGTCTCCCCGAAGGCGCCGCCAATCGAGAGACTTTACGGGAGAATCCTGGCGTTCATGCAACGCGCGGGGGATCCGCAGGCCTGCGACGTGGACACAATGCAGAAGGAAATGGCCAACCCTACCGGGCTACTTACCACGGCGATCCACAGGGCCATGGAACCGGTGGAAGAAGGTTTTCGGCAAGTTATTCGAGAACTTCTGGGCAATAGGGCAAGCGAACATCAGGTTCGGTTGTGTCAGATGAGCGTCATGACACAGTGTTTCGATCCAATGCTCCGCTCACGACTATCGGGCAAGGCGCTTAGAGGCCCTTCCCCTAGTCCCCCCTTCCAGGTGGAGGAATTGGCCGATCACATCACCCGGTTCAGCCTTTGGGGCATCTGTGGTGTTCATGAGTCGTTGGAATCAAAGTCCACGAAGAAACCATGGCGCAATGACGACGTCTGATGAGCGGAGGGGGACAATGGGGCCGGCGCCTGTCGACCAATCGGATATTGGCGCGCACCTGGGACTTAATTATCCATCTCAAGCAAACGTCCGGGTCAGACGCCGCCTAACCGCAGGTCTCTGTGCAGTTTTGGCGTTGATTGTTCTGGGAGTCATAAAATGGGGTGACAATTCGAGTGCGCCACAATTCGTCACAAAGGAGGTCCGTCGCGGGGACATAGTCGTCATCGTGACCGCCACGGGCACCCTTGAACCGACCAAAAAGGTCGATGTCGGCAGCGAGCTGTCCGGAATCATGAAGACCGTCGAGGCGAATTACAACGACCAGGTGGAGTGTGATCAGGTGCTGGCTCGGCTCGACACGTCGAAATTCGAGTTGTCGGTCGCTCAATCCGAGGCCGCCTTGCAAAACGCGAAGGCAAATGTCTTGCTTGCCGAGGCCAAGCTCAAGGAGGCGGATCGCGAGCACAAGAGGCAGAAAGCTCTAAGACTCGAAGGCGCTGTAGCGCAAATCAAACTCGACGAGAAAGAGACGGACCTTGAGAAAGCTTTCGCGGAGGAAGCCGGCGCCAAGGCGGAGGTTATCCGTGCGAAAGCTGCTCTCGACGCCGCTCGGACTGAACTGTCCAAGGCGTTCATCCGCTCCCCAATCAACGGCATTGTGCTTGCTCGAAACGTCGAGCCCGGGCAAACTGTGGCTGCCGCCTTTCAAGCGCCGGTGCTGTTCACACTTGCCGAAGATCTGACCCGGATGGAACTCCAGGTGGATGTGGATGAAGCCGATGTAAGTAAGGTCAAGAACGATCAGGAAGCCGTTTTTACCGTAGACGCTCACCCGAATCGGTCATTCCACGCCAGGATTACGCAAACTCGTTTCGGGTCCAAGACCGTAGGAGGCGTCGTCACCTACAAAACCGTTCTCAGTGTAGACAACTCGGACCTATCTCTGCGTCCGGGCATGACGGCCACCGCGCGTATTACTGTGATGAAGATTGAAGACGCCTTATTAGCGCCCAGTGTGGCGTTGCGATTCACTCCTCCGGTCCAGGAAAAAAAGAAATCGGTCCGCGACCTAGCCGGCATGCTCCTTCCAACGCCACCGGGCGGAAAAGGGGCTTCCGGAGAGATCAACATCACAAAAGAAGATGGAACAGGTAAGGTTTGGAGGTTGAAGGATGATCATCTCGTTCCGATTTCCGTCACCGTGGGCGCTACTGATGAGACTTGGACGGAGATAAGGAAAGGCGCCCTTGAGCCTGGCATGGCGCTGGCGGTTGACGTGATTGAGGCTTCGCAATAGGCGACGGACCCTTGAAAGATGCGCAGACACCCCCTGATTAATCTGAACGGTGTGATCAAGATCTACGGCTCCGGCCAGGCGGCCATGCATGCGCTGTGCGGAGTGGACTTCAGCGTCGAGGAAGGTGAATTCATCGCGATGATGGGACCGAGCGGCGCGGGCAAGTCCACATGTATGAACATCCTTGGTTGCTTGGACACGCCGACAGGGGGAACTTACGCCTTCAAAGGAGTTGAAGTCGGCCTCTTGAATCGCAGCCAACGGGCTTTGCTCCGGCGTCACTACATTGGATTCGTGTTTCAGGGATTCAATCTGCTCAATCGCACGACGGCGTTGGAAAACGTTGAACTACCACTAATTTATCGCGGGGTTTCCGAGAAGGAGCGCCGTGAGAGAGCACGCACCGCTCTTGAAAACGTGAACCTCAAGGGATGGGAATCTCACAACTCCACAGAACTCTCAGGGGGCCAGCAGCAGAGAGTGGCAATCGCTCGCGCCCTGGTGACGCAGCCGGCCGTCCTCTTGGCCGATGAGCCCACCGGGAATCTTGATTCCAAATGCAGTAGCGAGATCATGGAACTTCTTGTTTCTCTGAACAGCGATCAGGGCATTACGATCATCATGGTCACCCATGAGAGTGATATGGCCGACTACTCGACACGCATTGTTCGTTTTCTGGACGGACGTCTCGATTCGGATGAACCAAACAGGAGGACTATATCGTGCTCCGGAACATGACGCTGCTCGCCTTGCGTGAACTCCGACGGAACGCGCTTCGTTCGTCTCTGACCCTACTTGGCGTCATCATCGGGGTGGCGGCGGTGGTGATCATGGTAAATCTGGTCGGCGGCGTGACCGTCCAAGTAAGGGATCAGGTGGCGAACCTCGGAAACAACTTGATCGTCGTAACTCCCGGGAAAAGGTTGGGCCCCGGCCAATCACTGAGCGCCGCGCCCTTCAAGGAGGAAGACTCCGAAGCGATATCCAGAGATATTGGGGCTGTGGCGGCGGTGGCTCCTGCCGGGCTGCAATCTTTAAGGGTCATTTTTGGCAGCGCCAACTGGTCGACCATTGTCATGGGAACCCGAAAAGAGTTCTTTCAGGTGACACGTCGGTCCATCAAGGCCGGACGCAACTTCAATGATGGTGAGCTTCGTGCGGGCGCCGCCGTCTGCGTCATCGGAGAAACCGTGCGCAAGCGTCTTTTTGGCACCCGGAATCCCGTGGATAGCAGGATTCGTATCGGAAAAATTACCTTCGAGGTGATAGGTCTACTGGAGCCAAAGGGCCAGAGCCTGACGGGCGCCGATCAGGATGACGGAGTATACGTGCCCTTGCGAGCCTTCAAACGGCGTATCTCGGGAAACCAGGACATAGACGTAATTTTGGTCTCAGGACGGGAAGGAGCGTCAACCGAGAGAGCCCAACGAGAAATTGAGCGACTGATGCGTGAGCGCCGTCATATTGTGTCAGGCGAAGAAGACAATTTCAATGTAATGGACACGAAGGAGATCGCCAGGACTTTGACCGGAACCACGCGAGCGCTCACGAGTTTGCTCGGTGGAGTAGCCGCAATCAGTCTTCTCGTGGGCGGTATCGGCATCATGAACATCATGCTCGTATCGGTTACGGAGCGGACGCGTGAAATTGGAATTCGTCTTGCAATCGGAGCGCTCGAACGCGAAGTGCTGATGCAGTTTCTCATCGAGGCCGTAGCACTGTCTTCGTTCGGAGGACTGCTTGGCATTGCGCTTGCCCTGGTAGCTTCGGCAGGTCTCGCTCGGGCGTTTCATGTGCCGTTCATTTTCAACGTCGGAATCGTCATGTTCGCCTTTCTGCTTTCAGCCACGATTGGCGTTGTGTTCGGCTACTTTCCGGCGCTGAAGGCGGCCCGTCTGGACCCGATCGAAGCATTGCGGCACGAATGATGAGGTCAAGAAGGGATACCAGCCTATGGATTTTCGGCGGAGGATTTGAAGCGCGAGGGAGACCACAGTTGCACCCAATGCTAATCGCAGGCCCTCTCACAAAAATCCTCAGCAAATTTGCGACCGAATCAGTGAAGGCCGGGACTGTTTCCATACACTACCTAAGGACTATTACGCCCTGCGGGGATCGTATTGGACACACTTGCGCCCGGGAATGTTCATTTTCCAATTCCCAGTAATAGGTAGGACGTGATGCCTTGAATTGTGCCCGGCCTTTCTCATCGGGATCAAGGCTGAAGGCGTAAGAACCCTTCTTGCATCAACTCTATCATTCTCAGATTAGCGCCGCTATTGACCTTCACGCCCGCAAGAAGATCTTCGTTCCTGATGTGTTGCATCTTCATGGCGTTGGCGCATTCTTTCAATTGCACTCCCTCAGCCATCAACTCCTCAATAGTGGCCTTTAATGGGTTTCCGGTAGTGACGCGGCGGTGGGCGTTATAAGCTTGGTCGTTTAATACGAGATAACTGGCGTCGGCGTAAAATACTCCGATAATTTGGCCTTCAACGATCTGTTCCTTGAAAACCTTGGACATTATGCTCATATATCTCAGGGCAAACGGCATGTCCCCAGTGAATGATACCCGCCCAATGTCAAACACCACTTTTGCTTGTTTCAAGACCACCGGAATATCAACCTTGATTTTTGCTTCATTTTGTGTGGAAGCATTATCAACGGCCATATCTGCTCTATTGAGATCCAAACCCGCAAGTAAAAGCCCAAGAACGAAGATTATTACGGTTCTTTTCATCACCTTTGCCCTTCCGTAAATATAGTGACACACATCCACTTATGAAGGCTTAATCCGCCTGACCCTTCCCGACAACAAACTTGTGCGTGAAATACTTTTTCCGTATTTCACCGGCTTCTTCCTCAATCCAGCGTTCCAGTCCGACCTTCTTGATCCGGCAGAGATTAAAGATTTTGAAATTGTGTGGGTATCTGTTCGCCTGGTCAGCCGTCGGCGCCAAGAGAGCGCAGGGGAAGTCATTGCACTCGGAGCATAAATCCACATTTTTTGCTTTAACACAATCGAGAGTTGCGCATCCGTTCGGCAGATGAAAATGTTTTCCGTCTTGGCGCCGGCAACCCTTACATGCTATTTCTTCTTTCGGAACGCCCATTTTGGAATGAACTTTCTCGATAAATTCATCGGTCAAATTGTCCTCGTAAAGTTCACAATTGAAGCAATCCAGCCCGCAAGGAGCAGTTAAGGCTTTTTTGTCCTTCATGGTTCCTCACTTATGTTATTGCCGGCAATTATTCGACAATCTTGCCAATTCTGAATTGTACCTCGACTGCAAGGAATACGGCAAAACTATCGTCACCTTGATGAGAAAACTCCCTTTTATCCTGATGTTGAGCCTAGCTTATCCCGCTCTCCCGGTCAATTAGAATCTCGACCTTAGGATAGTGTGTGAAAAGCGGGTTGCCCCGTCACGGGACTTCATTCTCAGCGCACCCCCTATGGGTCCGTCACTAACGCGTTAAAGACATTCGTGACCCCGGCTGTCAACGAACTCAAACGTCCTCCAAAATATTCTAAAAGCGGAGGATTGAGCAGCTCGTTCGCTCATTCGGATGAACCCCGCATTCGTGGCTCCAAGCTCCAGAACTTTGGCCGGCTATCTTTCTCAAGAGTGTCTCCGACGATTTTAACCTTCTGGGTCTACGGGACCTGTTTTTGCGAAACAACGACCTCATGAGAACCTCGTGGCCGAACGATCTATGACTCGGCAATGCCTCCTGGGGTGGGGACGACATCACGGCGCTTAAATCGGTTCTTGTTAAACCACAGTTGAACCGTTTGTCCTGGAGCGGATGAGAGATAAAACTCGCCCAGGAGCTCGTGGTCAGGACGTTGCCCACAGCGGTGTCAAAACGAGAGACGCGGCCAGGAACAAAATTCGTCACTACTTTCCTTGTAAGATTCGGACAGTTCAACCGATGATTCGGAATCAAAGAGGTCATCGACATAAACAAGCCATACCTCGGTGGGGGGGTGTATTACCCCTTTTTTGAAGTTTCCCCGAAAGATGGATTCGATGTTCAATTTGCTATGCCTACGGTATGGTTCGTTTTGCGTTCATCGAATGGTTAGAGCTGGAGCGGGAATTTCTCAGATGGACCCCGGCGCAATCAGTTAAGATTGCTTAAATCTCTCTCCGCATTAGCGCTTGCCTGCTGGAGAATCGCTAATCCCGTCTCAATTTTTTCCTTCGGCTCTATATCAGACCCAATACAGCGATTCTCAAAATCCGACAAGGCCCCTTTGTCGAACCGGAGGCTGAGCCAGGAAATTAGCAAGAAAACCGGCAAAAATTCATAAATATTGTCGTTCAGCATCGTTCGGCCATCACGTAAAGCGGTTAGCATGAACCTCTTACAGATGTCCGGTTCCTCCGACCTCGAATATTCCGGCATTGCCGGGCGTGGGATGTCTTGAGGAATGGCTTGCTCTATTGCCGTTGTGAATATCCATTGTAAGCTTGTAAGCGATCAAGAGGCGTGTAACGGGGCAAATCAATATTCCGATATTCTCGAAGCAATTCTTTGTTGAAGTGGAGCGCGGCATAGCCCAGGAATTGAAAAGTGAACCCTAACGTCAAATGGTGGTGAGAGGTTTCGTCGCACTGTGCGAGAAGGCATCTCAACAGGAGTTTCGGTTCTACGGACGGTTCGAGCGTGGTTATGTATCTTTGATTCATGTGTTCTCCTTGTCGGTTTGCTGACGCAGGTCTTGATAGGTAGTTGGCCAGATTCGCCTTCACGGCCTTTCGATCTATATCAACGACTTTCTGTTTCACTTGATAATTGGATTCTCAGCCTTTGGCCATAAAGTGCCCTACCGTTTGACTTGAAGTTTCAAATATAGCTCCAAGACGCCGGCGACGTGTGCGCTGAAAAAGCCCTCAAGTTCGCGTGTCCGGTCGTATAGAGTTTCAGGAAGGCTGAGGCTGATTTTCTTATGGCTCTTCCCCTTGTGTCCGCGGCCGGGACCTGCTCCACTTGTCTTGATAGTGATCTCTTCTGCAAGTGGGTGTAATTGGGGGTCAATGTGATCCTCCACCCGCTTCTTGAAGCTATCTCCGTTGATCATAAGCGACAATTCCCTGTCCACGACTTCCTGAACACGGTCTTGAATTGCGCTCTTCACGGTGTCGTCGATGAAGTTCATAAGGTCGTGATCTATGACGAAGTCTACGTTATCTTGTGTCTCGTTCATCGTTTCCGTCTCTATGTTCTTGATCGTTTTCATGAGTGGCAACCAGGGCGACTCAATGTTTGAATGAAAGACGGATTCGATGCTCCTTTTGGTATGAGTCGGGTATGGTCGGTTTTGAGTATTTGGATGAAAGTGCGCTACTGCAGATGCTTGCCCCCCATTGTTGTAGACCGTTTGTCCGAAGAAAGAAGCTGAGGGCAGGAAAGTTGGGCTTTGCCAAAGCGGATCGGTCGGACTTCAAGTTGAACAGAGATTGAGCGGTTGTTGACTCGGAAACTTAGGGGCGCCGGGCGCTTGTCAAAGACGCTTCTAACGTGTTAACATCATAAACCGGGCAAGAAATCGCAGATAATCCTTTTACGAGCGTACGGAAAAAATTCCTGTAGGATGTCGGGCCACCCATGGAAGTCTGCCTCAGACCTAATGTCGGGAGCTGAGGAGTCCTTTCATGAACCGACCGTCGCAGGCATGCTGAAGGCCATTGACGGCAGGATAATGTCCATCCGACAAAGGCACGTTAGATTTTTCTCAGCAGGGCGGTGAGCAGGTTTGAGGTTTTGACGTGGGACGTGATAAAGCCCCTTGGGAATCGAGTGTGGAGCCGGAATATACCGGTTCACCTGACACGGACGATTATCAAAACCCCTGAATACCATACTTACCGATTAACAACCCTTGAAACCGTACAGGAAGCATGACCCGACTGGTTTGCTCTCATCCAGACCCTATCGGCGAACCCGAAATTAATTTGATTGAGGAACAGCGCTATGGAATTACTGAAGATTGACGTGATCGTGGACAAGATCATCGCACTGACGAACGAAGAGGGTTATTTTTCTCCGCATGAATTAAGATCCGCTTTCAGCCTGCAAAGGGACTTGCAAAAAGTCGCAGGGCTCACGATAAACCAACTTGAAAAGCACTCTTTCTCAAAAGAGGGAATGTTGCGAGTGCCGAGCCACCTAGGCATAGAATCGGTGAAAGGGTTCATCAACATTGCTAAGACGGCGCAGCTTCAAGGCAGGAAGTTGAGCTTTGCCGAAGCTCAAGAAATTGTTGAGAAAATATATGCTCTGAAGGGGGCTGAAACTTCAGATTTGAAAGTCGCCGACTCCGCTCCTGTGGAAGTAAGGAAGGGTAAAGTAATACTTAGGAAAGGCGCCGTGGCCTCTTCCAAACCGAAAGAAGAGCCGGAACCTACAATTCCGGAGGTGTCTGAGTCCGGTCAAAAAATCGATCGCCTCGTAGGCGTAATTATCGATGTCTCTGATCCTGAAGGGCGCTTCGATCCGAAAGACGTCTATGCGAAGGTACGGGGAACAGGGCTTTCCAAGAGTTTATCAGTTATAGTTTCCAATCTCAGGTTGCAGGGATTCGTGAACGAAGACAAATTAAGAATACCGGTATCCGGTGGTTCTAAGGCTGTAAAAGACTTCATCAATTTGGCTGCAAGGTTGCGCAGACAAAATGCCCGCATGTCTTTTGATGATGCGGTGGCAGGCAGGCCCAGTGAAGCTTCTCCTGCGGAGCCAACACCGCCCCCGGAGGCTTCACCGGCTCCTTTAGCTGCCCAGGAACCGCTTAAACCATCTGAGGCAAAACCTGAACCTATTGTAAGACCAGAGGAACCTATTGCTGTTTCCAAACCGGAAGAGGATTTCAAGGCGCTGTACGAGGAGATGAAAGCGAAAGTTTCCGGATTGGAGGGAGAACTGTCCGCCTATAAGGACATGTGCTTTCACTTTATTGAGATATTCAGACGATGAAGAGACTCTGAATTTCGTAAACAGAGGTGGGTCAACAGCGCCCGCCTCGTCGGTTTCCCCACGGAATGTTTGATCAACAGATCCGGACGTCTCGATCGCCGGGTCATACTGGAGTTCGTGATTTCCGTATGGAAGGGTGAATTTTGGGTCGCGGTAATAACACTTCCCACGACCGATCAGCCCGCAACCCCAGCCTTGCGAAAGCGATTGAGATGATTTTGTAAGTACCGCCAATCACTGGAAAAAGACACGTATTGGGTTGATATCGCTGAAGAACAAGCTGATATCCAGTATGACTGACGTTCCCGAAATTTGACCAAACTTCGCTTCCGATGGACACCATTTGGACACCAGCGATGTGCATGGCACGGTTACAAATCAAGCCTTTCGGCCTTCCTAAGACGTTATTGCACTGCGACCCCAAGGTTACGTAACTGCTGCTTGGCATATTCATTACCTTGCTCGGCGGCCTTCTGATACCATTTAATTGCTTCTTTTTGGTCTTTTGGAACTCCCAAACCGTCTCGGCACATATTACCTAGTTTGGCTTGAGACCCTGCATGTCCCGATTCAGCGGCTTTTCTAAACCACTTCACTGCGTATTCTTGATTTTTCTGAACGCCCCTGCCATCTTGGTAGTGCACTGCTAAATTGAATTGAGCCGCAATACTTCCATTTTCAGCGCCTTTCGTATACCATTTGACAGCTTCTTCGCTGTCCTGTGGGACGCCATTGCCGCCGTCGTAACACCACCCCATCATGTTTTGAGCGACTGAATGTCCTTGATCGGCGGCCTTCCTAAACCATTTCGCTGCTTCTTTGAGATCCTTGGCCACTCCGTCGCCCTTCACGAGTTGATACCCCAGATCGCATTGTGCTTGAGCATTGCCTTGATCAGCAGCTTTTCTATACCATTTCACAGCCTCTCCATAGTCTTTTGGAACTCCCAAACCGTCTCGGTACATATTACCTAGATTGGCTTGACAGCCTGCATGTCCTTGTTCAGCGGCTCTTCTATACCACTTCACTGCGTATTCGTGATTTTGGGGAACGCCCCTGCCATATTTGTAGCGCTCCGCTAAATTGAATTGAGCGGAAATACTTCCATTTTCAGCGCCTTTCTTATACCAGTTTACAGCTTCTTTACTGTCCTGTGGGACGCCATTGCCGCCGTCGTAACACCACCCCATCATGTTTTGAGCGACTGAATGTCCTTGATCGGCGGCCTTCCTAAACCATTTCGCTGCTTCTTTGAGATCCTTAGGCACTCCGTCGCCCCTCACAAGTCGATACCCCAGATCGCATTGTGCTTGAGCATTGCCTTGATTAGAAAGCCGCTTGAGCTTGGCCACATCTGATTCTCCCGAGATTGAAGGCGTCGATGAAATCTGGGGCGGCCTCACAGAAGCCTCCTGAGGAGGCGCAGGCTCTGGAGAAGGAGTCTCCGCCGGGGCAGCTACCGGTGCCGAGTTCTCGCCGGGACTGAAATAAAAATCATCCGGTAATGACGAAGCAGTCCAAGGGACTTGTTTTCCTTCCGTTTCTTTTCGAACTCCTCGTAATACCTGTTTGAAAACCATTTCAATGGGCACGCCCCTAGACTTAAGGGCTAGTATGAGATGTTTTGCATAAGGGCTGTTCCTGTCCGAACCGTCTGCCGCCACAGAACCTGGGGCCGTCGCATAAGCAATAAATGTTCCTACAGGAGCATCCATCATGTTCAACCCTTTGCTCAATGATCTGAACCCCTTGAAGGGATTGTTACGGCAGGCGTCCAAGATGAAAATATTCGTTCTGTTCCTGGATTCTTCCATTTTGCCTAAAATTAGCCCTGCGTTTAACGCCTTGTACCGAACGTCGGTCTCCGTTTCAATGGATCCTCCGACCGGAATTAGGTAATTGTCTCCGCCAACTTGAACTCCATGGCCTGAAAAGTAAAATAACCCAACGTCCCCGTTTTGAATCTCACGAGCAAATTCTTTGACTGCTTCTTCCATTTGGCGTTGATCAGCATTTATTTTCATCTGTACAGTAAAGCCAAGCCCCTGCAGAACGTTTGCAATATCCTCTGCGTCATGAGTCGGATTGCGCAAGGGAGACTCTTTGTATTCGTTATTTCCAATAACTAGGGCGATTCTCTTTTGACCCTTTGGTACAGATGCGCCTTCCGGTGAAGTTTCTACGCACCGCCTTGGCCGTTTCCTCATCTGCCGCCAATGACAAAGATGTTGTTGATATGAGCGACAACATGGGAAAGAGAATGAGAACAGCGTGAATAAAAACTACAGCAATATTGAAAAAACGTGAGCGGACGGACAAATCATCAGGAATGAAAGGTCTCATGGAGGTTGTCCTTTCCCCCGAAAGGATTTCACAGTGAAACATCTTCATCATGCCACAGTAAACGGTGGATGGACAAGGATAAACGGAATTGTGAATGATCAATCAACCTAAAGCCGCCAATGGGCCATTATCTATATTCGGATATTGGTTCGACTTTGAGGATGATTGGTGGCACCAAACCAATGTGGTTTCAGTGGAGATGAAGACACCAAAGGGAGAGTACCCCCGAGAGACCAGCCGTATCGGGGAAAGCCCCACACAGTACCCAAAGACGCTGGACGAGGAGGAAAATGGCCCGATGATTTGAACATTGAGAGTCGAGTTGTTGTCCGGCCTCTACGGAGAAGAGCAGTGCGTCAGGGTTGTAGAGATAGAATCTTCCTCTACATTGGAAGACTTTCATTTGGCTATCCAAGGCGCGGTGGGTTTTGGCAATGACCATTTGTATGAGTTCTATATCGCAAAGACGGAAAGGAGCCGGGACTGGGTAAGGTTCGACGAAGAGGGCGGTGACATTTATACCACGACTTTGGAAGATCTCTATCCATTGGAAAAAGGTAGGAAATTATACTATCTTTTCGATTACGGCGATAGCCGGCTCAAACCCCATTCCCCCAAGAAAGATATAAAGTATCCGAGAGTAATCAAAAGCGTGGGGGGTAATCCAGATCAGTATCCGGATTGGCAAGAGTGAAAAACCCTACAAATACATCAACTCGGACAGCGGAAAACTGCGTGGGTCGTCGCTCTGCTTCGTGCTGCCCGATGTCGCTTGGGTTGTTGAGGTGATTTATGCGCAAGGTAAAGAGATTGAGCGCCGGTGAGCAGTCTGAAGGGCATAGGGGGCTATTATGAAGATGACCTCCATGACTTTGCGTTACTGATGCTGAAGCTGAAGCTGAAGCTGAAATACGCAAGAGCGGCCTATGAAGAGACCAATCTAATTCCCGGGCCGACGGTGAATGGGTTGGCAAAGAAATTCGCAGAACTAATCGACGTGAGCTATCCCGACCATGGACCAGTCTTTGCAATCATCGAAAAATACGATCTGCCACTGGGAGCAACCCTGGATCTGGACGATATGATCAAGCGCTGGGAAGGGGCCCCAAAAGGAACGAATACCGCCGCCGATGAGCCCCGCGTCAAGTAGACCGACGGGATAGAAGCTGAACCCCTTAAGACCAGCAGGTGTTGGATTAATTCTTAGGCGGTGTCTATCGAAATCGCTCAAGACGATCCCGAGGTATGGCATGGGCAAAAAAGCGGATTTGGTTCAGTTCGAATGCTCCGGGATGATACCTGAAGCCTCTTAGGAGGGTCGTGCTTGACAAGTTGTGCGTCGACGCCTGGATAACTTGTGGACCTTCTTCCAGGAGCATTTCTTTGCTTTTGACGTAGGGTCTGACAACAACAATGTGACCAGATTTCTCAGGATTGCGGCTCTTGTATGCAGCGATAACAAGAAGACCCTCGTTGGCCAGATTTTGGGCTTCCTCCCCCGACTCCAGTTCTCGCCATCCCTGAGAACTTCCCTCTGCTCGGAGCCAATCCACCTGAGCATTTGACAGGAGCATCTGCGGATGTTCTGGAGGTCTGAGTATGTAGATGCCCAATCGGTAAGCAACAGCGGCTACGAAGGCGCTGCAATGGGTGTGAGCGCCCTTTGTCAAGTTTGGTCGCCCATCCGGTAGACCTGTCTTCCAATTTATATGGTGTCCAGCCAGCCACAGTTCTTCTACCCGCATAGAGTCGAGCATATTCTCAAGGGCCTTGTCATAAGGCGATACCTGCTTCTCGCTCGCAAGAGCTTCCATGCTTGGCGGCGCGCCGAACAGACAACACAGCGACAGAGTCACCAGCACCGCGACAATCGCCTTAGACGTGTCGGACATAATCCTCTTACTTCCTTTGATACTGTGCTGAATCAGCCCATTTCACCATCATCGCTGAAAGGTACATGCCTTAAAGTCGCTTTGAGATTGCCCTTTGAAAGAAACTTCCTCTTATGGCCTCGAACTTTCCGTCGTCGTACGCCCCAATGTGGGGAAACTCGCGGAGCCGCCGGCGTAAGCCATGGCCCCAGCGCCCGTCTCGATGAATGAACATTTGCTCTTATTCCAGCGTTAACTGCCGTAGCTTGTCGGCCCTTTTCTTATCAATGCCCTCCAAGATCTTCAGTTGCGTTTGATAAGATTCTTTGTCTTTTCGTTTCCAATATATACGACCAAGGCTGTAGCGGGCCGCTGCGAAATTCGGATCATATCCAAGCGCCTTCTTGAGATGACTCTCGGCTTCGCGGTAATGACCAATTTCCAGGTATTCGAGGCCAAGCTTGTCACTTGCTTGAGCGTAATCCTGGTCGGTTTTGCCCGGGACCATTTCTTTGGAATATGCGGACAATGCGTCATTCAGATACAGCTTTTCCACTTCTTCCCGCACAGTCGAGCCTTTTGAAACCCGTAAAGCCAAGACGTTACTTGCTGCGGAAGCGAAATTCAACATGGCCCGCGCGGTGTCTACCGAATTGTCCCAACCGGACTGTTCCACTCCGATTACGTGTCCTTTCATGTTCATTACCGGGCTCCCACTGGAGCCATGAGTCACTGGAGCCGTAATTTGCACAAAATCACCTTCCCTGATTCCCTTGTGGAAGTTCTTTCTGAAGGCCGATACGATCCCCGTGGACACAGTCCATGCCAATCCTTTTGGGTTACCTATTACGATTAGGTTCTGTCCGACCTTCGGATTATGTGGGGCCAGCCTCAGGTAGGGAGTGCTCATGCCGGGAGGGAGCTCTATTCGACCAATGGCGACATCAGTTTTGGAGTCTTCGGCCAAGGTCGCCTTAATCAGGTATTTTTTGCCGTCAAATGTTCGTGCCTCAGAGCGCACTACGCCTTTTTTTTGAAGCGCAGGCTTCCATAACATGTGGTGATTTGTCACAAAAAGCCCGTCGCTGGTTATAAAAAAGCCTGTTCCCTGCGATCTGGTCCTGCCGCCGGCGTCAAAATGGCGGATAAGGATCACGGCCGGCTTGGTTTTGGAAGCAAGCGTCGCCAGTGACTCTCGAGCGCAGGCTTCATTCGCTGTCACTGAGAAGGTTATGAGTAGGAAGCTTATCCCCAGTCCGACCGACCGATTCATGGTGCGCCTCGTATTCGGTATTTCCTTCTGGCCATTCCAGATTTGTTAACGGTTCACTGCATCCCGGTGCGCAGGAACTCCTCTGTCCAACCTTTCGGTCGGCACTTCATCATTACAGATGCATCGCTTGAAAGGGGGATTCAATGCGCCGGAAAATTTGTGGTCGTTCACCGGCCTGGGTTGATTCTTACACCCAGAAACTAAGCCCCAGGCCTCAAGACATGGGAGCAATGCTCTTGATTTCATGTTTGACGATCTGTTGGAATGCGCTCTATACGCTGAGTCGATGCTTACGGATGAAACCGGGACAACAATTGGTTTCCCCTTGTTCCAGGTTATGATAGGAATTTTGATGGCTCCAGTAAGATCTGACAGAGTGAAGTTGCGCCATCACCACCTATCCTGTGATACAGGGACACTAAGAGTAAGGTCCACTTCGAGTCTTGGTTAATGGACCAGTCCCGAATATCAGTAGCTCCAGTGAGCACCTTTTCACATGTTATTTCATAGCGTTCCTGGTGTCTCAAGTTGTAGCGTAAGGACTTACCGGATGAGCGCTTTTTTCTCCTTGATCTGTCTGAAACAGTACTACAAATTAGTCAAGAGCAGCTGTAGTCTTCGATCACCTACCTCCATCCACACTGTTTTTGGCAGGTTGCGGAGTGGAACCCGCTGGGATTGTCCCCTCCACCTAGTTCCAACATGCAGTTCGCATAGCACGAAAGCATGGGATTTTTCATCTTCGCCCCCTGGGTACTATACACAGCATTTTTGCCTCTACTGTTAACACCCGTTGTGGGCGAGTTTGTTGGTTCTGTACGATTGGTGATGGAAGAACTCGCCGACTTGTGCGTATGCGTAAAAGCGTCTGCCAGGCCAGCCAAGACTATCATGGCGACGAATGCTGTCGATACCAACAATACGAATATCAGTAGTGGTTTATTCATGGTCATCGTTTCCCTCCTGCCTCTCAATCTGTGAAGAGGGTTGTTCCAGGTTATCCCGGTACCCAATGCTTGATCAAGTTGGATGCGAATTGCTAACAAAGGTTTCATCCTACATTCCGCGCATTGCTGTGGCGCTCGCCGGGTCATTTTCGGGAGGGCAGTGACTCGGCTGGTCGTGGTGTTGATTCACAGCTCCAGAGCGTTGAGCGGCAAGTTTGGAGGTCGATATCGAGTCAGCCTGCGGTCTCACTCGCCCAAGACCGGTACACAAACCGGGTCCTTTATCGCCTGGAATTCCTTGCTTTCAGGACGGCAATCCCTGGCTCAATTTTGGACTCCCCGCTGAGAAAGGTTGGGTGGCCGCTTCTCATCGCGTTGGTCTTCCAGCAATGCCGGATTCGAAGCTAGGCAAAGAAAACCGCCGCAGTTTTCACTTCCCGACTAGCAAATCTGCCGCAGCCCGGGTCGGTCAAATCGGAGACCAGAATGCGGCTTCGGCAATAGTCAGATATGTCACGCGTCCGTAATTATTTCACCAATCAGATTGTCAACGACCACTGGCGTAGCGAAATATTGGACCGACGGTTCCGCTCCGTACTTCTCTGTTATGATTCTTTTCCAGTCATCGGTGTAGAGTCGTTCAGCCTCTTCGCGTGACCTCCACAGATAGACGCCTCCTGCTGTTGCTCCGTCCTCGGAGAGAAGATAATATTTGCGAATTAGCCCTGGGAAGTCTCTGTATTTGGGGGCCGTACTCAAAAAGATTTCACGGCCTTTGTCTCGGGTTATAGGTTGGGGAAGCTTGAAATGAACAAGTGCTGTAATCATAATGAGTTCCTTTCATAGGGAATGCTTTCCCTATATTATAAACTGAAACGAATAGTCAATTAAGAAAGAAGAGACCATCAGCGGATCTACAGGAATTCCCCTGAAAAGAGAAGCCCGCAGCAAGACACGAACAGCCGCGGGCCTCAGGAGTAAGTTCGGCGAAACGCGGAGAATGCGACCAGTCGCCGGTACCCTGAAATGATTGGACAAACTCCGGCTTATTGACGCCGGCTCACAGTCATAACTTGACGCATCACTGAGTCCCGTGTGGACATTCGAAAGACATAATTCGCCTTCCTATTCCTGGGGGAACTCAAGGCAGTCCCACGGAAAGACGTATTCGATGTGCGTCCCATTCGAATTCTCGCTTCACCATAGTCCCAAAAAATTTCACGGATGAAGAATTTTCTTTCAGGAATTCCTACGACTCGCACCGGGCATCCAACGTACAGCCTCGCCCCGCTCATTCTACCTTGCTCATCGGCTAACAGCTCAGGCATTCCTTGGAGACCCCTGTTTAGGGCTCTGACTAAGCACTTAACCGGTGGGGCAGGCTCTTCCGGTATGGGCTCATTATGGTCCCTAAAGGACTCCAGAACATCATGGGCCGCTTGCGACCAAGGTCGATTGGGTGTTTCCGAATTATGGACGCTGCCGAACGAGCTCAATATAGTTTCGAGCCGCATGCCCTGTAGTGATTGCGTTTGATAACAGTCGAGCCTTCATGCTCCGCTCCTTGAAGATGAATCTGAAGGAAAGACTTACGCCGCTCCATCGTTACTACCGCGGGATAGCAAGGACCAAAATCCATCCTCGTTTCTGCGATCTGATCCTGCCCGTGTAGTCATCGTAGCCCATAAAGCTATCTCGGAAGTCATACCAGTCTTTCCGGTAGAAGGCGTAGTCGATTACGCCGGAAAAAACGAAAGCGGAGGAATTTCCGATGAATCATGCAGAATTAATGGTTACTTTCGAGAAGCGCGACTTGAAATTGGTGGCATTGGACGGCGAAAGGTATCTGACCATTAGAGCTCTTGCCTTGGCCCTGGACTCAAAAGTCCGCTCCCTCAAAAAGCTTGTCCAAGAAATGAAGGCCAGAGATGAGCTGAAGGAAGGGGTGCACTTTAAGCGCATACCTGTTCCAACCCTCGGAGGTCCCGCAAATTACCATCCTCATCACCTACAGGGGTGTGATCCGTATAGCCATGCGGAGCGACTCGCCACGGGCCATACGATTCCGAGATTGGGCGGAAGAGGTGCTTTATTCATTGATGACGAGCGTGGAAGCCGAGGCCCCTGAGCTTCGTGCCCTTGTGGAAAGAGGTCTCAAAGAAATAGGAACCGCAAATCATGAAGCCACTAAAGAAGGCTTGTGATCTGATCCTAAGTCTCAGACGTGGGGAAGCGAACACCATTCCGGCCGGTAAATATCTGGATCTGCGGAACCGAGGATACTTGACCGCCATCGCATGGGTAAGACAATATCTACCCTGCGCCTACTGCTTTCCTTGCATGAACGGCGGCGGAAAGTTTGAGCGTTATGTGGCTCGAAAATATGTCGCCAAATACACTCGCTGGCCTGAGCATGAAGAAACAACGCGTTTGTACGCCTGGGTATATTCGGAGACTCGTGATCGAGAATTTTTGGAAACCTGTTTATTGGAGTTTCTGAAGCAATGAATTGTCACGTGCGATCGGCCATAGTGGCGCCGGCGCTCCGAAAGCTATTACAGCGGGGGAGGAGCAATAATGCTGGAACTGATCATGCCGGACAAACGAGGGCTTCGCAAAGGAGATTGTTGCGTGAGTATTTCAGGAAAGTTCAAACGAGTATTGTTGTTCAAAGGAGCATATGAAGACATGCGCCTCTATTATGGCCAAGATTTCGAGTTCGTGCAATTTTTCACAGACAAAGAAACATTGGGCAGGTTTTGGATAAGGCCTGGGACAAAGGAGCTTCCTGGGGTTAGTCGGGTTGCGCTCAATCCGAAAAATGGAACCAGGACGATCAGCGCCGCGTATCTTTTGAAAGCCCTGGGTTGGTCATTGGAAGTCGGCGTCCGCTGTCCGATATCCTGGGACTCGGAGAATAATGCCGCTGTAGTCATAATAAACTCTTCCATATCGGCGCTTTCCGACGGTTTCCACCCACGAAGGCGGCTCGTATAGCTAAAATGGAGAAATTTGTCGATCCGGTGCGATGCCCCGTCGAAATTGAGCAGACCACCGGCTCCATCTGCGCCTGAATCCACTATCACGGAAGGTCCAAAGGCTCGTCAAGGGCTCGGCGATGACGCCCTTCGACGCGTGAAGAACCGCATAACCATTGTGGCTCTTTCGTCTTTGTTTCGATGTCCGAATCCTCTCGATCAGAGTGAAGTGACTCGTCACGCCATTCGTCAGCATGCTCGTCCGGCCCGGAAGTGCAGGCAGGCCGATTGGTGAATCAAGTTAAGGATGATTCAGATGTCCCGACATCACCGGCTTCGTTTTCAGGTCCCGCCTGCAAGTCTTCGATATCGACCCATAGACAGTCGAGCATGAGGCCGCCGTCCTCTTCGATCAAGTCGAGAACATAGGGAAAGTGTTTCCCAACGGTGGACAGAAGATTTTTCGGAGAGACGGCTTCCGCCTCCTCCTCCAGAGATTCATATCCGTCGTAAAAACGGGACTCCGAATCATCGTCGACCGTGAAGCCGAAGCCTGTGCAATTTTCACTGCCGTCTGAATCGTAACAAGTGAATTTTGTTATAACTAAAGTCTTGCACAATAAGACGCACAAAAGACACTAGTCCACCGGGCTTTTAAGCAACGGATCGGCTACTCGGTCTTTAGAATCCATAGGCCTTGCGGCAAATATCTTCTTGGGTTTGGCCGTGATTCAACTGGATAGTAATCCATTCCACAAGTCCGCTGAAAACTTCTCTGGTGGTCTTGGTAATGAGTTCTCCCAGCGTGGGAAACTCACGACGAGGTTTGGGGTGAATTCCGAACAGACCGGACACTTGGAGGCTATAGGCAAGGAAGATCAGATACCAATGACGTTTGATACCCCAAAGATCTCTAAGCTGGTAGTCCTCAAGCCCGAAATTCTGCTTGGAATCCCTAAAAAACGTCTCTATGTTCCACCGTTTCCGAATATGTCTTGAGTATCCGGGTTCCTTCCCATCGGATCTGATCGGTCGCAAAGTAGGCGGGGGAACCGGAAAACTCTTCGTTGTCATAGCTGATAAGGATTCTAACCTGGCCGACCCCTTTGAGGTCCACCGCTTTGGAAAATATTTGATAAACCCTGTCGCCTATGTCCACTCTTCGGAACGACCCTCTGGGCAGGTCGGCGGCAAATTTGCTGATTGCTACGTAACTTCCCTTAATCTTCACATTGCGGTCGGACTTGAGTCGCGTCACCCAATGCAGCTTCCTGGCCTGAAGAAATTTGATGAAATCTTTCGAAGCAAACCAATTGTCGAAGAGCGCCCCTTGAATTTCGAGACCACGCTGAAGGGCGTCTTCCACAAGGTCTTGGGCCGGCTCTATCTTGGTTTTGAACGGAACCCTTTTCTCACGAGCCTGAGCTTCTTTGAGGTAGAGCCTGAATTCGATAGGATGGCTGTCTCCTTTTGGGCTCACGAGCTCCGCAGTGACGATGTTGTGAGCCAACACATATCTCTTCTCGCTGTGATCCCAGAAAATACCGACGCCTTCCATCTTCTTGCCGGTTTTATGAGTCAGGGTATCGTCAATAGCCAACCATCCCTTTCCGGCCAGAGCCCCTTGCGCCTTGAGAATGTCGACTCTGGTGTCATTGACGTCTTTATGTTTCCAGATACCGGCGGTGAGGAATCGGTTGAGAGAGCTAGGATGTCCGGCTTGGATAAAAAGCCGATTGATGCCCTCCACAGTGAAATTTTCCGAAACGATCAATCCGAGCACATAACGCTTAAAATGCTCAAAAGCGGGAGCGCCGAAATGAGGCCGAAATTCTTCGAGGGCTTTCTCCAGATTTTTGGGGATGTTCGCCACAATTGGCATAATAGTATGCCTCCATTGAGCGACATTTAATACGCGCTATTTCGCGCTAATCAAGCATTTTTCATCAGCCCTCAACTTTTTTGATTATTCAGGACGCGCTCCGCTTACACTGCAGGGGGGCCTATTGTGCAAGACTTCAGTTTATGAGACAAAAAGTCAATATTTTTAAGTAACCACTTCAACTTTGAATCTAAAGTCTTGCGAAATTACCATACAACAGTAAAAGTAAGGGGGCAACAAATTGCTGAAAATCGGCTCCCAGAGGGGAACACAAAACGACACGGTCGTTCGCAAGACTTGCCTGTCCAGAGAGGCTACCAGAGCCAGTTATCTCAATTGTGCAAAACTTTAGTTTGATGGTCGTTAAAGGCTCAAGAGGGCTTCTTGTTAATTATATTGTTGACCTTCCCTTGCCGATTTATATGCGAGAGCAGAAGCCACAGCTATGGACAAAGGCGCCCACACGATCACGAACTGCATCACCTCGGAAAAGAGGCTGTTTTGTATCAATCCCATTATGAAATTCAACAGCAACAGTCCTACGAAAACGATGCACATTGAAGAATATAGATGATCGAGAAAAATTTTGATCATTACCCCTCTCCCTACATTTATCCGTGTGTAGGATTCGGAGATTGCAGGCATCACCACACCTGGCAGTGCCAACCGTACCAATCATTCACGAAGATCACAGAACATGGGGAATGTGGCACCCAGGCGAAGAGCCACCAATCCCGCACAAATGTCGGAAGTGGCGCCGTCGGCTAATCATCCCGTACGAGTCGCTGACAATTCGTGGTTCGAGCGGCCGTCGGACCACCCTTTGGGGCCTCAAACCCATTGGACTGGAGAGACTCCGGCATAATCCCGGTTATAACCACTTCATGGCAGTCAATGACAACGCCTCATTGACCCCGTCTTCTATCATCGAGGCCCGGGCGTCTCTGAACATCTTTTCAATGGGATATTCCCGGGATAAACCGCTGGCTCCGAATATCTGAATCGCCTGGCTGGCCACCTCAAATGCCGTTTCGGTGGACAGGCACTTGCACGCCACAGCATGGGGACCCGAGGGCCGGGAGGCTGCGGCGTTATATACGGCCATCCGTCTGGCCGAACCACGGGCCGCCTCGACCATGGTGAACATCTTAAACAGTTTCAATTTGATATTCTGGTGCTCAATAATCGGCACGCCGCCTTGAACACGCTCCTTGGCATAATTCAGGGCCTCGTCAAAGGCGGCTTTTGCCAGTCCGCCGAAAACGGCCGCCATTTCTCCGTTCACCTCGGCCAGGGATCTCTCTTCCAAAAGATCGGTCATGCCCAGCGATTCTCTCAGCGTGGGCGTCAAGACCATATTGTCGATAGGAATCCGGACGTCATCGAAATATATTTCACCTTGGTTCAGAGGCCGCTGCCCGATCTTGTCCAGAGGTTTCCCCCGGGTGATACCGGTTAAATCCAGGGGAACGAGGGCGATTCCCTGACCCTTCATCCCTTTATCAGGGTCCAGACCGACGTGGAGCACGGCGTGGGTGGCGATAGTGCCGTTGGAGACCCAGGCCGATTTTTGGCCGTTAATCACATATTCATTCCCCCTTACTACTGCCTTAACCGAAGGCCCGCATCTGGGATTATCGCCACCCAAGGTCCAGTCGGCGCCGTGGTCCGGCTCGGTGATGGCCCAGCAACCGATGAGTTTGCCATCGTCGTCCTCAACAAATTGACTCACCATTTCATGCAAGAATTTCTTTTGCGGAAAATAAGGAGCCAAAGACGCCGCTGTGTAAAAAGGCATAGCTGATACCCCCAAGGAGATGGCCAGACCGGCGTCAGCGTATCCCAGTTCCTCCGCTATGAGGTACTCGGTCATGGGGTCGATATCTTCCTTCATGCCGCCCATGGCCTTTGGGATACGCATCTTGTGCAGGCCCAATTCGCGGGCTTTTGTAAATACGTCCCAAAGCACCGACTCGTCGCCTACCACGTCGGCAGGATCGTCGAGCTTATCTAATCGGCGCCGGCAGGGCGCATCACCTCCGCGCCGAATTTGCGGGCTGTATCGCGGATCGCGATTTGCTCTTTGGTCAGGTTGAGGTCTATTTCCCGGTAACTCATTTCTTTTTCCTTTTGCCAAGCGCTGTTACTGAGCCCGGACGACCGCCCCTGAGCTTTCACCACCGGTGGAGGATTCCACTTACCGGTCAGGGCCGAGGGTTTAGGGGCGTAGAGGGCATGCTCAAGTTGAACGGCCCCTTCGGCGTGGGCAGCCAGTTGGGTTCCTTATCCTTGCCCGGGCTATCATTCTGGAAATACAGGTCAAGAGAACCGTCGGGGTTGTATTTAAAAGGCATCCAACTGCTCAGGGCGAAACGATTAGGTGTGTTTGCCACCTGATAGCCTTTCGGATCGTAGAGCGTTATCGACCAGAATTCGTTCACGGGCGGGGTAGCCCCTTTGTCGAAATGGATCGTGTAGTTGTTTGCTCCATCGAGCTGTTTGAGGGATTCGTCGACGAGAGTGGACAGGTAAATGGCGTCTTCGGGTGAGAGAGCGCCGAGGTCTCGTTGAGCAACGATAGCCCGCCTGAGGTAGCTGTTGCCGTAGACACCTACGTCAGTATTCAGCAACCAGCCGTTTACCCCTTTAGCGAAGTCGAGGAGCCCGTTGGAGCGCATCAGCTCCTGAGCTTCCTTCGGTACAGCGCCTAAGGCCTTTTTGACCATAGGGTCAGCCTTGTTTAGATCGAAGCTCTTGCCCCGCTCGATTCCGATCCGCTTCATTATGGCTATGATTGGTTGATCCGTGATGTGCGGCGGCTGCAACTTCAGAGTTTCTTCTCTGCTCATAAGCGAAGAACTTGTCGGCTGACATCGCATCGACTTGGGTCTTGGGCGGCGTTTTCATATCGACCGGCGGGTCCATCAACCGTCACCGGCTTGAGGAGCTTTTCCCCAGTGGGAGATTGGCGT
>CAVVHK010000056.1:0-5590 GCA_963747865.1 uncultured delta proteobacterium | reverse complement strand
CGCCGGATGCGGCGGAGCGGAGCTAGAATGGTCTTGTAGCCCGCCCAACGTGTGGCAATCGCTTTCTTTTGCCTTGAGCCCTTCCATTAGCTCATTTTCACCAATGTGTGTCGGGAAAGAAAGCGCTCGATTGTTTCTGACTAGAGAACCTATGGCGCTATACGCTCAGAACAACAAAAGACAGGCTTCTTCAGCAGCAACATGACGACGGTTTTGTGTTTCTCAAGCCTTGTGTGTGACCGAGTGTGACGCTTTTTTGATGTCAGGGGAACCATCGTTCGAGGGGCGCCCGGCCCGAGTTCTCCCGAAATGGCAAGACCGCCGCATAATTCCGGTCTACACGCGTGATTCGAAAAGGGAGGCCACTGTGTCCGCAGCCCGGATGACGGGCTCTGACCCTGTATTAACAGTCTATATTACTTATTGTTAGTGCCTTTTAGAAGACGTCGGCAAAAGACCATGAAACAACTTTACCGATGATTTACCACTTACTCGGGGAGAGCGAGGAATACCTTCTATGAGTCATATGTCTGATATTGTGGATGAAGTTATTGCAGCGTTCGAAGCTTTGCCTGAGGGGTATCGCGCGCCTTCGCCCGTCCCCGAGATTCTTCAGGAGCTAATTCAGATAGCCTTTTACTCTAGTGTTGTGCGAGAGGAACAACGACAAGTGCGCGTCCGCCTAATAGTGCGCAATAGTGATACTGTGCTTAAGGATGAAACTTTTCAGAGGCCTCACATTCAGGCGCGTTTCGCTAAACCTCAACGCATCACAATTGATTGGCTTCGCAAGATCGGGCCGGCATTTGATGAGCGGACGTGTGCAATTGCAGTGAGCGAGTCATTGCCACTTACTGCATGGGGGGTGATATCGATGGCACGCTCGGAGTCGTCGTTTTCACAACCATTCGGGGCCGCATCTCCCCCTGAGGGGCTTGCCCTCACAGTCACAGGTCCTGGCTCCTTCCTGGTTTCCAGTGGTAGCTTGGTGATCGGACGCTTTGCATTGGGGCAATTCATACCCGCATATCTTGCTCCTCTGTATGAGTCTATGCACCAGCAACGCATTATGCAGACCCTTCATCGTCATGGATACGAGAATGCTCAGGATTCACTTAAGAGTACACTTTTATATTTTCACTACGCACGTCTACTTACACGTCTCATACAGGAAACTGCCCAACGCTCACATGGTGCGACAATAGTCTGGCTGCCTGCAGAAGCAGTCGAACAATATCGAGAACTGTTCAGAGGCGGCTATAGAATAAGCGGCTTTGCGGATGTACACGAACTCCTCAGTAGGTGGAAGGCCATGACTACGAATGCCGTTACGAATGAGATCGAGAAACGACTTACCGGCAAGACACTATGGGACAAGCATCAAATAATGTTAGGCACTTTAAATGAAGTATACTATCCGCTTAATACTGCGTTACACCAAATGGCTCTCTTGGCGCAACTTGCCTGCATCGACGGGGCTCTGATTGTAAAGGACAGCCTTCAGCCTGAAGTATTCGGTGCGAAACTGCAAGCGCCACGTTGGAAGGGACGAGTTGTAGAAGGGCCTATAGCAGATCGTCCTACACCGAGCCGGGAAGTTGATCTAAGCATCTATGGCACGCGACATAATTCAGCTGCAAATTTTGCTGGTTCCTGCGAGAATGCTATCGTATATGTCTTGTCACAAGATGGACCTATCAGAACCCTCTTGAAGGCAAATGACGACACTTTGTTTTGCTGGCCGGATTTCGTTCCAAGTATGGAGGTTCAGGACATGGTCAACATATAGCTACTCCTTTAATGCGAACCTCAACGAACTTCGGAAGGAATATTGAAGCAAAAGAGAGCTTGACATCTACTGCCAAGGGTTGTCAATCCGAAGATTCACAAAACGGCTGCGACATTGTTTGCGCAAGCCATTCTTCAAGGCTTTCCTCGTACCTGATCTCCTATTCATTGACCAGCATGGCCAACCTCTATCCCGCATCTGAGCTCGAAGTCTTGGTCTCTGAGGCGCATTCTTTGTTGGGCTGAGTCGGTCCAGAAGAACTACTGTCTTTTCTTCCGTAATCCGTAACGTACCATCCGGTTCCTTTAAGCACGAACGTAGACTGCGAGATCAATCTCCGCGAGATTCCTCCGCATGTCGGGCATTTGTCAACTACCGGGTTTGAGAATTTCTGACATTTTTCAAATTCCTTACCACACCTCTCGCACTGGTATTCATAAATCGGCATTTTGACCTTCCCTTGAAATTGGGTTGTAAATGGAACCCTCCGGAATCAATCCGCAGAGCGTTTCGCACAAATCGATCAGATAATTGGTTGCACTCTGGAAGTGACGCACACGGAAGTTTCCCAGGAAATGAATCAATACGCGAACACAATGATGAGCGGACCCAAAATATGACGCGTCAGACGCCGCTGCTCGAGTTTTAGCGGCAATTAAGGCCAGAAATTATTCACGAGCTAACCGTTCGCATTTAGGCAAAATCCTCTTGCTTTTTCTCATTGAAGGCCTCGATAGCCTCCTGAAGCGTTTCAGCCAAAAACGCCAGGATGTGTCGCATAAACAAGTCGGTACGTTTCTAGTGGCTCCACATCTTTATATGTTTTGACAACTGCGGCTGCCGGATGTTTCCCGGACTGTGAGCTACTAAATGGAACCCGAGCTACCAAGCGCTCTCTCTAGGTGGCCCTCAGCCGTATCCAGATCAACTCTGAACGACAATTAAGAATTGCCAATGGTTGATTGCAATATTCGTTTGTGCTTGCCGCTCATAATCATATCCCCTCAGAATCATAGGAATATATTTAAGGGTAAGAGGGTTTTAAATGAGGGATAGAAATCAAAAGAAACGCACACGAAAGGAGGCTTTGCTATGAACAGTCAACAACAACATCAGGGCGGCGGTATCGGCTTAATCATTCTCTTGGTGATTCTGTACATGATTCTCAATCCTATTCCCGGTCCTATCGATGACATTGCGGTGGCCCTATTCGGAGGCTATCAAGCTCTGAAGCGTCAGTAACGTCTGCGCACGCGTTAAATCTATAGAGAAACAGAATACATCAAGAAAGGAGCGCTAATATGGGCACAAACGGATTCCATCAAGACGAACTCGTAAGTCGGAAAGTCAAGGTCGGCAATGAATGGCAAACCAGAGTATTCCCAGTTGTCGGCGGCAGGCTGCGAATTCTCCACGAAAACAACGATCACTTGAGCATCGAGACCGAGATTGTCAGGTTGGAGCCTGACTTCGCGGTCGTTAAGGCAGCCGTCGAATGTGAAAAGGGCAAATTCAACGGCACCGGAACGGCGTCAGGTCAAAGAGACGCAAGGCTGGCTGATTCTTTGGTTGAATTGGCTGAGACCAGAGCGATCGCCCGTGCGCTACGGTTCGGCGGGATAGGCGTTGAGTATACCGGAGCTGAGGAAGTTTCACACGTAGCCGTCGCAGAACCTGATAGAGAACAAACCCCCAACAAAGAGCCTCAGCCAGTGTTCCCTGAGGACAATGGGAACGGCAAACCGACCACAAAACCGTCAAACGGGGCGGCCGGGGAAACATCAAAACCGCAAACTTGCGGAAATGGAAAAGCCACGCAGGCACAGGTGAGAGCCCTATTTGCATTAACCCGCAAAGCCAATTATCGAGACGAAGACGTTCAATCCCTCATCAATCCATTCAATGCCTCCCGCTTTGAGGACTTGCCTAGAGAAGCCGCGTCCCAATTGATCGGCTACCTGCAAACGGAAATCGCAGCTTAACCTCACCAGACAAACACAACCACGAATAAACAAGGGGCAGGACGCCACAGGTGCGTTCTAGCCCCGCTACTACAAAGGAGACCCAAAATGTTCAGAATTGCCTCATTATTCCAGCCCCCGAAGCCCAAGCGCAGGCGAAGCAAACTCATCAGTGAACTGCGGAAGCTCGTCCATCAGCGAAACTACTGGCGCAACCGAACCAAAGAATTGCGTGGAAGGAGAAGAAGATGACAATAGTACAGGAGCACGACCACCTCTCGTATTCCCAAGTATCATCATACCTGAATTGCTCCCTGCAATACAGGTTCAAATACATAGACCAAATTCCACCCGCTTTCCATCCAGCCCCTCTGGCTTTTGGCTCAGCCATCCATGAGTCCGTGGCCGCCTATTATCAAACAAAGCTGGAAGGCGATGGACTCAGACCGGATCAAATGCTGGATGTTTACCGGGATGAGTGGCGGCGGGCGGGGCAGGTCAAATATTTCAACGGAGACACCGAAAATTCTCTTATGGATAAAGCAAAGGGAATGCTCACGGTGTTTCACGAATCAGTAAATCCCGATGCTCAGGTCATAGGCGTTGAGGAATTTTTCGAAATACCCCTCGGCGGATTACCGTTATTTCAAGGCTACATCGACCTAATAGAGCAATCGCCCGAGGGAGACGTTACCTTGGTTGACCTGAAAACAGCCTCCAAAAAGCTCTCTCAAAGCAATGTGGACTCGAATTTGCAACTGAGCGCCTACGCCCTGGCTACAGAGTCCATGGGCTTTAACCCAGATGAACTCAAGCTCCGACTGGACGTGCTGCTGAAGACCAAAGAGGCGGGGCTGGTCAAATATGAAACCAGTCGAACACCGGATGATAGGTATCGTTTCATCAAACTGCTGTACAGCGTGTGGAACGGTATTCAACGAGACGTATTCTTCCCGCGGCAGGATTGGCAATGTGCCCAATGCGCTTGGGCAACTAAATGTAGAGAATGGTAGAAAGGAGTAATGAGAATGGCGAAACAGAAGGAAACTCACCGTATATCCACTGAACTGATTACCTTACAGCCAACGGACAACATTACCGTCCTACCTCCGAACTCAGGAGTTGTCGGAACCTTCTTGGAACAGACGGCGAATATGTTCAAGGCTAGGGCGATGCGTATGAACGGTCTGCTGAGAAGAATAGATGAGACTGGACAAAGGACTGAGGCAATGTTGGCGGCGGCGAACTTAAGCGGCGGAAGCAATTTTGGAGGAACAGTTCACGAAAGAAGGATTGACCTACAGGAACGACACAGAGTCGGAAGACGGAGTTTAGTTCGCCCCGGACAGTGAAATGTCCAACTTTCCATGAAATACTATAGAGACCTAAGGTCTCTATTTTGCCGCTCTGGGCGGTTAAATCGCCCACTTTTTGCCAATCGGGAACGTAGGAAAATGGGACTTTTCCCTGAGAGGGACTACGAAAAGCCCCTATCCCCCCCTTTACTCTTTCGCATTTCGGAAATAGCCCCAAAAACCCAATCCACAACTAGAGAATGTTGGATATCACCATGAGTTAAGGATGCCATCCGCGAGCAGACTTGAGCTTGTAATTTGACTTTCCCGTCACTGACTCAAAATAGCGCTTTTCTTTTCCTTTCTGACTTGAAAGTAAACCTCCATTCCTTAGGTAATATCTCGGATTTCAAATCTCCACGAAGATCAAGTTCATTGAAATAATACCCTTTCCCGTTTCGGACGCATATGAAGCCATACCTGTCCTTGATAGCATAAATCGCTCCTTTCAGAAAAGAGTCGTTTTGACCAAAGACATTTAGGGT
>CAVVHK010000055.1:0-10510 GCA_963747865.1 uncultured delta proteobacterium | reverse complement strand
AGGGCGAAGTCATCAAAGTAAAATCAACAACATATCCAGGAACCCCAGTCATTTCGATCCTTATTGAGTCTTTTCAGGCCTTTTCGGTCCATCACAGTCCTTCAGTTTGCGTACAAGGCGTGTACAAGAATTTAGGAGCATCCAAGATATTGCGCAGCTAACATTATCGAGGAAAATTCGGACGCTTGCGGTAAGCAGGGATTCATGACAAAATCGGAAGGACGCACCTGATAGGACACCCAGTTCATGCCTTTATTTCGTCATGCGCTTCGGGTAGTATTCAAACGATTCACGTGGGTAACGTAATGGGAAGCCGATTGAGCCCCAAGCAATTATACCGCCTGAGCGACTTCCAATATCCAGGGAGCTCAAACCGAAGTTATTGACCAGGTGTCCGTTGCAAGGAAGCATAAATCGCATTGTTTATCAAACTTGAAGGAAATGACCATCTCCTCATCAGGACGATACTTGGGTCCAATAATTTGCCCAGAGACGTTGTATTGGCAAACTTGGGAAGTGACCCTGAATTGAATCTCTTCATTGCCGCAGAGATTGGGAGACGCAAAGAAGCACAACTGTGGGCAGAAGTCTCCGATTTTGACCTACTTCAGGCTCTTGAAAACTTCAAAAGACGAACCGCTGGTTACCGGCCATCTTTAGTCTCTGTTAGAATTCCAAGCAAGGAAGATGATTCAGATACAGGCAAATGAAGTGATCTAATGAAGCATATGCGCTGGACGAAGGCCTTGGCTATGGATAAGAAACGCACATCGCAGCCGTCAAGTCCTTGAGCAAACCCTTCCATAGAAGATCTCCTTGGGGGAGTACTCGCTTTATATCAAACCGTTGTCATCTTGTCGCGAAAAATCGCCCGAAAAATACCCGGAGAGGAGTAAATTGTGGTGCGGAATGAGAGTTGAAGGCTGGGGTTTCCAGCAAAGTGAGGCGGCTACCAAGCAACTCAGTGAAGATATTTGCTCACTCTCATAGCCAAAATCAGTTCTAGTGCTACGTTTCCGAAATAAGAGGTCCTATCTGTTTGGGCGTCTCGTCTTGCGAAAAAGCCTGCTTCGCTCTTATACAGGACTCCAACTTGAGGAACGTAACACTATCTGAACAGAATTGATTGCACTAGCGCTCATCCGTTCGAGCGCACCTTCACAAGATGTCGGTTCATCCCCACAGGTGTGGGGAACACAATACGCCAATCGTGGGGAGGATTACGACGACCGGTTCATCCCCGCAGGTGTGGGGAACACGGCAAGGTCCTTCATGCGACGACCCCGGAAATGGAAGGTGAAGAGGCTTTCTATGGTTGTGTTCTACCTCCAAAATGAGAGTTTGCACATCTAAGCTGGAATCCTCCCGAAAAGATCACGATAGAAAAGGCCGGGATGCAATTGCTATTTGAGGCGGCTCGGCGCCGAGACGAGACTGATTTTGGCTCAGAGTGAATGTGATAGCCCGTAAGCTGAACAGATCCGGCATTTGGTGAGAAAAATGATGACCACCGCTGCGGACCTGAGGGTACTGTTGAGAGTGGACATACATGTACCCTTTCGCGATCGCTGCTAATGATGCGCTTGGGGTGGCATTCCTAGAGAATTCGCTCGGGATGACTTGCCTTTGGCTCATGTAATAGGATTTCCTGCGTCGAATCCGGTTTCTCAGTTATGCCACCGATCCGACCAACACTTACCTGTCGATGCATCTGCCGATGGTGAACCCAAAGAAGACGGACGAGGTATCCGAACACACATGCGTTCTCCGCGCAACCAGAACGCCGTAGACGCGGAAACGTAAATATTGAATAGGGGGTTGGCATGCCTGAAGAGAGAAAATCGCGCAGAATGGTTTTCAGGCCTCGCGTTTCGCCTATATTTGGGATAGAGAATTGTATATCATGTTGCTGACCAAACGAGTCAATAAGAAATAACTAATTCAAACACTTGTACGCTGGACCGTTGTTTTGGTAAGAAAGGGGGACTTCAGGTGGAGACCCCCATGTTTGAAAGAAATGATCTTATCGGAATGTCGGATGTCCGATTTCTTCCCGTTATTGCCGCCTACGCGACAAAGCTGAGAATTGTGGAGGAAATTGACAACCGGATCAAAACCAGGAGCGATGTAAGTTCCGGACGCATGGTTTTGGCTCTAATTCTGGACGCCCTTTGTGGAAGATCGCCGCTGTTCCGGCTTAAAGAGTTTCTTGTGGACAAGGATCTGGAATTGCTTCTTGGAGAAGACATCCCCATCTCAAAGTTTAACGATGACGCGCTCGGTCGCTGCCTTGACAACCTGTTCGACTATGGAACCAACAAGATTCTTGCCGCTATAACCTTGAACGCAGTCGGCTTGTTCGACTTGGACCTGTTCGTTGTTCGTCATGACACGACCAGCCACAGCGTTTACGGAGATTACGATCTTGATGGGGACGCCGGATGTCAACCATTTGAAATCAATCATGGATTCAGCAAGGCTCATCGGCCGGATCTCAAGCAATTCATACAAAGCCTGTTGTGTGTGGATCACGGAATTCCTATCTACTCCAAGTGCGACAGCGGCGCCGAATCGGACAAGGTCATCAACGGGAACATCTTAAACGTCATAGTGGAAAAGATGCGGGAGCTGGGACAGGACAATTTCGTTTTCAACACTGACAGCGCCGCAGTGACCAAGAAGAACCTGACCCTGATCAATGACCCTGAGAAGGGATGCCTTTTCATCTCCAGGCTCCCCGCTACATACAAAGAATGCGCCCGAGCGATAACAGAGGCTGTGATCGGCCGCTAATTGGACAACTTTCGGAGCTCTTGCCACTGATGCGTCCGCCCGTTATCGAGATCCCGCCAACTATAGGGGATATGAGACAAGCGTTGATCTCTATGGCGTGTCATACCGAACATTGGTAGTCCATTCAAGCGCCCATGACGCTCGCAGGCTCAAAAAGCTCGAGCGCCGGATGGAAAGTGAGATAGGGGATCTCACCAAGCTCAAAAAAGAACATGAGAAACTGCGCTATGCGTGCCTCCCCGACGCCAAAGCGGCGGCGTCTCGGATCACTGAGACCGCATACTACCGGCCTGTGGTCGAGGTAGAAGAGCTGGTGAAATACGGCAGAGGAAGGAGAAAGTCGGATGGCGGCCGCACGGTCAAGGAAATCAGTTACTGTCTGAAGATTTCGTTCGAGCCCAAGGAGGCCGCAATAGCCAAGGCTCGTGAGGAAGCCGGCTGCTTTGTGTTGATAAGTAATGTTCCCATAACCGGGGATCTCGGGATGCCATCAAAGGATCTCCTGGTTACCTACAAGGAGCAACACATCATAGAGCGGAACTTCGGTTTCTTGAAGGACCCGATGATCGTCAACAGTTTGTTTCTTAAGACCCCCGAGCGGATAGAGGCGCTGGGACTGGTTCTGGTTTTGGCGTTGATGATCTGGCGACTTATGGAAAGAACTATGCGCTCTTCCCTGCGCGACACGGGCTCTCAAGTCGATGGCTGGAACAAACAGAAGACTTCAAGACCCACATCCTTCATGATGACCACGAAGTTCCCGTCCGTCATTGTGGTGCGAACTGCCCGAGGAAGATTTACCGGAAAACCGCTGAATCCTGTTCAGCGGCATTATCTCGGAATTCTCGGCCTTTCGGAGAACATTTTTGTGAAACCAATATTTTCAAGCGCTTAGCCCGACCAGCCAAGGGACAAAAGAATTCACGAAACGACGTCGGGCAAAGCGCGAAATGTCAGTCAGGCGCTTGCAAGAGGAGTCTCTCTGTGAACAACATGGACCTCGGTCCTTCGATCCATTAAAATAATCGGGCGCACTCCTTCCCCTTCTCATTGATCCGGCTCCACAAGCAGGCACAATTTGTCTTTCGTCGATAAGACTTTAAAGGATCCCAGGCCTTATACACTCCGGCATACATTTGGAGCCGGGCGTTTGGGCCTGTTTATGACTATTCAACTCTTTTGTGCCAATAAAAGTTTGCGACAATCGCTCTATTGCTTCTGAATGCGCTGATTATCCCGGATGCGTCGTCAAATCACGTTGACACGCCGGCTTTCCTCATGATATTCGTTCTCCCGCCTCTTCAGGAGTTCACCATGAAAAAGACCTGCTCTGTTAGGATGCCCTCAGCCGGAATGCAGAGGAGCAATCGTTTGAAATTCGCACATTTTCCCTTTCTGAGTCAGGCCATTCTATCTGGACGGGCTTCCGGGCTGACGAGTTTGCGGATTCTGGATATCGGTTGCGGTCCGGGTAATCTGGGTTTCTTTTGCCAAATCCCAGCGGAATACAAACTTTTTGGTGTGGACCTATGGCCCCACCAGCTCCGTCAGGCGGCCGAAAAAAGCGCATATGAAGCGCTCTTCCAAGTCAATCTTGTCGATGGCGTTCCCTTTGTGAGCGAATCCTTTGACATCATTGTGTGTAATGAAGTCCTCATGTATTTGCCCAACGCCTCCGCAATGCTCAAGGAGCTTTATCGGGTGTTGGTTCCGGGAGGAAAACTGTTCGTGTACAATCCCATCAACTGGTTTCCCAGGCTGCACTCGTTATTAAAGGGACTCACAAGAAAAATATATCAGGAAAGAAAAGCCATATCCCTAGAGGTTCAATCCAACTGGAAGGATTCTGAAAGAGCGAACAGGATTACCTACTATTCGTTCCAGTCGCTGCTTGAGCAGATACGCTCGGTCAACTTCCAGGTTACTGAGGTTACCGGATTTCGTCTCTTCCGGAATAGAATTCGCTTGATGACTCGTCTTGAGAATTTTGATTGGTACCGACGTCTGTGTCTGATACTCAGCCACCATTACCCCCGTCTGGCCTCCGATCTTTTTGTCGTGGCCGGCAAGACGGCAATGGCAAAGACCATACCCTTTTCTCTCGAAAAGGCGGCCGCCTGAAACCGGCTATCCGCTTCTCCGGCAATTTCGCATCACGCGAAAAGATTTGGGGAAAGTGGTGTACCCTATTACCATTGTGCCCGGCTTTCATTCTCTAAGCCGGCGCTTAATCCTGTCCCTGAAAAGCCTCAATTCTGGAGAAAACCCATAGCGGGTTTGCAGCACTTGTATTCCAGAGCCACAGTAGCTTAAAACTCCTGTGTGCTATTACAGTGCCTTTGATAACCCTTGGATGAGCGCTGATAAGCCTATCCGGCGCTAAGCTTATTCAAGGCTGCATAAGAGCTTATCCTGCCGGACTTGAGGCTTTAAGAGCATGCTTTTATGAGCCTGAACGATTACCGGATTACACTGGACTTTGTAAGCACAGACGCTCATGTCAAAACGTGAATTACGGAGAGTCTATGTTTCCGCCTTAAACCAGCTTCGATAGCCTTTATAGTGATATTACGGGTAAATTGGCAGGCAATTCTTAAAGAACCTATGAAAGTTGTGAACTGTTGTGCCGGCATAACAGTCGCCCTAGGTAGATGACGATACCCATTTAAAGCCTTTGCCATTTAAGCTGAGTAGGCAAATCAGACCAGCGCTTCAAACCGTAACGTGGCGCCCATGATTTTGTGGTAGAATCCGTTTACTACAAGGGACTCGAAAATCTAGTGTGATTTTTCAGATCCAGTTCGAAACCCACGGCATGAATGTCTACAGACCCTTTACAGGTGGAGCATACTCAAACCGGCAATTCTACCCACTAAACAAAGGGAAAGGACAATAACATGTGCGGTTGGGACAATTTCAACAAGTTTGGTAGTCTTGTCACGTAAAGCGAGCTGTCGATTATGCCCAATCCAGTAATAGCAAGTTATTTGCTTGGAATACTTAGCGTTCCTTTGATTCTTCATTTTCATCTACTGCCGGCGGTATTTGCCGGCCTTGCAGTTCATGTGCTCACAGTAAAACTAGCCCGGCGAGTTCCCGTTACCTCCGGCGGTCTGGCCCACAAACTCGCCCTGACGTCCATAGTTATTTGCGTTATCTTGGGACTATCCTTAGCCGGACTAGGGCTTTGGTCGTTTTTGCACGGCAGTCACGGCATGGCCGCCCTCCTCGCGTCGGTTGCTGAAACATTGGAGAACTTGAAACGCACTCTCCCGTCGAGTATAGCGGACACCATTCCCCACACCATGGAAGATCTACGCGAGCAGATTACCGGCGCATTACACGAGCACGCTAAAAAGATATCCGCGGCGGGTATGGCCGGAGTCAAGACCTTTCTCCATGTGGTCTTCGGAATGGTAATAGGCGGCATGACCGCCCTTCATCATTTCGATGCTGCAGATGGCTGCCCCCCTTTCTTAGCCGCTTTGCAGGCCCGAATCCGCAGACTTGCGGAAGCCTTCGACAAGGTGGTTTTTGCTCAGGTAAAGATATCAGGTCTCAATACCGCTCTCACGGCAATCTACTTGATGGTCATACTGCCTTTTTTCGGCGCACATTTACCGTTACGAGCAGTCCTTATCCCACTGACCTTTGTTACCGGACTTCTGCCGGTGGTAGGCAACTTAATTTCCAACACACTGATTGTGATTATCAGCCTTGGCGTATCCCATGGGGTTGCGATTGCTTCTCTCACGTTCCTGGTCGGTATTCACAAATTGGAGTATTTCACCAACGCGGCTATCGTTGGAGGGGAAGTCCAGGCATGCGCATGGGAAATGCTTTGCGCCATGCTGTTAATGGAAGCTGTCTTCGGAATTCCGGGTCTGGTAGCGGCTCCTGTGGCATACGCCTGGCTCAAAGAAGAGCTTAAAGCGGCGAACATGATTTGAGGCGCTGTTATCATAGCCTGCGACTGATGTCAGCAACAGTGAAATAACGGGAGGCTGCGATAATTCTCATGCCTTGTTCACTGCGGACTTTAGCACAGGCGAATATTTCCACGTCACGACCCGCCGGGCGTCAATGACCAACTTGCCTCCTGTTTGGGGATTTCTCCCACGGCGTGCGCTCTTGTCCTTCACGGACCATTTGCCGAAGCCTGATATCATAACATCCTCTCCGGCTACCAGACGTGACTTAATAATTTCCAGGATCTTCTCAACAATCTCAGACGCCTCCCCTTTCATAAAACCGCAATCGTCAGCAACCTTCTGAGCCAAGTCCGCCTTGGTCAACGTCATGAGCTACCCTCCTTCACATCGACAAGAATCGCCATTGAATCCAGCGGGACCACCAGCATAACAGATGAGATAGTGGACATCAAATCATTTCAGGATGTTCGATTCCCAGGAAAGTTGAAACCGCCCTGTTCACTCAGAATTCTCCGTGCGTAACAAAGAGCAGTTAAGGCACATGGTACCGCCTCATCATCCCCCTGTTTTCTGCCCCAGTTCTGCCGTCTCCCACTCGGATCAACTTGCCGCGCGATCCGCATGTTCGTGCGCCACGGAAAAACAGCGTTAATCACAGGGCGAAAAGATGACCCGGACTTTAACTCTAAACGGATAGGCATTTTTGATGGTGATACCAGAAGTTTCGTGATAGTCATTGCCCATAGTTATTTCTACGGAAAGGGGGAATAAAGATGAAGAGGACCCCTATTCTAGCGGTGGCCATGTGCTTCTGTCTGAGTACAAGTCCGGTGTTAGCGGATCAGTATTTGGTCGTCAAGGATAAGAGCGGCAAATGCAAGGTAGAGGTGTTCAAAGCTGAAAAGGGTCAGATACTAGCCGGGCCGTTTGACTCGAAAGAGGAAGGGGCCAAAGCCTTGCAAGAGAAATGCCCTGAAGCGGCAAAAGAGCCTGTCGAGAAGAAAACTGACAAGAAGTAGTCGGCAATAAGGTCTCAGGGAGAATCGGACAGAGTGGACACAATCCAATAAGCACTCTGTCTGGTTTAACCATTCAAGATCACTGCAAAAGGCAAACATGCCAAGAAGCGCCAATCCGTCGCTAACATTTTACTTGACCAAAACCATATATTTATTTTATAATACGTGCAAATTATAAATCTTCACTCATAGCCCCGTGATGAAATGTACCTGAAAGAAGTCGCGGGGTATTTTTCGTCCGGGCTCCGCTAGGGGCTTCACTCTCCCTTCTAATTTCCTCTTGACATTACCTTGCGCCTCACTGAAATATATAGGTGATCACACTCGACGCCCAGATTAACCTTGATCCTTTCATTTTCAAATCGACATCGTATAAGCTCATTTGGAGGCGCTTCCATGATCCCCCGGGAAAAAGCCGCTGAAATACTAGGCCTCTGTCTTTCAAAACAGCAGGACGCAATCGAAGAGTTACGGGCGCAAGGGCACAAGCTGCATGACATAGTGTTAATTCATTATCAGGGATACCCACATCTCTACCGGCTGGAAGACGGGCAACTAAGAGCGGAAGATTGTTTCAAGGTGAGACCTGCCAAACCCGATGACAAATTGATTGGCACACAGACCGAACAGGGGTTTTGGCTCAGATGGGAGACGCAGGAAGACGATGATTTGGTTTATCAAGTTGAAGTGTGAGGCCAGCCCGAAGGTTTCTTTGGCTGACTAACGAAAAGCTAACTTGCCGAGCATCGCACAGACAACGTAAAATGGACTCAGAACACGAGGGGAACATCCACGGAAATCACCCAATTGGCGCCGAGCCCCTCTCGAATTCGACGATAAATCAAGAGTCCGAACACAAAATGCCACAAATTTTGAGGTCCGGGAGGGAAAATTGAGCGAGTTCGAATAATCACAACTCCGGAATATTCTAAACCTCAGCCCCATGATGGAATTGTTACAGCGACGTCATGGGGTTTTTATATCGGGTTTCCTTAATGCTGAGTCACACCTGATGCCATTGCGCTTACCCTTTCCGGGACTCCTGTAACTGTCTCAGGAGATATGAGGTGAAACACTTTCTTAATACAGCGGATGTTTCTTCTTGGTCCACCACGTTAAGAGTCCTGAGAAGGGTCCCTAATGTGTTTTCTTATGAGTGGGCTGAGGTTTTAAGGATACCTATTTTTCAGACGTCAGTCCCTTGCTTGCGCAAAATTCGATGAACCGCTTTATCTGGTCATCGGCAGTCTTATCATCCCAATAGAATCGGAAGGGTAAAATAATCGGATAAGTCTTGTTTTTAAGAGTTTCATATGATGGCGCCACTCCAGGTGAATGCTCATCTTCCTTTACCCGCAGGATTTTTATTTTGCCTGAAGCCGCAAGAGCTTGGCTCACTGGGGCTATCCCTATACTTAAGTCGTTACCCATTGAACAAACTTTGATAATTGTAGGCCAGGTTTCAGTCATAGTGGTCGTATTTCCATATGGTTGATTAACGAGCACTTTTTCTCGAAAAAACATCGCTGCTCCTGATTCCGGGACTCTTCTTGTGAAGCACCGAATAGGAGCGTCCAGTCCTCCCACCTGCTTCCAGTTTGTGTACTCTCCGGCGAATATCCTTCGGAGTTGCTCCATCGTAAGCTCAGACAATGTGTTTTTCGGAGTCGTTATTACAGCGATCCCGGAATAACCTATCAACCGTTCCCCCAACTGAATACCTTGTTTCACCGCCTTTTTCTCTTCATCGGGGGAAACTACCCGGCTGGCCATCGCTATCTCGGCATTCCTCTCTAATAGTAACTCTAACCCTTTCCCTGCGCTTGAACCTGTTATCAAGACATTAACGCCAGGGTTGGCTTCCATGAATGAATTAGCCCAAATATCAACCTGGTCGGCGGAAATGCCGGCGCCATTAACTCTAATGGTGCGTTTCGACGCATCCTGAGCCAGAATTACCGAGGTCATCGCCATAAAAAACGCAATCACCCAAATTGCTCTAAGAACCGGATACCGCATCGAGTGGTTCCCCTCATGTAAATTTCCATCCCAAATAATTTGACGGATATGAATATCCTATGCGACTCAGAATGGTTAATCCACAAAAAAGTTGATTGGCTTATCCGGACACGATTGAGACACGGTAAAGCCACGTTCACAAAGGTATCGTGTCCAGCGTAAGAAAAACAATGACGGTCCCTATCGCTTCATTTCTTTTTCGTTCCAGCTTTCTTTTGGGTCTGTTTCTCAGGTTTCTTCTCCGGCTCCTTAACGGCGTCCTTTAGAGCTTGAGCAGCTCTGAACGTCGGCGCCTTAGTGGCGGGAATCTCCAACTTGGCTCCTGTTCTGGGATTGACACCAGCCCTCGCTCTTCTGTCAGCGACCTTGAATGTGCCTAAACCGCGCAAATGAAGTTCTCCCCCTTCTTTCAGGGTCTGGTGTAATATTCCTATGAGAGACTTCAGAAAAGCGTCAGAGGCTTTCTTGGTGACATCGGATTCCTCAGCGATTTTGAGACAAGTTCTGCCTTGGTCATTTAATCAACCCCCTCAAAATTATTAAAGCTCCGCAGCAATGGAAAATCTGTGGCGGAGTGCAGTACGGCCTCCAAAGGCTATTAGTCAACGGAAATAAGCATAGAAGGTGAGGCTCCTGACTATTACCTGAGTCGAGAAAAGGAAGCGGATTAATATTGAGAGGTCGTCTGTTGAGCGACATTTACACATTTATTGTCTTGACTTGAGGGATAATCTCCAAGTTATTCTT
>CAVVHK010000054.1:0-11101 GCA_963747865.1 uncultured delta proteobacterium | reverse complement strand
GCGAGGCGTAGTGATGATCGTCTTCCGGCTAAAAGCCAATGTAGCCCCGGTAACCGACCCGGACAGGGGATTTTGACCCCGAGCCTTTTCAGGACGCGTAACCTAAAATCCGCCGTGCCTTCTCGTAAAAAACTTCGTGCCCGTACAGAGAGAGCAGCAACATATGCTCAGGAACGTAGAGGCTTATCGAGCTCCTATGGGTCGGTAAGTAATCTCTCCGTAAATTTACTCCTAAACTCTTCCGTATCGGCGCTTTACGACGGTTTCCGCCCACGAAGACGGCTCGTATAGCTGAAATGGAGAAATTTGTCGGTCGGGTACGATTCCTTCTTCGAAGTCAAGCAGACCACCGGCTCCATCTGCGCCTGAATCCACTATCACGAAGCTCCAAAGGCTCGTCAAGGGTTTGTCGATGACGCCGCGCCTCGACACGTGAACAAATGCATAACCATTGTGGCTCTTTCGTCTTTGTTTCGATGTCCGAATACTCTCGATCAGAGTGAAGTGACTCGTCACGCAATTCGTCATCATGCTCGTCCAACCCGGAAGTGCAGGCAGGCCGATTGGTGAATCAAGTTATCGGTGATTCAGATGTCTTGACATCGTTATTTTCGTTTTCGGGTCCCGCCTGCAAATCCTCGATACCGACCCATAAACCGCCCAGCATGAGTCCTCCTTCCTCTTCGATCAAGTCTAGGGCATCGGGAAAGTGTTCCCCAACGGTGGATAGAAGATTTTGTGGAGATATGGCGTCCGCCGCCTCCTCCAGGGATTCATATCCGTCGTAAAAACGGGACTCCAAATCATCGTCGACCGTGAAGCCAAAGCCCGTGCAATTTTCATTGCCGTCTGAATCGTAACAAGTGAATTTTGTTAGAATAATGCAAACAGGAATAAACATCGTTAACCTCCATTAGAACCGCGGCGCCGGAGGCACGCCGGGCAGATTCACATCGACCGGATCAAGGAACTCAAGGTCGTTCCAAGGAAATCTGAAGACCTCTCCTGTGGTGATGTCGATAACCTTACTGTTTTGTCCGGCCCAATTTATGGATTTCAGGACAAACACCCTCGGATCGTTTGCTGCGACGCGTCGGAGCCTGGTTCCGGCAAAGATGGCGCTCCACAGCGCCTGAACAAGTGTGTCGTCCCCTTGATGTTCTTGATAAGCCATTTGCTGCCTCTTCTTGTTATTCATTTGAAAAACCTCTCATGGAGAAAAACGACTGTTGCCGAATATTTTTATGCCGACGGCGACCGTCCTGGGATGGTCGAAGACTCTATGTTGTTTTCTATGACCTCGCGGATGGCTCTGCACTCCACGCCGGTCAGGGTCACGCCGCTATAATCGCCGGGGCCAAGAAGATCATTCGGGATGAACTCAATTTCGGCAGTCTCCAACCAATGGAACCCGTACAAGAATCGTTACATCCGCGTTCGTAACTTCCAGGAAACGGGAGAGTTCCTGTCCATGGATCGCTCCTGTGCTGAGAAAGAGAAGGTCCTCCTCCGGAAAGCCATCACAACGAAAACAAGAAGGATTATAAAGCGCTCTCAATAGCCGATCCGAGGTAATGCCGGATCGAAGCGTCTGCATGACAGCCGTAACCGCTATCAGATCGTAAAAGTTCATATGGCGGCTATAGGTATCGATTTCTTGGCGGATTATCCGCGGTGTGAATAGACCTGTCGCCATCAACTCCCGGCAGGTCGCTTGGGTAAGCCAAGGCGTTATGAGTGGAAGGTCGGCGTAGGAATATAGTGGCTCGTCACATACGGTCATGGATAATTCCTTTCATTTGTACGATGTAAGATTCTTATACGTTTGAAAGACGGATTTGATCCCCCCGTTTCCATTGGAATAATTGCTCATCGCCAAAGCAGGGGACATCTGGAAGATTCGTCTCCACACGTGCCGGATAATTCATTGGCTTGACCGGTTTTTCTGAGAAAGAACCCGGCCGAAAGGAAGAAGATTATGCAATTTATTCAGTGTCCCAATTGTGGCAGCACGGAGATATGGATTTTCGAGTATCTCCACGTGTTTAGACGTTATCAGCAAGAAAGCGATGGCATCAATCCTGAAAGTTACGAAGAAGAAGCTTGGCCCGAAGGGGATCCAATCACGTTTGAGTGTGGTGATTGCGACCACGAATGGGCCTCTGAGGAGGCTAACGAGATTTGTGAGCTCCTCTGAGCGTTTATATTTTGGGGTATCTCTCAGCCAAAGGAGTCGCCTGTCCGGCCAAAGTAAACACGTTACCGGTGACATCGTCCGAGCATGTGGCTGAAACCGGGGGACAAGCATGGGCAAGTGAGCAAAATAGGGGAGTCACAACGTCAGGAATTATCATCAAAATGGCCCCCAGAGCTGGGCTCTCCTCGATGCTCGTTCTAAAACGCAAGGAGAACAATTTTGAGCGATTTTGTCGGCAACCCCTTCTCTGGTATTCTCCATCTCGAAAGTCGTCGGTAACTGGTTCTCGTTGAGCCCGGACTGATGTAAATGTGTAAACTCAGCTCTGGAGGCCAATAATCCTATTTTGTTGTCACGGTTGATCGGTGGAGAAAAGCATGGCGCCACTTTTCGAGTCCTCAAGAAAAGCCTTGGAAGGACGCGGACACTGGTATCGGGTCACGTAGTGATCGATAATAGCCTCGAACTCATGCCGGTCCTGGGGACCCCGGTTCGGTCGTAATTGTTGGTCGAGATATTCCCGGCCCTCTTCATCGATCAGATGCAGGAATAGATGCCCTGGAGCCGATACGGGGGCATCGGCGTCAAGGATATGGACCGCCTTGGACTGTTTACGCACCTTGAGTTTCATGTTCAGAAGATCATCCAAAGAGCCGGCAAGGTCCTTCAGAGCCGGAACGGCTTTCCCACAAACGTACAAGTCTTTTTTCAACCATTGGAGAGATTCCTGTGTGATGACCAAGACCCGCAGCAGTTGGCAATTGTAATGATCAGGACCGAGGATTCGAAGCGTCCAGGTCATTCTTGGGCGGCGAGAGGTTTTGGTTACGTCCAACTCCACGTCCTCCACGACGGTCCAATATTCGCCATCGGGGACCACGTCGAACCCTGGTATTTTTACGAAGTCCATATCTAGAGCGGATAAGGCAGATGCCAAATCTTCTTGCAACTTTAATATTCCTCCCCCCGGCTATGAAAAATTCGGATGAGGCCGCAACATGGCCCGGGCAACGTGACAGAGTTACTGCTTTGCGCCGGCTTCATCTGCGACGTAATATCGGAAAGACTCGCCTTGCTCATTTTTTCCAACAGGAACAAATGGGGATGCGCCTTTTACCGCGTAGGTTGCAAAGGGCGTCCATGGCCATCTTGGTGTTTGAGGTCCGGTTGAACGCCATGAGAACAATTCTGAACGATTCTTAGAATCGGGCTTGTGCCAATGCTCTACTGCTCCGAAATCGTCTCTCCTTCGTTCTCCGTGAGCTTGGCTTGGTGCGAATACATAAACTCAGCTCTGGGGGCCGGTAATCGCATCTTATTGTCATGGTTGATCGGTAAAGAGGAGCACGACACCGGTGGCGCCGCACCGGTAGCCCATATAACGCGCCCAATCACCTGATGTGGGGGGGAATATACGGTATCAATATGCGCAACGGCGGAATTTCCATTCCGCGAAAGAGCCGTATTTGTTGACCCATTGACGCTCTGGTCATTTGTTTCCACGTAGGACTTTCGCAAGGCTTATTCTTTACGGAAATTAATTCAACCTTATGCCCACGCCCTTTAATAATTCATCGAGCTGAAATGCTTCGACTGCCTCCATTTTTTGGTGAACGCAATTGAAAACGTTTTCCCCATTAGAAATTAACCAATCGAATGAAGGGGTATCGGGCCGATCTTGAATAAACCCATATTTTTGAACACCGGCGACGACTTCGGCCCAGTTCTGAACCAAGAATTCGAGCTTTCTTGTAATTGATCCTTGGTCCTGTAATTGATGTGTTCCGCGAGAATAAGCCCCCTGGAAGCGGAGATGATCCAATAATAAATTCACCTCGAAGCCGTCCGCACATTCCGGAAGTGGGACCGCATAGCCATTTTCGTAACATATCCGGTGGAATGTTTGCGGAAACCAGGCGTATTCCGGTTTAATCGGTCCTTTAAGGGCGCTGTTCAGTTCGTCCATATTCTCAACCAAAGCGAAGAATTTTCGTCGATCGATCTTTCGGGTGTCGTCGGCAAGGGTATAAACTATGACGCGATAATGTTTTGCCCACCGCTCCAGACGTGTTCCGGAACCATGCCCCGATTCAAGGGAGACTGCAATTTTTTCTAATGCGGGGTCAAAGGACTTCGTTTCAGATTGCTGCGCAGGCTTAACTTCTTGACTTGGCGTGTCTGTTATTTCGGAATTTCCAGCTTCGATGGCATTGTTAACCTCGGTTCCCTCAGGGGGTTCAGCAACAAAAACGGGCGTGTCTTTCGCCCAAGCTTGCTCAAGGTCATACCAGCCGTCACCGTCGAGATTTTCGAGATTCAGCAGGATTCGGGTCTATGGCGAGGGTAAGGGTAGAAATTTCTTCATTCTCGAAGCATCCTCAGTGTCGGAGGCTTCAGTCTGCGCCGGCGCCGTCCATGGCGCTACGAAGATCTGCTGGGTTTCCTTTAAAGCCGTGGGCGGCTCCCCTTGGCCGACTATGATATAATCGACGCAATGGGGATCGAAGCCGTCAATGATCTTGAGAGCCCAGGATTTAGAGACCATCGACGGTTCCATTACGGCATCAATATCATTATATGCGGAGTCGTGGGCCGCGTTAAGGGTCTCTAACTCATCATGATCTTCTTGTGCCCGCCTGCCGACGTCTTCAACTTTTTCAACCGCAGCCTTTCTTAAGGACACATATTCCGGAACCGCTGAAGTAGGGCTAATAATACCCTCCTGTGTCTTGGGCATGTCTTTCTCCTCTTTGCGCTTTGCCTGAATTTCCTGGTAGGCTTTATTGATGGACGTCGTTTTCAGAATCACATCCTCTTTCATTTTTGCGTCGCCGTGATCCGCCACCGTTCTTGCCATTTCCAATTTTCGGGTAGAAATGCCAAGGGTTGACGCCAATTCCGCAGCGGATTTACCCTTCCGATTATTGGCGCAACTTTGCGCTAATTTTTCCGGCCTTCCCCTTTTCTTTCTTGCGCCCAGCACTTCGATGCAACCCAAGATTTCTCCATCCGTAAGATTTCGCCTATCTCTTTGGATGTGGACGGCGTATTCAAGCGCCGTATCTTCGGTATCAAAGTAGCGTCGGACAACCGGCGCTGTCTTGAGGCCCAACTCGCTGCAAACCTGCTGGCGGCTATGCCCGTCGAGAAGGACGTCGTGCTCGGTCCAAGGGCCATAGGCTGAGAATCAGCGGAAAAGCGTCGTCGAATCCATTAGCCTGGATATCCTTCTTAAGGGCTTCCAGGACATGTGTTCGCTTTGGGAATAGGTTATTGAAGGCGTCGTGAAGTCGGATTTCCTTCAATGGAATACGAGAATCGTCAACGTCCATACGTCTTCTCCTTTTGGTTGGAATCGTAATAAAGATTTTTGCAGGATATTTGCGAAGAATTTTACGAAGAGTTTCCTAGCGAGGGTTTCCAAAATCATTTATAATATAAGGGCTGAGCTGGTCAAAGTCAACCTAGGGACTGAAGGTATATAACCCGTTCCGACTGGTATAATTCTTGGCGATACCTCAGGTAGTATGTGTTGGGGAGGCAATACTATCCATTGTGGTGTACCGGAATGACCTTGTCGCGCATACCAGCCGAAGGGTCCCCCCATCTATCAGGGAAAGAATGTAAGTCATGTATAATCGGGGAGAATATAAGAGTACAATATATATAGTACCAAGGACATTGTACATGGACATTATCCTAGATGACTTACAACTTGTATATGTATGTGTTTCCAGATAGATAGCCATAACTACCAGTACGTACCCCCATTTTTCGTTCATATCAAACATAACCCTTCGTATCCCCAGAACACGTCCTCCTTCTGTCTGACCGTTTTTGCTCTTTTACCTGTGCGTAATTCGATCTCAGCGCTTAAACAGCTTTTCTTCAAAGGCTTTATATTCCGGTCGAGGCACCACGGCTCGTATCTATCGTATATTTTCTTCAAGGGAAGCCTATCTTCTTCACCCTCTCTCAGCATAGTTCGGATGAACTCCACTTCCGGATTCCCGGCCGGTAACCTGTTTGATATTTCTCCGCGTACCCGCAAGAGAATTTCATCGATATCCTTTCTGGAAGCCCTTTTATCAAGGATTCTGGAGCTCCCGGTTTCTGGGTTTGCAAGAGCCGGATTGTTGAGCGTGTCGTTCGCTACGTCTGTATATTTTTTAATTTCCCTTTTGATTTGAATTTAGTACAAAGATTTTTACAAGTAATTTACGAATAAAATTCTAGCCGGTTCTAAGAACTTGTTGATAACATTTGCATTGACAAGCGCTATTACAAGTCGACGTACTCGATGACACATGAAATTATCCATTCAGTTGATTTGCCAAGCGTTTTTAATAACACTCCAAAACTGGTCATCCTGGGCAATGTCGCCGGCGTCTTTACAAGTATATCTAAAGCCGCTATCCGTATATACGGGTTCCGGAAGTCTAATTTGGGACCAGTCCAAAGCGTACAGATGCGGAATCTCGGATTCAAGAGCTTCAATCAACCGTTCCTGGGCTTCCTGCCCTGTTTCGTCACCGTCGAGACCGAGGTAAATCTTCTGTCCCCCCCATCGGCTTATTACATCGGCGACAAGCGACGTCTTCCGTGTGGCCCCTCCTACGGCGACCACATTGTGGAATCCGTATGAATATGCGCATTGCGCGTCTATCTCGCCCTCAACCACCAAAAGAGGCTTCATACGGCTCACCTGCGCCAAGCCAAACATGGCCGACCCAAAAGAGCCGATGGTCGTGAAGCGGCGTCCTTTGCCGGTAAGGACTCTTAGACGGAGAGCCACTACTGCGCCATCGAAGTTGGTAAATTCAGTGACCAAAGTCCTTGGCGATTTGCTATCTAAACCTTCGGCCGGAAGATACCGAACTCTGAAACGCTCGTACGTGTCCGGTGTCACACCCCGATCCTGCAAGTATTTCTTTAGATATCCCGTGCCCTGCTTTGCGTATCGGGTGAGCAAGGGATATTTCTCCAGGACTTCGTCACTGAGAGCTTCGGGCCCCTCAAATTCCGGTATCGATATAGCCCCGGTTCTAAGCAATTTTGAAGCAGAGACGCAGATCCGGTGAGCCTCATGTGGAAACTGGGAATATTCGGCCAGCTTGCTGAAGAGATGGGATATCGGTCTTACCTGGCCGTCCTGACACGCCCAGCAGTTATAGAGTATGCCGCCATCCTCATTGATCATTATTCCAAAGCTGGGATCGTCATCGCTTGCCGTCCACGTGAGTTTCGGCCGCTGTGGGACATGAGCCGTCACTCCAATGGCCCTTTACCCGAACCTTGTTGACAGGGCCGCCGAGCGACGTGTGAATTTCTCTATGGATATCCCCATGGTTATAGGACAGGTTAGCCGCAATGTCCGAAATTTTCGTATCGAGGATCGGATCAGACCGTAAAGCAAGATTCACATCGAGGCTCCTGACAAGGTCCCATGATGTGATAAACAATTCGTAAGCCCGTATGCTTCGATGATCTCTCGCGTTAACGGCGGCAATGCCCGGAACGTTGATGCTGAGGCGCCCTATTTTGCTTCGGGCATATGGACGTTGGATAAGTATTATCCCCTGATTCTGTAGGCTTTTGAGGGCGGACCTGATACTCTTTTCGGTCAACGGCAAACCCAATGATCCACGCGGCCCGTAACCGTAAAGGACTCTGTCTATGGAGAATTTAGGGCATGTGATGAGGTTCCGCTCCAAGGTCATATTCACAACCCTCATGAACACCGTGAACTCCGACATGATCTTAAAGTGGCCAACAGCGACGCTCATTGAGGCTTCAATGAGACGGCTCTTAAGAAGCGTATCCATCACCGGTTCGGCTCGCCCGACTTGCACGGGTTGTCTCGGGCCTAATTCGGGAGCGAATATCGCAAGATCGAGAAGAGGCAATTTATTCAACTCAAAATCTTTTGCTGTATCCCTCAGGAGGGTTTCCACTCTGGCTAGCCTGGTAGGCGTCGTTTTTCTCTTGCTATTTTCTCCGACCAAGGGAAGGTAAAGTTTGATAAGCCCATACAGGTTTACAATGGGGGCGCCGGGATTTGTATCCGCAAGGAGAATTCGAAGATCGAGAAGGTTTTGAAGGCTATTGGCAGCGACATCATAAGAGGCGACCGGTCTGATCCCTTTGATACTGCCGAAAAGGCTATGTTCTCTCGTGGAGACGTTGTGAAACGCCTCAAGCAACCTGAGATCGTCGATGTCCAGCCCAAGAAAAGGTTCAACGTGACGAACGATCTCCTGCGCTAATGCCCACTGCCCCTTTTTCATAGACGGATATCCCTTTTATGTCAGCATGTTATGTAACTGATTGATATCACTGTTTCCGCAGAAAGTCAACCCAAAAGACGTGGTAACAGACTGTAATATCAATCTAATGCTGACATGAACCCTATTTACATTTACTAAGAATACGTAAAGTACAAGCGGGGTATAGTAGGCCCTATAGTACAGGTCTCCTTGGCCGAACACACATGGCCCAGATCGAAGGAGATTTTTCTTGAGAGAAGGTCCAGGCAACCGGCTTGAACAGACGGATATGTGGAATGCATGATTACTATGAGACCGTCGAAGAGCAGACCCAAGAAAGGTTCTTGGAGCTTGCGATTTCCACACTCAAAGCCCACCCCTTGTCGATGAAAGCTGCAGCCTCTCCCTGGGCAAAAAATTAGCGCAAGATCTTGGAATGGCGATTGCACCGGAAAAAGACGCCACTATGAGAAATCCCCGTACAGACGAATCCCGGCCCTTGGCCTCAGGGGAGTCTTGGTCAGGCATTCTCGATAACATTGAACTTGCAGGTGATTGTAATTTAAGAAATAACCCGTGAATGAATTTCTCCAGGAATCTGGGTGGATGCCTTCACGGATGCTTCGGGACAAGAGCAATATTCCCAATGCCAGGTCTTTATTGGATTTTCTATGCGAGGTGTCCATGTAATATCCCAAACTATATCGCTCAAATCCGAGGTGATCTTATCCACAAAGGTTTGATGACGCTGGACACGGATAGCCCATCTACCTGAAAGCTGGTTCACAACGAGTTTGCTGCTGCAAAAGATCGATAAGCTCTCTATATAAGCAAAACGGCTCTTTATCAATCGGCATAGGAACATCAGCGAAACATATTCAGCGTCATGGCCGGATCCGTTTATTCCTGTGTCCATAATCTCTTTGCACAATTCCTGCCATCCGGCGCCACCAGTAGGTAGGCTATGGAAATAGGCCCTGGGTTCGAGTCTCCAGTAATTCCGCTCGTGTAAGCGGTATACCCGTTACTATTCGTCTGATGTCCACGCAAAGGCGCTGTGGATTCCATGAGCAATGTCCTCACCTATAAATTATTTGAAGGAAAGACTGCGGGCCGAACCAAATTGGGGACATTTTCATGGTCTGTCGGATCAAGGTTGCCGGAGCGCAACGTTGCGCTTGACCAGGGACATGTTGATTGCCCACAAAAAGGTTTTGCAAAATCGTCTTACGGGTCCACCAGAACGGCATGGCGGGTGAAGAAACCAATGGGGAAGGTTTACTACCGGTAACGCAGCAGACAGCCCATGTCGGTGGGTATGCCTGCTACCATTGCTGTAGTCGCCCACCCCATGAGTCGATGCACACTGAGCCGTGAAGTAAAAAGGGCTATTATTCCTTGTCGTTCGCCGTGCCGAATCACGCCGTGGGAAGGTCGGCATGTGTCGCCCATAACGGGTTCGAAGCAGCCACGAGAGTCTCCGAAGAAAACAATGCTCTGCGGCGTTCAAGCTAATTTCGGCTTCCTCGGTTATGCTGTGGCCAAGAATGAGGTTTCGGGGCGGAGATGATATAACCATTACTCCATGTGCCGGCGCCGCAACTCTGTGATCTTGCGATGCCTCCTAGAATCAGGGCCGGATATCGCAATATCGTATGCCGTACGCCCGTACTCGTCCCGCAGCTCGGAATCCGCTCCGGCCTCCAGAAGGCGGATCAGGTATGGGAGCTGCCCGACTCCGCCGCATACATGAGAGCCGTGGCTCCTTCGGGATCCCTCAAAGTTGACGCCGGCTCCGTGCCTCAACAACAGCTTCAGCGGCTTGTACGCCTGATTTGTAGTCTGGTTAACGGCGCTGTACATGAGTGGCGTCATCCCGTAGGAATCGGGCGCATCCACCTGGGCGCCGTGGTCGAAAGGGACGGTCATAATATCCAAGGTCGTCGGTTTGCAGGCCCACTGCAGAGGAGTTTCACCGTCCTCTTCTGTCCGGGCCTCCCCGGATCGGCTCCTTTGGCCATTAAGCGGACCACTGAGCTGAGGTCCTCTTTTTATGCCGTTCTAAATGGGCGTCATTAAGTGTTTCTTTTCTATTCCGAGCTTGCGTCAACGCTCTTGAGCTGCCCATTTGCAAATTTCTCCATGTTTGATTCCGACACAACGTTTGAGCGTCCAGCGGTCGGCGGCCTCATTGTTGCTTTCGGTTTTTGTTATTTAACCTCTTATTTCCAGGAGCCGGTCTCCGTATTCCTATTTCCAGCGACATAGATTCAATGAGAAGGACCGCATACTCTAGGTCCTTATCAGGTGGGCGCCTTGGAAACATCGATAGAATGTCCGAAAACCTCTTGGCTCACATGACCTAGAGCATAGGTTACTTGATGTGTTTGATCATCCACTTGTTTTGATACAGAAAGGGGGCAGGATCTGTTTCCATTGAGCACGTAAAGCTTAGGGTTGAAATCTTGCTCGTCAACGCCAACCAGATAGCCCTGCTCGCGTTTCCAAGCGTAAAGCAAGCCGACGCGCAAAGTGGATGAGAGCGCAATCGCTCAGTTTCATGGATAGTCTTCTCCACTCCGTTGTAGCGTTATTGCTATAGCCCCTGGTGGCGCGTAATTCTTTGATAAATGCAACG
>CAVVHK010000053.1:0-34511 GCA_963747865.1 uncultured delta proteobacterium | reverse complement strand
TTCAGGTTAAGCGCCTCAGTCTCCTCCTGACCATCGCTTCCGCTCTGCCAGGGGAACATCGCTCCCCTTAACCCTGCCCCGGCTGCGGCAGCTCGCCCCTCGCCCAGGGGCCGGGTAGCGGTACATCAGAAGAGATCGGGTGATTTCGGGCATTCGATAATTGAAAAACGGGAAGATGAAGAGTTCATCCCAGAATATGTGGCCCTGATACGCCTCCCCGGTCCAGCCTCGCGCAGGTACGCCGATATCGAGTCCGATGGAGTTGGGCGATACGGCCTGCAGCAGGTGAAACATGTTCAACCGAAGCAGCATCGGGACGTTCAACTTGAAGGCGGGACCGGCCGGCCGGATATGCACATCGAAGCGGCGCCATAGATGTCTCCAGGCGAGCACATGGTCCGCCATAACGGCATCGAAGCGACCCACGCGTCAATCTTCTTGCGCGCCTCCAGTCCGCACTCCGAAATGGCATGGTCGCGCGAGGTATAGAAAGAGGCCAGTTTCTCCAGCCTCAGCGTTTCGCCTTGCTTAAGTTCGACTTTAAGCTCCTGACCGATGTATCCCGGTTCCTCTATGACCCGGCGGCGGACATCGATAAGTTGTCCGTCGAGGAACGCCCGCGTTCGGGCCGCCTGCGCGACATGAATATTCGACTGACAGGTGCGCGCCGGCAGGTACACGCCGTCCTCACCGATGACACTGCCTATCGGCGGCTCCAGGTGCTTGTCGTTGAACTTGCGGTACAGCTTCGCTCCAGAGTTGACGACGCGCCCGTCGATCCCCGAACGCACCGTGACGCCCGCAGACCAGTTGTCGGCGGTAAGCGTCAGTTCCAGCGCGCACAGATGCATGTCGCCCATCGAGACCAGGCGTCGCTCCTTTAGTGGTATGCGCCGCCCTTGGCCGTCCTCGAAGCTTATGCTCCGCAACAGCATGCCGCTCCGCAGATCGAGCTCCTGGCGGTACGACAGGAGTTTGACGGTTCGCACATCGAACCGGTCCTGCTCCGCGATGCGAAACTCAAGCGCGAGCCAGTTGGGGAAATTCACGAGATCCTCGTTCTCGACCACGCGGCCGGCGATGTCGGTGCGCAACCGATTGTATCCGCCGGCGAGGTAGGTCCCCGGATAGTGTATGTCATCCGCCACGGCCCAGGCGGCGGCCCCGCGTGTCGCGAAATAGCCGTTACCCAGGGCGCACAAGGCTTCTCGGATTCCCTCCTGCGCCGGGTCGAAACCTTCAAACACCAATGACCACTCGGAAGGTGGGTCCACTGCCACCCCGACTTGCGCCAGATCGGTCACCACGACATCGGCGCCGGCATCTCGCAGAGCCTTCGCGTGCCCGATGCGATCCACGCCGATGACGCAGCCAAATCCGCCCGCACGTCCGGCCTCGACGCCGACGATCGCGTCCTCCACGACGACGGCACGAGAAGGTTGTGCTCCGACGCGGCGTGCCGCCTCCAGAAAAGCATCCGGCGCAGGCTTGCCCTTCAGATCGAGACGGGTGATGTCCTTCCCGTCCACTCGCGCGTCGAACAGATGCGCAATACTCGCCGCCTCAAGCACCGCAGCGCAGTTATCGCTGGAGGACACGACGGCGGTTTTGATCTCCTGCGCCCGGAGCTTGCGCACCAGCGAGATCGACGCTTCATAGGGATCGACGCCGTGCTGCTCCAAGTGTTCCAGGAAATACCGGTCCTTCAGATTGCCCAGAGCGCACACGCTTTGCACGTCGGGGCCGTCTTCGGGTCCACCCATCGGCAATTCGATCCGGCGTGACTCGAGGAAGGCCGCCACGCCGTCGTAACGCGGCTTGCCGTCTACGTAGCGCGGGTAGTCGGCGTCGATATCAAAGGGGACGAACGGCTTGCCTGTCTGGGTGGCGCGTTGCTCCAGAAAACCGTCAAAAAGCTTTTTCCAGGCCGAAGCATGCACGCTCGCCGTTCTGGTAAGCACCCCGTCGAGATCGAACAGAACAGCTTCGTAGTCCCGCGGGGAGAGTGTGGTGACGACTTTCATATGGCCTCCTGCTTGGCGCTCCTGGCGCTAGGCTGCCGCATCCAGCATGGCAGCCTACCATTTATTTAGCCAGCGACCAGGATCCTCTATGTGTCTATAAGCTCTTGCGCATTCATTTGAGGTTGCTCCACTTCCAGTTCCGGATTTCCGGCATGTCTTGGCCGTGCTTGTCGATGTATTGCTTGTGCTCGACGAGCTTATCCTGCACCATCTGTTTCAGATCGGCCCCCTTGTTTCCCAAACTCGGTACGCGGTCGATCACGTCGATGACGAGATGGAAGCGATCAAGATCGTTCAAGACCGTCATATCAAAGGTCGTTGTGATCGTACCCTCCTCCTTGTAGCCCCGTACATGCATGTTTCGTGGTTGGTGCGGCGGTACGTCAACCTGTGAACCAGCCAGGGGTATCCGTGGAAAGCAAATACGATCGGCTTGTCTTTAGTGAATAACGAATCGAAGTCTTGATCGCTCAGCCCGTGTGGGTGTTCCGTACCAGGCTCCAGCTTCATCAGATCGACGACATTGATCACCCGAATTTTAAGGTCGGGCAGGTGTTTGCGGAGGATGGAAACAGCGGCCAGAACTTCCAACGTGGGCACGTCGCCGCAGCAAGCCATGACCACATCCGGCTCGGCATTTTGGTCGCTACTGGCCCATTGCCAGATGCCAATCCCTTGCGTGCAATGCTCGACCGCTGCATCCATTGTAAGCCATTGGGGCGCCAGGTATTTGCCGGCGACCACGACGTTGATGTAGTGTCGGCTGCGGAGACAATGGTCCCACACTGACAGTAAACAGTTAGCATCCGGCGGAAGGTAAACGCGCACGATCGCGGCCTTCTTGTTTACCACGTGATCAATGAAGCCGGGGTCTTGGTGCGTAAAGCCGTTGTGAGCTTGCTGCCACACATGGGAAGCAAGCAGGTAGTTCAGTGAAGCAATCTTCCGCCGCCATGGCAGTTTCGACGTGACTTTCAGCCACTTGGCGTGCTGGTTGAACATCGAATCCATGATATGAATGAAGGCCTCGTAACTATTGAAGAGTCCATGCCGCCCGGTGAGCAGATAACCCTCCAGCCAACCCTGGCATTGGTGCTCGCTGAGAATCTCCATTACTCGGCCTTCGAGCGCAAGGAACTCGTCGTTCGGTACCGTCCGGGCTTCCCACTGCCGATTGGTGACTTCAAAAACGGAGGCCAGTCGGTTGGAGAGTGTCTCGTCGGGACCAAAGATCCGGAAATTTCGCTGGTCTTGGTTGAGTTTGGCCACGTCGCGCAGGAACTCTCCAAGCACGTGCGTGTCCGCAGCGGTAACGGCTCCGGGCGAAGGCACGCTCACCGCGTAGTCTCGAAAGTCGGGCATGCGGAGGTCGCGGAGCAGTACCCCACCATTGGCGTGGGGATTGGCACCCATTCTTCGCTCACCTTTGGGTGCCAGTTCGGCCAATTCCGGCATAAGACGACCGCACTCGTCGAAGAGTTCCTCAGGCTTGTAGCTTTTCATCCAGTTTTCAAGGAGCTTTAGATTGTCGGGATGCTCGGAATCCACCAGGATCGGCACTTGGTGCGCTCGAAAGGTGCCCTCGACTTGCAGTCCATCGACTACTTTCGGTCCTGTCCAGCCCTTAGGCGACTTAAGGACGATCATTGGCCAACGTGGTCGAGTGGTAGTGGTGTCGTTTTTGTTCCGGGCATTGCTTTGTATTTGCTGGATGTCCTCGATGGCCTTTTCCAAAATGGTGGCCATGAGTTGATGCATCTTCTCCGGTCCTCACCCTCGACAAAGTGGGGCGTCCAGCCGTAGCCACGGAGCAGTTGGTCCAGTTCCTCATGGCTGATTCGGGCCAGGATGGTCGGATTGGCGATCTTGTATCCATTGAGGTGAAGGATCGGCAGTACGGCTCCGTCGGTGATCGGGTTCAGAAATTTGTTGGAGTGCCATGCTGTGGCCAACGGACCTGTTTCCGCTTCGCCATCGCCGACAATGCAGGCAACGACCAGACTCGGATTATCGAACACGGCCCCGAAGGCATGGCTGAGTGAATACCCCAGTTCGCCCCCCTCGTGAATCGACCCCGGGCACTCCGGCGAAACATGGCTGGGAATCCCTCCGGGGAAGGAGAACTGTGTGAACAGCTTTTTCAGTCCGGCCTCATCCTGGCTGATATTCGGATATATTTCACTATACGTGCCTTCAAGGTAGGTGTTCCCAACCAATGCCGGGCCACCGTGTCCGGGACCTGCGATGTAGATCATATCCAGATCATATTTCTTGATGACCCGGTTCAGATGCACATAGATGAAGTTCTGTCCCGGCGTAGTCCCCCAGTGTCCCAGCAATACCGGCTTCACGTGCGACAGTTTCAGCGGCTGCTTCAGCAGGGGATTGTCATAAAGATAAATCTGCCCGACCGAGAGGTAGTTCGCTGCCCGCCAATACGCGTTTATCTTTCGCAGCAGATCGGGCGACAACGGCTCATCAGTCATATTCGTCTTCCCCGTGTCCACGGCGATGTTCTCAGCCCCATTTTTTACCTTCATAACAATGCTCCTTATCAGACGCCATTTTTGTTTTCATGATCATGTTCGTTTCCAATTGTAAGACCCAAAATGCGGCAAACCGTGTCTAGCGATCATCCATTCCTCGTCCGTATGAATTACACGAACAGCGACCCGGCCGGCATTCGCGGAAATCACGTCCGCATTGGCCACGTTTTGTTTTTCTTCGAGTTCAATTCCAAGAAATTCCAGTCCGTCGCAGATCCGGGCGCGGACTATGGGCGCGGACTCTCCGATGCCGCCGGCGAACACCAGGGTTTCCAGTCCGCCAAGTGCGGCAGCGAATGCTCCTATCCACTTCTTCGCCTGATAACAAAATAATGCCACGGCTTCAGCCGCCCGAACGTCATCGGTTTCCCTCGCGAGCAAATCCCGCATGTCGGAACTGGTTTCAGAAATTCCGAGGAGCCCGGAATCTTGATTGATGAGATCATTGAACTGTTTTGGAGTTAGATTCTCTAACTGGATCATGTGCCACGCGACGCCCGGATCTAAATCGCCAGGCCGAGTGCCCATCGTCAGCCCTCCGGCAGGTGTGAAGCCCATACTGGTGTCAATACTCTTGCCTCCACGCACGGCAGCCAAACTCGCCCCGCCACCGAGATGAGCCAGAATCACCCGGCCTTGAGCTGTTGTCGTGCCTGCTACACGAGCAAGTTCTTCGATTAGATAAGCATAGGACAAACCGTGGAAACCGTGTCGTCGGATTCCCATTTCGTCGAACCGGCGGGGGATAGGGAGCAATTTAGCAACGCGCGGCATCGTACAATGAAACGCAGTGTCAAAACAAGCAACCTGGGGAAGTTTTGGATGACGCTGACGGAAAGCCTCGATCAACTGAATCTCCGCAGGCAGATGATCCATATCGTAAGGACTGATGCGGCGTAGTTCAGTCAGCAATTCATCTGTGATGTGTTCGGGCTCGGTGCGTTCCATGCCGAAGACCACCCGGTGTCCTACGCCGCTGATCAAAGCAAAATCAACCTGTTTATTGAGCCAATCGATCAGGAAATTTGATGCAGACCTGTTATCGGAGGATTCAAGAGCGAGATTGCCCTTCTGGTTTCCTGCTGAGTTCCTGAAAGTTAAATTCGTGCCTGCCAAACCGATACGGTCAACGCTTCCATTAAGAGTTTTTTCCAGTGCTTTTCCTGTGTGGTACAACGCGAACTTGATACTTGACGAGCCCCCGTTGATCGTCAGGATCAGCGGTGCTTCCTGGAATCGTTGGATCGGTTTTTTATTCATGCAAATGGATCTCCCGTTTTGTCAGCCGGTCTATGCCCTCTATGATCACCGACAGTGCGACCATCGCCGCCAGTACCCACAACTTCATGGGTCCGGTCCGCGCCGTCTGCCAAACCAACGCGCCCAACGCTGCCAGACACGCGACGGCTCCGGCTGACGAAATCCAGCCGCGGCTTTTCGTATATGAGGCATGCCGAACGTTGGCGGTGTTCACGGCTGCGAAGATCAGCAGAAACCCGGCGCTGCCCAGCGTCGAAATGCTGGTCAGGTCAAAAACGTTGGCCACGAACAGCGTCAGGCCTGCGGTGATCAACACTCCTTCCACCGGCTCACCCCAGACTTTCCGCTCCAGGAAGGCCGGCAATTCGCCGTCGCGCGCTATACAGTAACTCAACCGCGACGAGCCGTAGAGCGTGGCATTGATCGCCGAAGCGGTGGATAACATCGCAGCGATCGCTATCAGTGTGAAACCAGCCTGCCCGAGAAAGGGCCGCGCCGCTTCCGCCAACGCGTAATCCTTGGCCGCCACAATCTTCTCCACTGGGAGATTGCCAACGGTGACGAGTGCGACCAGCACATACAATGCCATCACGAATCCGACCGCCGTGTAATACGCCCGCGGTAGCGTCCGTGCCACGTCCCGCACATCGTGAGCGGTGTTGGCGATCAACTCGAACCCTTCGTAAGCCACAAAGATGATCATCCCGCCCGCGGCCAACTGCAGCGACGGCGACCACGACCCGGTCGTGACCCGGGAGACGTGGATGCCGGAAAACCCGACGCCGACAAAAAATAACAGGATCGCCACTTTCAATCCCACGATCCAGTCCTCCGCTTTGCCGATCACCCCGGCGCTGAACAGGTTCAGTCCGGCAATCGTCACCACGCTGAAACAGATCAGCGCATGTTTGCCGGTCGCTTGCCATCCGTCCGGCAAGAATGTCGCCCCATAACTGCCAAACGCAAAGGCATACAACGACAGCATCACCACGTAACTTAACCACAGCAGCACGTTCAGGCTGCCGGTGAACATACCTGCGCCGAACGCGCGGTTCAGGAAGGTAACCGTTCTCCCGCGGCTCGGATAAGCAACGGAGAGTTTGGCGTAGGAATAGGTCGTCAACAGCGCCTCGACTTGAGAATGACCCATGACCGGCTACGCTCCGAACCCAGTGGCGAAAGCCTGAGTGTTTCCCTTTGTCTTCACGTATCCACTGCCCTGAACCCACAGGTTGTCCTCCCGCACCGGAAATCCTGGGGAATCGGCTTGATGCACAGCCCTTGACTAATGCATCAAGCAGGCTGACCGGCCAAATCGCTATGCAAGTTGACTTCCACGGCTTTTGTGTTCTCCAGAATACTGTGCGCCTTTTCCATCTCTTCTATAGTCCCGTGGCAAACTAGAATGAACTTGTCAGATTTTATCTGGCTTTCATACTTGATGACGCTGTCCTTGGGGATGCCTATGCTGAACAGCCCGGCGCCAAGGGCGCTCAGACCTCCGACCATAACCGCCCCTTCGAGCGCGGAAACTATCCAGCCCACCAGTGGACCCCCTACGGCAATGGGACCTATACCGGGGACAACAAAGAACGCCGCTCCAAAAAGCAGCCCCCAGATCCCACCCCAGAAAGCACCCAGTCTGCCCCAGGCCTTCATGCGGTCGCCGGTATTATAGTATCCCACGACATGCTCTTCCGTGTGGTAGTCTTTTCCCACAATTGAGAGCTTCTTCATGTCAAACCCCGACTTCTGGAGCTCCCTGACTGCAGCCTCCGCTTCTGTATGTGTGTTGTACACACCTGCAACCGCCTTGTTTCCCGTGATGCTCATCCTCTCTCCTTCCTGTTGTGTTTCAGTTTTCCCCAAAGATTGCTCGCTACCGTGATTTCACATTGCCCTGACCAACGCGGCGATTCTGGACCATTATTACAGGCCCCTATTCCCTGCACTCTGATGAGCCTCTGTTTCCAGTTTGCCTCGCGATCTTGCTGTCCATTTATCCAGTATAATACGCGCCAGGACTACGAAACCGCCAATCGCTGCCAAGAGTACAAGCACTACTGTAATTAGGCTGTAATTCATGTGATTTAACCTGCTATATTGAAATTCCTTTTCCCCTCCCCCGCTTACGGCGCTTCGGGTTTTCTCGGTAAAGGGTGAAACCGGCTTCAGGCTACGTGCGCCTCGGATGGTTCCAACCTGTTGCAGGACTCCTGTTCTTTGGCTGCGCTCAGAATCCCGCCGGCGGCGAGAAGCTCCACTTTTCCACCTTGTCGAACGAAATTCTCGAAATGTCTGGTATAAACATGATCCGGCCCAAACATGGCGGCAAGGCAATCGAAAGCCCTTTGCCTCCAGCGCTGAAAGGCGCCCGGATCAAAATCAGAGTTAAGCACACCCCAGCCTGCTTCTATCAAATCGTCGATTCTCTCCTCAATGGACATTGCTCCCCCTTTTTATCAATTATCAGTGACCTGAACGCGCTAATTTGAGCTCATCCATTTTGATAACTTCGGAGTCTGTAGCCGTTACTAATTGGTCCAGAGACTCAACAATCGTTTCAAATTATTCAACTGGTATCTATTAACCCTTACCGTAATCCCTAGCATTTTTGGCGCCAAGTGTGCGAGATGGCGGTATTACCCTAGAAAGGCTGGGTTATCAGACGGTTAGCCACGGCGGTAAACTTGGGGGTGAGATGCGGAGGATTCGGCAAGAAATGAGAGGTGCCTTAAGAAACGGACAGCACAATTTCTGTCCATGTGTTATCAATAGGTTACTAATTCACCGATGTCTTAAATTCGGTTCCCGAATTATTCCGCTGTCGGATTGTCGCTCTCTATTCCCCAAACGCTTCATGTGTCGATAAAGAGAATCTCGGGCTATGCCGAACACGCGGGCGGCGCGTCTTTTATGGCCTCCACAGCGGCGCAGGGTTTCTAAACACAGAGACTTGATCACCTCATCCGTGATATCGGGAAGCGTGCGCTTGCGTTCCGGAAAACCGGACACGTGAGACCACCGTGGTTATTGCCAATGGGGCACTTATAATCAAGACCATTAGCAAAGCTGTTGGCAGGCTTATGGGGGCTTTATTTGCCGAAATATTTTCCAGTCTATTTGACCAGATTGAAGCGCACTGGGGATCGAAGCACTACAAATTTCCCATTTACCGACCTACTGCTTTCGCTAGTTCCCACATGTTCTTTGATGAGCGCAGCCACCTGATTGGCATCTTTCGGGAGCATCCTCACGCAACCATGAGATTCGTTGCGCCCAATACTGCTCGGAGCGTTGGTCCCGTGGAACCGGTATCCGGAGTCTACCAGCTTCACTTGGCCCGCAATCATGTCCTCAGGATCCTCTTGCTGCTTCTTAAGAACCGTAACAAACCTCTTCTTGAGGAGCGGGGCCATGGTGCCGCCGTAGACCCGCTGACTAGGGGCTTCACCCACTGCCCAGGGGCTAGGAGGAGGGAACCACAGCGGGTCTTCATCGTATATGTAAGTTACATAATATACACCGACCGGTGTCGGAAAATCCGACGCTCCGAGCCCAACCTTGCACTCGAGCAATACGTCCCGCCGGCCAAAGGAGGTACTCTCGATCAGCTTCAACGTATGCTCCGAGTGACTCACTTGTATTTCCAGCTTGAAGATGATGGGTTGACCGCTTTGTCCTGTCGGCATGTCTTTCCAGTGCCAGATCTCTTCGCCCGGCAGCGCAGGACTGACATAAAGGGGCGGAATGAGTCCAGGGAGCATCGGAGGAGCTGATGCCAACTCATACATGCGGGGGCCGAGAAGTTGGGATTGATAAGGTTCCAGCTTGAATGCAATGCAGGTATGGAATTCCGCAGCTGCGGCGATCAGCAGGAGCATGAAAAGCGACACATATTTCACATTTCCTCCAACCATCTACGGAGATTTGCAGAGAAGATCCGGTACGGATATCGGTTCAGCGTGATTCTCGTCTCACGCATGAGCCATGCTCGTGTAGTGTCCCAGCAAAGCCTGACCGCCTCTTCCAGACACCAGTTATGCCACCATACTTCTGCGTTTGGACAGCATTTGAGCCATATCTTCGGCGGGACCAGGTCGGGAAAAGAAAAATCCCTGCCATTCCTCGCAGTGATGTAATCCCAAAAATCGAAGCTGCTCTTTCGTTTCCACGCCTTCAGCCACTACCCCCAGTTTCAAGCTGTGAGCCATAGCTATTATGGCTTTCACGATCGACTCGTCATCTGGGTCGTTAGCAATGTCTTTAACGAAAGATCTATCTATTTTAAGCATATCGATGGGAAAACGTTTCAGATAGCTAAGAGATGAAAATCCGGTTCCGAAATCATCAATTGAAATGCGGATGCCCATCTTCTTCAACTCAGTGAAAATTTCTATTGTTAGCGCCGCATCCTGCATGGCAACGCTTTCCGTCAATTCAAGCTCCAGGGAGGATGGATTCAAGCCTGTTTTCGCCAGAACACGACCTATAGTATCTACCAACCCATTATCATGGAGCTGGCGAGCGGAAACATTTACCGCAACCCCGATCCTAGGCAATCCCATATCATGCCACTGCTTCATCTGCGCACATGCGTTTTCGAGAACCCAATATCCGATAGGCACTATAGCCCCTGTTTCTTCTGCGACAGATATGAACTCCCCCGGCATAACCAATCCGTTTCCTGGGCGTCGCCATCGAAGTAGCGCCTCCGCACTCACAATCTCTCCAGTACGTAAATTTACTCTGGGTTGGTAATAAACCACAAATTCATCGCGACCGATTGCGCCACGTAGCGCATTTTCTAAATCTGACAAATCTCTAGCCTTGATATTCATTTCTTCACAGAAAAACTGAAAATTGTTTTTCCCCAATTCCTTGGCACGATAAAGAGCCATATCGGCATTCTGCAGCAGACGATCGAACTGGATACCATCCAAGGGATAGTACGTTATTCCTATGCTGGTAGTTACAAAAACCTCGCGTCCATCTATGTCAAATGGTTTGCTCATCGACTGAACAATCTTTCTGGCTACATTAGCTGCTGCAATATTACTCGACATGTCCGGAAGCACCACCGCAAATTCATCGCCACCCAAGCGGGCTACCGTATCACCCTTCCTGACTGAATCATTTAGTCTTTTTGAAACTTGGATCAGTAGATTGTCGCCTGCTCCATGACCAAGCGTATCATTGATGTTCTTGAATCTGTCCAAATCCAGTAGCATCAAGGCAACTGTCGATTTCCGACGATCTGCGCCAATAAGAGCTCTTTCAAGCCGGTCACGGAACAACAATCGGTTCGGAAGCTGCGTCAAGGGATCGAAATGGGCCAAAAGCTGCAAACGTTTCTCGGCTTTTTTGATTTTTGTGATATCCGAAAAAGTGCCGACGTAATGCGTCACGACCCCTTCATTGCTCCTCACTGCACTGAGAACGAGCGCTTTGGGGTACGGTTCGCCATTTTTTTTCTTGTCCCAAACCTCACCCTGCCAACTGCCTGTAGATGTGGCCGTTTCCCAGATACCTGAAGTGGATCCATTGATTCCTAATAAGAATAAATCCGCCATCTGTCCCAGAACATCCTGTCTGCAGTAACCTGTAATTTGCGAAAAAGCTCGATTCACGCCCACAACTCGGCCGGTAGTATCTGTCGTAATCATAGCTTCACTACTGCTTTCTATGATCTTCGCAGCCAAATGCAGTTTTTCTAGAGCTAGCTTCCGGTCGGTTACATCATGAATTATTGAATTGAGGAGCTTGCCCGAATTTAGTTCGATCGGTCCGGTGTAGACTTCAACCTCCCGAATTTCTCCAGATCCGAGACGATGGCTTGCAATATGATAATTCTGTTGTTCAGACATTGATTTATTGATTACATCAAAAATATCCTTGCTTTGCGCTGTATTCAGCTCGGTCAATTTCATGCTCTTGAGTTCTTCGACAGAATAGCCATAAAATTCCGCCGCCGTCGGATTGGCATCCACAATGCATGCCGTCTCGGGCTCTATGAGGAGCGTGACAGCTCTCATTCTGTTAAACGTCTGTCGGTACCTATGCTCGTTTTCCCGTAGAGCCTCTTCAGCAGCTTTGCGATCGGTAATATCCCTGACAACCGCTAAGTGTGCCGGTGTTCCATGCCATCTGGTTTTGGTGATATGCATTTCGCCAATCCCCAAACCGCCTTCTGCTCGAATTATTGGCAACTCCTTCACGCCGTGCGTATCAAGTCCCGTGGAAAAACTGTAGGCGGTCAATTTTTCCCCACTGTTGCCGAAAAATTCACGTGCAGTCGGGTTACAATAGCGAATCGTTCCTTCGTGATCGATAACTATGATTCCTTCTTTGCTTTCGTCAACTATACTCGTAAAGGATGCCTGGCTCAATGTCAGTTCCCGTTCCGCTTGTTTGCGCTCCTGGATTTCAGATCTGAGTAATTCATTTGATTGGGTCAATTCGGCGGTTCCGTCGTGTACACGTATTTCCAGTTGATTGTGAGTTTTTCGCAACTCTTCTCGATGCTGTCTGGTTAGAATAAGTTGCTTTTTTTCAAGAGTCAGATCTTGAATCATGACGAGAACAAACCTTTCCTGCCCTGTCCTTATCGAACGCAAGTGAAGTCTACCCCACATTTTACGTTCGTTTAGTTGGAGGAGCGTGGTCATTTCTCGAGTTCTTCTTGTGGTTAAAACATCCTCAACCATAAGTTTGCAGGCATCGGAATGTGCTTTGCGTGGGAACAGATCTGCAAAGGGTTTTCGGTTCATACCCCCTTTTACAATCTCCGGCATCTCGCAAGCTTTGTTTGCGAGTGATATCCTAAGTTCGTGATCTATCAATAGAACCGGAATTGGCAATGCATCAAGTAGCTTACCGAGAGATCCTGCTTCTGTTCCGGTTAGACGAAAACTGCCGGACGCAATGGGATCGAAAATACCATTGAGGTCGATTGTCTCTGTACGATGTGTGTCCCTACTAAGAGTATTGGGAATCGGCGCGTCGCTTTGGAAGCTGTCAAAGATGAATGACGTCCAAGTGTCCATTAGTCCCTCCGGCACAATACGCCCATTCAAAAACGAGTAATCTGTATCAAAATCCCTCATCGAGTATGGGAACACCTTCCGGCTTATGACTGTTTCCAGGACAGCTCAAGAACGGCATTTGCGCTTTCGCACTGATGATTATCAAGCCAGTTCGTCTGGAATACCAACCAGAAGAGATGATTTACTCGCATTTCTCGGCGTTGATATTATTTGATATGGGCGGGAATTAATCTCGTTCCGGTCACCCGCCGTGACACCATCGGAGACGGCTACGCGTTTGCGACACGTGGTCCACAGACCTAGAAAGCGGTTCAGATTATCGAGCGGTGATTCTTATAACCCTTACAGCATAGTCTTGCATTTTACGTGCCAAACTGGGTAAAGAGTAATGTCTTATATAAAAGATGTGATGTTAGGTAGTTAGTCGCGGTGGTAGAGTGTGGGATTAGATACGAAGGGTCGGTAAGAAAGGGACGGTGTCCTAACAACGGACAACATGATTCCTGTCCCCGTGTTATCGACAGGTTACTAATTCACCACTGTCTTAAAGTCGGTTCCCGAATCAATCCGCTGTAGGATTATCGATCTCGATTCCTAAACGCTTCATATGTCGATAAAGAGAATCTCGGGCTATGCCGAGCACGCTGCACGAACCGTCAGCTTCAATCGGCTGTTAGGGATTATGAATGAGAATAACCGGCAATGCCGCCTTTTCAACTATCTTTGCCTTTCTCAATATTTTCAAGAATTTTTAGAATAAGTTCATTTTGATGAGCCTGATGCAAAAGTATAGAAAATATAGGTATAGCGCTAATTCGTTAAATAAAGCACCATAAGCACTTCAGCGGTCGCGGGGGGATATCAACCCATAGGCGTTAAAGTAAGCGGTAAGTGATTTTGAATAGCACCTGAACTGAAACAAGTTTAGCCGGGTGCAAAATTCCGCGGCTGAACTTGTTGGTAAAAATTGCGCTCTATTCAAACCCGACTTTCCTTGGCGTCCTTGAGAGGAGGCCCATGATATTTCGGCTCCGGAATAGGTTTAGCAATTATCTTCTTTGGTCGTAGTATCGCAAACCCGGTCTAACCCCGTAGCCGCCGTACAGCATGTCGGCTCCAGGGCCGTAAACTATACCTGTGTCCGTGGACCTGCGATTGCCGGCGCGGGACTGCTGCCAGTAGATCTCGGGGGACTGCACGTCGGCTCCAGGGCCGTAAACTATGCCTGTATCCGTGTAGCCTCGGTTGGCGATTCCTGAGGGGGAGTTCCAGATTTCAGGGGCTTCAAAGGACTCTTCGTCTTCTGCCTGAAAACTGTCTCGGCTTCTCCGAGAAGTGGCCTGGCGGGCTTTTGGCCTAGGTTTGAGATCAGTCTGAACCTGGGGAGCGTACACCCACGCATTGTTGGTCGTTTGCAACCATTTTCCATCTTGGCTCCATTGACCCGTCAGAGGCAGTCTTTCATTCATTTGTGCGCAACCAAGCAATGAAGATTGTGATGAAGGGCTCTGTCTAAGACGCAAACAGTTGTCCGGCTTGTCCACGGCGATTACCACGCCAAAGGCCGTTGCTTGTTGTCCTTGCTGTCCTTGAAAACCGGTTCCGCCGGGTCCGGGTTGGCCCTGTTGCACGGGCTGGACATTTTGCCCCACGAATTTGTCACCTTGTTGTTGCTGTTGGAAACCCTGATTGCCCTGGATCCGCTGATCGGTAGCAGGACCTTGATTGCCTTGAAAACTTTGCGCATGGACCCGTTTAGGATCGCTTTGAGCTTGACCGGAGTTGAATTGTGGGCCTTGGTTTTGTCCGACCTGCTGACTCTGCTGGTCACCGACGGCTGCCGGACCGACGACATTCTGCATCGGCACAGTATGCTGATTGTTCTGGATACCTTGCTGATTAACGTTAGGCTCCGCTGCAATTACCGGGGTTACCATCAACAGGGCGGCGGCCGTGACCGCTAGAATCAGTTGTTTACCTCTGTTCATAATCAGTCTCCTTCATAGTCAATTATTCTCCGGAGCCATTCTGCCCCCGGTCCTGTTGCTGTTGACGCCGCGATTGCTCCCCTTGTGACCCGGAGGGTGGCGCTACCGGATGACGCCACCCCGAATCCGTGCGCCTAAAGGCCTCGCCTCCTCCAATAGTATCCACCGCCGCCGCCAAATAGCATAATCAGCAAAATGATTATGATGATTGTTGTCAGATCCATATCATCACTCCCTTTCTAAGGTTGGATTGGAAACCGGCAGATGATACCCGAACTGAGCGTATCCGCCGTTTTCAGGATTTACTCGTGGATATTCTTATAGGTCGCGCCGCAAAGCGTCGCCTAATTCGTCACTCTGTTCGTGAGGGTGGACGATGGCCTCTCCCCGGGAAAGTCCCGTCACCTGCTGTTTTGGCGTCGAGCCCAACGGCTTCCGGGGTAATTTGTTGTTACTTATAGTACATATCCACTTTCTTTAGCGACTCTGGGTCTATGACCTTGGGCCATTCCTTGGGGTCGAAATTAGGAGCCTTTTCCAGAGCCCCCTTTTCGACATTAACAACCAGGGTGCTCTTTTCCTTTCCCAGTTTGAAGGCTTTCCAAGGAATGGGGATTAATTTGTCGCCAATCCCCAGGAGGCCTCCATGGGACAAAACGGCATATTTCACCGCGCCGGCTTGATCGATAAGGAGATCATCTATCTTCCCGAGTTTTTCACCTTTCGGGTTGGTGACCGTCATTCCAGATATCTGGCTTGACCTCTGCCATCCCTGCAAGGGAGTACCACCCGTTTCAGCCCAGACTTGGCCCGCAAGGAGGATGCAAATTACTGCTGCGCACAACCCAAAACCGCTTTTTTTCATAACAATCTCCTTTGTCAATGAGTTACTATTAACGCTGTCGGCGTCTGGATAGATGGAGCTACCATTTGCCCAGATGCTCATCCAGCTCCTTCTCCGCTTCCTCACGTTTTAGCCCGTATTTCTCTTGTAACTTACCAAGTAACTGATCTCGTTTCCCAGCAATGACTTCCAGATCGCTGTCCGTGAGTTTGCCCCACTTCTCCCTGATCTTGCCCTTGGCTTGCTTCCAATTTCCTTCAATCTGGTCCCAGTTCATGGTTCATCCTCCTTGTCTTTGAGCCGGCTCGTGTTCACCTTACTTTGCGTAATGGAATTCCGGCATGGCCTTGATAGCTTCCTTTGTGGCGCCTGGTAGGATGAGCTTGCCGTCCTTTTCCTGGAACTGCTTTACCGGGATTGCGACGTCATGCCGGTCAATCCCCAGAAATCCGCCAGCCCCAACGATTGCGAACGAGGACGCCTTGTCGGGTCCGAGGATGAGATCCTCTATGGCGCCCACCTTCTCGTTCTTGTCGTTATAAAGGTCGTGCCCCAGAATCTTCTTCTTAACGCTCCAACCCTTGACTACGTCAGTTAATTGGGTAACCGTTACGCCGATGGCCGTAACCGATGTCCCGGCTACCGGATCAGAGGCCTGTGCGGATGCGCTTGGGCCGTAGGACGCTATGAGCGCCACTAAGCCCAAGCCTGTTAATAGTAATCTCGCATTCTTCATCGCCTGTCTCCTTTCAAATTTGCGGTAATTTACCGACGGTTTATGGATGTTTATTTTTTCCCTGGTGTTTGCGGCACTAACACCAGGGCCTAATGAGACGAGATGGAGCTTTCTATCATCCCCAATAGAGTTTCACGCCTGGCTGTGTACAAATTGGCATGAATCCACTTCGTCCCGGTCAGCCCGGCACAATTCTCGTCCGGCCGGATCTCGGTAATAAGTGACCGTGTAACTAATTAATTATAGGAACAATATCACTAACTTGTTATTTATAGGACTCTCCGATTTATGGAGCCTCGGATTTCTTCAGTCATAGGGACGGTGGTCACATTCCATTGGCTTTGACCGTCCCAACCTGTTGCAGGACTCCTGTTCTTTGGCTGCGCTCAGTATGCCGCCGGCGGCAAGAAGGTCCACTTTCCCGCCTTGTCGAACGAAATTCTCGAAATGTCTGGTATAAACATGATCCGGCCCAAACATGGCGGCAAGGCAATCGAAAGCCCTTTGCCTCCAGCGCTGAAAGGCGCCCGGATCAAAATCAGAGTTAAGCACACCCCAGCCTGCTTCTATCAAATCGTCGATTCTCTCCTCAATGGACATTGCTCCCCCTTTTTATCAATTATCAGTGACCTGAACGCGCTAATTTGAGCTCATCCATTTTGATAACTTCGGAGTCTGTAGCCGTTACTAATTGGTCCAGAGACTCAACAATCGTTTCAAATTATTCAACTGGTATCTATTAACCCTTACCGTAATCCCTAGCATTTTTGGCGCCAAGTGTGCGAGATGGCGGTATTACCCTAGAAAGGCTGGGTTATCAGACGGTTAGCCACGGCGGTAAACTTGGGGGTGAGATGCGGAGGATTCGGCAAGAAATGAGCGGTGTCCTAAGAACGGACATCGCAATCTCTGCTCATGTGTTATCAGTAGGTTACAGTTAGCTGGGTGTCTTAAAGTCGGTTCCCCAATTAATCCTCTGTCGGATTGTCGCTCTCTATTCCTAAACGCTTCATGTGTCGATAAAGAGAATCTCGGGCTATGCCCAGCACGCGGGCGGCGCGTCTTTTATTGCCTTCGCAACGCCGCAAGGCCTCTAAACACAGGGATTTGATCACCTCATCCGTAACATCGTGAAGCGTGCGCTTGTGTTCCGGAAAACCAGACACGTGAGACCAGCTTTGGTGGCTTGCGTTAATCGACGGGAGTGCGAAGTTCAAAGTCTCTCCATCGGATAAAATCAATGCTCGTTCGACCACGTTTCGCAATTCCCTCACATTTCCAGGCCAATCGTACCTGGAAAGCGCAATGATGGACTCGGCGGGGATCTCAGGAAGAGAAGTCAGTTGCATCTCCATCGCCAGTTTCGACATGATCTCTTCCACGAGCACGGGAATGTCCTCAATCCTATCACGCAGCGGCGGCAAGCGTATCGCAAACACATTGACACGATAGAGAAGAGCGGAAAGGAATCGGCCTTCCTTCGCCTCTGTCTCGAGACTCCTGTTCGTCGCCGCAATGATCCTGGCATTCACGGTAATGCTCTTTTCACCGCCAATACGAAGGAATGACCTTGTGTCCAGAAAGGTCAGGAGCTTGGACTGCAAGGATAGGGTAAGCTCTCCAATTTCATTGAGCAGAAGGGTCCCGCCCTCGGCCAATTCCAGGAGTCCTCGCTTCCGGCCGAGCGCTCCTGTGAATGAGCCCCGTTCGTGCCCAAAAAGTTCCGACTCAGCCAATTCCTTGGATATGGCGGCGCAATTCACTGCAAAATAGGGGCCGGGCGCACGCCTCGAGTGGTCGTGAATCCAGCGCGCCAGATAGTCCTTTCCACTCCCGCTCTCACCCTGGAGTAGAATGATGCTGTCAGTGGCGGCAGCGAGACGAGCCTCGTGCAGAGCAGCCCTCATGGCCTTGGAGGGGTACGCCTCGGGGATCGGTCTTTGGACCGCGACGGTTCTCTTGCGCTCGGTCACATCACGAGAAATGCCATAGACGCCGACGATGGCGCCATTCGCGTCGCGAAGCGGCGTGAGAACAGTATTCAAGGTGAACTGGACGCGCTTTATGGAGGCGGTATATTCTTCTTCGATGGATTCTCCTTTGAGCACGCGCAGATCGACTTGTTTGATATGTCTCCCGGTTGCCTCACCGTAGAGATCCTCATCCTTGCTGCCGATGATTTCGGACACATCGAGTCCGAACATTCTTGCCATCGCAGGATTCACGTGCGTGTATGTGAGATCACTATCCTTCATGAAAATAAGGTCCTGGGCGCCCTCAACGAGCGCTCGAAATCGTTCCTCCATGAGACGTAAGCCTTGCTCGGCCCGCTTGCGTTCCGTGATATCGAGATGCGTGCCCGCTGCCCGCAACGCTTTGCCGTCCTTATCTCGTTCAGCGATCTTGCCGCGCGCCAGTATCCATCTCCAATCGCCGGACTTTGCCCGGAGCCGGTATTCGGTCTCGTACAAGGGAGCGCGTCCTTCCCTGTGCGCATTCCAGGCAGCAATGACCAGAGTCTTGTCCTCCGGATGGATAAGCCTCTCCCAAGAGCTAAAATGCGGCTCGATTTCCTCCAAGGAAAACCCCAGCATCTCCACCCAGCGATGGTCGAAAACGGTCTCCCCGGTCTGAATGTTGTAATCCCAAGTCCCTAGCGCCGCTCCTCTCAATGCCATGTTCAGCCTCAGCTCACTCTCTCTCAGCGCCTCTTCGGCTTTCTTCCGTTCGGTGACGTCATGGATGATCGAATAGAGAAGCTTGCGACCCTGGACGTCGAGTGGACCGGAATGAACCTCAACGTCTCGTATTTCCCCTGAACGCAGCCTGTGACGGAAAGCAAAGGAGGCTATGTTTTCCTTCTCCGCTGCGGTCATTGCAGCCGCAACCTGCTCGGCGGCTAGGACGTTGATGTCCGTGATTTTTAAACTCCTCATCTCATCCAGGCTATATCCATAAAATTCCGCGGCTGACGGATTGGCGTCTACAATGGCCCCGGTTTGCGGGTCCACAACGAGTTTCATAGCCCGATTTCGTTCAAACATCTGACGGTAGCGCTCTTCACTGCGCCGTAAAGCCTCTTCGCCTTTCTTGCGCTCGGCAATTTCCTGTTTGAGTCGCTCATTCGTCTTCAGCAGTTCTGACGTGCGTTTTGGACCCGGTGTTCAAGTTGATTATGAGCCTCCCGCAACGCCGACTCAGCTATGGTTTGAATGGTGACGTCCGCTATGATTGTTTCTCAATCGGCTGAATTCGCCGTGGGCATCCGCTATTGCGAGGCTTTCCAGTTGAGCGTGAAACCAAGCGCCGTCGGGTTTAACCAGTTTTATTTCGCACATGCTCCGGGTTCCGGTTTGGAGGACCTGGTTACGATGGAAGTAGAACGTGTCCTGGCTCTCCTTATGAACAAAGCTCGTCAAAGGCTTACCGATGAGAGATCCTCTCTCAATTCCCAGCAAGCCCGCGCCGAAAAGATTGGCTTCCAAAACAACCGCATTGTTGTCCAACGTGAAATACCCAACCGGCGCGTAGTCATATAAATCCAGATACCTGTCTCTGGATTCCTCCAGGGCCAGTTGAGCCCGACGCAGTTCGTCATTCTGCATTTCAAGTTCGATCTGATGGACCTGCAATTCATGCACGAGCTTCTCAACCTCTTCGGAAGACAGTTCCGAAAAATCCGAACCATCTCCCGACTCGTTCACAAAGGCCGCCTCCGCTCGTCGTCGCAGATCGGAGAGTTTTTTCTTAGAATCTTTGTCTTGTGTCATGACATGCCCCGGTCAGTTACATCCTCCATAGCGGAGATTAGGTAGGACGAAAGCGTTGAAGAACTACTTCAACAGCAGAAATCGAATTATAGTGGGTTTCTCTGTAGTCGCTTTCTGAATCCTTTTCTTAGCGTCCTTGGTCCGAAATAGGAAATTAACCAGAATCCTCAGCGGATTTTGGGTTTACGAGTCCCTTAGGGCGGCTTGCCGTGTCACCGCAAGTGACTCAGCCGGATTGGGGTCTATGTGAACGGTGCAAACGCCATTTCCCAATAGCGGTTTTAGCGCATTCTCCACCTCCCGGGCTATGCGGTGCGCTTCCACTACTTTAAGATCGCACGCCACCTCAATGTGTATATCAGCGTGAACCGCATCAACACTATATTTAGTGGTGGAGGGACTCAAGTGCATAACCCAAAAAGTGATTTATAAGAACATGAATCCGGCGGCGTTTTCACAAGAAAGGGCGCAAGATCGGTGCTTTATTTCCGAGCCCCAAAAACACAAGGGCGATCATTTTCTTTTCGTTGACTTGAAAAAATGACTAAGATATTTAGTTGCAATCAAATTGACAGGGAAATTCAAAAGATTTCTAAAATAAGGTGCGATCCGCTTAAACGGGAATATGCGGGTTTCATCCGACAGCAATCAAGTGCAATAGGCATAACTCAACGAGTTTTTTTTGTGTCTCCGGAGTGAAAAAGCTAATGGGATATTATCTGCACCAACTGCCGGGAAGGTTGCGAGCCAAGATTCCAAATCTGAAGCAGAATCATGAGCATGCTCGGGCAATTGAACGCATGCTGAAATCCCGGTCCGGGATCATTTCAGTATCGGTGAGTACGGTTACGGGGAGCATCTTGGTGCTGTGACGATCCCGAAATATTAAGCTCAAACCGCATACTCGCCATGCTAACGGAAGCCGAATACATTAATTTGTCACAATTGATCACCTCCAACGGTCGGACAACGAACATCGGGTATGTGCTGTTCAAAACAGTTGTAGGGTTTGCAGCGGAGATGGAAATCAAAGGAATAATCTCTTCATTTTTGGATGTTCGATTTCAGTCCAAATTTGCGTCGGGTTCCTTTTCAGCCATTACTAATTTGCTGAGCAACGAAAGTAACAATCCCCAATCATGACCCGTGCCGGGCGCTTCAGTATGAACAAGCCCATTGGGGACCGCCGGCTTGGTTAGAATAGGCTCCACAATTCTTATACCTTCCTCGTTTCCTCCCACCAAGCAATAGGCGCCTATGCGATACCGGTACAAAGTTCTGTTTTCTGCCGCAGGGACCAGCCCGGAGAAATACCCGTTCGCCTCTCGAACCAGATCAAAATCCCCTCGGAAATCAGTGGATCTCGATGCCCCCCCCTCGATTACAACCTGCATCTCTTGGCAAAGAGGCGCCCATACACGAAAGTGTGCTCCCCCTGAGGCCTGAACTTCGGCGCCCACGGGGAGCCGCCTATTCAATTCGGTCACCATTTGGCAATCACCTTTCCGGCCACGTCTCCTCGCTCTCCGAACAGCTTTCGATAGTGGTAGCCGAAAATCATCAACGTCACAGCCTCGCGCAAAGACCCCTGGATAGAAAACCAATGTCTTTAGCAGTAGCTTCCAATAGTAGATTCTGTTACTCCATTTGTCGAGAATCCCCATGTAGAGAATGGAATTTAGAAAAGCGGTTGTTCCCATTAACGTTATTCTGCGCCGTTTCACAGGCTCGTAAGTCCTGAGAAACTCCAAAACCCGTGCGTAGTATTCCTTCGGGGAATACAGGCAATTCAGAACCGCGTTATAACTCTCCCGAACGAGCTGTGGATCCATTTTGGTAATGAAATTCATGGCCCCGTCGCAATTGTCGCCGGAGCAATCTTCGAGAAGTCGCCCCTCCTCTTTGAGTCGCCGGTAAAGGCGGGTTCCCGGCAAAGCTTCGAGCAGGCCGATCATTGCTCTTACCACTCCGCTTTTTTGAATGAACTCGATCTGACGCTCAAAAATGTTCGGCGGATCGTTATCAAAGCCTATTATAAAGCCGCCCATCACTTCCATTCCGTTTCGCTGTATCGTCTTGACGGCTTCTACCAAATCCATCGAACGGTTCTGTTGCTTGCCGCATTCCGCAAGACATTGATCCTCCGGCGTCTCCAGCCCAAGAAAAACAGCGTCGAAGCCTGCTTCGGTCATCAGCTTCATCAGCTCTTCATCGTGAGCCAAATTCACCGAAGCCTCGGTGTACAGCATGAACGGAAAATCTTTGGCCTCCTGCCACGGTTTGAGCGCCCTGAGGAACGACTTGACCTTTGATTGATTTCCGATGAAATTGTCGTCTACGACAAATACGCTTCCACGCCAACCCATAGTCATACAGCATATCAAACTCCCGTATCATCTGCTCATTCGATTTTACCCTGGGACGCCGGCCATTCAGATTGACAATGTTACAAAACTCACAGTCGTACGGGCATCCCCTGGAATACTGAACGGACATGGAAGCGTAGAGATTCATGTCGATAAGATCCCATCTGGGCAGAGGAGTCAACGAGATGTCGGGCTTCTCCTCCGTGGTATATGCCCGGCGGGGATTTCCCGCGATCAAATCCTTTAGGAACATTGGGAGCGTTATCTCGGCTTCATTGAGGACGAGATAATCGACATCGTCAAAGCTTTCCGGACTACTTGTAAACAGCGGCCCACCGGCCACTACGGATTTGCCCAAAGCTCGGCATTCGGCGATAATCTCTCGCACCGACTCCTTTTGAACGATCATGGCCCCTATGAAGACCATGTCGGCCCACTGGATCACTTCATCCGAGACGCTTTCAACGTTCGCATCGACAAGCTTAAGGTTCCAGTCCCGAGGAAACAGTGACGCTACCGTCAGCAGCCCCAGAGGCACGTGAGCGGCTTTCTTGCGGATGAACTTCATGATGTGCCTAAAACTCCAAAAAGTATCCGGTATCGCAGGATATATCAGTAGAGCGTTCATGAATAGGTCTCCTTGGCGATCTGAAATTGGCGCTCCGAGAGGTGTGTCGTATGCATACAAGATACTCAAGTCCGGTAACCAAAGAAAAATACGGTATTGCAGTCACGACGGACTTACTTGTTCGGGAATCCGGAAATGATAAGAAAGCCTTGATCTCCCTCTATGGAACTTCTGTCTCGGAATTAGCGTGGGGCCAAAGGTACGAACAGCGCTTGCCGTTCCGTACCGTCTCTCAGCTTGGCCCGAAAAATCAAACAAGAGAGCCTTTCAATGCTATATCAATTCTTCTTGTCTAACGGAATGGGTTCCTTTGTCTTTTCTTTGACCTTTTCGATCTTTTCCTCTGGAGAGCCGGCCCCTTCGATTTTTTCCGGAGACTTTCCCTTCATCTTTTCAATCTGCTGTTGCTGTTGAGGCCCTTGCTGCTGCTGTTGGTGCGGCGTTTGCTTCAGCTTCAGGTCTTGTTGTTGAGACTCTTTTCGCTGTTCGTGTTGACGACGCATCGGTTCGGACGGCTCTTAGTGGGGTGGCCGTAACCGGTGACCCGGACTTGATCCGGGGTCCAGATCGTGGATTCCTGCCCCTGCTCAGGCCAGGGGCAAGCTTTTCGTATGAATGACGGCGCCGCTTGGAGTGGCGTAGACAGGAGGAATGAGTTGACAACATTGACTTTAAACCTTCCCCACGTTACGTCAACGACCGAAAGGGAATCTTAATCCTGTTCCAGTGGAGCAAAAGTAACAATCCGTCTTATTATAAGATGCGGATTTTAGTCATGGATGGCTGAGGTCACTCGGAATGCATTCAGAGAGCATCAGGGCTGGCCTTCGCTTGTATCGGAGCAACGGGGGGACGAAATCTCCCGACATTGACCCCACATATGCCGGGAGTCTGCTATCCGCGTAATCAATTAAAGGTTGATGCAGGGTCTTTCATTCCAGGGACGGCGGCGCATTTTCTTCCAGCTCGGCCTTGACCTCGGCGGCAAAGTCCTCGACCACTTCGCATACTTCTGAAAGCATCTCTCGAGTCATTTCATAGGCCAATATAGCCCCTTTAATCGTAGCCCTCAAAGCGGGCCTGATTGCCGACGCCAGGACGGGTATTACTACGGGAGCAACAATCAAACCTACTCCTATGGCGATTCCCGTCCCCAAATTCAACTGCGGTTTAAAACCCCAAAGAGTCATTTTCCATCTCCTTGCGTGACTTTGTTCCGACGTCTAACTGTATTCTAACATAAGGTCGCTTTGTTCGTTGTATGTTAGATTTGTGTTACGAGTGAATAAATTGCCCAAGCCTAAAATCTAACGGTTCTTGTGAAATTGAGAGCCAGCGGTAATCTGCTGATCTAAACCTTTCCTAGCAACGGCCGACCGTGACTGTGGCCGGATAGATTCAGGTGAACGCTTGAAGGTCTAACTGAAAGAGACTGACAGGTCCTGTTGCTGTTGAAGCTGCATTTGGTCCGCTCGTGACCTCGGGGATGGCTCTACCGGATGAAACCACCCCGAATCCGGGCACCTAGAGGCCCCGCCTACTGTACCAGTATCCACCGCCACCGCCGAAGAGCAGAAACAGCACAAGGATTATGAGGATTAATTCCATCTCATCACCTTCTTTCTCAGGTTGAACTGGAAACTGGCTGATGATACCCAAACTGGTTGCATCCGCCATTTTGGGACTTGCTCATGGACCTTCTCGTGGGCCAGCCACATAGTCTCATCTACTTCGATGCATGTTGCGTGCCAACTCTGGACAAGGGATGATGTTTGTTATAAAGGCTGTATTGTTATCTAGTTAGCCACAGGGATGGGACTGGGATGAGATGCCAAGGGTCGACAAGAAATGAGCGGTGTCTTAAGAACGAACACCAGGATGCCTGCCTCAGTGTTATCAATAGGTTACGAATTCACTGCGTGTCTTAACGTCGGGCACCGAAATAAAGGGCTATACAGTAGAGTCCCGAGCATGGAACTCTACGCGGGAATCGCCATGGAGTCTTTGAGATTCAAATTACTGCGGGCAGGCGCCCGATGTCAAACTGATTCCGGGTTCAGACTTGCGCTTGGTGAGCCAGCTCGGGGACTCCCGGATTAAAGCAATTGAACTCTGAACCGGGCGCCCTACAAGAAAGGAACTTTCTGCAGCATCAGGTCTGCCCGCATGGACTGCTCATCCACCCCTCCCCCTCTGGAGCTGAAAGGAGCAACAGCTTTCTTCGGGCGGATGTCATTTACCATCCAGTTACCTTTTTCGAGGACCACCAGGGACCGTAAAGGCTTTACAGGGATCAATAGGGCTTGAAATCACTGGGCAATACGGTTAAAGCATTGATTTTGTGACCCCTGAGATCGCATTCGCAACGCGGGGGGCGAGAAACTGATCGGGGGAAACGAATTTTGTACGCACCCTGTACGCAAATCGGGTGATATGGCAGACTGTCACTGAAACCTCCACGGTAATCTTTCGAAAATATTTTTGCACCAGATTTGCACCAATCGGTGCTGTATCGTCCTGTATTGTCGTGAAACATGGCAACGGGTGGCAACAGAGAAGTGGTTGTTTTTATTAATCGTAATCCCATCCATTCAAGAATGGGGTTCAGGTGGTCGCTGGTTCAAATCCAGTCGCCCCGACCACGGATTTCTTAGATAAACCGCCTACTTGCTTTTCCGGAGCTTGGGCGGTTTTTCTTTTTATGATAACCAGTGCGGGACTTTTGCGGGACTCGTCCCCACAAACTCGGTTTGCGGCAGAGATAAGATTCCCCAGCTCGGGCTTTGAATAATGGGTGGTGATCCGGCCCGATTTATGTCCCAGAAGGTCTTGTCTATCCTCAAGCGATACTCCTGCTGATCGCAAGCGCCGCCCAAAGGTGTGCTTCAGATCGTGAACACGCACAAGGGGCAATCCCGCTCTTGTTCGGGCATTTCTCCAAGCACGACCGTTCATTTTTAAAATGGGTTTGCCTTTATAAGTGAAGACGCATTCGGGGTGTTGTCCTCGCATTTCATTGATCACCTGTTGAGCGATGCGGTTCAAAACCACAAGTCTTTCTTCTCGGTTTTTCACGATATCCGCCGGTATGAGGAAAATTGTGGTTTCCAATTCGGGAACTTCGATTTCCCATTCCCAGCGCAAATTACATACTTCATGTTCCCTGCAACCGGTGTTGACTTTGAACAAAGCCATTTTTCCCAAATGCTGGGGCAATTCATTAAGGAGCCGAAATTGTTCGTCCCAGCTCAGAGGATACGGCGCACGACGATCATTTTCCGAAAGCAGTTTGATTCTAGGGGCATTTGTGAGCCAAGTCATACCGAACTCATCAAACCATTCGCCCGCAGCCAAGTTCAGAATATGACGGACGGTTTGAATCGCATAATTAATAGTTCTATTCTTAACTCCTTTAGCTTTGCGGGCTACGAGAAACTGCTGTAATGAGCCCATATGCACGGATTCTAACGGCAATTTTCCAATAAACGGGTCTAAGAGCCTCAAATGCAAGGCGTCGTCCCCTACGCGTGATTTAGTCGCTTCATTCAAATACTTTGTTGCCGCCATTCTGAAAGTCCTCTTTGGTCGGACACCATAAACTTCGGCCTGGCGGATCTCCTCGATCCGACGAGCTAGATACTCTTCCGCGCGTTCGATTTCGCTTTCACCAGTGCTTTCGCAAAGGCGTCTTCCTCGGATAACTTTGTCGATGTGCCAGATCCCCTTGCGATTGATGAGACCGGCGACTGTTTTTCGTCCCATAGCTTATTTGTTCCTTTCTGCTTGCCGGGACGACCGTTGCGGATCTTATAGTCGTCTGCCCAACAATCTAAGTCAAGGCGGTCGAAGGCTATGCCCTGTAGCCCAATGACGATTTCCGTGAGATTTGGTCGCACTTCAGCATTGAATCTATTCTTGTCCATGCCCAGATACCGGGGAGCGTCGCGAACCCTGATCAATCGTGACTGCGTGCCGGTCGTAATTGTCGTCGTAGGCCTAAGCCGCTTTTTCTGCTGAGGACTCTTCTCAACATCTATTTGTTTGTTGGTCGAAGCGCGCTTTATTGGCTCAGAAGCAGCCGACATGGTAACGGGCGCGACGGAAGTGTTAGAGCTAATGGCCTTGACCAAATCCAGCACACCCTGAACCAAAGAAGGAATATGGTCGCAGCAGGCCTGCGTTACCCTACAATGTCCTTCCAGGCCGGCGTTTTCTTCGCGCAATCTTGCCAAGGACGACGGCGGGGTGGGAGAAACAAAATGTTCGGAATAAGTCGTCTCCTCTGCCAATACCCCCTGCTGGACTACCTCCGACAAACCTGAACCAGCACCGGATCCATGTTGAGTCAGAGACTCCGGGCGCAACTCACCCGGCATACCGGCCCGAGTGCTGGGTTCGCCGACAGAAGGCTCGTACTTCACCGGACAGTCCGAAGGCTCCATTTCCGCGTACCCATAGCCTGCTGGCTCTTCAAGGACCCGAATCCATGCCCGGAGTTCTTCCGTATCGAGAATGTAGTCCCTTTTTCCGACAAGCACACCCAACGTCTCTCTCCTATTAAATAACAATGTGATAAACGTATAACATGTTATTATCAAAAGGTCAACAATAACTATATGACTGACCCTATATAATGATGAGCTATGTGCGGCCACATCGTCTTTGTCTTGCACTCGGTGCTGCTACCGTAGTATAATGACTCCATGATGAAGGAGGCGCACATATGGGAAGACTCCGTGATCTAAAAAAGAGCGGTAAAGAGCCTTTCGGTTATGAGGGAATAACTGCCCAGGATATTTTAGACACACTGACCCCGTCGGAACAAAGGCGATACGAGAAACTCGACGACCTGGAAGTGGTTGCGGATGATAGACGCCGTGGAAGAACCGCGGTCTCAATCAACGGCGAAATGGGTAGAATAGTGTTATACGCCGGATCGTACGCGGCGATGTGCGAAGGAGCCAAACAGAAGGTCGAATACGTCCAATTGAAGATGAGTCCGAGGCTCCCCAAAGTATTCTGGATTTCCCCCTGCCCCGAGAACGCTATAGGAGCCCGCCATATCCACTCCAGTGGTAAGACGATGTTGCTGAGCGCCAAGGCGCTGATCGCAAGGTTAGGGATGACCGGCCAGAAAACTGCGCGGTATGACGCGGAGTGGGATCCGGTGAACGAAGGCTTAGTTGTCGAACTGCAGCGAAGCATCTGAGTTTCCGGTAACATAACATCTTGAAAAGGCGTGGCCACTCCACGCCTTTTTTTATTTCGAAGCGCCAAGGCCAAAGTTGCGGTAGGGGTATCCGCCAGCACGCGTCTTCACGGCGAATAAGACATATCGTTTTGAAATCAGCGGGTTTAATGTCTTTTGGTTAAAGAAATATTTGACAATGATTTGAAACTATGCAACAGTGAACCTACTGAGCCTATCCGACTGCAACGAGAAGCCTCAAGCTCGAACTGTTGGCAAAGATCGCAAATTTGCGGACCAAGTACGCCGGTCAGCCCGACATCCTGGTTAAGATTTGGACCGAACTTAATGAGAGCGGGGTTAGGACTCTCACCTGATTGGAGTGGAACTGTCGAGGCCTATGGGCGTTCATCCGCTGGGTCTATACCCCAACAGCGAGAAAGGACTCGTTCACGAGTTCCTAGACGCTGAACTTATGGCTCTGGTTGCCAAAAAAATGGAAATGGATGAATCTAGCTCGCTGGCCGATCTGATGGACCGTCTGTTGAGGGAGTATCTGACTAGCAGAAAAAATGGATAGGAAAGGAAGCTCCTAGAGGGCGAATCCCCTGCTAACTTAGCCGGCCGCAAGGGGAATTCGTTATCATACATCCACCCCGGTGAGAGGGCAGCAGTAGATTGGAGTATCAGTATAAGCGAATAGCTGACCGCGATCAACAGTTTTCGCGCTCGGCAAAAGCCTTACCTGTTCTATTTCGCCTCGCCCCCCTCCTCCCCCAACTTATTTGTGAGAATCACTTGGACAACAAGGAGGATTGGACGGGTATGGATTTAGCTAAAATTCAAGCTATTTTTCACAAGGCGGTGCACCCTGGGACCCCCCTTCCGGAAGCAAAATTATTTGCGAAAAAATTTCGCCAGGTAGTGGAACCGGACAACCGCTTCTCCTGGTGGCGATTCAGTGGGGAATTTTGCAGCCAAAACTCTGCCTATAAGATCACCCATTTCTACAACTTTAAGGTGCGGATGTTGGATTTATGGAAGATGCTGGACGAGGGCGACGCAACTGCTGCTGGCGCATTTTCAGCGCGGTCAACAACAGGCAAAACCAAAACCTCGTTTACATTCACCAGATCTGAACCGTCCGCGTCCGGCGTCAATGCCGAATTCGAGTATGGGAGTGGGAATAGGACAAGGAAGGCGCAGTCCCGGAGGACCAAAACCGACAATTCTTGGAGATATGACAAGATCAGATGTCCAGGACCCGAATATATATGGATAGAGGAATACATATATTCGACACGAACCGGTCGGATTGTAATAGTTCGAGGTCATTGGAGGGAGCGCAGAATAGGTGCGCCCAAGGCCGACACGTCGTGGAAATTTGATAGGACCAGCCACCCTGGGCCAGGCTGGACCTGGACTGAAGGATTCACGAAAAGGTCGGGCGTTACTGTTCGGGGGCATTGGAGAGCACTTTGGGCTAGTTGCAAACAAGGAGCCTAAACAAACCATATTAACAACGACAGGTCCAGAATGGCTGAAGAGGGTAACACTCCCAAAGGGCTAGCTGGAGTGAAAAGGAGACCAAATGGGTTCGATACGCGATATTAAGACGCAGGCCAGAGTTGAGGAGTTGGCTGCCGAGACCCGCAGGCGTGAAGATCAGGATCGGCAATGGGTAGACGACTACAATAGTTGGCTGCAGGAGCCTGATCCAAATTATTCGCAGTTTCACATGGGTAGACCCCCATGCTTTGGTTCGCAATACCCTGCAATGGGCTGCCCCTTGCCTGAATGTGCTTGGTGCCGTGTTCAGGGGGCCTGTGTAGATGATTTCGCGGACTGGTATAGACACCAGTCGTTTGACCTCTCCGGTTCACTGGATGAGCTCGAAAATTGTGAGCGCATGCAGGATGAGCTGTGGGCGGAGGAATATGATGACTGGATCCAGCGGCAATCACAAGAAAGTGATCAACGTTGATACAAGTATTCTAGGTGTCGATCTATGGTCAAGAAATTCCTATTGGAAGGCATGTCGACGCTGCAAGGCTTGCGCCCCTAATCCAGGAAACTCCGTTCGAAAGAAACCGGGTAACCGTTTACAGCGATCCTTCCAGGTGATGCTGATCTTTGGTGTCCGCCGTCCTTTCTGAGTTGCATAAAAGCGCCGGCTGATTGAAGCGCCGCCAGAGCTCTTGCCTGTAGCTGAGAATAAGCGTTTCGCCGATCTGAAGAAGACCGTTGTGACAATTCCGTCGACTTGCGTGTCTCGTTTACTATTGCTTGCTTTTCATGAACCCAAGAAGGCGCATGACAAGAAGCGAACGAATAGTACGCAGTCCCTAATGCTCATTTTTAAAGGATGCAGAATGCAGTTCAAGACCATAAAATCAGCCGTTGCATTTATCAAAGAATTACGCGCCACCAGGGGCTATAGCAATAACGCTACAACGGAGTGGAGAAGACTATCCATGAAACTGAGCGATTGCGCTCTCATCCACTTTGCGCGTCGGCTTGCTTTACGCTTGGAAACCGAGCAGGGCTATCTGGTTGGCGTTGACGAGCAAGATTTCAACCCTAAGCTTTACGTGCTCAATGGAAACAGATCCTGCCCCCTTTCTGTATCAAAACAAGTGGATGATCAAACACATCAAGTAACCTATGCTCTAGGTCATGTGAGCCAAGAGGTTTTCGGACATTCTATCGATGTTTCCAAGGCGCCGACCGATAAGGACCTAGAGTATGCGGTCCTTCTCATTGAATCTATGTCGCTGGAAATAGGAATACGGAGACCGGCTCCTGGAAATAAGAGGTTAAATAACAAAAACCGAAAGCAACAATGAGGCCGCCGACCGCTGGACGCTCAAACGTTGTGTCGGAATCAAACATGGAGAAATTTGCAAATGGGCAGCTCAAGAGCGTTGACGCAAGCTCGGAATAGAAAAGAAACACTTAATGACGCCCATTTAGAACGGCATAAAAAGAGGACCTCAGCTCAGTGGTCCGCTTAATGGCCAAAGGAGCCGATCCGGGGAGGCCCGGACAGAAGAGGACGGTGAAACTCCTCTGCAGTGGGCCTGCAAACCGACGACCTTGGATATTATGACCGTCCCTTTCGACCACGGCGCCCAGGTGGATGCGCCCGATTCCTACGGGATGACGCCACTCATGTACAGCGCCGTTAACCAGACTACAAATCAGGCGTACAAGCCGCTGAAGCTGTTGTTGAGGCACGGAGCCGGCGTCAACTTGAGGGATCCCGAAGGAGCCACGGCTCTCATGTATGCGGCGGAGTCGGGGCAGCTCCCATACCTGATCCGCCTTCTGGAGGCCGGAGCGGATTCCAAGCTGCGGGACGAGTACGGGTGTACGGCATACGATATTGCGATATCCGGCCCTGATTCTAGGAGGCATCGCAAGATCACTGAGTTGCGGCGCCGACACATGGAGTAATGGTTGTATCATCTCCGCCCCGAAACCTCATTCTTGGCCACAGCATAACCGAGGAAGCCGAAATTAGCTTGAACGCCGCAGAGCATTGTTTTCTTGGGAGCTCTCGTGGCTGCTTCGAACCCGTTATGGGCGACACATGCCGACCTTCCCACGGCGTGATTCGGCACGGCGAACGACAAGGAATAATAGCCCTTTTTACTTCACGGCTCAGTGTGCATCGACTCATGGGGTGGGCTACTACAGCAATGGTAGCTGGCATACCCACCGACATGGGCTGTTCGCTGCGTTGTCGATAGTAAACCTTCCCTGTTGGTTTCTTCACCTGCCATGCCGTTCTGGTGGACCCGTAAGACGACTCTGCAAAACCTTTGGGGCAATCAACATGTCCCTGGTCAAGAGCAACCTTGATCCGACAGACCATGAAAATGTACCCAATTTGGTTCGGCCCGCAGTCTTTCCTTCAAATAATTTATAGGTGAGGACATTGCTCATGGAATCCACAGCGCCTTTGCGTGGACATCAGACGAATAGTAACGGGTATACCGCTTACACGAGCGGAATTACTGGAGACTCGAACCCAGGGCCTATCTCCATAGCCTACCTACTGGTGGCGCCGGATGGTCAGAAATTGGAGAGAGAGCTTATGAGCACAGGAATAAACGGATCCGGCCATGACGCTGAATATGTTTCGCTGATGTTCCTATGCCGATTGATAAAGAGCCGTTTTGCTTATATAGAGAGCTTATCGATCTATTCCAGTAGCAAACTCGTTGTGAACCAGCTTTCAGGTAGATGGGCTATCCGTGTCCAGCGTCATCAAACCTTTGTGGATAAGATCACCTCGGATTTGAGCGATATAGTTTGGGATATTACATGGACACCTCGCATAGAAAATCCAATAAAGACCTGGCATTGGGAATATTGCTCTTGTCCCGAAGCATCCGTGAAGGCATCCACCCAGATTCCTGGAGAAATTCATTCACGGGTTATTTCTTAAATTACAATCACCTGCAAGTTCAATGTTATCGAGAATGCCTGACCAAGACTCCCCTGAGGCCAAGGGCCGGGATTCGTCTGTACGGGGATTTCTCATAGTGGCGTCTTCTACTAGGGCAATCGCCATTCCAAGATCTTGCGCTAATTTTTTGCCCAGGGAGAGGCTGCAGCTTTCATCGACAAGGGGTGGGCTTTGAGTGTGGAAATCGCAAGCTCCAAGAACCTTTCTTGGGTCTGCTCTTCGACGGTCTCATAGTAATCATGCATTCCACATATCCGTCTGTTCAAGCCGGTTGCCTGGACCTTCTCTCAAGAAAAATCTCCTTCGATCTGGGCCATGTGTGTTCGGCCAAGGAGACCTGTACTATAGGGCCTACTATACCCCGCTTGTACTTTACGTATTCTTAGTAAATGTAAATAGGGGTCATGTCAGCATTAGGTTGATATTACAATATGTTAACCCGTCGTTTGGGTTGACTTTCTGCGGAAACAGTGATATCAATCAGTTACATAACATGCTGACATAAAAGAGATATCCGTCTATGAAAAAGGGGCAGTGGGCATTAGCGCAGGAGATTGTTCGTCACGTTGAACCTTTTCTTGGGTTGAACATCGACGATCTCAGGTTGCTTGAGGCGTTTCACAACGTCTCCACGAGAGAACATAGCCTTTTCGGCAGTATCAAAGGGATCAGACCGGTCGCCTCTTATGATGTCGCTGCCAATAGCCTTCAAAACCTTCTCGATCTTCGAATTCTCCTTGCGGATACAAATCCCGGCGCCCCCATTGTAAACCTGTATGGGCTTATCAAACTTTACCTTCCCTTGGTCGGAGAAAATAGCAAGAGAAAAACGACGCCTACCAGGCTAGCCAGAGTGGAAACCCTCCTGAGGGATACAGCAAAAGATTTTGAGTTGAATAAATTGCCTCTTCTCGATCTTGCGATATTCGCTCCCGAATTAGGCCCGAGACAGCCCGTGCAAGTCGGGCGAGCCGAACCAGTGATGGATACGCTTCTTAAGAGCCGTCTCATTGAAGCCTCAATGAGCGTCGCTGTCGGCCACTTTAAGATCATGTCGGAGTTCACGGTGTTCATGAGGGTTGTGAATATGACCTTGGAGCGGAACCTCATCGCATGCCCTAAATTCTCCATAGACAGAGTCCTCTATGGTTACGGGCCGCGTGGATCATTGGGTTTGCCGTTGACCGAAAAGAGTATCAGGTCCGCCCTCAAAAACCTGGAGAATCAGGGGATAATACTTATCCAACGTCCATATGCCCGAAGCAAAATAGGGCGCCTCAGCATCAACGTTCCGGGCATTGCCGCCGTTAACGCGAGAGATCATCGAAGCATACGGGCTTACGAATTGTTTCTCACATCATGGGACCTTGTCAGGAGCCTGGATGTGAATCTCGCTTTACGGTCTGATCCGATCCTCGATACGAAAATTTCGGACATCGCGGCTAACCTGTCCTATAACCATGGGGATATCCATAGAGAAATTCACACGTCGCTCGGCGGCCCTGTCAACAAGGTTCGGGTAAAGGGCCATTGGAGTGACGGCTCATGTCCCACAGCGGCCGAAACTCACGTGGACGGCAAGGATGACGATCCCAGCTTTGGAATAATGATCAATGAGGATGACGGCATACTCTATAACTG
>CAVVHK010000052.1:0-31124 GCA_963747865.1 uncultured delta proteobacterium | reverse complement strand
AGACCTGGGGGACAATTCTCAAGGTTTGTTCAATGGGTAATGACTTAAGTATAGGGATAGCCCCAGTGAGCCAAGCTCTTGCGGCTTCAGGCAAAATAAAAGTCCTGCGAGTAAAGGAAGATAAGAATTCACCCGGAGTGGCTCCATCGTATGAAACTCTTAAAAACAAGACTTATCCGATTATTTTACCCTTCCGATTCTATTGGGATGGCAAGACTGCCGATGACCAGATAAAGCGGTTCATCGAATTTTGCGCAAGCAAGGGACTGACGTCTGAGAAATGAGCGCCTTTGGAATGTGGGCGTTCATCTACAAACAATGACTGGGACTGTTCCGTTTCCGGCCCTACTAAAGTCCTCACCTAAAAGCGAGGGATTTTCTCCCATTCCCCGAAAGGGACATCCAAGCGCACGATTCTGAACAGCTTCCGGTGCCTCTCTGCTAATTGTGGAGAGCAATTCTTACGTTCGGAAATCGCCCGATGGGAGAGGAGTTTTAGGTCATGTCTCCTGGATCAGCTAAGACCGTCAAGGCTAAAGAATTCGTCAGCCTCTTCAGAAAAAAACCGGACGATGTGTATTTGATGGAACAGTATTCGATCACGGTGAAGCAGCTGGCAAAGATTTACTCCGCTGTTATCGAAAAGGGCCTACTGTCGGAATACGAATATCACCAGCGTGAAAGAAAAGCTCCAGAGCTACAGGACACGGACCTGCCGCCGGTGGCTGCCTCAGTTACTGTTCGCGTTATCGAAGAGCCTTCCGAAGCCCTTACTGAGCGGATGATGAATCAAGAATGTTCCACGGACGCTGTACTTGAAAGAGTTTTACGAGAAGCCAGAGAAACTCAACAACAGAACAAACGCAGGCGAACGCAGCCCAAACAAAGGGAAGTCATTACGCTTAGTGTCTGCCCTGGTTGTCACAAACCTAAAGACAAATCCTCGCCGGACGAGTGCGTCTATTGCGGTTTAGTGTTCAGCAAAGGCCCTCCCAAAAAGGAAAGGGCTTCCATCTGGTATGACGACTAACTGACGCAACGCCGCAAGATCCAGCTAGATCAGGATCAAAATTGACCTTAGAGTGGACAACTTAGGCTTCTATAGCTGGTTTTGGAGGGGCACAGTAATTTTGATCAAGGCTTGACTGTGTCCTCTGTCTCCCTTTTGAGGGAGAGACGATGGTCAAGAAGTAGTAAGGTTCCTGTTGGAAACCTTTGAGCGCAGAGAAGGCGGCACGGTTGTTTTAATCTCTCCCTCTGTCATAAATCAATGATCTCGTGGATTCTTACTGACACAAAAGGCAAGGAAGTCTTTGGCTAATTTGCTAGCCGTATTATCGTCGACGTACATGAAATAGGGACGAGAAATTGGATAGGTCCCATTGTTGCAAGTCTCACGCGAAGGCAGAACCGCCGGAGATGCTTCATCCTTCTTTATTGCGACTACCTTAACTTTCTTCTCAAGTCCTTGGGAAGCAAGCTGCAATATATTCCGAACGCGCACGAAACTTATATCCTGCTCAGCTTCGGATACATCTGAGATAATCGTTCTGAAATACATTTTGGATACAGCGTTGGCTGCAAAGGGGCTTTTGAGGAAATCCTTACCAAAATAGTCTAAGGTTCCTCCTCGTTGTTCACCCACTGTCAAGACGTCTATGGGCTTTTCAGGGGCCCCAAATTCTTTCCAATTCGAGGTCTTGCCGGAGAAAATTTGGCGTATTTGGTCGGCCGTGAGTTCGTTGACAGGGTTGTGTGGGTTCACAATAATAACTATGCCGCCCCAGCCCACTATTTTGCCTTCAATCTGCCGTCCCTTACTTTTAATTGCTTTTTCTTCTTCCGGATGGATTTGACGCGAAGCCATGATAATATCGGCTTCTTTATTCCCAAGAGCTTCAAATGAGACGTCTTGTCCGCCGGACACAATTATATTAGCATTCTGATGGCTTTTCATGAATTCACGGGCATATGAGTCAACCATGGCAGCCATACTATCCGATCCTCTGACTCTGACTAATTCTTTGCCTGCTTCCTGGGCAACTCCGAATTGTGCCGTGAATCCAGACAAAAGTAAGGCTGTAGCGACGCCCACAACGCTCCTGAAACCTTTCATGGTGCTTCTCCCCCTTGTTCGATACATCGGGTATAAGGACATTAAATTACCGCATGAGGTCTTGGTATGATTCAGCATACCACAGATTACAATTCAAAGACAATAAGTATATCTCAACTTAACGTGGCGTGAAATCAAGCTATTCTTTACGGTCTTGAAAATACTTTCAAACTATTTGAAGGATGATCCTGACATGAGTTGCATAATACAACGCAACTGCCGAAAAAAGCCCCTTCTCTCCAAAAGCCCATTGCACCTGTTTCAAAAGTCCTATAACCTTATTCCGATGAAAATTGGAATCATGTCTTTTCAATGTGTTCCGAATCATAGGTTTTGCCGAGGTGAGGGTTTTGTTGAATTTTGCAAGAGCTTCTATTGTTTGGAGCTAAGTGATCTCATGGTGAAGTTTCACATAGGGACAGGTTAGTAGTGAGAATGAAAGAAGCCAAGAATATTCCGAGAAAGTGAATTCTTCCCTGAAACTTCCCAATTGGCTTGTAAAGCCGCTCCTTTTAATTACCCGGCGCAATAACCGATTTTGCTTGCTACGCCGACACCGGCAAGGCAAAAAAAGTATTTGCGTCATTTCATCTACATATGGCTCAGGCGACCTATGAGCGATTTAGAAATCGCGTCTGAGATGAATTTGTGTACCATATATAATGCAGGAAGTAAAAAATTACGGCTCACCGTTCACAGGTATTTCCCGCAACTTGATTGACGACGCCCTCAAAGAAATAGATTTTCTACCGAACCCTCAGAGTTTTTCTTGCCGCATGATAAGCCCGAACACAGCGGGCGGTTATATCAGATATTCCCAATAGCTCTGTTGTTATTTTTGCCTTCAGAAAACGGGTTCACCTGAATAGCGAGTGAATCCCTTTGCCTGTTCAAATGAGTTATTCGCAAAATGTAATCTAAGCAAGCGAGCGGAGCGGATACCTAATTTTCCGTGCTCCACTTATCAAGGAGGAAACATGTCGTATGACACAAAACCAAGACCACGCCCGAAGACCGTGGAGGATTGGAAGGAAATCAGGAAAGAGCAGTACAAGAATGCGGGAGACCGCGGAGGGTTCCGCCTGTTGCCCACCAAAGTGTTGGACTCAGACGCATTCAACGAATTGAGCAAGACCGCCAAATTGATTTTGATAATCAGCCTGCGTCAGATCGATTATTGGCATAAGAAGCATAAGAATGTCCCTAAACGTGAGAGCTCTATCGGCGTTTTGCGTAACGACGGGCGATTCTCATTGCCCTCCAACATGCTCAAGGAACGCGGGATCAGTAGTTCTCAGACTATAGCGGCGGCACGTAAGGAGATTGTAGAGGCTGGATTCTGGGAAGTGGTGGAAACGGGAACACTGTACAATTCAGGAGTATTCAGGTGGTCGGACAATTGGCTCACGTACAATCAAGGAAGCCCTCTCAAACGCAATGGAATAGATTCGAGCAGTAAAACGCCGGGCTATTGTCTATATCCCAATATTATTGAGCACAACAGCAAGATAAAAGCTCAGAGGCTCGCTGAGCATTGATGAGTCTTCACCGCAGGTACAAAAGTATCTTCTTCGAGGCTATGATCGCATTCAGCTTTAAGCGCTGGAATATGTCTCACTGTAAGAGTGACGTAACTATTCGGGGCGTTGATCGCATCAATGTGTATTGGTACAATAAGTTTAAGTGTGAAAATCAAAGCGGGTGATGTCTTCCGGTAAGTGTGAAAATCAAAGCGGATGACTGGAATTATCGCAAAACTCCTTTGATTTTTGAGACATTTTGAATACTTTTGCTTTTATTTTCACACAGAGAAAACGTTTCGCGTTGTTGGACTCCACTGAGTGACGCCAGAGCTTTATGATTATGGACGGTAGCCAGAACGCAAACCAGCGATAAGAGAGCTCAGAGCAATTCTGCGCGATTCTTTATTTGAGACACACTTTCCTCTCGACCTTCTCTGATGTGCTTGTATGGGGTTCTGAGAAACGCGAAAATCGAGTTTTGGAAATAATACGCCGAGCTTTTTTGAATTGACTTAGCCATAGCTTCCATTGGGCTGCCACAGCACGCAGATACTCACCACAAAGGCTGAACCTTTTCTCACGTGGAGAATTCCCGCGAGGAGCAGCCGACTCAGGTTGTTCATCATATAACAATCATATTTTACCGGCGCTGAGCGCTATTACTACTGATCCGTCCGAGCGCTATGAGCGGGCGGAAGAAAGGAGAAAATATGGACACGAGAAAAGTCTCGGAAATCCAAAAGCATCCGATTTTTGAAGACTTGTTCCCCATAAGACCTGAGATTCTGGAGAAGATAGAACAGGATATGAGAGCAGGAAACTGCGACCTTTCTCAACCCGTAATTTTGGGTATGTGGAAAGGACGTAAAGAACCCGTGCTCATCGATGGGCACACGAGACTAAAGGCGGCTATTAACGCCGGTGTGGAAGAACTTCCCATATGGATTCATCAATTTGATTCGGAACAGGAAGCGATTCAAAAGGCAATAAAACTTCAGCAAAACAGACGCAATTTAAGCGACGCCGAAATCACGGTATGCGTCTTCGCATTGGATTCACGACGAGCTCGGGGCGGGGATCGTAGAAGTGAACAGGCTAAATCAAAACCGCAATGTTGCGGCAATGAAAATTCGCGATCCGCCTCAGCAAAACACACCGCCGAGATACTGGGTATAAGCCCTCGCAAAGTAGAGCAAGTCCGCACCGTATTGGATCATGCCGATCCCGAGACTCTGGATGCGGTGAAAAAAGGACGGATAAGCATAAACAAGGCTTGTAATGAAACTCAAAAAAAGCGAGTAGCGCCCAAGGCGCAACCCGAGGCTGTTTCAGAATCAAATCAAGCCCCTGCCCCTGCCGAAATGGACACGCGGGTGACACTTTCCTCCGATCACTGGGTAGCCTTGGAAACGTTGGGCGGGGTCTTGGAAGAACACGTCGGGCGAGCCGTAGAACGCTATCTATTCAACATCTACTGGGATAACGAATTGGAGAAATACGAAAGGGAGCAGCAAGAAGAGTTCGCCGATTACGACGACTGAGAAAGCAAACTATACGGTTATGACGCCGGGGGATCCCACGGCAATAACACGACCAAATATTTGAGCACGGAAGGACGCGAAGAAAAGATTCATTGCCCAACATGAAGATATTCGCACAAAACAAATTCCAAATTTAACCACGAGATAATAGCTAAATAATTCGCAGTCCTCCGTCGGGAGGAATCGTGGCAAATCAATTGAAATCGCCTCTGAAATGGTACGGAGGCAAGACCAAATTATCAAAGAAACTGTTACCGCTTGTTCCCCAGCATCAAACATATGTAGAAGTCTTCGGCGGATCAGCCGCCCTGTTTTTCGCAAAAGAAGTTTCTCCCCTTGAAGTGATAAACGATCTGCACTCCGGGCTCGTAAATTTCTACCGGGTGCTGCGGGATTCGGAAAAATTCCGGAAGTTTGAATACCTCGTGAATCTAACCCCCTATAGTCGTGAAGAGTTCTCTTTTTGCAAGGCCACATGGCGGGACTGTACGGATGATGTGGAACGATCTTATCGATGGTTTGTGGTCATTAGGCAATCCTACGGGGCAATAGGAGGCGCTTTCGGGGCTTCCATCGCGGACGGTCGAAACGGGGCTTCCAGTGCTGTAGGCGGATATCTCGCCGCTATTGAGCGTTTACCTGAGATACACAAACGTCTCCGAGGCGTTCAGATTGAGAACATAGATTACCGTCAATTGATAGAGAAATATGACCGTCCGGGCACATTCTTTTATCTCGACCCGCCCTACGTGTTGTCCACGAGAAAGGGAAAGGTGTACCGAGCACGAAATGTCCGATAAGGATCACCACGCATTAGTGGAGATTTTGCTGGGAATCAAAGGCAAGGCCATGCTGTCCGGATATGGCAATCCTATATATGAGCCATTGGAGCGGGCGGGCTGGAAAAGATATGATTTCAAGGTTTCCTGCGATGTTGCGGCAGGAATGAGAGGCAATAGGAAGTTATCAAAAGAGGAGAACCTCAAGAGACTGGAAAGAGTCGAATCTGTTTGGATTCGCTCCTGATTACCGCTTCTCCCTCGATATCGATACAGGACACACTCATAGATAGTCCTCCCGAAGATTCTGATTTTAATCACAGGAAACAGATTTCGTTTTTAAGCCGGTCGCCCCTCGGCACAACTGAGGGCTGAATACCACAATTTACCTGTGTCCAGACCGAGAGGCTGAACGCAAGGCAGGCGCATCGGCAATCGACAGTAAAGGCTTGGTATGCGCCTCCTCCTTCTATTTCAATTGTAATGAGGTGAATATGAGCAATTCTCGGAAAATCATACGGATAAGCGATTACCGGACGATCAAAGGTAAAGAGGAGGAATTGCGCGCCATTGAAGAAGACTTTGATCTTTGCAGCTCCGCATGCGACGAGTTAAGAAAGATTTTTCCCAATATTGAAGGACAAGACGCTGAACTGGATTACCATTTGCGCATGGTTTGGTTTCTATTATCGTGCAGGACAGAGGGCGCCTACAGCTTGATTTGCGATTTAGAAGAAGAAATTGATCGACTTCGTTCGGCTAATCGATGAGGATCACGATCTATTTGAGCTTGAACAAAACTAAGCAACCACACGACGACAAGCTGTCAATAACCGCCTTTTACTCCTGATTCCAGCGAATTTGAAGAATCATCTCGCTGACATCAGGCAATACATAAGCGATCGGAACCATGAAATGTTGGACGCCGAGGATTATTTGAGGTGGGCGTGTGAGAACAAACCCGAAGAGGCTGAAAGCATCACACAGGAAATCGAGGAATTGGCATACTGAGCATATCAGCAATAACCGAGTGCGCCTCCGTACCCTCCGACGGGGGCTGCATCCAAATAGCAACGGAGGAAGGAACCATGAATGAGAAAGGAGAATACTGAAGGCGAAAGCCAAATTCGTGAATTGATGACAGCGAAGCGTGTGGCGCAAATACTCGGAATTAGCGCAAAGACCGTGAACAAATTGGTGAGAGAAGGAAAATTAGGATACGTGCAGGTCACGGCAAAAGAGAGAAGATTTGCCCAACAGCAAATACAGGACTATGTAGAATCCAGAACCAAAATTATACGCGTTGACAGAGAACGCGGTCGGTCTGTATCATCGGAACCCAAGAAAGGAGGTGAACAGGGACGTAGGACGAAATCATTCGAGGCTCAGGTAACGGGTTCCCTCGTTGAGGAGTTGAAAGCGTTATGTCGATAAAGAAACGAGGGAAAGGATGGAGTTTGCGCTTCAGACCATTCGGGGAATTGGATCGTGTGCAACTCCCTGTGATAGCCAAGTTGGAGGCGCAACAAATAAAGGCGGAACTTATCAAGGCCTGTAGATTCGGGGATTTCTCAGGGATTTCCCCCGTAGCAAAGAAGATAGCCGTGCGGCTGTACAAAAAAACGAAAGACCTTTACCGTTCGATGTCGTAGTCCAAAAGGAAACGCCAAAGGAGCTGACCCTGTGGCAAGCTGTAGAGCTGTTTCTCAATTATCCTACAGTGAAGGACGCAAAGAACAAACAGCGGCACATATACAGTCTTCGCCACATCGTCAAACACTTCGGCAAGGACAGGCTCGTGAAAGAGATATGGGCGCCCGATATCCGAGGATACCAGGAATCGCGAAAAGGGCAGGAAGCCGCTCCCTCTACCATAAATTGGGAGACCAGCACACTGCGACGTTTGTTTGGCGTTCTCATTGAGCTTAGGGCGGTTAAGGATAATCCTGTTCCAGCAGTCAGCCAACTTTCTACGAAGGGCAGGGAAAGAAAGGTCTACCTTTCTTTTACCCACGTGATGAAAATCGTTGAACTCTCTCCCGACTGGTTCAGGTCATTGGTATTGACCGCATATTACACCGGCATGAGAAAAGGCGAAATCATGGGGCTCACGAGAAAGAACGTGGACTTAGTGGACAGGATGATTCACCTCACTCCAGATGATACGAAAGAGGGAGATTGGAAAAGGGTTCCGATTCACAAGAATCTCACTCCCGTCCTTAGAGACGCTACGAAGGTCGCTTCGTTTGAAAGTGATAGGATTTTCCTTATTCGGGACAAAGATGGAGTGCGACCCCCTTCGGAGCATTCTTTGAAGAATCCGTGGCGGCGAGCCTGCAAAAGACTCGGGCTCATTGATCCGCGTCCCAGATTTCACGATTTACGCCACACTTGGAGAGCCAATGCGCGTAGATCAAAGGTGGACTGGGTTATCGCCGAAAGGATTATGGGTCACTCGGTCAAGAAGCTGACTGTAAATGAGACATACGGCGAAATAAGTGACGAAGAATTCAGAGAAGCGCTCGATTCTATGACGTTCGATAATGGAGTTACTCGTGTGCTTGGAACCAGATTCGATGTGGAAGACCCGGAAGAGCGGGGATGCGGTCTCGAAAAAAAGTGACCATTTTGTGACCATTTTCAGCAATAACGAAAAAGTCAGGAAGCGCCGCCCAAAGCTATCTTCCTGACTTTATTAAGAAACCGATGGTCGGGACGACTGGATTTGAACCAGCGACCCCTGCATCCCGAAGGCATGGCATAGGCCAATAAACAAGCGGCTTTTTCCTATTTCCCCTGAAAAATCAATACCGATTGAGCACCGTGAGACACGGTTGGTATCCCATGGGTCTTCGAAGGTAACGAAAAATTGACGAAAAGATTCTAGCCCATCCCAACCCCTTTGTCCCAAAAGCGGGAATAAAGTTTTCGGTTGTTTCTAAGCCGCAAGTCGTGGAAAATTAATGGCTCCTCGCTTCCTCCCGAAATTCCAACTTCACGAGTTCCGGACGGCGATGCACGATTCATGCCATTGCCAAAAGACTTCACGACCACAATATAATCCCTTTGTCGGCAGTTGTTGTCCTTTCTCTATAAGTTGTTCCAGTGTAGGCTCCATAATGTTTACCTCTCTCAGTTAATATTGTCTCCGCCACGAGCCGGGTGGTTTCTTTTATCGGCTGGGAAAGAAATAGAGCTTTTTGTGGGGCCTAAAAGAAGTGATCGAAAAATACTATGTTATCCAGGTGGGATCGCTTCGAGAAACTGGTGTTTCTAGGCGCTGTAAAAAACTTCAGTCCCCCGTCTGATGAATGTGGAATTCTGTTATTGATTCGATTTCCGATAAAATATTGGAAAGGTGATGCATGTTTTCCTTGCTTGGCGTACGGATTGTCATGGAATATTGAAAAAAATTACCTTCCCTTTCCGCAGAATAGCTCATATTGGCTACAGTGAACCCTTGCCTCGCAATAAGTTCTTGTAACTCCGCCTCTGGCATGGTTGCGTCTCGCCGGAAACGTAATGTCAAATGGGCATAGGCAAGTGTTGGGATTCTTGTCTCAATCCAACGAAAAGACAGAACAACCACCAGGGCAAAGATTGTCCCTATAAATACAGCACTGTAAAACCCCACACCCGCCAAAACACCAATGGCTGCGGTTATCCATATGGATGCCGCCGTCGTCAAGCCTCGTACGGACAGTCCCTCCTTCATGATAACTCCCGCACCGAGAAAACCAATGCCGGTCATTACTCCTTGAGCCATACGTGTTGGATCTATACGTACCGTTTCTACATCTCCGACAAACCATTGCTTCTGATAAATTGTCACCAGCATGAGAATACTCGAAGCCATGCAAACAAGTGTATGGGTACGGAAACCAGCAGGACGCCCGTGATAGCTTCGCTCAAAGCCGATCAATCCACCAGCGATAGCCGCAACACCCAAATGCGTGGCAATATCGATCATAGTCCCTGTCATGATTCAGACCTCAGTTTCTTGAACTCATCCGGCCAATCGAATACTGCTCATTTCTTCGGATAGATCCCACAATAGAGCGACATAGTCAAGAAGAGATTAAAAGCCGAGGGCTTTCCGACAGTAACGGTAAGCCCCCGATATTGTATTCAACGGAAATGAGTTTACTCCTCGCTTCCCATCACCTGCCCGCTCCCGTATGTAACTCCCTTAAGGCTACCCTCACTTAGGAACATGCCATAATTTGCTACCAGCCTCTGTATCACCGCTTCTGAAAGGCGTTTGAAAAAGGCCATTCCGCTCGCGGGATCTCTGCTCAAGACTCCGTTGAGTTTTTCTTTCTCAATCTTGACCAACTTGCAGGGCGCGGTGCATTCCGCTGTAGTCACATAGTTTGGAGGAACACCCACCCCGGTTAACCCAAAAGCTTCGCCCGGACGGTTTGCAGTGTAGTCGATCTCAGCGGCACTTCCGATGGACAATCTTACCGTCCCTTCAACGATGATATAGAAACTGTTAGCCGGGTCACCCGCTTTGTAGATTAGGGACCCGTTTTCGTAGGACTCCTCGACCATGATCTTGGTGATCTCGTTCATGGTATCCGGACTAACATCCTGAAATAGATCGGCCTTCTGAAGAATCATGTTTTCTCCTCCTTAAAGATAAAAAACGAAATTGGTGGACAATAATTGAAATCGCTTCTTGATGCTGTAATCCTCGTCAGAAAATGTTTTTCTTCTTCTCTTGACTCGCCTCCTTTTTTACCTCTACCCTGGTAGATTTCGTGTTCATCCAGGAAGAAATCCGCATACAACCTTTTTCAAGCCCTCATTTTTTTTGACACTTTCTTTGGCAAAAGGTGCCTTGAACACCATATGCTTGTTTCCCGGCTTCTTTCTTCGACGTTCACTCCGATTTCTCTGCGTCAAAACCCTAAACCCGCTCTTCATTTGACAACCAGAACAGCGCATGGAGCTAGACGCACCAGACTCTGACAAGTTCCTCCCATAATTCTGTCGTAAACTGCCGAATGTCCCATGAAGCCGATGACCAAGAGATCGTACCCCCGCTCTTTGACAAATTCCACGATGCTCTTCACCTCATGACCAACCAATACATGAGCCTCAATCTTCACCCCTCTTTCTTCTGTGGTCTCCTGAGCCTTCGCAATCGCTAATCCAAATCTCGTGTCAGCCGCTTCTTTCACCTCGATCACTTCGTCAATAGTGCCTGGAAACCGTGGAATCTCTTCGACGGAAACAGTGTGAATTTCCGTCCCAGCTAGCGAAGATAGAAGCAAAGCCTCTTCCAATGCTTTGAAAGAGCCTTTCGATCCGTCAAGCCCAACAAGTATTTTCCTCAGCATTTTGGATACCTAATTCAAAATTCCGGCGGTTATTTCATGATGAGAACCGCACAATGGCTGAATCGAGCGAGATTCCGCGACACACCGCCCCAAATGCGCTCATAGATCCGGCTGTGTCCGGTAAAACCAGTCACGAGCAGATCGAACTTGCCTTGTTTGAGGAAATTGACGATGCTGTCCACTGCGTGACCGGCTGCAACATGGGGGACCAACTTTACCCCCCCGGCTTGTGCCAGTTCAATGGCTTCCTTGTTGAGTTGGTCGAAATAGGCGTCTTTCTCTCGTTTGACTTCGTCAAATTCTCCTACTGTGGCGGCATAGTGAGGCAGGTCAACCTCTACCGAAATCGAATGAAGTTCGGCTTCGAAGCAGGACGCCATTTCTATTGCTTTTTTTAAAGCCTTACGCGATCCCTCTGACCCATCGAACGCAACCAAGATTTTCTTGAACATTTCTTTCTCCTTCCTGTACTTGCCCATGCCCACAGAACGATGTGTTCGCGGAGCGGGATGGGACGATCCCAAAAAGGACGGCTACAATGCAGCGGATTCACAGTCCTCAACAGCATTCCTCAGAGTCCTTTTTGAGATCGTCCGTCACCGTCCGAGGGGGGGCTGACCTTGTCACCTGTCTCAAGCCTGGTATTGGACCCTTAAGAGGGTCCGCTGCTTCCACGACCTCCGCACTGGACTCGTCATCAGCACTAATGTCGGGTTGAAACCAAGCCTGAGCAATCATTGTCGGCACCACTGCGCTCCCGACTACCGCTGCAACCAGGATCGTGTACTGGTCCTGGTTTATGATCCCATTGGTATAACCGAACAGTGCCGATATGCTGCCGAACGTTAGGCCAGTGGACATCATGAGCGTCGTATATATCCCTTCACGCTTTTCAAATCGAAAAACTTTCGTGAGGGGCCATATTCCTACTATTTTAGTTATCATTTTGACTGCGAGGAAAAGGCCAATCAGCCCAATCCCCGTCAAAAGCGCTTCGGATTTTATGAGCGAACCGGCTTTCAAAAAGTAAAAGGGCGTCAAGAATGTGAAGGCCATTACTCGCATTCGGGTAGCCAAGACCTTCTCTTGGAGAAAAAAGGGGGCAAGAACCATTCCTATGAGGTACGCGGGCAAGACCGCTTCACTTTTCGAGATACTCGCCAAGCCGCCCAACAAGAACAGAATGAGGAATATGAACTTGGTTTCCGGCTCACTTACCCTGTTGCCCACCTTAGCGAAAAACCAAGGCACGAAATACGGCAGTAAAAACATGGTAAGGGTGGTTACTACAGCGAAAAGTGCCAGCCATATATTGTAGTTCGCAAACAGGATTCCCAGTGCCAACACGGTACCAAGATCGTTCACGAAACAAGCAGCCAGGATGATCTTTCCTATTTCCGTCCTATTAAGTCCCGTCTCGACCATCACGGCGTACACTACTGCCACTGATGTCGTGGAAAGAGCGATGCCTGCAATTTGGGCCTGGTCCCATGGCCAGTTGGCCACATAGTGGGCATAAGCAAGCACGCCAAAGAATGGTGCGAAGAAACCTACAATTCCGATGGTCATGCTGGACCAAAAATGCTTTCGGATGACCACGGGGTCTATCTCCGCTCCAGCAAGGAACGTAAGTAAGATGGCTCCGAAGCCCGCAAGATAGTTGACCCAGGGAGCCAAAGGAAGGCCTACTATGTTTCCTGCAAATGCTCCGACAACTATCTCAATAAGGGCAACAGAGACAGCTATCCTTATGGATATTAATGATGCTAATAGGGCCATCCCGATCCATAGCCCAGACAATAACCAATCATTCATTGTTCACTCCCTTATACTTCACTCTCGCGGATGTCATCCTTGAGACTCAGATTCTGGACTCTTGCGAATTTCATGCTACACGAGCGAAAGTAAGAGGTCACATATGTCAGTCCAGCGGCTCCCATAGCGGCTAATCGATGGCGCGTAATGAATTGTGAGGTCCGCTCGTATGAGGCACTGCCTGAGCCGCTCACGCTATTTCGCAAGACTTTAGTCAGATTGTTAATTCCGTTTCTACTCTACGAACCTTCCTCGTGACCCTCTTCATGGAGAAACGGCGTTTGCAGCGATGCCTGTCCCATCCAAACCATCGCCACATACCACGTGTGATCCATCCACTACTCCCTTTTTCACGTCTCAACTCAGTCTCACTTCAGCGAGAACCTCTTCCGGCTACAATGTCGGCAACCCTTTGCAGACGAGCGTTCAGCGTTTCCACCCTTGGGTCCACATACTCTGCAAGTCCGGTCGGCACCACTCCATATCTCCGAAGATGGCGGCTTTCCAGTTCCACGAGAGATGTCCAGAGAACAGAACAGGAACTCGTAATCATCCTGTCCGAGGAACGCGTTGTCACTTCGAGATGCAGAGTGTCCCGGATTTCTTCGAGTATTCCTTTCATCTCGGACACCTCCGCTGCGACTAACTGACGTTGAGCCTCTGAAAGGGGATTGAGCACTTGATACAAGACTGACCGAATCTCGCGCCCCTTCGCCCACTGGTCAAACTCCCATAGCGCCTTGTCCAGCAAAGCCAAGGTCGAGGAAATCCCGCGAATGTGGTTCTCGCTCATGAGAAAGTCTCTTCCTCTAAATGTTCCAGCTCATCCACCAGGAAGTTGTTTTCAAAGCTTGAGTGGATTACCGAAGACGGCTGCTTTGTCCAGTTCCTGTTCAATTTCCAACAGGCGATTATACTTTCCAATCCGTTCACTACGGCTGGTTGAACCGGTTTTGATTTGTCCTCCGCCCATGGCCACTGCAAAGTCGGCCAGGAATGTGTCCTCCGTCTCTCCCGAGCGGTGAGAAATCACGTACCCCCATCCTGCTTTGTGGCAAAGATGTATAGCCTCCATCGTCTCAATGACGGTCCCAATCTGGTTGAGCTTTATGAGCACGGCGTTGGTCGTCTTCTCACCGATACCTCGGGCAATGAACCGGGTGTTGGTCACATAGATGTCGTCGCCCACAATCTGGGTGGTGTCTCCGAGGACAGCCGTATGTTCTTGGAATCCTACCCAATCGTTTTCCGCCAGACCGTCCTCGATAGAGACAATCGGGTATTTCTCAACCCAGCTTTTATACAGATCGGTCATCTCTGAGCTTATTTTCTTGCCTTGTCCCGATTTGGTCAGATTGTACGCCTCGTCTTCAAAGAAGGAACTCGCCGCAGGATCAAGCGCTATAGCCACGTCATCTCCGGGCTTGTATCCCGCTGCTTCAATAGCCTCAATTATGACTTCACACGCCTCTTCATTGCTTTTCAGGTTCGGAGCAAAGCCACCCTCATCGCCGACGCTGGTTGCATAACCCTTTTTCTGTAGGATTTTTTTGAGACTGTGGAATGTCTCGGCACCGTAACGCAGAGCTTCAGCAAAGGTTGGAGCCCCGACCGGCATTACCATGAACTCCTGGAAATCGACGCTGTTGTCGGCATGTTTTCCACCATTAAGGATGTTCATCATGGGAACGGGGATGCGTGTGGCTCCGGGACCTCCAAGGTACTGATACAGCGGAAGACCGGCTTCCAAAGCAGCGGCCCGAGCCACTGCCATTGAAACGCCGAGAATGGCATTGGCTCCCAGTTTCGCCTTGGTGGGCGTTCCATCTAGTTCGATCATGAGCTGGTCGATTTCGGCTTGCCGGGAAGGAACCATCCCGGTGACAACCGGACTAATTATATGGTTCACGTTGTCTACCGCTTTCAGGACGCCTTTGCCACCGTAGCGACTTTTGTCCTGGTCGCGCAGCTCAAGGGCCTCGTTCTCTCCGGTAGATGCTCCCGATGGTACCGAAGACGAAGCTGTCACCCCGTTGTCCAGCTCTACGAAAACGCGCACTGTGGGGTTTCCACGAGAGTCTAGGATTTCCAACGCACGAACCGATTTTATTTTGCCAGTCATAGCAGCCTCCCTTATTGACGGATTACCGGGTCTTCATCTCCAGAATATGCGCGCACTTTTGGCGGTATCTTCCGGTGATGTGAATGTGGCCATGTCTCCAATCATAACTTCGAAGCCTGTGTGGTCATTCCGTACCCAGGGAGCGTAATTTGATCGGACCAAAATCACCACCCTAATTTCGAGATAGGGATTTCCATCTTCAACGAACAACATGCCGAGATTGTACCCGTTTCTACAAAGGCTTCGATATAGTTTCTGAGCGTTGATAACTCCATGAGCGAGATCATTCCAATCCGAGTCCATCATTTGATGTATGGTGGTTATTTTAGGCAAGATTCCCCATATTTCAAAAAAACCCTCGGGAGCAAAGGCGCTTATCCATTCCCATGAACCGGTCTTGCCGATATAACGGCTGGCTTCCTGCCTTTCATGCTGAAGATAATCCGATAACAGGTGAGAACCGACCTGATGAAAATATGCCTCAGACCTTTGCCGTAAGAAGCGATGATGATTTGGCGCAATTCGGTCCGCATTGATTTGAAGGTGGGGATGAAGGAGAGAGCCGCCAGCGGAAGGTAGATGATTCTGAGTAATGGCCATATAGATCGCCTCCGAATCAAGCCTAACGATGTGGCGAAGATAATTCCGACAGTTGATGAAACAGTCGGCATAAGAAGATACGGACGCTGTGCCGATTTCTGCATAATGACGACTGTCAAATAGGCTTACTGCGGAATAGCTGCCATAGGGGAAGAGATTCGGAAACAAAATTGAGGCGTTGTAACACAACCGCTCGTTGGGAAACATATTGGGAGAAAGCCGCGGTGTCCTCAACATAAGTTGCGGCTTGCAAAATGGACAACCGGCGGTATCATCGGCATGCGGTGGAGGCAGAAGTAAGGCTTCCGTTCCAGGCTCTTTTTCCGCGCCCCCGACCGAACGCGATTCTACTCGTCCGCCCGGAGATGGGATTGGTACGGACTTCGATGTGCTTCTCGACAAGTTCGCTGGAAGGAGCAATAAACCTTGCAGTAACCGTTTTCTTTTCGAACGACAAAGATTGGTTGTTCACCAGGGCCTCCCATAAGAAATCGAAGCATTTGTGGTCACTTCTGAATTTCAGCACATAGCCTAGCCAACTCCGTAGCTGCCGCATCGAATCGGGTCACATCGTCAGCAATTGCTTCCCCGTGTTCCTTACGTTTGACGTAGGCCGCCTGAATGGCTCCATGCGTGGCGGCAATGGTTTCCTGGAAACGTTGGTCGAGAGTTAAACCGAAGCGCCGGAATGCATCATTAAGATTCTGAAGGGTTGCCCATCGAAGATTCTCAACATTATGACGGACCAACGTGTCAATCTGTCGAGCCAAGCGCTTCTTCAGTCTACTTACGCGGAGTCCGGCTGGAAGAAGCTTGTCAAGCACCTCCTCCGGTACCGCTATGGGGAGGGTAGGCACGCGTTTCCGCAGCACCCAGTAAGGGCGACGCTTCATTTCAAACGCTTCGGAACTTTCCGGTGCATGATATGGGATGTCAAAAAGCTGTGCTGCGGCCTTGCGAATGACTTGGATTAGTTCATCCGCTCGTTGTTGATGCGGCCGTAATGTCTCTGTCACGTGGACGCCGAAATTCCGAGAAGACTCTTCTGCAGATGTCTGAAAGAACGATGTGACTTCCTCAGCAAGGGCGTCAAGGACAGTTTCCTCGGAGACATCGCCATCCTTCATGGCCGAAAACGAAGCATCTACGACGCGTCCCAGATGCTCTATTGACCTTTGGCGCAAGCTCTCTGCTTCCTGCTCTAGTCGCTCTAGGGTGCGCTTGCGATCTCCGGTTAGAAGGTCCTGAACTGCAATCCGTTGCCGCTCTCCATTCTTTAATTCTTGGCCGAAAACTTGCAGTCGGTTTTCCAAATCCTCAAGAGGCATCTGCAAGGATCGGATCGCCAACCTTAGCCGCATCAGCACATCTTCGAGAACATCTCTCACCTTGCTGCCCAGAGCTTCACGCAGTGCATTTACTTTTTCGGAAGCGAGAAAGCAGACGAGGTGCTTCTCGACCTCAGGAAGGCCGCTTTGAGTCCAGAGCTGAGAATCGCTAGAGAGCTTTGCGTCCAATCCTCGGCGAGCGGAAACGGAGAAGATGGGGTAGTCATTGGCGTCCCCCATCTTCTCGGCGATGACCTTCCTGAAGAAACGCAGCGCCGCATCTTTCTCAGAGTCGGTCAGGTAATCCACCTTGTTGAATATGAAGAACAGCCACGTGACGCGGGACTTCACCTGCTTGAGGAACTCAGCCTCGACTTCCGTCAATGTCGGGTCAGCCGAGACCACGAACAACGCAGCATCACATTGAGGAAGGAAATTGAGCGTCGCTTCGGTGTTGTGTGTAAACGTAGACCCAATGCCGGGAGTGTCGATGAGGACGACCCCGTGCTGAAGAATGGGGGCGGGGTGTAGAATGTCAACTTGCATGACGCCAAGTTGGTTCTTTGGATTGCCTTCTTCTGTGACGAAGCCCTGAAGTATTTCGACAGACTCTTCTATGGAAGAGCCCGTGAATTCCTTCACGGGTTTTTCATCCTGATAGCGGACGCGGATGCGCACATCGGGCCCATACTCCAGAAACGTGGGAATTGCCGTCAGGGGAACAACCGAGGTCGGCAAGAAGGCCTGCCCGAGAAAGGCGTTCAGCAAGGTACCTGTTACCGCGTTTGAATTGCCCCAGGACGGCGAGGTGGAAACGCCCTTCCTCCAACCGGGTACGAAGGGAAAGAAGCTTGTCCTTATTTGCGAGAAACTCTACACCCAGCTCCTCTACTTTTTTGATTGCCTCACCGAGAAGAAGCTGAAAATCCATGGAAGCCCTGGAAGCAGGGTCTGATGAGTAGGATACGGTCTCCATATCAGCATGTCGCGATGAAACCACGACGAATCCTCCTGGCCGAACGTTTAGGCAGTGAGCAGCGGCCCAGAAAACAAAAAAACCACCATACGGTGGGTTCTGTTTAAGCTGGGCTCCCACCGCAAGTTCTACACGGTAGGAGTCATCAGCCCATAATGAGCGTTTTCGGGGGACTCCATCCCCTCGGGAAGAAGCCATTATGGCGTATTTCTATCAGAAGTCAAGGTTGATCGAGTACCAAAATCCGCGGCCTAATCAGGCAATGCACTAATATCACAACAGATGTTGTAATACCACATCACCGAAATAGTGAGGAAAATCGCCGCAATACACAGTTAGTTCAGGTTGTTGCAAAAATTGACCGCGGATTTTGGAGTACCGAATCGCGATCCGGGGGCTTGCAGGATTTTGCCGCACCAACCCCATGTACTCTGCAGGTCTGTACTTAAAATAAAACAGCCTCGAAGAGAAGTCGGAGATAACTCCTAGAGGCCCGACAATATCCTATCAAATTGAAGTCAAAAGGTGCATCTGCACCTCAGGTGTCCCGCCGCCCACAGATCACGGGACATTCCGTAACAACACCAGGTGCTTGAGTAACCCACGATGACACTGGCTCAGCCTGTCCTTTCCACAACTGCTCCATTTCTCTTATGTCCCCGATACTAAACAGTTTCAGTATAGTCTAAGCCTTTGAGATTGGGGTTCTCATATCTTCTCAAAAACGTCCGCCGTCTGCAAGAAATATTCTATTGCGTTCAAAACGACACGTAATCTTAACCTGGGTTTTTACTTGTTTATCTCAGATCAAAGGATTCTTGTCTTGCCCCGGCTCTTGCACGGACTAATGCCCGCCTAGGCAGTATCGCACGGACATGTGTCAGATTAGGACATTCTGTGGAATATTTCTTCGATCTGAAAACAGTCGGCAACGAATGCCGCAAGATTGCGGCAAGGTTCACCTGTGCTAATTTCATAGAGCGAATCGATTTTTCAGTAATTTGCGGTCAATTCAATCACCGCCCATTATCCTGCAACCCCAACTGGTTCATAGTAGACCCTTTAAGGGTATATATTGACATTGCATCCTTTTCAAGATTATTGTAGGAGTAAGATTCAAATCCATTTTAGATCGAGTGGGATCGTGGCTTCCTCAAACTTCGAAATACCGGGTCACCTCCTGGAAAGGCTGGAAAGCGAACGTGAAAAAGCATCTCAGAAAGCCGCTGAGTTGAGAACAGCCCTTGAGTCCGCAATGAGGGTCGAAAAGGCTCTAGCGGATATCCTTGAGGCCTTATCGCTTAACAGGCTTTTCGAGGCTCTATTTCTGCTCGATAAAGAGCTATCCACTGAGCGCTGGGAACCGTGCGTCAAAAGTGCGTCGATCTTCCGAGAAATTCAGGAGCAACTTGAGGAATCTGTGCGCAAGGCGTGGTTGGATTATCCGAGACTACTGGAAGAGGAATTTCGGAGAGGAAGTCTGGTCCTCGATCCTAGAAGTCGGCATCCCAATTACAAATTCGCCGCCGGTTTCATGCTTGTCAAAGTCAAGAAGCAGGGAAAGACGGCTGTGGCAACCCTAACTATAAATGGACGCAAGGTGAGCGAATTCCCCGCAGACTTTGAGACCGTGGCACAACGGATGAGAAAGGAAGAGGAACGACTTTTCGGCCGTCCCTATGATGGCGAGAAGCTATTAAAAACAATCCGAAGCCATTATCTGGATTTGGTTGAGGCGCAACAGCTCCCAGACGGATCACCCGTTGAAATACGTGGGCTTGCCAGCAGCATTGTGAAAGCGCAAAAGGGTTACAAGCTCGATGAATTCATCGTGGACCTGTCCAGAGTAGCACGGGAGGGGCCTACGGAAATAGACGGGAGACGCCTTGAGTTGAGGACGACACGGGATGATAAGAAAGGCGTGTTACTACACAATTTGCCCAATTTTGGATACGTGGGGTCTTTGAGATTTGTGAGGAGGTAGGAATATGACGGACACGGCAACGGCAAGACGCATGGTAAATTCGCTTCGACACGGGACCCCTCCCGAGCACGGCGTGAGTCTGTATTCTGTAGGCAACGAAGATCTTATTCAAGGAGTCAAAACCCACCATCTCGATCAAATTGGAGAACAAGGGAAAATCCGTTTCCTTAGTGGTTCGTGGGGTTCAGGGAAGACCCATTTCTTTCGGCTTCTCCGAGAGGCTGCTTTCGACAGCCAATGCTTGGTATCCAATGTCGAGCTAAGCGTTGATGAGGCCCCTTTCAACAAGTTCGAAATGGTTTTCTATTCCATAATTCGCAATATTCAAACCCCGTCTCATTTCCTTGCTGAAACTGTCAAGGACGTTGCCCCTTTCGGTCGAGTGTTGGAAGAGGCGCTATCTAATCTTGCCATAGGTAATCCGTCATCTATAGGCAAAATCAACGACCAGCAATACGGAACGGCTCGGGCCAAGTTGATGGCTGACGGGGCCATTGATATAGACTTCAAAAAGATGGTGGACCAGGTCCTGGAAAACTTTCTTTGCCGAGCGTAGCCACGAAAGCCTTAGGGATGAAATGAGAGGTGAGCTTCTACAATGGTTTGCAGGAGAAGGAAATCTCAGGACCTTTCGCTCTAAGTTCGGTATCAACAAGATGGTGAGCCGAGAATCCGCTAAGGTCCTTCTCCAGAGCTTAGGGGCATTTGTTCAACTTGCAGGCTATCGAGGTTTATTGATTCTTTTTGATGAAGCTGAGCAGTCATATTCTGTCATGAAGAAAGCCGACTTGAAAGAAGCTCACAACAATCTGCTTTCAATTATTAATAATATTGGAAAAACGTCGGGTTTGTTTATGATCTACGCGACAACGCCTGATTTCTTCGATGAACCTCAGTACGGTATTATTAAGTATCCTGCGCTGGCAAGTAGGATCGGGATGCCGAAACACCGGCCTCCCATCGCCCCGCAAAATATTTGGAATTTGGACGCCGTTCATATGGACCACGATGATTACGAAACCGCAGCCATGAAGCTCTTCAACATATACATTCAGGCATATCCCGAGCCGAAGCTGCAATATCCAAGTGAGACCGAGATAAGAGATTTTGTCAAATCGATGGAAGAAAGACAAAGTGAAAATGAAGGCGTCCGCTTCTGGAGAGTCATGGTGGCCGCATTGATGGCCCATTTGGATGACCATCTGCTCGGAAATTTGAGGTCTCCCGAAGTGATTCGTGAAGACACGATGCTCATGCTTCGTGAATAAGAACGGAGACGGGCGTGGATTCTTTAACTCTTCTGAAGGTTCTGGAACACCTGCGTCAAGGCTCCCCTCCTTACGGGATGTCTTCTCGTTTTACCGTGGGCGACGATGAAGAGATCAAAAAACTGGAGGCGCTAATCTGCGGTCAGGGTCCACACTTGATCGAGGCTGAGGCAGGCTACGGCAAAAGTCATTTGCTTGAACATGTTCGTGAGAAAGCCCTTGACCAGCAGTTTTTAGTGAGTCTTACAAGATTGGACTCAACTGGAGAAGTGCGCTTCAACCGTTTTGATCAGATCGTAGGAGCAATTTTCCGAAATCTCGAAGCCCCTCAGACCAGGGCAGGCAAAGGCGTCGAACCATTTATGAACACTCTGTGCGACGCTATTCAACAGAGTAGATTCAAGGGCCTGAGCGATTTCTGGGTGAAACTGACTAATGATTCGAAATGGGACGGAGATATTCACGGCCTGATCGAATCCCCAGCGCTCTACATAGCATTGAGGGCTTGGTTTTTCGGTGGAGACCTTCAGCGCCGCCTTGTGGAAGATTGGCTCGGTCATCCTTGGAGGTACTATAAGGATCGTAAGGGTCTCGTGCGTAATCTCATTGAAGATTTGCGATCCCACTTCATTGATCCCCGCCCGCCGAGCGCACTGTTCAGCAACAAAGACAGAATCTTTCACTTCAAGGAACCGGAGTATATTCAGAGCTGGGCGGTCCTTCGTGATATAAATAAATTGGCCAAGGCCGTAGGCTATAAAGGACTGGTGTTGCTGTTCGATGATATGGACGACATCTCACGTAATTTGGGCAACCTAAAGTTTTTGAAACTTGCTTTGGCCAACCTCTTTCGGTTCCTGGAACCCGAATTCTTCGGGGGCAAGAGCTTTTTTGCCGTAGACATCGATTTTGAAAAGAAATGCCGTCACGAATTCATTAAAAAGCGACAAAGCGATTACGATCTCCACCAGTTTAACGAGATTTCACGATTTCGTATGAACGCTCTTCCAGAAGAGGACCTTATGATCTTGGCGGACAAAATAGTGGAAGCCCATTGTGAAGCCCATGGCTGGGGTGATGATGCTGATAATGTCCAACAAGAAGTAAAATCCATCGCACAGGCGGCTGCCAAATCAATGAACGAACATAGGCCGAGAGAAGTCGTCAGGTCGGTCCTTGAACATCTTGACATGAAACTGGAGGGCAGCGAATGAGCAATGCCCGATTTCTCGAAAAACGAGTCGCTGAAGCTTTTTACGGGCGCTTTTCCCGCCTAAGGGATGTACAAGAGGCCACTATCGAACCCATACTTGCAGGTCGCAATTTGGTTCTATCCTCTGGTACGGGATCGGGAAAGACGGAAGCGGTTATGGCCCCGCTCATTAGTCGTTATTGGCGAGAGCTTTTTCAGCTGAATTCCTTGGCAATCGTGTACGTGAGTCCGACAAAGGCTTTGGCGAATGATCTTCACAGGCGTCTCGAACCTCCTCTCGATTATTTGGGCCTTCGAATAGGAATTCGGCATGGAGATTGTGACGATCTCAGGAAGAAAACTAAGCCGCACGTTGTCATTACTACGCCTGAGTCTCTCGATGTTTTGCTTGTGAGGCAGGACAGCACTCTGAAAACGGTTCTCGCCGTAGTGATTGACGAGTCCCACCTCCTTTACAACACGCAAAAAGGAACCCAGCTTTCGGTATTGATACGGAGGCTGGAGGACGTTGTCGCCCGACCACCATTACAGCTAATTGCCGTATCGGCAACAATTGCCAATCTACTGGACACAGCTAGATTGATCTTCGGCAGACAGTCAAACACTGACTTCCTGAATTTTCCACCTCGTAGAACTATTGACGCAGTGGTACGGGATGATGATGTGAGTTCGTTGGTATCGAAATATACCAAAGCCAGAGAAGGCAAAATACTCGGATTTGTGAATAGCCGCAAGTATGCTGAATATTTCGCTCAAGAGCTGCGTAATGAACCCCATCTTGCGAATTCCGTGTTTGCACATTATTCGAATCTCGATGCGCTCGTCAGGCAACAGACCGAGGAGGAATTTGCTCAAAAGAGGACCGCCGTTTGTCTTGCCACGAGCACATTGGAACTGGGCATTGATATAGGAGATATTGACGCAGTGATGCTTCTCGGCGTACCCAGCGGAATAGCGTCTTTTCTTCAGCGGATTGGTCGTGGAAATAGGCGGGAAGAGAAATCCAATGTCGTGTGTTTCGTCGGCGCAGATACTTTTCTTGGCGAAGGAAAAAAGAGTGTGAATAAGCCTCCGCCCGAGCCTCCGCTAATTCAGGCTCTCCGTTACATCACACTAATTAAGGCCGCCCAAAAAGGCCAATTACCGTCCCAGCGCGGTTACGAGTTGTTCGGGGCCATCGCTCAACAATGCCTATCAATAGTTGCTTCTAAGCAGGGGAAATATACCAGTCTCATTGATCTTGCCAAATCATTTGAGCATCTCGGTTATATTCAGGAGGAGACCCTGAAATCTATACTGGATTCCCTCGTCAAGAGCGGCTACTTGATACAGCATGGTTATAAAAATCAATACGGCGCTGCGGATCTTTTGCACAAACTCGTAGCAGACAAGAAGATATACGGTAATTTTCCTGCAGAACTTCAGATTGTTAAACTCGTGCACAAAGGTATGGACATCGGTGAGGTGCATGAAGGAATTTTACTAGGGGTTCGCAGAGGTCATCACATTCTGTTCGCAGGAAAGGTTTGGACCATTCAGAAAATGGTCGGGGATACCCTACACATTATTCCTGCGCCTGCTGGAGCGTTTGCCTTACCGTTTGACTATATAGGCATTAAACCGCAATTCGATGCATTTTTGACGGACGAGATGTGGTATCTCATACATGCCCGTGAATTTCCCTACGATCTTTTGCATAAAGATCTCCAAGCTGACATTGATACGGCGAGAAAGGTGGCGCAGGCCTTATTTTCAGTTCACGATATACCGTATGTAGAAGACGGCAATTATATAAGATATTATACATTTGGAGGACTTCTGGTAAACACGGCCATAGCATTGATCCACGGCCAACGATTTCGCCTCCAAGGGGTAACCGATTGTTTTGTGGAGATGAGGACACCAGTGGAATGGGCCAAATTGCCTTCTGAACCGATGGGATATGAGAGAGTATTTGAAAGGTTATCTCAGCGGCTCATGGGTAGATCCATTTTTCAGAAATTATTACCTGATGAACTCAAAGTTAAAGAAGGCATTCAGGAATGGCTCTGTGATGAGGCTATAGGCAAGGTCTTGCGGCGGCTAACATCGTCAAAGCCCTTGGCCTGCACCCAAAGGGATCGGCGGTTTCCATTAGAAAGGCCGTTATATTTAGATGCCGTTGACGATAATCCAAGGTAGACCCTTAAAGGGTATACTTTCACAAAAGGCTGCTATCAAGATATTGTGAATCTGTCCCTTGGTTCCACGGCTCATCAATGGAGGTGAAGCATGGACAAGAGTTTGGCCCATAGAGGAACATCCAGTACCCGTGCATCATATCCTTAGATTTTAATCCATTTTGGAATTTCGCCTGGGGCTGGATCACTTTTGTGGGACTCCTAATAAATTCTGGCAATTAGTATAGGGGCCGGGGGGTGGTTTGTTCAGTATGCAAGGATAAAATGGCTTGCTTTGGTCCGTTCGCCGCGTCGGGAAAGCGCCGGATTTTGAACATGCGAGGGCGAAAAACGGTACCTTTGACACATAGCCTCCGACGTTTCCCATCTCATTCCATTTCATGCCTTTTGCCGGTATCCAAGAGACATATCATCATAAAGATAAGTTCATAGCATTCAAAAAGCGACGGATTCTTCCGGTCCTAAGCCGAAAAAACGGCAACTTGGGTGTAAGTGTCAACGCCCTTGGATTTCATGACTTTCAGCAGAAGCCAAGCGGCACATGTCCGATTATGGGACGTTCCGAGGTCGCTATAAAGTTGTCGATTCTCTTGATGCAATTCGGGAAATCGAGAGTTTTGCTTCACGACGGCCCATCAATGACAAGGCTGTTCACTCCATACCATTTCTGAGTAACGAAGCCTTACGGTGCAATTTTGGCCTGTTCACTCATCCCGCCTTCCTCAGCTCTTTAGTGATTGATCCTTCCCGCTATACCCATGTGACGACGGTCCAGAGTCAACATTCAATTCCCAAAGACGTATTTCCCCTTTCTTCTTTGCTTTGTTTCTTCTTACCCCTTCTTCTCTTGAGGGGTTAAGAGGGGGTTTAAGGAAGGGATGATGAATAAATGTCCGTGTATCCGTCTCACTTCACATTCGGCCGCACGCCCTCACCGCAACATCCGCACAAGCGATTCTATTTATATTTAATGGTTAGTGGCTTGTCTAGATCAGTAATGAATGAACGTGCGTCCGTGTGGAACGGAGACTATTCCCAAACTGGACTGAAATCCAATCCTTAGAAACCGGAGAAAGGAGTCTATCCAATGAAGAAACCCTGGTCCGATGTATTGGTGATTGTGCTGGTAGCCGCTACCGAGGCAATTTTGGAAGTCATCAAAAACATGAAAAGCAGAGGCAAGGCAGGGTCATGAACGGCCCCGCCGTTTGGCGGATTTTGAAGACGTTGGCTGAATGGGCGCTGTAAAGAGCGTTGATCCCAAAGATTGAATGAAAAAGGAGAATCACATGAGCACGAATGGATTTCGAGACGAGGAGCTTGTTACCCGTCGAATGAAGGTCGGCAATGAATGGCAAACCCGAGTATTTCCGGTAGTTGGCGGCAGACTGAGGCTCGCACACGAGGAAAATGAAAAGCTCAACCTCCAAACCGACCTGGTGAGTTGGGATGGTCAGTATGCGGTGTTCAAGTGCAGGGCTGTCACAGCGAAGGGCGAATATGTAGGCTACGGCACCGCCAACAACCAAAGAGACGCCCGTCTGGCCGAAAGTCTTATTGAATTAGCAGAGACGAGGAGCATAGCCCGAGCTTTGAGATTCGCCGGTTATGGCATGGAGTTCACATCGGCGGAAGAAGTGTCACACGTCGCCGCCGCAGAGCCTGAGAGAGAACAAACTACAAACAAAGCGGTTGAGCCGGTGTTCCCTGAAGACAATGGGAACGGCAAACCACCCACAAAATCGCCAAATGAGGCGGCGGAGATATCAAGACCGCAAAGTTGCGGCAATGGAAAGGCTACTCAGGCGCAATGCAGAGCCTTGTTTGCGTTGACTCGAAAAGCCAATTACCATGATCAAGATATACAATCCTTGATCGGGCCATTCAACGCATCCCGCTTTGAAGATCTCACCCGTGAAGCCGCATCACAATTGATTTCCTATTTGCAAACCGAAGTCGCTGCATAACCTCACACACGATCACATTCAAATCAATTCAAAGGGGCGGGACGCTATTGGTGCGTACCCGCTCCGAAACACGAAGGGAGAAACAGATGAGAACAGCGCAAGATCACGATCACTTGTCCTATTCACAGGTCAACACCTATCTTAGCTGCCCGCTTCAATACAGATTCAAATACATAGACGAAATCCCGCCTGCTTTCACCTCCGTCGCATTGGCTTTTGGCTCCGCGATTCATGAGGCTGTGGCGGCCTTCCATCAAAGTCGCCTTGAAGGTGACCAGCTCAAAGCGAATCAGATGCTGGATGTCTACAGAGACCAGTGGCGGCGGGCTGATAATATCAAATACTTCAACGGCGACAATGAGAACTCCCTTATGGAGAAAGCCAAAAACATGCTCACCGTGTTTCATGGGTCGGCAGATCCGAGCGCTCAGGTCATCGGCGTTGAGGAATTCTTTGAGATTCCCCTCGGCGGGCTGCCGACGTTTCAAGGTTACATCGATTTGATTGAAGAATCGCCGGGCGGGGAAGTAACCCTTGTTGATCTGAAAACCGCCTCAAAGAAACTCTCCCAGAGCAATGTTGACACGAATCTACAATTGACCGCCTATGCGCTGGCAACGGAATCCATGGGCTTCAATCCCGACGAGATGAAGTTTCGGTTGGACGTGCTCCTGAAGACCAAGGAGGCGGGGCTGGTCAAATATGAAACCAGCCGCACTGCGGATGAACGCTATCGTTTCATCAAACTGCTTTACAGTGTTTGGAACGGCATCGAGCAGGACGTATTCTTTCCACGGCAAGATTGGCAGTGCGCTCAATGCGCATGGGCCAAAAATTGTGAAGAATGGTAGGAGGGTAAAATGGCTAGAACAAAGGAACCCCGTAATGTGAGTGAGATCGTGGCTTATGAACCGACGAATACGGTAACCGTCTTGCCGCCTGAGTCGGGAATCGTCGGCGCATTTTTGGAGCAGACCGCCAACATGTTCAAAGCCCGAGCGATGCGAATGAACGGCCTGCTCAGAAGAATAGACGAGGCTGGCCAGCGGACGGAATCGCTTTTGAGGACTGCGGCGGAACATATGGAGGCCGCCGAAGCTGCTTTGCAGGAGCAGTTCAATAGAGAGGGATTGGTTCAGTCCGGCAATAGCGAACCGGAAGACAACATTTAATCCGTCATGTGATTACGTTGGGTGAAATCCTATAGAGACCGAAGGTCTCTATTTCTCCTTGCAATCCAGCGCAGTTTGGGTTGCATCGGAATGTATCAAACCAGAGAGGCCCGCAAACCTACATTTGGGGTCGCTTTTTCTCCGTTCGGCACGTGCAATTTGTCCCTTTCCCCTGTACTGATGCCCCGCAAAGGTGTTTCCGCAATTGCCACGCGACCCCAGGCACATCAAGCAAATCAGGTAGTTGCAGACACACAATCCCATCCTTAGACATCTGGATGGCCGTATTTGATTTTGACGGCATCCAGTAGAATCATGCCGTCGGGATCTTCGGATAGCCTCTCTCTCCTCGATCTTCTCTATCCCTCAAGAAGAGACCCATTAGCCCATCGCGACGTAACTGTACACGAGATTCACGATGCCCGCGCAATTCTCGGAGAAAAACCTTATGGTGTGCCCGGAGTGCTGGGACTCTAATTACACTGACTCTTGAAGGCGCGGCCAGCATCACCGCCGCCTCTTCTCTTCTCGAATGATCTGTGTCTAGCCGCACCCGGTTGGGACGAGTGCGGCCGAATGTGCTGAATTTTACGGCTGGCGCACCTTGCCCATGCGCGGCGGCTGCACCGGTGCCGCCACTCCGTAGATGACGGTGAAGCCCGAACCTCCGCCCCAGGTCGAGGTGGGACGGGACGGATTCGGGCGAGGCGGCCGCATCGAGGCTGTTCCAGTTGTTCGCGGCCCAGACGTTGCCGGCCGGGTCGATCGACGCGTCGGTGATCATCTGGATGCTGCCGCTCTGGAAGACGTGGATGACATCGCCGGTCTTCGTGCCGGCGGGATGCCCGGCGGTGTCGTCCCCGGCCAGCAGCGTCACGGAACGGCCCCACATGTTGCCGACCCACACGTCGTCATTGCCGTCCACGTTCAAGCCCCACGGAATGTTAATCGCCTTGCCGGTGTAGCCCATCGGCGCGGGCTGGGTGCCATCCGGGCGGATCATATTGACCGCACCGGTGGGCCGCGGCGGCGGCCCCATGACATACTTGAACATGGCCGCAGTAATGAGCTTGAACTGCTCCATGATGGATATGCCATCGGGAAGCTTCGGTTGCGGTGTTTGCAGATCCATGTTGCTCGCCACCCAGACGTTGCCCTTGGAGTCCAGCGCGAGGGCGCGGACGCCGATGCCGGCGCGGAAGGATTCCACCTTGGACGGATCGTTGGCCGGGAAACGGACGACGGTGTCCGACGAGGAGTTGGCGACCCAGACGCGATTCTCGTCGTCAATGACGATGTCGAAGGGCGACTTCAACCCCGCAACCTTGACGATGCGTCCGTCCTTGATGCTTCCGCCGGGGAAATAGAGCAACTGATTGTCCGAGCCATCGGCAATCCAGACATCGCCGCTTGCGGACACCCCGATGCCCATCAGGCCGAGGAATTTTTCCTTGAAGGGGAAATCGCTTTCGCTTGGCGACCGGCTTGCCGTCGAAATCCATCACGAGGATTTTCCCGTTGAAGCTGCTGATCCAGACGCGGTCTTTCGTGACGGCCGTGCCCCAGCCGACGCCGTCAATGCCCATGCCGGTAAAGCCGGTGATCGGCGGCGAGAGCGGCGTTCCGTTGGGGCGTGAACTTGATCACGCCGCCACCGGTGCTCTTGTTGACGCCGGACTGCGAGCCGGGCAGCCAGTTCTGGCCGCTCCAGAGGTTGCCGTCCGCATCGAACATGAAACGCCCAGTGGCATAATCCCCGCCGCCCGAGAAACACAGCGAGAGGGCGAAGTCGTCCGGAACGTAAACCAGATACGGCGCGAAGGGCGCACTGCGCCGCGCATCGGGCGCCGGCAGCGGATAGGCTTCGTCAAACAATCCGTAAAGTTCCTTGGGGGCGGCCCACGGTTCGCGGGCGATGCCGGCCATCGCTTCGAGCGTGTTCTTCGGCGTCGCGCCGCCGGTCGGAGTGGCGGCCTTGAGGAAACGGGCGCGCCAAGTCGTCATTCGCAACGGTGGCGTAAGCGCTGATGAGCGAGCCGAGCGTGTCCAAGGTTGCCATCGTCGTGGTCATGGAGCTGTTGAGCGGGTCAAGCAGCACCTTGCCCCACTTGCCGGTCGCGGGATCCACCAAGATTCGGCACGTTCCCGGCCGCGATCCGCAGTCCGAGCGGATTGCCCGGAGATCGCTTCCCCGTTGATGAATCGCGCGGCGGTGAACGTCGAGGCCACGGTGGTGAGTTCGTTCACCGTGACCGTCTTGGGCAGCGAGGTTCCCAGCACCGCCATCAGAGCGATGGCATCGTTGGGGCCTTTAGTCCTCGGCGGCCTTCGGCGTGCCGCCTTTGGCGACCAGGTAAAGCACGCTGCCCTGGCGCTTGGCCGGCTATCGAGTTTGAACGCACCATCGCCGTCGGTTTTGGCCTTGGGCCAACTGCGTGGGAGCACCCTCGCCTGCCGCGTAAAGGGTCACTGTCGCCCCGGCGATGGAGCTGCCGGCCCCCTGGACGGTGCCCGCGATGTCCGCGGCCATCGCTCGGGTGTTCGCGACCGCGAGCGAAACCAAAAGTATTGTGATCAGAGAATAACCTGCCACAATTGTTCTTCGGACTGCTTTCTTCTTCATGTTGTTTTTCATAATTTGTTTCCTAAATTTTGCGGCAGTCTTGCCAGTTCGGGCGTCTTGGTGCCAGTGATGGGTCAAGGGATACTGCCCTGGACTCCGAAAAAGCTCTGTATCCCCTCCCACAAACCGACAAATACAAAACCGTCGTCACTTTGCTAAAAAAGCCCATTTGCCTCGGTTTGAGAGTATCTTACCGAACGCCCCCTGGGGTCAAGGAAATGTTTTCGGGACCAGCTCCTGAACAGGCTTAGTAGTGTTCAGCCAACGGAAAGGCCAAGGCCACGTTAACCACCAAATTGCCTAAAGGATATGACTGTTGAGGATTCGTTCTCTGCCTTTGGACTCTCATCTTGTAGGCGCGAAACAATTCTGAGCGATGTTTCTCCTATGTATAAGGGGATTCGGAAATGTGTTTCGTCCGTGTATGACCTTCTGGTTACGCGAGAACGCACATGTGTTCGGAGATCTCGTTCAACTCTTTCGGTTCACCATCGGCAGATAAGCGTGTTTTGAATCGGTGGAAGGTCAGGAAACAGGCTTGGGTCCAGGAAGGTCAATGGCGATACGTAGTT
>CAVVHK010000051.1:0-67132 GCA_963747865.1 uncultured delta proteobacterium | reverse complement strand
ACCGGGCAATCCTCCGAAACCGTATTGCATAAGCAGCATGGTCGCCAGAACCAACGAAAAGGTTAGGAGTGACAAGGTGAGGATAAAACGCTTCCTGAAAATCGTCGTGTACATCAACATCAGTTTCATGTCGAGCATCGGTCCCAGAATCATGAAGGCCATTTGAGCGGCCTCAGGCATGACGCCCCTGAAACCAGCGGCTATGAACGCGTCCGTTTCGCTGCACAGATTCAGGGCTATGGCAAGCCCCATCATCATTAAAATTGCGACCCCCGGGGCGGCAAAAAGATCCCTGCAAGCGTCCACGCTTATCAAGGTCCGGGCCAAAGCGGCCACAAAAGCGCCGATGACAAGGTACCTACCCACGTCGAAGAAATCGTCACAGGCGTGCTGGATGCCGTCAAACAGTTTGGTTACGTTATCAATTTTGGCGCTGCCGGGGTGCTCGTCTTCGCAGCAACCACAGGACGGAACGCTTCCGGAATATATTTCCGCGGGAGCGAGGCTTTCTTCTTGGGCCAAGTAATTCATGATTAGAGACGTCGTAACCGCAATAGCGTAGCCGCAAATCATGCGCGTCGCAACCACCGCCCAATCGCCCCTGTAGGCCAACCAGGTGGAGCCTGCCACGATGGGGTTTACAATCGGCCCTCCAAGAAGAAACGCCAAGGCCGTGGACAGCGGAACACCCTTGCGCAGAAGGCGCCTTACAATTGGGACTATGGCGCATTCGCACACGGGAAATATCACCCCAAGCCCTGCCGCGATAAAAACAGCGGAATACTTGCGCCCGGCCAGCAGGCGGCCCAGTGAATCTTGGGGGACGAAAGCTTCTATCAATCCCCCCACCACCGAGCCCAACAGCATGAACGGCACAGCTTCAACCATGATCGCGATGAAACTGATTGACAGGTCTCCCACAATTCTGCCCAGGTCCGGGAACTTCCTGAAGGCGAGCAGGCCCAAGGCAAAACATAGGAACATTATTTCGATTATCAGCGTGCTCGGGGGGGTCCGTTGGTGAGCCAAGGACAAATCGTGATCGCAAAGGTCGGGTTGATCCGGGCTCAATGGTTCGTGGTCGTGATGATCATTGCAGTGGGGACAAACGAGATGGTCATGCCGGGTGTGATTTTGTTCTTGAGACAAGTCGGTTCCTGCGTATGAGCGCTTCAGAGCCCGCGGGTAATAAGCTGTAGGTCACAATGGGCGAGGGCCTGCCTGTCACGCAACAATATTAGGAGTTCTTGAAGGCATTTCCGGAGGGGAACTTCTTGCAAGAAGTTCCCCTCCGGAAATGCCTTCATTAAGCTCCCGCCATCCTTACATCATGACTTCCCTCGGCTCGTGGCCCATTTTGCGGTTGTAGCCGCAAGGTAGGCCGCCCCTGCAAGGATGATGGTTGTGGCCCCGGCGGGATAGTCAGGACCATAGCTGAGCGCCAGACCGGCCGTAGTAAATACGGCGCACAGAATGCCGGAAATAATCATCATTCGCCAAAGGCTACGGGAAAACAGACCAGCTATGCCGATGGGTAGGGTCAATAGGGCTATAACCATCACAATTCCCACCACAGTCGCCAGAACCACCACAGTCAGTGCGGCTAAGCAAAGCAACAAAAGATAAAAGAACTCGACGTTGACGCCTCTCAAACGGGCAAATTCTTGGTCGAAACAGACTGCCAGGAATTGATTGTAAAACAGCAGGCCGGTTATTACTATTATCCCGTCCAACCCGGCAAGCAGCCACAAATCGTTGCTTGAAACCATGAGAATGTTGCCGAAGAGATACCCCATAAGATCTTCGCTGTAACCTGGCGTGCGTGAAATGAAGATTATTCCCACGGCCATGCCCACGGCCCAAAGAGCGCTGATTACCGTGTCTTCCCTTTGCTTTGCCCGGAGGCTGACAAGCCCGATTATTATAGCGGCTATCATGGCCGTGATCAGGGCTCCGTGGATGGGCAAAACACCATGCCAGTGATGAACCTTTTGGATGTACAAAGCCGCGCCCATGCCGCCCAGCACTGTATGGGCTATGCCGTCGGCAATGTACGAAACCCGCCGTACCACAACATAGGTCCCGATAATTCCGCAAGCCACGCTGGCCAACAGCCCTGTGAGAAGTGCGTTTCTGAAGGAAAGTGTAGTGCTGTAAATCGGTTAAGAATTGTGACAAGTGCTCTTGGCCTCACCGTTATGCCTCACCATCCTCATCGGCGAGCCATAAATTTCATTGATCATCTCTCCTGTGATTTCACAGGTCTGGTGCATCAAGACCTTACGTTTGACGCAAACCACGCTCTTAACGATCTTGGACACGAAGCCGAGATCATGGGAGACCATGATAACCGTCAGGTTTTCATTCAACGTTTGAAGCAAACCATAGAGATCCCATTCCATGACAACGTCCAGGTTGGCCGTTGGTTCGTCAAGAAGCAAGAGGTCAGGTTCGCAGGCCAGAGCCCGAGCTATGAACAGCCTCTGACGCTGTCCGCCGGAAATAGCCGCAAAAGGTTTCTTGACTAGGCTACACAGCCCCACTTGATCCAGAGCCCTCGAAACGATCTCCTTATCTTCCTTGGAATACGGCCCGAACAGCCTGCCGTGACCGAGTCGTCCCATTAAAGCCACATCCATTACAGTGGCGGGAAACTGCGGGTCCAATTGCGAATGTTGGGGCATGTATCCTATCCGCGGCCTCGCCGCCTCCGACGTCGTCCCGAAAACACGAACAGCGCCGCGGGAAGGCTTCAACAACCCCAAAATCAGTTTGACCAGAGTGGTTTTGCCTCCGCCATTGGGTCCGACCACTGAGACAAAATCGCCGTCGGGAATGGTGATGTTCACGTCTTCCAACACCGGATAGGCGCCGTAGGAAAACCACAGGTCGTTAATTTCAATTGCCGGGGAATCGGAACTGTTCAATTTGGGAGCCTCTTGTCCATCAATTAAGTCATTTCTTCGGTAGTCAATCAACTTTTCATCTCTGAGCCGTCCATCGGATCGCTTCGGCGTTTCGATCCTCACAAAGAGCAGTGCGGATGTCATTGTAAGCGAAGCCAAGCAATCTCTCGGCCCGATGTACACTGTTTCGTAAATGCGGTTACGTATTCTTGTAGGACGTGACGACTTCGCTAACAGCGTTGATCACGAAAAGGCTTCGAACAATGCGGTTCGCTTCGCTCACAGCATCCTACGGGACCGGGATCAGCCGGAAAATACCCACTCCGTATTTATGCAAACGACCACTAACTAACCTATGGCGCAAGTGCGGTCGAAATAATTAGAGTTTTGGGGGAGGGGTTCGGGGGGGACTTTTTGCAAAAAGTCCCTCCCCTGCTCTTCTTCCCAAAGCTCTTCGCTTTCGCGACCGCTCTTACTTAGTTACTTCTGTTGCGTCTTCAGGGCGGATTCCAGTTTGGCGGCCATATCCTTTAAATTCTCGAGGTAATTCGGAGCCAGATCGTCCAGCGGAACCACAGCGCCACCGATTGCTTCAGCCAGCACTTCGGCGCTTTTTTTGGAGAACTGCGGCTGGACGAAAATGACTCTTACCCCTTCTTCCTTAGCCTTGTCAATCAATGCGGCTAGCTGTTTGGCAGTGGGTTCCTTGCCCTCAATCTGGACGGCGACCTGTTTCAATCCGTAGGCGTCTCCGATGTATCCGTATGCCGGGTGGAACACAAAAAAACTCTTCCCCTTGACCGGAGCCAGGGCTTTGGACAACTGCTCGTAGACGGCGTCCAGATCCGCTTGAAAGGCCTTCAGATTCTTTTCGTACATTGAACGGCGGGCTGGATCGATCCGGATAAGGGTGTCGGCTATGGTTTGAGCCTGAATCTTGGCTATCTGTGGGTCAAGCCAAGTGTGCAGGTCAGACTCCCCTGCTTCATGGGAGTGCCCGGGTTCTTCGGCGCCCTCGTGGTGGTCATGTCCTTCCTCTTCTTCGGTGACTGCGCGAAGTTTTATCCCCTGCTGGAGATCCACCACCTGGAGGTTCTTGAATGCTGATTCAGCCTTTTTGATCAGGGTCTCTTCGAAGGGGAATCCCACTTTGAAAAGAACTTTGGCCTCAGCCAGGTTGGCCATAAGTTTGGGTGTGGGTTCGAATGAATGAGGGTCTTGACCAGGTCCGACGAGCACTTTCACAGCCACATCCGGACCTCCCACACGTTCAACGAAATAGGCCACGGGTAATATACTGGTGAAAACAGTTACTTTTCCCTCCGCCTTGCCTTGAGCTTGTGCGAAGACGCCAATGGATACAAAAACCAATAGAGAAGCTAATATAAATAGAGTCGCTGAGCGATTTCGCATCGGACAAGACCTCCTGTGAGCGCAGCAAATCCGCATCCCTGGAGCCCTTTCAATCATTTTCATGAATGTGGGAGCCTCCCAGCGGAGAGTGGTTACAGACTACATGGACGCCGTGACAAGTATTGCATTCCTCGAAGTGGTGATCGGCCTCGAACATTTCCCAATGCTGTCGTTGACTTGGCATGATTACTCCCGTGCCTCTGCACAAGGGGCAAATGCTCTTCAGGGCTGCGACTACCGCTGTCCGTATGAATTCGGATCTGTTCGGAATGCCTTTCATAGCGTCCCTTAGAGATTCCGGGACCTTGAATGTTATGATGTCTTGTTTTTCTTTTTTCATTTGCGAATAACCCCTGGACCGGCCTCATCTGAGTCCAAGGCATTATTACCGTGTAACACCTCCCTGTCAAGAAGTCAGCCGGCAGCGACCCGTCCTCTGCCTGGCGAGATTTATGTTCACCGGTCAATAACACAACGTATTACTTACATCGATAATACCAAGTATTACGAGATCGTCAAGCCTCCGATCAGCACATGAGCACATTTGACGAAATCTTTAATGTGGATTAAGATGTGGATAGTAATCCCCATGGAGGCGCTGTATGAAGACTATTCAGATGACTATCGACGAATCCTTGCTGTCCGAAGTTGATCTGGCTATTCAGGATCTGAAGACTACTCGGTCCGCTTTCATTAGGTCCGCCCTGCGACTCGCGCTCAAACGGCGCGTCATCTCCAAGCTTGAAGAACAGCACGCTCGAGGCTACGCGGAGCATCCCGTCACGCCGGATGAGTTTGAGGTCTGGGACGAGGAAGAAGCTTGGGGGCCGCAGTGAATCAAGGAGACGTGTATTGGTATAAGTTCAAAGACCCTGACAAACGTCGCCCTGTCCTCATTCTTACGCGTAATTCCGCAATTGCGTTTCTGACGTCTGTCACCATCGCCCCTATCACAACTACTATGCGGGACATTCCTTCGGAAGTGCCACTCTTTCAAGCTGACGGCATGTTAGCCGACTGCGCGGTCAATTTAGACAACATTCAGACTGTTCAGAAATCGAGGCTGGAAGGTTTCGTCACTCATCTTTGTCCCCACCTCATGCGCAGAGTGAGGAAAGCTATAGGGTTCTCTTTGGGCTTTGACGAGTTCTAGCGCCAAAGGACCATTCCGAACGCCTATGGGCCCGGCCTCAGGATAATGCCCTGAGGTATAAACTCGAAGCAGAATTCCAACTACTTAACCGACCAATATTATAATATTTTGGATTCCCGCTAACCCCTTAAGGGGTCTCTTGCCAATCCTTGATTTCTTCCCTGATGCGGCGGATTTCCGGTAGGAGCGCGAAGAAACAGTCCAATATTCGTGGATCGAAGTGTTTTCCCCTGGCGGCTTGGAGAAGCTCCAGGACCTTTTCTTCGGGAAACGCCGGCTTGTAAACGCGGTCATACACAAGGGCGTCATAAACGTCTACAACCGCTACTATTCGACCGCTTTCAGGGATCTGTTCTCCGGCCAAACCGTAAGGGTAACCTGATCCATCCCATTTCTCGTGGTGGGACAAGGCGATTTCTTTACCCATTCTCAATAATGGAACCTCGGGGTCGTCAAGGATCTTGGCGCCGATCTCCGTGTGCTTCTTGATGATCTCAAATTCGTCCGGAGTCAGTCTTCCGGGCTTTTGTAGAATACGGTCCGGAATCCCGATTTTGCCGACATCGTGCATGGGAGCGGCCAGTCTTATATCTTCCACATTTTGAGGATCCCAGCCGAGTTCCTTCGCCATGACGGCCGAATAGAGCCCTATCCGCTTAATGTGAGCGCCCGTCTCGTCGTCCCTATGCTCAGAGGCGGAAACCAGACGAAAGATAATTTGTTCTTCGCGACGTCTCACCTGCGCCGTGCGTTCTCGCACTTTTTCTTCCAGACAATGCTCGTATTCCCTCATCAGGAGGGTCACCCTACGGCGCTCCAGAGCGTTGGCCACGTCTATCAGAAGCTCATTGCGGTCGAAGGGCTTCACGGCATAGCCATACGCTCCTCGTTGAAGGGCCTCCACCGCAGTTTGCCTGTCGCTGATAGCGGTCGCCATGAGCACCGCCGTGTCCGGCCAAAGTTTCCTAATCGTTTCGAGGAGTTGTATACCGGACATTCCAGGCATGGTGATATCGCTTACCACTAGGTGGAATGAGTCCTCTCTAAGCAATTCCAACGCCTCGTCCCCACTTGAGGCGGCAATACACCGAAATTGTTCCGCGGTGAACCAGCGGCATAGTAGTTCCGTTATGAACGGTTCATCGTCCACGACCAGGATCTTTTCGGTATTATTTTCCATTGCTTGCTCCGACGAAGGCGCCCTTGTAACGACAAGCGTCTCGGACTGACACTGCCAATCGAGATCACTCCCTTGAATAGTATTCACAGGAAAAGACCCGGTCAAACAACGAGGGTTAGGCGTGAGCAAAATCAAAGTTTATGTCGGTTCACGTAGATACGGGCAATTCTTTAACAATTGCAGATGTGGTTCTCATATCGGTGATGACAATGACGGAGTTAGCTGCTCACCCGCCGGATCATCCCTCATCCGGCGTTGAGGATTTCCGGTCCAACACATTTCTGATCGCCAAAGCGATGTCTCTTCTGAGGACGGGTTTCATGATCAACGCCCCGATTCCGGCCTTGGAAGCGTCCTCCGGGGAAAGAGGACGGCTGAATCCGGTGCAGCATATGATCGGGATATCCGGTCGAATGGATCGCAGCGCCGACGCCAGCTCCAAACCTGTCATGTCAGGCATTGTCAGATCGGTGATTACGAGGTCGAACTTGTGAGGCTGCAAACGCAATATATTCAGGGCGTCCAGACTGCTGGTCGTGGCGGTCACAGTGTACCCTAGGCGTTCCAACATCTCTTTCCCCAAATCTGCAAGCGGCTGTTCATCATCCACGAACAAAATGCGTTCATCGCCGGTAGGCACGAAGTGAAATTCGCTTTCGGATCCCGGAAGATCTGAATACCCTTGGATTGCGGGCAAATACACGTTGAATGTAGCCCCCTTACCCATTTCGGCGGAAACCCTTATGATCCCACCATGATTCTTGACAATCCCGTGAACGACCGACAGGCCCAGGCCGGTGCCTTCGCCAGGGCCCTTGGTGGTGAAATAGGGATCAAAAATGCGGTCAATAATTTCAGGCAGTATGCCGTAGCCGGTGTCGGTGACGGTAATTCTAACGTATTTCCCTGGAGCAAGCCTCTCCAACCCCTCGGCGGACTCAGCGACTATCTCGGCGTTCGCGAGATTCACGGCAAGAAGTCCTGCCCGATTATGCATAGCATGCACAGCGTTGGTGCACAAATTCATTATCACTTGATGGATTTGTGTGGGATCGCCCAAGATTATCCCCAGATCCGGATCGACATTGCAGCGTATTTCTATGGTGGACGGGATCGAGGCCCTCAGGAATTTGAGTTCTTCCTTTACTACCGGTCCTATATTTAGCGGCTTCATTTCCGTGCGATCTTGCCGGCTGAAGGTTAGGATTTGCTTTACCATTTCCTTGGCGCGTTCCGTAGCCCTGAGAACGCGGGACAGGTCTTCGCTCACCTGACTTTTTTCCGGAATGGCCTCCAGGGCCAGCTCAGTGTATCCGATTATGGCGAACAGGATGTTATTGAAATCGTGAGCTATTCCTCCTGCGAGCGTTCCCAGCGCCTCCATTTTCTGCGCGTGCATGAGCTGAGACCTGAGCTTCTTTTCCTCCGTCACATTAACCACAAACCCAAGCACGGACGGCTCTCCTCTGAATTCAATCGCTTTGAGCCACACGTTGATGTAGAAAAGCTCTTCCCCCCCCTTCAATCCTCGCCGCTCATAAAATAACGGCGATTGAGGAATACTGAGACTCGCCTTTTCTTGTCGTCGTATCGATTCTCTATCCTCAGGGGCGTAAAGATCTTCGACAGGAATACCAACTATTTCCTCTGCATTTTCGTACCCGAACATCTCAGCGAAGGCTCCGTTAACATAAGCGTACTTCCCGTTTCTGAGAAAACCTTATGCCTATCGGAGCCGACTCAATCAACAGACGCATCCTTTCTTCCGACGCTTTTAGCGCCATTTCGCCTTCAACTCTGTCGGTGATATCCTGATTGACAACAATCGCTCCCGCTATACCGCCGTTTTCCCCTCGAATAGGGACGGCTGAATTCAAGATAGTCTTGCGAGAACCGTCAAAGCATTCGATCTCGATCTCCTGATTAAGTGATGTCTCTCCTTTAGTGACGGCCCCCACCGCGGCCCATTCGTGGGGCTCAATCTTTTGGCCGGTGGAGGCCCACCAACCTTTGTACACGCCGTAATCCTCGGGCCCTACGTATCTTATTCCCTTCCAAATCCTCTTTCCCGCCGGGTTAGCCATGACCAGACATCCGCGGCTGTCGGTGAAGAAAACGCCGACGGGCAGAGCGTCGAGGACGTTGAGAAGCAGGGCTTCGTTTTTCTGGAGCGCAAGCTCGGCGTCCTTGCGGAGTTTGTCCCTCCGGCAAGCCTCGAGGATCTGTGCGCAGGTGACAAGGTACGGCTGCAAAAAATCCACCTGTTCGTCCGTATAGCCTCCAGGTCTGTTCGCGACGCCTATCATGCCTGTAAGCTTGGCGCCCACCTTGTACGGCAGTCCCATAAAAGAGTGTATAGGTGGATGTCCTGGAGGAAGGCCGCCCGCTCTCGAGTCGTTTTCGACATCGTTTGAAATTACCGGCTTTCCCGAAGCGATCACACTCCCGATCAAATTCTCCAAATTGTGCATAGAGAACTCTTGATCGGCATGTTTCTGATGGAGGACAAGATTGTCCTCACTCCATCGCATGGGTGTAAAAGCTAGGGTCTTGAGATACGGGCCGTTATGCTCGTCCTTTACGGTCTCTCCGATAAAACCGTATTCGCTCTCCGCTAAAACAAGTAGGGATTTCAGAAGCCCCTCAAAAACATCCTGCTCGTTCATGCTCGATATGAAATGAGCCTGGGCGTCGCTCAGGGCTTGAAGCAAAGCGTTGCTGCTCCGCAAAGCTAATTCCGCTTTTTTCAGTCCGCTTATGTCATGCATTGCGGAGATTATTGCTTTTGGATTTCCTTTTTTGTCCAGAAGATTCGAGCAATGCGCCATAGTAGGAAAAGCGGTTCCGTCACGGCGAGCCTGCCATATTTCCCCTTCAAATACACCCTCGGACTCGAGTTTGTCCCAAGCTTTCGTTGCGGCGGGAATCTGATCCGGAGTGTGCAAGATGGAATAATGTTTTCCAACTAGCTCTTCTTCACTGTAACCGTGCATGCGGGCCAGGGCCTTATTTACAAAAAGCAACTGACCTTTCAGGTCTCTCAGGGACATCCCTTCCGAACTTTGTTCAACCATCGCGGATAAGAGAAGAAACTTTTCCTCGGCAAGTTTACGGTTGGTTATATCCCAGTGGGAGATTGCCAGCCCGCCACGTTCCCCGGGCAAAGGGCTCACCGTCATGGAGAACCAACGGCTTTCCGTGGGGGAATGGCATGGATATTCCATGGCAAAGAGACGTCGAGCGCCTTTCTTTACTTCTTCGATTCCTTTGAGCGCCTCGAGCGCCTGCCCGGCGGATTCGCCCTCCGCGGATCTGCAGACTTCGATATAGTTGGTTCCTACGCCTGTTTTGGCAACAAAGGCTTCTCCCCCGTTGGTCCGGGCAAAATTCTCCCACGCTTCGTTCACAGCAATAACCTCGCCATTTGCGTCGATAACGCAAATGTGGGCCGCCAATGAATTCAGAACGGCCTTGTTGAAAGCCTCGCTTTCCCGTAACTGGTCTTCGAATCGCTTGCGCTCGGTTATGTCGTGAACAATTCCGAACATCCGAATCGGTTTGCCTGACTCGTCAAAAGAAACTTGCCCCTGTTCATGGACTAATCTCACTTCTTCGCCGGACCTGACTATGCGGTGATCAATGCTGTAGGAAGACCCGTTTTCCAACGCGTCCAGCACCGACTTCTTCACGAATTCCCTATCGTCAGGGTGCACGCATTCGATAAAGCTATCATATGTCGCGCCGAATTGGTCCTCGGATATACCGAAAATCCGGTATATCTCCTCCGACCAACGCAGCTCGTTCGTGATAATGTTCCAATCCCAACTTCCGAGATGAGCAATCTTTTGAGCGGCCACCAGGCTGGTTTGGCTCTCTCTGAGCGCTTTTTCGGTCCGCTCATGGGCAGCCGCCTCTTCCAAGAGGTTTTTGTTCAACTCACGCAGAACAGCGGTACGCGAATTAATCTGGTCTTCCAGCTCTCTGTTCCAGTTCTGAATTCGGTCTATCATGGAATTGAACGTTGCGGCCAGAGCGGCCACTTCCGTCGATCCAGTCTCATTCGCCCTTGCCGCAAGATTTCCAGCCTTCACTTCCATAGCTGTTTTGCTGAGGTCTTTGATGGGTCGAGCTATTTTTCGCGCTATTATTGCGGCTAAGAAGCCTCCGGCCACTATGGCCGCCAGACAGATTAGTGTGGAATAAAGCGTTCTCCGCCATAAAGGAGCAAGCGCCTCCGCCTTGTCACGTTTGACTATCATTTGCCACGTATTGCCCGGAGCAATTTCGATGTTTCGGTAAGCGGCAAGCGCCGAGCACTGATAATAGGCCGAGGTGAACGGAATTGCGCTCTGTTCCGGCCGGCCTGATAGAGACGTTCCCGTTTCGGGTTGAACGACGCCAAGTGTGTCCAGCCTACCCACGTGCCATAAGGGTCTGTTGTCCTGCCCGAGCAACGTGATTTCATCCTTCGTCCCCAATCCGGCTTCCGGCCTAGTTAGAGCCCTCGGAAAAGCGTCCGTATCCACTGATAGCAGCAGGACGGCGGACCGTACAGGGACGGATTCACGCTCACGGGCTTGTGCGGCGGCTACCACGATCATATGTGGCCGTTGATCGGATAGAAGCTTCCCTACCGTGACAATAGGCTGTGCGGAAACTTGCTTGGCCTGAGCAAAAATAGGATTTGAGCGGAGGTTGGCTCCCAGATGGTTTTCATCCGCGGACGCCACTACCGTGCCGGATTGGGTATCAACCAACAGCAGGCTCTTGTAAGCTTGGTGGATCTGTTTCACCATTTTCAAATGGTCGATCAGGTCCCGGTAAACGCCTTCTCTTTTCAAACTCCCCTGCAGGGCGGCGCGGGTCGCCTCTCCATCTACCGTCCTTTGGAGGGCCTTCTCTATCTCCGCAAGTCCGCGGGAAATCAAAACCGTTTGGGAGAGGGAAGCGGCATGTCTCTTGCGCTCGGCAATCCAAAGCTGCAGACGTTCCTTTTCCAGGTCCGCGAGCAACTCCAGCCTTTTTGAAGCTTCCTCACAAGCGCTGCCGTAAGCGCCCGTATCGGAAGTGAAGGGCAATCCCAGGGTTCGCTCGATGATCATTAGAATCAGCACGGACACGAACAATGCCCCGAAGCTCACCATCATCAGGGCTCGCAAGCTCAAGTGAGTTGCAAAAGGAGAATCAAACTTGAGACGTTTTTTCCACATCATCGGCCTCACCACTCGAAAACAAGCTGGACGTCATCGGCTCTCCCAAAACAGGGATGGGCGGTCTCGACCAAAGGCAGAGGCCCTTACAACTTTCCTGAGGGGACTTTAAATTTGCTCTCTTCGCGCCTGTCAAGAAGTGACGGTTCCGGGAGCCCGCTCCATTTAGGGTGGAAACCAATATCGAGCCAAAGCGCTTTCCTCCGTCACCTGACAACCACCACAGGAATTTCCAAAACATGCCGCACTGGCGTCACCGTGCTGCCGAACAGAATATCCATAAGTCCGCGGTGCCCATGGCCACCCATTACCATTATGTCAATCTTCTGCTCCTGAGCCATACGAACCAGCTCTTTGGTGACGTCGCCGTAACCCAGGAACATTTCCACTTCCACACCACGATGACCAATCGCCACTGCAATTTGCTTCAGATAAGCCTCATCCTGACGCGCTTCAGCGTCTAGAGCGTCGGCGCCGTAAAGGGCGCCTGCAGCCCCTTCCACCACATGAAACAAATAGAGGACGGCGTCGTCCCGGCGCGCAAGCGGCAAGGCATGGCTAAGGACCTGTTTATCTACATTGTTGTGCGCCACTGCGACCCCGATCCGTTTGTACCGGGGCACGTCCAGATCCAATTTGTCCTCTTCCGCGCGAATAAGATGACTGAGTCTGCGCCATCCAGGAAGGCTATCCCTTTCAGGCATGTGTATAAAAGGCCGGATGAAAATGTAGACGAGGAACAGCCCGAGAAGACACAATGGCGGCACAATTGTGGTCCATATCCAGACCGGCGCCGGGCTCGACTGCATCCACTCCCCTATTTGATCGGTCACCAGTTTAACGTTCAAGGCTACAATCCCAAACGCCACTGCCCAGGAGAGAATCCTAGCCCGGAAACCATTGACGAATTCCCCCATTATCCTTTTATCATTAGTGAAATGGATCAGGGGGATCATGGCGAATGAGAGCTGTAAGCTTAAGACTACCTGGCTCAAGATCAATAATTTGTAGCTTCCTTCGGCGCCCATAAACAGAACTGTGAGAATCGTCGGCACAACGGCGAGAAGCCGCGTCACTAATCTCCGCAAGAAGGGACGGATTTTGAAATGGAGGTATCCCTCCATAACTATCTGCCCTGCCAAGGTGCCGGTTATGGTAGAGGCTTGGCCGCTGCAAATAAGACCTATCGCAAAAAGGACTCCTGCGAGCGTTGTCCCGAGCATAGGTGAGAGAAGGCTGTGAGCCTGCTGGAGTTCAGTGACCTCCGCCCCCTTGCCATGGAACGCCGCCGCGGAAACTATCAGGATAGCGGCATTTACAAAAAAGGCGACGTTCAGGGCCAACACCGAATCAACAAGGTTGAAGCGGCACGCCTGTCGTTTGCCCTCTGGTGAGGTATCGTAGGCTCGACTTTGTACCAGGGCCGAATGCAGATACAAATTATGGGGCATCACCGTAGCCCCGATGATGCCGACGATAATATAAAGAGCTCCTCCCGGTATGCTGGGGACAAAGCCTTTCGCCACGGCGCCCCACTGAGGAGCTGACCAGTAAATTTCAAACACGAAGCACAAACCGATGACGACTATTAAAGACAGAACGAAACTCTCGAATTTGCGAACTCCGAAATTTTGAATGGCCAAAAATAGCAGGGCGTCAAACCCGGTAATTACCACTCCCCACAAAAGAGGGATTCCAAACAGGAGATTGATACCGATCGCGCCCCCCAGCACCTCCGCGAGATCGCAGGCCACAATGCCGATTTCCGCCAACACCCAGAGAGTGTAATTGACTGAACGAGGGTAATAGTCACGGCAGGACTGCGCCAAATCTCTACCTGTAACAATTCCTAGTCTCGCGGCCAATCTTTGGAGCACTATCGCTGCTATATTGGAGGCGAGCAGAACCCAAATGAGCGCATAACCGAACTTCGATCCACCTTCCAAGTCGGTCGCCCAATTCCCTGGGTCCATGTAACCGACACTGACGAGGTAAGCCGGCCCTAAAAAGGCGAACATGCGTTTGAGCATGCTGGGGCCCTGGGGAATTACTACTGATCTATGCACTTCCGATAGCGAAACGCCGGTCCTTGCCATGAATAAAACTCCGTTGCGGAAGCTGCGGGAAACAGCATCAAAAATTAAAGAATGGAAATATAATTAAACGGAATTATGCATTTTAGAAATCTCAGCCGGATTTAACAATAATTTCTACGGAAGCGCCTCCCCTTTTCCATAGCGGTCCTGAATAGGCGGCAGCCGCTAACCGAGTGAACCGTGCTCTCCTTTCGCTCTTCCAGGAATACGGTGGGGGGTCTATCTCTCTCCCGTTTACCGGATAGCGCTGGGCGGCCATGGCGACTTCGGTCATTTTGAAGCCTGTTCCCTTCAAGGGATATCCTGCAAACCAACCTGCAAGAAAGGGCGGCGAGTAAATAATACAGAAATAAACTTTTCCCGAGCGAATTATCCGTCGGAAAACAAGTTTTTGAGCTCAACAATCAGCAATTAATCCGGATCGATTGTTTACGACGTTATAGTCTCGACAATGACCCCAAATTCCGTCACCACGAACGCCCCGCCGCAAAGTAATAAAAAACGAGTTTATAAATGCTTGCATACACAGGTGAAATCGACCCAGATCAATTAATTGTAGTTGGCGACTTCTGTCCAGGCGCCTTCTGGACTCGAACACTTTTCACAGATTACACCTCGTGCGATCATAAAGCAATGCCCGACATCGCAACGAAGGTCTGTCAGAGGCGTTCTTCCCGCGGCTCGCCGGATGCCGCAATGTGCGCTTCGGGCTCGCCAAGTGTGAACTTCCCCCACGGCGCAGGCCTAGCAAAAAAAGCGGCGACTCGGGCAGATCCCCGACTTCGGAGGTCTTCAATGAGTACGGTCAAAGCTGAGCACTTTCAAACGACATTTCGTCGCATCTCGTTGCGGCGATCTTTCCAGTGCGCAATTTAACTATGATTTCTCATCGCCGGACTTTCACGTCCGCGGGTTTTTCCGGAAGTGACGGTATTATAACCGGCGCCGAAAATTTTGACCCAACAGGGCTTTTTGGAGAAGGGATGTCGATGAACGCAGCGGTGGTCAACTTAATGCGAAAAGGGTGGAAGTGGGCCGTCATCGCCCTGATTGTCGGTGTGGCTGTGTACAAGGTCAAATTTGGTACCTTACCAGTGTCTACCCAGCCGGTTAGTGTGGATGAAGTCGTGGCGGAAGTCATGGGCACGGGAACTCTCGAAGCGCATTACCAGGGCACGGTGAGCGCTCAGGTGCAGGCGCCGCTTATGGAGTATCTGGTAGATCAAAATGATTGGGTAAAGAGCGGCCAATTGTTGGCGCGGCTTGACGACTCGGATATTAAAAGAGAAGTCACCAGCCAGGAAGCCGTGGTGAACGCCGCGGAAGCCACCGTGCAGCGCACCTTGGCGGATGAGGCGAGGGCGAAGGCGAACCTCATAAAAGCCCGTCTTGATTATGAACGTTACTCCGGCCTCTTGGGAACCAAGAGCATTTCTCAGGATCAGATGGACAAGGCGGTACAGACTCAAGCAATCGCAGAAGCGGAGCTGGCCAGCGCCACAGCGGCCATCGCCGAGGCTCGTCGCCAGGAGGTTGCGGCAAGAGAACGGCTCCACTATCAGCAAGCCCGGCTGGCGTACACGCGCATCACGAGTCCCTTTGACGGGCTCATCGCCCGGAGAGACAGAGAAGTGGGAGACATCGTGGTGCCGGGCTCTTCCATTTTCCTGTTGGTATCGAAGCGTGAGCTATGGATTTCAGCCTGGGTGGACGAATACCAGATGGCTGGACTGGCGTCCGGGCAACCCGCTAGAGTTGTCTTCCGATCTGAGCCGAAAAAGCAATTTCCCGGTAAGATAACCCGCTTGGGTAATGAGGTTGATCGTGAGACCCGGGAGTTTCGAGTCGATGTCGGCGTTGAAGCGCTCCCTACTAATTGGGCTGTTGGCCAACGGGCCGAGGTCTACATAGAAACAGGGCGAAAATCAGGCGCAACCAATGTCCCCCTCAAAGCGATAGTATGGCGGGATGGTAAACCAGGCGCGTACGTTGTCGACAACGGACAAGCCCGATGGAGGGAAGTCAAGTTGGGCTTACGAGGCGTCAATAAGGTTGAGATTGCGGAGGGGCTATCTAAAGGCGCCCAAGTGATTATCGGTCCTCAAACCGCTCAATTAACAGATGCGCAGAGGGTGACGGTCCGATGAACCTCGCTTTCAAAGACATCCGCCACAATCTTTCGCGGTTCTTGCTGACGGCTGTTGGGATCGGGCTGCTCCTCATGATTGTCATGGGGATGTCTGGGATTTATCGGGGATTAATCGAAGAAGCCACTCTCCTGGTCGATAAGATCGGAGCTGATCTTTGGGTCGTCCAACGTGGAACTAAAGGACCTTTTGCGGAAATCTCCCGCATGCCGAGGACTTTGGAGGACCGGTTGCTAGCCGTGCCCGGAGTCCGTAGCGCCCATGCTTTTGTCACTTATTCCTTGCAACGGGAGTACCGCGGCAAGCCCCTCCGAATGCAGGCTCAAGGGCTTGACTGGCCCGAAGATAAAGGCGAGTGGTTACCAATTATAGCGGGACGCCGTCTCGAAGCGGCCCATTACGAAATGATCGCGGACAAAATTTTGGGTCTTCAGGTTGGGGACGAACTGACGCTGGGCAAGAATATCTACACGGTGGTGGGCCTCACCCAGGGTATGTTCAGCTTGGGCGGCGACGGGCTCGCGTTTTTCACTCTCCTGGATTCCAACGACGTCCAGTACCGATAGTCCTGGTGAGGCCATTCGACTGGAACGCAATGCGAGAAGCGCGAGAGTTCTCAACACTAGGTTCGGAAATCTAAGCAAAATAGTTCCGATGCTAAAGGAGCGGGCTCAACTCACGTCGGACAATCTCCCTGCGATTGCCCGACCACCGGTGAGCGCTGTTGTGGTCCAACTGGAGCCGGGCGCGGACTCCGCCGCCGTGCAGGCAACTATTTCCGGCTGGCCCGATGTCTCAGCTCTCACCAGAGATGAACAAAAGGCCGTGCTCCTCACGGGGGTCGTCGACCGCTCTCGTCGGCAGCTCCGACTTTTTCGCACAATCCTGATTTGTGTGGCCGCTGTAATCATGGCGCTAATCATCTATACGCTGACTCTTGAGAAACTCCACGATATTGCGATGCTCAAACTCATTGGCGCCCGGAATTCGGTAATATTGGGTCTAATCCTACAACAGGCTGTTATCCTGGGACTTCTCGGATACCTGATTGCGCTCTTGTTCGGACAATGGCTCTACCCCCTGTTTCCCAGGAGAGTCGTGCTGTTACCGGAGGACCAGGTCTTTCTCGGCCTAATAGTAGCCGCTATTTCGGTGTTGTCTTCCGTCCTGGGTATCTGGAGAGCTATGCGGGTGGAACCCAACGAGGTCATCTCATGAACGATTCCACCTTTGCCATACAAGCCCATGGGCTGACGAAAATTTATGGAGCGGGAAATGTCGAAGTAGTGGCTATGCGCGACGTTTCTTTCACACTTAACAGAGGCGAAGTGGTGGCGCTCCTCGGACCGAGCGGCGCCGGCAAATCCACATTGCTCACGGTGATCGCTCTAATCAATACCCCGACCAGAGGCGCCGTGACCATCGGCGACGACCTTGTATTGGAAGGCCCGGAGGCGAGAGTGAGTCTGAGGGTGTACCGTCGGAAATATATCGGGTACGTGCTGCAAAAGGCCAATCTTATCCCCTTTCTCACCGCTTTGGAAAACGTCCAACTGGCTATGGAAATTAATGACGTCCCAAAGCGGGAAGCGCGGAGTCGCGCCAGGGAATTGCTCGAATATCTCGACATAGGGCATAGGCTGGACAATCTTCCCCACATGCTCTCCGGTGGAGAACAGCAACGGGTGGCCGTGGCCCGGGCGCTTGCCAACAAACCGCTACTTGTGTTGGCGGACGAACCCACTGCCGCTCTCGATAGCCACAGAGGCCGTCAGGTGATGGAACTTTTCCGCAATATTGCCCACCAAAACGGCACGACTGTCATGGTGGCCACCCACGACCACCGTGCTCTGGACATTTTTGACCGTATTTTGGAAATGGAAGACGGCGCATTGAAGTCGGATCGAAGAAACCCCGCGGACACAGCCCATTAAAGGTGATAGTTCACCGGGAAACCCCTTCTTGCAAAAAGCAGCCTATGGCCGCAACCTAAACCCACCCCCCCTTGCCCCCATAAGCGCTAACTTAAGAATTCATTATGGCCCAGGCCGTCATTCCCGCGCAAGCGGGAATCCAGTGTTTTCAATACCTTCTGGACCCCCGCTTTCGCGGGGCGACGTAATTCTGCCGGTGTTAACTATCTGAAATCACGTCCGACAAGGTCAAAAGTTAGCGCCTATGCCCCTTGCCCCCTTGTCAGGGGGGTTATCTCGTTCCCAGGCTGGAGCCTGGGAACGAGGGGCGATCCAATTTCTTCTCGCGACAAGAAGAAATCAAACGTTATTAATAGAAAGTGGTTTCCCGGACCCTTCACCCAAAACTCCCAATATATTGGCTTGTTAAATGGTCTTAACCTTTCTGCCGGCAGAATTTTCATAAGGAACTATTTAAAAATTACATCTTGACCGATTCTTACCTCATGCCTCTTACAGTATCCGGCATTGAGTTCCAGGCAATATCTCGCCGGGAACATGGAAGGATATATGATTCCGGAATTAGGCATGATTTCTTGATAAATCACTGTAATTTTCCCTTTAGCGTCAATCCACACTGCGTCGATGGGAAATTTCATCCCCTGCATATGAATCGCGTAGTCTCCCGGGATCATGAAATCCAGCAATAATCCCTGGTCGTCGTTGATTGATGTCCACCCCAGGAGCCCTTCTATTCGGCTTGCGTCGGTATCGGCTACGAAAGCCTTTATGTCCAGCCCGCCCACCTGCATGGTTATCGACTTCAAATTTGTCGTCTGAGCCGGTGTCGGGGCAGACGCAAGTGGGATTATAATCATCGTACAGACCGCAACCATAGAAGCCCGCAAAAATAGTTCAGTAAAATTCATTTATTACCTCTTCGGCGCATTATCCGTGATCACTGAGCAGGTATTGACTGCAAATCCAATCTATGAATATTATGCCGACCACTCTGTTGCAAACGGAAATTACCGGTGTTAGACGATTTTCTTCAGTGGTTGCACCTGGAAGGGCGGTTCGAGTGGGAAATAGCGCATAAGCGCAGGTTTCCGGCTATCGAGCCTTCTCTCAAGCCGACCCCTGACCGCCTGGACCCGCGACTGCGCCAATTGCTCGCCAAAGCCGGAATGGACTCGCTTTACTCTCACCAAGCCGAGGCGGTCGAGCATAGTCTGGACGGCGCGGACACGGTGGTTTCCACGAGCACCGCAAGCGGCAAAACTTTAACGTACCAGATCCCTGTTCTTAACCGCCTCATCCAGGACCCCGAAGCGCATGCGCTCTTCCTTTTCCCTTTGAAAGCGCTTGAGCGGGATCAGCTTGATTCGTTTATAGAATTGGCCGCGGACTCGGGGGTCACTGCGGCCGTTTACGACGGAGACACCCCTGAACCGCTTCGCAGGAAGATTAAAAGCAAACCTCCCCAGGTGATCATCACCAATCCGGATATGCTGCATCTTGGACTCTTGCCTTACCACGATTCATGGAAAGCCTTCTTCGGTAACCTCAAATTCATAGTATTGGATGAGGTGCACACTTATAAAGGGATATTCGGTAGCCACATTTCACAGGTTTTGATCCGGACCCTTCGGGTATGCGAGAGTTTCGGGGCGCGTCCACAGTTCATGGCGTGTTCCGCTACGATCTCCAATCCCGGAGTCTTCGTCTCCGCTCTTATCAATCGCAAAGTCACCGTGGTGGCCGGCTCCGGAGCGCCCTCCTCAGAACGCCATTTTGTGTTTCTAAAACCATTTCTCAGCATGAACGTTGTCGCCACAAAGATGTTCATAAGAGCGCTCAGGGACGGTTTGAAAACCATCGTCTTTACGAGAGCCCGAAAAATAACCGAACTGATTACTACATGGGTCATGCAATGGGCCCCCGAATTAGGCAAGAGGGTTAGCTCATACAGGGCTGGATTCCTGCCCGAAGAGCGGCGTGAGATCGAATCCAAACTCTTCTCGGGAGCTATGGACGGCGTTATATCCACCTCCGCGCTCGAAATGGGAATAGATGTCGGCGGATTGGATCTGTGCATTTTGGTGGGCTATCCGGGCACCATAATCAACACCTGGCAGAGAGGCGGCCGCGTAGGACGGGGCGAACGCCCCAGCGCCGTGGTAATGATAGCCGGTGACGACGCTCTGGATCATTATTTCTTGAACAATCCGGAAGACTTTTTCCAGCGCTCTTGCGAGGAAGCGGTAATCGATCCGTTCAATAAAGAGGTTCTCAAGAAGCATATCCCCTGCGCCGCGTCCGAGATTGTCATAACTGAAGACGAGGAGTGGGCGAAGCAGCCGCTGGTGGCTGAAGTCATAGCGGAGCTTGAAGCCTCGGGAGCCTTATACAGAAGCCGCAAGGGTCTGCATTCGCTGATCAGACGTCCCCAACGGCAAGTGGATTTGCGGGGCATGGGTGAATCCTTCGGGATATTCCTGGAGGAAAACCGCAAGATGATCGGCAGCTCTTCGGGAATGCGGGTGTTTACGGAATGCCACGAAGGAGCCGTCTACCTGCACCGGGCCCGCCAGTATGTCGTGACCGCTCTGGATCTCGCGCGCCGCAATGTTTTCGTGCGACCGGCCAATATGAGCTACTACACCAGGGCATTGTCGGAAAAGACCACCGAAATTCTCGGCGCACCGATCCGCACCCGAAAGTTCCCGGGATTTACCGTTCAAGAGGCCAGATTAAAGGTTACGGAAGTAATCACCTCCTACGAAAAGCGCAGGACCTCCGGCCAGGATCTGATCGGAGTCGTGGAGCTGGATTTGCCGCCCCTTCATTTTGAAACGGTGGGGATTTGGATAGAAATCCCTGACGAGGTCAAAGAAGCGATTCAAAAAGTGAATCTGCACTTCATGGGTGGAATTCACGCCATGGAACACGCGGCGATTTCCATGTTTCCACTCTTCGCCCTATGCGACAGAGATGATATCGGCGGAATAAGCACTCCTCAGCACGAGCAGGTTTGCAAGGCCGCCGTATTTATTTACGACGGCCACCCGGGAGGGGTGGGCCTGGCTCACAGAGCCTTTGAAATAATCGAGGAATTGCTTCAGAAGACCAAAACATTGGTTGCTGATTGCCAATGCTTGACCGGCTGTCCCTCGTGCATACATTCTCCCAAGTGCGGATCGGGCAATAAGCCGCTTGACAAGGAAGCATGCGTCCGGACGCTTGCCATGCTTCTGGACCCCAGCCAAATTGGTCGGCAGGAGCCGCCAAAGCTTGAACACAAGGCGGTTGCGTCCCACAAGGTTATTAGAAAGCCCGCGGCTTCCAGAGCCGAAAACAAAACGGCGCCCGAGTCATTGGCCGGAAACTCTCCACCGTCTCCCCCAAACGGGCCCGGATTACTCGAATTGCGAGAAGCCTTGGGCTCGACGCCAAGCGCCCTATTGTTCCCCGACCTGGCCAAGAAACGGACGATTGAGCCTCAACGCCTCCCCGGAGCGGCAATTGCCGGCGCTGAGTCCGCAAATGCGGATCCGATCCCAAACGTTAAGAAGAAACGAAGGCCCCTGGCCAAGCCTGAGGTTCACTTGAAGACCCCAGATTTGAAAAGAGACATAATTTTCTTTGACCTTGAGACGCAAAAACTCGCTCACGAGGTCGGCGGTTGGAAGAACATAAGAAAGATGCTGTTGTCCCTGGCTGTGACCTATTCTGAAAAGGACGGTTTCAGGACATACCTCGAAGACAACGTGTCCGAGCTTATCCAAAGACTGAAAGAAGCCGATCTGATCGTGGGGTATAACCAACTGCGCTTTGACTACGAGGTGCTCACCGCCTACACAGGAGAAAACCTCCGGGGGCGGTCCAATCTGGATATACTGAAGAAAGTGGAGGCTTCATTGGGTTTCAGACTGAAGCTTGATCACCTGGCGGAGCACACCCTTGGCCGACACAAATCGGGATCGGGTATGGAGGCTCCGGAATGGTTCAGGCAAGGTAAAATTGAGCTCCTGGAGCATTATTGCAAAGACGATGTCATCATCACCAGAGACTTGTACTATTTCGGGGAGCAGAAGGGCTACCTGATTTACCGGGCTAGAGACAACTCGTTGTCTCAAGTCAGCGTGGATTGGGTAGCTTGAGGCTCGGAGGCAAGGGTTCAGAAACTTTCTCAAAACTCCCGAATTGTCGGGAATCGTGGCACGGTGATCGTAGAGGCGGGGTTTATCCCCGCCCGCCTAACAGGTTTTTAAATAACGGGCGGGGATAAACCCCGCCCCTACAAGCGTTTGTCGAGGTTATAACGAGGGCCGCGACAATAATCCTCATGCAATGTATCATGTTTCAGATAAAGATCGTGCCACGAATTACGGGGCGCCGATAATTTCGAGACAGTTTTTTCAGGCTCGCTTAACAGGCCGAGAGGACGGGCAAATGCCGGCGCTTTAACGCCCATGCCCCAAAGGTCAATACCATGCTGTTTATGATGGAGAGATCAATAAATCTCTTGTTGATCGCGTCCATTTGTCCACAATTGAGTCTGTCGGAAATAGTAAGATTCATCTCAATAAAAGAAGCGATCAAAAGCAGGGATTAGTTCCGAAAATCAGGGGGAAAAAATGGGGAACTTGGACGGTCTTGGTCTGGAATTCGACGAAACTATGGCCGGTTGGATAGGTGTCGGCGTGGCCGATTCTGAAGAAGGCAAAAGTCGAGGCAAGGAACTGGACACAAGTATGAGATTTGATGTCAAAATCATGATTTCAGATCTGGAGAGGTTCCTTAATATTTCATCTCATACCGCAGGTCTGACCGGCACTGTGACTTTTGATCCGTTGGGAGGCCGATTCACCATAAAAAACGGAATCTTCAATCTGTTCACCGTAGATCCGAACAAGGGAATCCGTGAAATAACCTACTCTTTCAAGTTCACGGCGAAAAATGGGCAGACGTATTTCTTGCACGGTCAGAAGAGGGTTGCGGATGAGGGCGGAATTCTGGACGTCCCCCTCGATATGACTACCCTTTTTACCACGGTTTACCAGGGAGAGGATGAGACCGCCCCGCTGTACGGCGCCGGTGTGCTCTCTTTCAATTTACTGGATACCCCTTCTCTCATGGCCTCCATGAGGGTAACCGGCGCCACTTGGCCATGGCAGAAGGTGGCCGCCCAAGTCGCCTTCGTATCTTTTGCCTTCGGAGTTCTTAGGGAGGTCTATTTCCGAGACTTAAACCCCTTTTACGACGAGCGCGTATGAAAACTTGGTTCTAGCCGGCGAGGCCGTCCAAGAAGGCGCGGGCGCCAAGAAGTTCTTCCTGGTTTCCGGAGCGCACGACAAAGATTTTCCCTGGGGAGACGGTGAAATATTCTGGGATGTTCTTTTGGTCATTGGGGACGAGAGTTCAGGGTATCGGCGATTTTGCATCACAAACAGGACGCTTCAGGGTTTGTTCTGGATGTCGAGCATGGGACGTATAGGTATGAAGGCCCTATATTTGAATTGGTTGAAGGATACTCCACGTCCTTTTCCCGGATACAGCGCAAAGACACAAATCTCATCGAATGCCGGGCCAAGTTTGAGATTGAGTTTTCCGCCAAGCCTTATGCCACTACTCCGCTTCCCTTTCTTATAGCCGATAACCTTATTGCTCCGTTGACATCACAAATAAGAACAGCCCTCCGCGTACTCTTCTCCCATCCGAACACCTCTTGGGTATATACATTACTCCTCACACGGTTACCGTCATAAGCGGCTCTTTGAAAATTCAGAAAGATCGCGAAGTAATCGATCTCGGCATTACCTCGGCCAGGAGTTTCGGTGAAGCCGAGAGCTCGACCTTAAAGAACATGAAACAACCCACTATGCTTTATGGGTACATTTGCGCGGTTCGTCCTGAGACGCAAATGAACCGAGTCCAAATTCACGCGAATTCTCTCCGTAAGGAGCCGCAGTATTGGGTCAGAGACCAAATGGACGCTTTCCTGGGAGGACTGATCTCTCAGATAACCTCCAAAGAAATGCTAATGGAAAACGGGCGCCTGACAGTCCACGATCTTGATCGGCGCAAAGAAACTAATCCTCCGGGACAATCAAAACTTTTTGAAAAGATTGGCGATCCCCTTCTCGAGGTTAATAATGATCATTTTCCCACCGCGGTTTTTCAACGCCGCATCGTAAAGGTTCTCGATCCTTCCGGTAGCGTCTGTCTGGCTCTGGAAGAAGATATGGACCTTATGAGGCTCGATTCTATTAATTCGGGAAGGAAAGCCACCGTCGCGTCCATTAAGGGCTTCGACAAATTTCAGACGTTGGAGAACGTATTAGCGGAGGCAGGGTTCTGGGATATCATCGACAAACGGCGGCTGGACAGCCAAAAGAACGCGGCGGATTTTTCTATAGTCATCAAACCTAATTTCATGTTCGCATATAATAAGGCCGATCACACCACTTATACCGATCCTGCCCTGGTCAATCATTTGGTGAAGCTGCTGATCGAACACGGCTTCGAGAAGATCTCTGTAGTGGAGGCCCAGAGCACCTACGGAGAGTATTTCTATAAAAGGTCGGTTAACGAAGTCGCCCGGTATCTGGATTATTCCATTGACGGCGCCCTCGGGTACAAATTGGTAGACCTCACTGAAGATTCATATGAAGAGCAACAGTTTCCATCGCCTCTGGGATTACATCGAGTTCCCCTAACCTGGAGGGACGCGGACTTTCGAATCTCATTCGCAAAGAATAAGACTCACGCCTACGCTTTCTATACACTGACTTTGAAGAATGTGTACGGAGCTCTTCCTCTGGCCAACAAATTTAAAGAGTATCACGTTGATCGAGACATTTATCACACGGCTATCGAGTACATGCAGAAATTTCCGATCCACTACGGGCTAATAGACGCTATTTCCAGCGCGGACGGCCCATTCGGCATCTTTGCCGATTCAGAACCGAATTTCACCAACACGATAATCGGAGGAAGCGATCTGGTGGCTGTTGACTGGGTGGCAGCCACAAAAATGGGTTTGGATCCTTTTATCAGCGCCTATATGCGCTTGGCCGTGGACGCGTTCGGAAAACCGGAAATAACGCTCATAGGTGATCGCAATCCGTATAAGCCTTGGCTCAATGTTCCCATGATCCTCACTCTATTTACGCACTACGGTCTGGATGCCAATTACTACTTTGGTAATCTGTTCTACATGTGTGGAGCTTACATGGATGAAAAGCAATTTGCTCACAAATCCAAGTCCTTATTCGTTCAAAGCGCGAGAATGGCGCTGAAGCCCCTTCAGAAGGCAATCTTCCTGCAGACCGGAGGAGAAAGAACGGCTATGAACAGGCTGTTGGGAAAATTCGAAACCTGGTTAGGAAGTCAGTAATTGCCGACGGACTGCCGAGAAGCGGCATCAAGAACCACGCTCTGCTCGGGACCATCGTGAAGGCTGAGCAATGAAGGCAATACCAACTGATGGCCGGAGTAAGGTAGGCTATCCCCTCCCTTAACGGGAGGGGAAATTGGGGTGGGCGACGAGCGGAGAGATATTATTGATAAAAAACAGGTGAGTTTTTGGAGTGCGTAATTTCGTAAATAAACTTATCTACTTGATATAACAAATCCATCTCGGCTATCACGCGACCGTGACCGCCACGTGCTTTACCGTCTGAGTAGGACCGTCATTGGCCACTATCTTTAGATCGTCAAGGCCCGTGTAACCGGAAAATCCCGTATAAGTCACTCCCGCCAGCGCGGTATTGATTGCGTTCACTGAACCGAAGAATTTGTAAGTGGTGCGGAACCCGTCATCATTCGATGTCGTCGCATACTGGACAACTCCGGGTGTTGACGGAAGCGCCACAGAACCGTGGGCTGTGCTGAACGACATTGTCAGTGAAGACTGATTCGCGTCGGTTACACTCATGGGGATAGTCGTTGCCGTATTGGCCGTCACCGTCTGTGTCGTGGGGGCTGTCACATTCGGGTCCGGGGCAAAAGCGATGTTTATGATAATGGACGCTACTGTAGAATCAGTGGGATCGGTGGCCACCAACTCGATCTGTCCCGGTGTTGAAGGAGTATTGGCGACATAGAAAGAGCTGAGGCGAGCCGTCAAAGTGTGCAGCACCTGATTCACCTGGTCAAGTGTGCCGGCTACCTCAAAACTGGTAGTGGAAATTTGGGTGAATGTGTACCCTGTGGCTGTGCTGATAATGTCAACAAGAGAAAGATTGGCGACTCCGACTCGGTTGCCGGCTGCCGCTGTGTCATTTACCAGATCAGGGTTCGCCGTTACTGTTAAGGTTATAGTGCTCGGGTTTGTCAATGTCTGGTCCACAGCGACGGTCTCACCCAAATACACCTCAGGAACGCTCGTGTTTACGGTGACTGTGGGCACGGTTATGCCCGGCGTCACAAACTGGACGAGCAAGTCACCCTGAAAATTCTTCAATTCACCAGAATCCAGCGCGAGCCCCGGGGTTTGTCCGGGGACTGTGGCGTATTCCAGATTCCAGTCGCCGTGAGCGCCTGTGCGGTGTTCGCTTGCAAACACTGCGGCGTGAAGGGCTTGACCTATTTCTTGCGTTAATGTCTTTCCTGCTTCATCCGCCGCAATGGAACAACCGTAAAGCTGCACCTGGGAAGTGTCGGTCAAGTAACGGCTCAATTCCTCAAGTTCAGCTTTGTGGTCGGCGAAGTTGTCCACATTGATTTGTTCCGAACCGATGAGGAGAAGACCTTTATCCGCATGGGCCACCACCGCCAGATGCTCTATCTTGGCGCCGTTTTCTTCAGCCAGATGCGCAATGGATGAGGTAAGAGACTTAAGGTTTTCGTGGGCTGCGTCATAGACAATAATTTTAGCGTTTGCAGGCGCAGCGTGCTCGAGGAGATCTATGTTGGAGGGCGCCAGATCATTTGATATTACAATCACGTCCAGCCCGTGTTTAGCAGGTTGCGGCAAGAGGCTGTGATCGAGATTGGAAGCGGCAGTGTCCCCGTGAACCGTTACGTCCCCATGGGAATGGTCGGCGCCTTGAGCGTTATGAAAAAGATTGTCTATAGAGGCGTCCATCACTATTCGTTCTTCAAGAAGTTCAAGAATTAGTTTACGACCCCAAAACGGTTGACGCCAGCGGTTATAGTCCACGGTGAACTCCTTTCTCTCAGCGGCCCGATTGAGCGCTTCGGAGCCGAAATGTGCAGGAATCAATTCTTAGTAATCGAGCGTTCAGGATTCCACGCTCTGTGTAGTAATAACATATTGGGGGTAATATGTCAAAATTTAGTTCATATATTTGTCATAATAATTTGATATTAATGGATGTTGTTTGTCAATGACCAACCTGTGGCATCTCGACTTGCACGTATGGGAGCGGCGTAACGGATTTCCGATCGGCGCATGAAGACGCGACAGCGGTACTCATTCAGCTACCCGGGGGAGATTGCTTCACCCGTCTGGAAGCGGGTTCGCAAAGACAAGTCCCAATGTCATTGCGAGGAGCGAAGCGACGAAGCAATCTCACTCTCGCCGCTCATAACTGAATGATTACTCCAGGCCTTATAGTGGCCAAGGCGTGTGTGGGTAACCGTGCTGGACGATTCGGTCGAACCGTAGCATTCCACAAGACCTATGCCGAAGGTAGCGTGAATCTGCTTGCTCAGCTCAGCGGCCAAAAGCGCTCCGGCGATCAATCGAGAGGAATATTCCTCGCAGGGTCCTGGGGTTGGACGTCCATTCTCACACGGTTTTCGGTGCGTTTCCCGTTGGCCGGCCAGTCGCCCCGTGCCGCGCGTTCGGCGGCTAAGTCCCAGACGTCGGCCCATTCTCCCAGCGAGTAGCCGTGCCAGGGCGATTCAGGTTTAAGCTCAGGAAGTCCGAGCTCCTCCCATATTTTTCTTGCGCGCTCCATGTACTCCTGCTTGGGGAGCGCCACAGGAGGCAAATCGCCTTTTGCGGTCGCGTCGATCAACATTGTTGAATCCATCCTCAGCCAGTCCTGTTCCGGTCCATGGCCCCGGCCTCTGTATTGAAAGACCTGGACATCGACGTAAGGATTGCAGCGATACGCCATGGCCCATAACACGTGGTCCGTATTCTCGGGATCAATGTCTTCGTCTATTGCGACGCAGAATTTGCCTATGGCCGGGGTAAATGAAGCAGCGCCGTGGAGAGCGCGCCAAATCTCGGTCTTCGGCGTGTTCTTTTCTACCGTGACGAATATGAAGCGCCTGAGATTGGTTAGCGGTTCATGCATTGACACCCTGGTTACGCCCTTGATGTTCAGATGATCGCGTAAATGCGATAGATAGAGCGGTTCGTAGGCCACTTTCTTAATTACACTGGACTCTGCGGGTGTCACCTGGGAAATTATGGATGTGATCACATACTTCTTTCGGCGTGTGACGCATGTGACCTTCATGATGAAGTTGTATTCCTCCAGAGCCATATAGCCGTGGCTCTCTCCAAACGGACCCTCCGGTTCCAGATATTCCGTGTCGATGGTTCCTTCAATAATCACCTGAGCTTCAGCCGGAACCAACAAATCCGAGGTTTGGCATCGAACGACGTTTATGGGTTCGCCGGCCAGTCCCCCTGCGACGGTGAGTTCGTCAAAATCCAGGGGCAGTTTTTGTGGCCCCGTAAACTCCACGATGGGCGGTGCGCCGAGGACTACTGCGACCGGCATGGGTTTTCCCATTTTGCGATATTTCAACCAGTGCATGTACCCGCCGGCAAGAGTTGACCGTTCCATCATTATTACCAGTCGGTCCGGGGCCTTGAGATTCCCCCTATAGATTCCCATGTTTTGAATTCCGTTGTCCGGGTCACGGGTCACGCAAAGCGCTGCCGTCAAGTAGGGGGCGACGTCGAAACCGGGCGTGGAAATGGGGATGGGAAGGGCGGCCAAGCCTTTTCCCTCACCTTGAATGTCTGCGCCGGTGAGAACAATTTCCTGACACGGCGCGTCCGTGACCTCTCGGGGCGGAATTGGGTTGGCTATGGCGTCGAGCCAAGCCTTGCCGATGTCCGCGACGGCCCTTTTCATGCCTATCGCGTATATTTCTCGATTTGCAGCCAAGGCCCCTATGGCCACTTGACCGTCAGGATAGGAGCGTCCGGCGCCGTCCGTAACATTGGTGAAAAGAAACGCCTTGCGATTCTCTTCAGGAATTCCTCCTCGATACTGCCATCGCACAAGGGGGTGCATTTCAGAATCCTTGTCGACGGCGCGGTCGATTTTGTGCAAAAGGTCACGTTGGGCAAGTCTATCGAGATGTTCATTCAGGTCGTCGTAGCCGCGTTTAGCTTTCACCGTCATGGCGACATCCTCCGGATGATTCTCTTATTTCGTAAACGGCGCCGGGAGGGATCTTTTTGGTGCAAAGAATTTCCCTCCCGAACCCTCCTTCAAAAAACTCTAACAATTGCGGCGACATTGAGCCTCCTGCCGATGGAGCATGACGAGGCCATATGAGTCAGCGGAGTTGAAAATCCTGCCGGCAGAAAGGTTAAGACCATTTAACAAACCAATATATTAGGAGTTTTTGGGGAAGGGGCCGGGAAACCCCTTTTTGCAAAAAGGGGTTTCCCGGTGAACTATTACCTTTACGCGTCCGTTCCAAAGTCATCCACCAGTGGGAATCCTTTCGGATAATCGACCTCGCCGGTTTTTTCGTTCCATTTTACTGCTCCGTCTCTGGGCACCCCCGCGGTCGGCCCGCCGACGGCGTCGGTATCCACCGTCTTTTCGGTCCGAAGGCCGTTAATGAGCCAATCCCCATTCACTGCTCGTTCCGCGCACTTATCCCATTCCTCACACCAGTCTCCCAGGGAGTAGCCGAACCATTTTCTCACCGGCCTGATTTTGGGAAGCCCCGATTTCTCCCAGAGTTCCTTGGCTTCCTCCATGTATTGTTTCTTTGGCAGCGAAACGGGCGCCATTGGATACTTCATTGTGGCGTCTATCAGAAGCTGGGCCTCCCACTTTCGTCCGGCCCGCAATTTCGGAGCGTGGCCGTTGGCTTGATAGTCGCAGATTTGAATGTCAGTCACGGGATTGCACCGGTAAGCCACCGCCCACATGATTTCTTCCATGGAGTCCGGATCGATATCTTCATCCACCGCAATGGTCATTTTGCCCACGGAACGCATCAATACTGTGGACGCGCGCATGGCCCGCCATATCTCGGTCTTCGGAGAATTATGTTTAAACACTATTGTGGTCAGGCGCGCCACACCGATGAGATGGTCATACAGGACTACATCCGTAACGAAATCGTTCTTCAATTGCTTTGCCAGAAAATCGTACATGACGGCATTATATCCAAGGGATTTGATCACTCCCGACTCCGATGGCGTCAACTGCGAAATCATCGAAGTGATTATGGCGTGTTTGCGCCGCGTTATGGCCGTCACGTTAACGCGATGGTTGTATTCTTCGGTTGACATGTACCCGTGCGATTCTCCGAAGGGAGCTTCCATCTCCAGTTCTTTGGGATCAATCCAGCCTTCAATGATGATGTTGGCGTCGGCGGGAACCATTAGCGGCACGGTTTTAGCCTTGACTTGGCGTATTGAGTGACCGGCGAGCCCGCCGGCAACATCCATGTCGTTAATATCATTTGGGGTCTTCTGGGGCCCTATCACCTGTACGGCCGGAGGGGCTCCCACGATTAGAGCCACAGGCATTTTTTCACCGCGTTCTTTGTATTTTTCCCAATACCTATGGGCGTCACCGCCTGTCTGGATGAGCCACATACAGCTCATACGGTCGGACGCCTTAATATTGGTCCTGTTTTGGGAGAAATTCTCTCTGCCCGTGTCCGGGTCTTTGGTGACCCATAACCCCGCCGAGAAATACGGCGCGGTATCGAAGCCGGGGGTATTGTTCGGTATCGGCAACGCGGCCAAGCCTTTTCCTTCTCCGCCGACAATCTCTTCGCCGGTCAGGATCAATTCGTGGACAGGCGCTTTTTCGGACGGAATTTCAGTAGCCGGAATCGGCTTCTCAACGGCATTTTTCCATTTCTCGGCTATCAATACACGAAGCTTTTTCTTGTCTATTTCATCCTGGGTAACGTCCAATACGTCGTCCAAACCCAACGAGACGGCATATATCTTTTCGTTACCCGCGGTTGTCGCCACGCACACATCGCAGTCGTTCTTGTACTTACGGCCGTTTCCGTCGGTGACGTTGGTAAAATAGAAGCCTTTTCTGTCTTTGGACTCTATGTTGGAGACATAGCTCCATCTTACGAACGGGTGCAAATGCCGGTCTTTGTTGACCTCCGTGTCGATAGTGTAAAGCAGCCCGTACTTGTCCAATCTGGCCAGATGCACTTGCAGATCCGGATAACCTCTTTTCTTCGAAGACATTTGGTTCCCCCCTTCTTTTTCCTGTGCGATATTTGTGGGTTGTCGAGTGGATGATCGGTCACGGAATGCTTACCATAATCCGTAGAGTAGTCATCGTGAATATTGTCCTACCGGATACGCCTATCGCTTCCGCCTGTCGGGTCACAAAGCTCTTGTCACATTATCGGTGGTCATTCGATTATCAGCGGCGAATGCCGAGATTGTCTTCCCGCGGAACGCGGGATTTCACTCCTCGCAATGACATTTGAACTCGTCATTGCGAGCGTAGCGAAGCAATCTCCCCCGCGTAACTGAATGGTAACCGTTATCGCTCCTCGGACGGCGGCATATTGTCTTATATCACTCACGCCGGGTCAGCCCAAATCAACACCGGGGTCGACGAATTCGTGTTTAAGGTCCATCAGTGACTGGCCGCGGCGGATCGGGCGTCCTCTGTCGGGATGACGCTCAGCTTTTGTCGCCAGATTCGCCTTTCTCGTAAACCAGGCAAGTGTCAGCGAAGGTGTAGGGATATGCGGGACGGTCATCGGCAACTCGTCCCAACTTATGTCGCAGAGCGCCGAACGCTCGGTAAATGTTTGGATACGGCCGGCCATGATAGCGCTTTATAATCTCGTGCCACGAACGAGGAGCTTCTTTAATAAATTCGGTCATGTCCTGAACGAGCTCTTCCTCCGTGAGAATTCTCAGATTGACGGGCGGGTCGCCCAACGGTTCTGTTACCGTACAAGCGGCAAATGAAAAGCGGTCCACATTTCCAACCACCGGAATTGTGCAATCGAAGCCTATTTTTGACATATATACAGGAGGTTTGTTTGTCATACATATCGGATCAAGCGGCAAAACATTTTGCTCCGGGAGAATCAGCGTGTCTTTTTGAGGGTCAAAACGTGACGCCATTGCCCATTTAATGCGTGTTTCGTCGAAAATATCGATGTCGTCGTCAAATACGTACGCTATTTTGGGGAACCACTGTCTGGAGCACGTTAACATGATCCCAAGAGCCTGTTTAGCGTCGCCGCCCCCGACGGTCTTTATTCTCGCATATGCAATATTGTGGACGCCGTCGGCCGGGACAAATACGTCCAACACATTGATTCCCGCACGCTTTAGAGCGTCGTACATATCCGCTTCCACCGTTGGATGGAATATATACAGATCGGTTCGACCGGGATGCAGACCGCCTATTGTGGCGTACTGATAAATCCCGCCTCTGCGGTATGTGATACAATCCACTTTGAAACGATTGTTCAGCGGCAATCCCCCGCCATACGTGCCTGTATATTCACCGTAAGGCCCCTCGTCATATATCCAGCCTTCGCTGGTCATAATTCTGCCTTCAATAACTATTTCCGCATTAACCGGCACGGTAAGATCCGAGGTTTCGCACTTCACGACTTTTGCGCCTGTTCCATAAAAACCGCCAAGGATATCCCAATCATCGGTGTCGGGAAATGAATACATCGAAGCTATTTTGTCGAGAGTCGGTCCCCCAATAACGACTGCGGCAGGCATATCAATGCCCTTTTCCGAGTATTTTTTAGCGTGTTTTCTGGCGTTATGACTATCATTGCGCATATCCACATTTGTCTCGTTTTTCGTGCGATACATGAACCGATAGATGCCCCAGTTGATTAAGCCGGTATCCGGGTCCCTGGAAACCACATTCGCGTCCTGAATAAACGCATGACCATCATAGTCGTGATATAGGAAGAGTGGGAACTTAGTAAGGTCAATATCCTCGCCTTTCAAAATCACTTCTTTGAAAGGCGCCGTATCAACCACCACAGGTTTGTGCCGTATGCCGCTCAATGCCGCGATTTTTTGCCCCAACTCTTTGGTTCCACATCCCAGGGCATAAGCGTACTGGTCACGGTTCGAATACGCGTTTGCAAGAAACCGGAACTCGCAATCCTTTATTTTCTCGACGAGAACCGCCTTGTCGGGATTCGCCTCCATGATCGAGGCCAGTTCGTCAACACGTTTCTCCTCGGTGATGCGAATGAGTTGACCGATTTTTTCGAGGTCCTGAACAAAGTCCGACATGTTTTGCTGTGGCATGGCCTCTTCTCCTTTGAACAGTCTGAAAGGCTATGGATATCCGGCTTTTTTCCGGAAAGTCTCAGCTTGGAGTTGTCTCGGCGGAGTTGTTGAAGATACAGCGCTCCGCCCATTGTTTACTTCGTCGAGGACGTTGAAAAAACGGGCAGGCCCCAAGAACATTATGAGGCGACCCTACTGTCTAAACACTTCCACAGGCGCGTCGCCGATGCGGAAGAGCGGCTCAGCTCTTAGGCCCCGGCGAACTTGAATTGAGGGCGCCGAGTCGGAAGTTGAACGACCTTCGTTGAGAGATGGCGAGGCGCCTTGTCGCAGGTCTACATGAGCTATCCCAGCCGGTGTCGTGTGTCCTGTCTTGTTCCACGCACAACCGTCTGCGTTGACTGAGGGAATGGAAATCCTATGAAGAAGGGAAATTACTCGCGCTGCTCGTTGGCCTGAAATAATTCGTTGATGGGTTCTAGACGCCGGTCCAATGACAAATTGTGTCACGTAAGACAATTCCATGCGTGTGGCCCCCCACAACTTAATTCCTGAGATGCTTAGCGCGCGTTGTTTAGAGGATTAGCTTTTGGATTTAGAAGCCCGGCGCAAACTCCCCCTGTCTTGACTATATCTCCTTATCTTTCCCGTAGTCAATTTAAATCCCGACTCAGCAGTTAAGCGGGTGATGGGTCGTTTTTTGATTTGAGAGGAACGAGGCCTCGGCGCATAATGGATTGATCTCATCTGCGATGGATCGCGACATGCCCAATTTACTCTTTCTTGATTTATCGAGACTAACCGGAGAGGCGCCGTTTATTGACCCGCAACGTTTGGGAGATTTGAGGGAGTGAGGAAAAAGCAATGAGCATCAAGGCCGCTGTTTTCGTCGTGTTTCTGACTCTGGAATTTCTCGTCTCTTGCGGAGCCGAAGTATTTACATTCGTCGTGATTTGCGACGGTAGAGGCAAACTCCACACGAAAAAGTGTTCCGACGAAGATTTTGGCACGTCCCCGGTTCTTAAGCCCTTGGTGAGCAGTATCTTGGAGAAGAGCCGCGAAAGAAAAATAGACCTTCTCCTTTTTCCCGGCGATCTCATTGCCGCTTACTTCAAAAGAGACGCGTCGTGCGTTCACGAATGCAATAGACAACAACTTGCCCGATGGAAGGAGATATTTGCTCCGATTTCTCAAGCGGGGATTCCTATCAGGATAACCGCCGGCAATCACGAAGCTATGGCCGTTTCTGAGCCTAGGCCTGCAAAATGCGGATCTTACCAGTACCCATATACGCCCTCTTTGGAAAATTTCGAGGTTCTCAAGGAATCGCTTCCTGAGATGATTCAGGGTGAACTTGGACCATCAGGAGATCTTGGGTTCACATACTCCTTTGATCAAGGACCGTGTCATTTTACCATGCTCAATGCTTATACGATGACACGTTCCAATTCGTTTTCCGAGGAGACAATTCAGTGGCTGATCCAGGACCTCGATGTTGCCCGAAAAGCCGGCAAGCTCATTTTTGTGGCGTCGCATCCGCCCGCATTCCCGGGAAGCAAGGATATGTGGGATTCACTTCCCTCCTACGACCCTACCTATAGTTGCGACGGTTATGACCCGCGATTCGGGATTGACAAGCGGCGAGAACGAGACCGTTTCTGGAACATTCTCAAAGAACGCAATGTGGTGGCTTACTTCTGCGGCCATGAGCACAATATCCAGATTCAGCTCGTCGAGGGAGTCTGGCACATCCTGTCAGGGGGGCTCACAGAGAAGCTGCAGCCACTAAATGGCTCCCCAGGCGACAAAGAACCGAATACGATACTATACGACGGCGCCTACCAGAATCCTCGTGCGACTCTCCGCTGGCCCTGGGACGAAAACAAGAAGAGCTATTGGGGGTGGCTTTTAATAACAGTGGACGGAGACAATATTATATTAGATGTTTTCGGCAGCGATATCCTTCCAACGAAATCTTCCGATTTTAGAAAACTGAAAACCTTCCTGTTGAAAAGCGACCCTAAGCGAGCGCAATAAAGGAACGTTTTCAATCCACTTCACCTGAAAGCGTCCCCGGAGGGTCGTCGAAGCCGATCTAATGAAGGGGCGTTCATCCGCCGGCCCAACGATTGAAAAGGTTGTGCGGGATGTCGAACTGATCAAGGACCTTGCCCACAGTCTGGTCTACAATGTCAGCGATGGTCTGAGGCTTATGGTAGAAGGACGGCATGGGCGGCAAGATCACACCCCCCATTTCCGTGATTGCGGTCATTGCTCTGAGGTGGCCCAAATGCAACGGCGTTTCCCTGGGGACGAGAACCAATTTGCGTCTTTCTTTAAGTGTGACGTCCGCTGCTCTCACCAGGAGGTTCTCATTAAGCGAAAGGGCAATCATCGAGAGACTCTTCATAGAACAGGGAGCGACGATCATACCCGCAGTCTTGAATGAACCACTGGACAAGGGGGCGGCCAGATCTTCAGGCGAATGGGTCCGATGAGCGAGGAGTTCCACGTCGTCGGGATTCAGACCTTCTTCGAGTTTCATGGTGAGGCGGGCCCCACGACTTAGAATCAGATGTGTCTCGACGTCTTTGATGCCCTTGAGCACTTCCAGTAGTCGGAATCCGTATCTGACCCCGCTGGCTCCGGTTATCCCGAGTATGATCCTCTTCACGGGGCGCCCTCCCCTTATTGAGCATGGTTTGTGAATTTGGCCGACAGGCCGCTGCGAAACAGCGCATCAGCGCCTCCAAGGTTTTGGGAGGAACGCAAAGCGGTATTCCGGCGATTTTGATTAAGTCCAGTTCCGGATAAATTTTGACCAACTTCCGGGAATAGTCAAGCCATAAAATCCGAGGGATGACGCTGCGGCACGTTAGCGCAATGATAAGAGTTTTTAGAAGGAGGATCGGGGGAGGAAACGGTTTGCACGGAAGGGTCTCCTCTCGATGAAAGCTTAGGAACCTTAATACAGGTTTTCCTAAATACGGTCGCTGATTCGTATAGGATGCGGCGCCCTTCGCGAACCGCATCGTTCGAGGACTTTGCTCGACTTATCAAGGCGTGATACAGGGGAATTATGGTTGACGGAATCGCACGCCGTAAGCTAGCCTCGGGAGAGGAGTAGAAAGGGTAACCGTTCACCGTGTGGGATTGTAGGAAGGCGCTATATTAACGACGGATGATCGTGGATTCCTGTAGTTTAAGGTAGGTTCAACGTGGCGCTTCAGATGATTTCGGCGAACAAACGGGGAAAAGGGACCTCATCGAGAGGCTCCGAGAGTCTTCCTGGACGGTTGTTGTTTTCGGACCCTGTTTCGCCTCAGTTGGAATTGGACAAAGCCTCCGTTAAGATAGTCACAAGGCAGCGGAGGGAACACCATGAAGGGGCGAAGAAAGAATTACACCAGCGAGGAGAAGGTGCGGATTCTCAGGCGTCATTTGATTGACCAGGTTCCGGTGTCGGACTTGTGCGATGAACTGGGACTTCAGCCAACCGTGTTTTACCGATGGCAGAAGGAGTTTTTCGAGCATGGGGCGGCTGCGTTTGAGCGTCACGGCAACGGCAAGGAGCGTGGCTATCAGCGTCGTATTGAAGCCCTTGAAGCCAAGATCAAGCGCAAGGACGAGGTCTTGGCGGTACTAATGGAGGAGCATGTTGCTCTAAAAAAAAGTCTTGGGGAGATCTGAGAGCCGTTTGGGTGCCTCACGACGTCCGGGACACCGTTGTAGATTTCGTTGACCGATGGTCTGGACTGACGGAGATCGCAGTCGTCTGTTTTGTTCTTTGGTTGGGGATCTCCAGGAGCAAATTCTACAACTGGCGAGCCCGATACGGAATGGTCAACGAGCACAATGGAAAGATTCCACGGGATTTCTGGATTGAAGACTGGGAAAGGAAAGCGATCATTCGATTCTACCATGACAATTCCCTGGAAGGTTACCGACGATTGACCTTCATGATGCTGGATTCTGACGTGGTTGCGGTAAGTCCGGCCACGGTTTGGCGGGTACTGAATAAGGAGGGGCTTCTGCGTCCTTGGAAGCCCACGCTGTCAAAGAAGGGAACGGGTTTTCAGCAGCCTCTCCATCCGCATCAGCACTGGCACATGGACGTGTCATATATCAACATCTCCGGCACATTCTATTATCTGTGCAGCGTGTTGGACGGTTGCAGCCGATATATCGTGCACTGGGATATCCGCGAGTCGATGACCGAGGCGGATGTGGAGATCATTCTCCAGAGAGCAAAAGAGAAGGTTCCCGATGCAAAGCCCAGAATCATCTCAGACAACGGGCCTCAGTTTATCGCCAAGGATTTCAAAGAGTTCATTAGGATCAGCGGCATGACACATGTCAGGATTTCGCCCCATTACCCACAGAGCAACGGCAAGATCGAGCGGTGGCATCAGTCGCTCAAGCGCGAGTGCATTCGGCCGGGCACTCCTTTATGCGTGGATGACGCCCGGCGCATCGTGGTAGGCTACGTGGAGCATTACAACAATGTGCGTCTTCACAGCGCTATAGGCTATGTCGCTCCCAGGGACAAACTGGAAAGACGAGACAAGAAGATTTTTGCCGAACGAGATCGGAAGCTGGAGCATGCCCGGGAACAACGCAGGCTGCGGCGAAAGTCCAATCAGAGCAAAGACCTCGCGACAACGCCTGGACAATATGATAAACTGAAGCCGCCGAGTGAAACGGAGACAGGCTCTGCTGGGAAGCAACCCGTCGAGGGATAGCTCGGCCAGGGCTCATCGAGCCGATGGATTGGGCGCTGGGAATCTCTTCCTGGCCCCATCCTCACTTCCATCCATCGGACGATAGACCCTGACATGCCTCAAAAAATCCCCGCCCGAAGGGCGGAACAGAAATTCGATTCATCAACCCAGACTGTCTAACAAAAATAGGCGTCTGTCCAATTTCCGCTGAACCAGTACAACCCCAAGAAGTTCAAAACGCATCCCACGTTCGAAAATCTCCTTCGTATCGAAGACGGTCTCTTGGAAAAGACGACGAGATGACCATCAACAAGGCGTACGATTTGATTCGCAAGGCTGAGCTGGGCGAGGACGAGGATAAACCCAAGCGCAAGCTGACGGCCGGACAAGTCAAGATGCTGAACGCTTTGTACAGGTCCGGAAATTCTGACGGAATTGGAAGTATATGGCGGCGACCTGCATTCGCATCTCGTTGAGGCGATGCGGCTATACCTGAGCCGGCTGGAAGAAGGCGGCGAAAGCGGACCAGGATGAGCAGGACGAATGGATTGAAATGAAGCTACCTGAGACAAAGAAGAAAGCTCGGTCCGATAAAGGAGTCTTGATGTGCGAGGCGCAGCGACTCCTTCGGGATCGATATTTGAACAACACAACAAAATGGAATAATTTCCGCGGTACGCGGGATCACATAAAACAGTAATTTACTCACGGGAGTCACAATATGAGCGATTCGGAACAGAAAACAAACCAACCTGCGCAGATGCTTAAACCTTCAAGAGTCATGTCGCAGCAAATGGGGATTTACTATTCTAACTGCGCGGCTGTTTCTTTGAGTCCACGGGATGTTTCTCTGTATTTCGGCAGATTTTTCCCAATGTCCGATGGTACAGGCCCCCAAGGCTTGGGTGAATTGTATGAGCGTCAGGTCTACATGACCATCGAGCAGGCTGAGGCGGTTGTGCAAATGCTCACGGAATCGATCCAGGTTTATAAAGCTCACAAGGCGAAAATAGAAGTGGCCGGCGCAACGATCTAAATATGTGTGCGCTGTGTCACGTAGACATCCTATTGAGCTCGGCGGAGCTATATCGCAGCGATCGGAGGTAATAAGGCGTTCAAAATGAGAAGACCGCCGCATTATTCCCGATAATTCCTCGTTCAGTTGCTTTGGGAGAACTACCATGAACATACCAGAAATTTTTCTCCAAGCGTGGCGGAATATATGGTGGTTGCTTTGCGCCTCTGCAGTCGGAGCATTGATTGCAGTGCTGGGACGTTTGGCCTCAAGTCCTTGCCGCACTTTCTTCAATTTCACGGAATCATTCCCCGAGCTTGCCGCGTTCACCAAATACGACCAAGAGAGATTGCTTCGCGAGGCGAGTAGGGAGGCATTCGGTGCACTCTCGTTTGTACCAATCTTGGTCAACCTAACTCTCTGGTGGGTCGGCGCCGTGACGGCATGGACGCTCGCGAACGTTGCTGCACTCCCCGCATGGGTAGCGGCAATCTTGGGCAGTCTGTTCATTGTCACTTGGAGGTTGGCTGGGACGACGCTTGGAAGCACATCGTGTGCGGCCATTTCTGAAGAAACTAATCGACGGGCAAGCAGTAAGATTGTAGTCTGATTTCAGGCCCCGTAGGATGGGGTGAGTCCTCGAACCCCATCGGTGGCCGTCTTGACTCGACTGATGGGGTTCGAGGACTCACCCCATCCCCCCCGCTAATTCGGTGATAGGGATTTTGGAGGTGAGGGGCCGGGAACGCCCTTTAGCAAAAGGAGGGTTCCCGGTGAATGATAGCCTCTTGAGACACTTCCACACAATATCGCTTTAATACATCAACATCACTACTATTTTTCCGCCTCCATTCTCTTAAGCTCCCTCTTTAGTATCTTGCCTGTGGCGGTTTTGGGCAGATCGTCGATTGTGGTGATCTCCACCTGTCGGGGGGCCTTATAAGCAGCCATGTTGTCCTTGGACCACTGGATGATTTCCTCCGGGGTTGCTTCCTGGTCGGGCGCCGGTACCACGAAGGCCTTAGGAATTTCGCCCTTAAGACTGTCCGGAATACCGATAACGATCGCTTGCAGAATCTTGGGATGATGCACGAGGTAGCCTTCAACTTCACTGGGATAGATATTGTATCCGCCGCAAACCAGCATGTCGTCTTTTCTATCGACAATATACAGCTCGCAATCAGCGTGGCTTGTGCCCTTGACATAGGCTAGGTCACCGGATTTCCACCAGCCGTTCTTGATCTTAGTGGCGGTCATGTCGGGATCATTCCAGTATTCCTTTACGATGCCCGGTCCTTTGCACCAGAGTTCGCCAATTTCGCCCTCGGGTAAGTCCTTTCCTTCACCGTTGACGATTTTGATTTCCCAGCCTGGAAGGGGCCTGCCCGGGCTGCCGGCCTTATAGTGACCGAAGCGCGTGTGGGTCACCGTGCTGGAGGATTCGGTCGAACCATAGCACTCCACAAGACCTACGCCGAATGTCTCTTGAATCTGCCTGCCCAGCTCCGCAGCCAAAGAAGCGCCGGCGCATTGGCCCAGCCTGAGGCTTGATATGTCATACAGGTCTTTGTTTTTCATAAGCTCTTCAATCAAATAGGCCCACATTGTCGGGGTGCCCATAAAATGCGTGATCTTATGTTTCGTTATCAACGCCAGGGTGTCTTTGGCAAAGAATCTTTGCAGCGCGACCACAGCGCCTCCCGCATAGAGTGTGGGAAGCACGGTCATGACCACGTACACATGAAAGAAAGGGGCGCCTGTGAGAACCAGGTCTTCATCGGTTATTTGCACTGCGAAACCTGCGTTCATAGCCGCCTGGTAAGTCCAGGACCACGTGCGTGGATAACGCGCCTTTGGGCTTTCCTGTGGTGCCCGAGGTATAGAGCAAGGACACGCCATCCGTCTCGGCCAAATCAAGCGCTGTGTATTCGGGCTTATTGTCTGCGAGCAGTTTTTCGAATGCTAGTATATCCGGGTTGGATCCGCCTCCCGCCATGCCGCGCACGGAAATGATCTTCTCTAGGGCCGGGATCTTGTCCAAGATGGGCAGGATGTTTTGTTCAGTCTCGCCGGCCATTCCGAAGAGAATCTTCGACCCGCTGTTGTTCAAAATGTATTCGATTTCCATCCCTTTCAACATGGTGTTGAACGGTACGGATATAGCTCCGATTTTGCAGTTGGCGAAGAATGCGACAATGAATTCAGGGATATTTCCAACATAAATAGCGACGCGATCCCCTTTCTTGACACCCAATCCCAGCAGGGCGTTGGCCATGGAATTGACCTGAGCGTTCAATTGGGCGAACGTGTAAGTCGTTCCCTGGAGGCCGTCGATTACGGCCAATCTGTCCGGAATGCGGATAGCATTCTTCTCTACGCATTCAAATCCCAAATTCATTGCTGTACTCCTTAAAGATTGAACGAGATTCTCTTGGCGAAGGCCAAGTAAATAACTGTCGACGCCTTATATCAGCGTGGGTTAAGCTAACGAACGAAGTTGGTTCATTGCAGTGAGGTTTCCCCCTCGCCTTTTCCCTCCCTTGCGGGAGGGGGGCAAAAACCCATGCCCTTTGGGCGTAGGCGCCGGTGAGGGGGACGCCCGATGTCATCTGACCGCTTGTTCTATCGCCCATCCCCCTCTCTCTGGAGGAAGCGGTTCAGAATTAATCGGAGCCGTCAAACCCGTTCGCGTTCAGGCGGCGAGGCTCAGTTATAGACAAAATCGTTACGGGAGCGGTTCCCGGATCAGGGACGCTCAAAAATCAATCGGTCTCCATCCGGCGCTGGAAGCGACTGATCAAATTCAGGTCAATGCGCCACTTACTGGATTGTCTATCGTCCGGTGACAAGTGGGTTTCGAGAGAGTCACTCACCCGAAGATGACTTATAAATGTTGGGAATAGGCAGAGCAAGACTCATACCCAGCGGGACTAGTCCGGAACGATTATCACAACGACTTGGATTAATATATAAAAACTCTTTACGAATAAGGGGTTTCATCGGGCTTAAATCCGATACGGTGGAAAGATATTTACCGGGTGTGGAAAAATGTTTGCCGCTAATCAGCCCTTTTGATAGTCAGATTGACTCAGGCCATAGAGTTTAAGGCGTTTTCTTAAGGTAGGTCTGGAAACCCCCAGAAGCCTTGCCGCCGCGGAGAGGTTGCCTGCCGTGCTTGTCATGGCTCTTAATATGTGCTTCTTTTCCAATTCGTCCAGGGAAACCAGGTCGACATTGGTTGGAAATTCAGAAGGCGAATTGGCCAAAGCGCATTCCACGGCGTCGGCCAACAGCACCGATCCTCTGGACTCGAGGCACGCCATGGTAAGAACATTCCTCAGTTCTCTAACGTTGCCCGGCCACGGATGAGCTTTCAGGATGGAAATCGCCTTGTCTTCCACCTTGGCCACGTTGGAGCCTAACTCGCGGTTGATGTGGGTGAGGAAGAACCGCACAAGCTCGGGTATATCGTCGATTCTCTCTCTGAGGGGAGGCGCCCATATCGTAATGACCTTCAGCCTGAATAGCAGGTCCTGCCGAAATCGGCCCCTCAGCGCTAGATCCGCCAGGTTGTGATTGGTCGCCGCAATGATGCGGGCTTTGGACAAAAGGGTTTGCGTGCCTCCAACGCGTGTGAACTCCCGGTACTCGAGGAACCGCAGGAGCTTGGACTGTAGAGGCATGGGCAAGTCTCCGATTTCGTCGAAGAAGATCGTGCCTTCCCCTGCTAGCTCAAGACGCCCTTTTTTGGTGTCCCCCGCGCCCGTGAAGGCGCCGCGCTCATGTCCGAAGAGTTCCGATTCGAACAGGTTGTCCACCAGGGTGGTGCAGTCAACCGTCACATATGGTTGACTGCTGAACGCGGAGGATTCGTGTATAACGCGCGCGTATAAGTTCTTTTCCGCTGCCCGTCTCTCCTTCTATAAGAACGGTGGCTCTGTTCCGGGAGAGGAGACCGACTGTCTTGAAGAGGTCTCGTATAGCCGGAGCGCGGCCCACTATGCGATGACCGGGTTCGGCATCCTGTTCCGTTCGGAGAAGGACAGGTGTTGCACGAGCCGTTCGCGACACCCGTAGGCTCTTGACGACGGCCTGTTCCAGTTCGTCCACATCCAGGGGCTTGTGTATGTAGTCGTAGGCGCCCTGACGCATGGCTTGGATCGTGGTTTCCATATCGTGATACACGGTGATCATAATCACCTTGGCTTCCGGATCTGTGGCGACGATCTGTTTCAAAACGTCCAGACCGCAGATATCCGGCAATCGAATGTCCAAAATGATCACTTGCGGTTGGCGCAGAATACAGGTTTCGAGCCCTTCTTTGCCGCAGCCGGCTGTGAATACCTCCAATCCCTTCTCACGGAGGAACATTTCCAAAGACTCGCGAATGGAAGACTCATCGTCTATGACAAGAATTCTATTCATGTTCGGCATGGCAGCCTCAACACGAAAGCCGCGCCCGATCCCTTGCGGCTGCGGACTTCCACATGGCCTGAATGAGCTTCGACTATTCTCTTGACGTTGCTTAGACCAAGACCCGTCCCGTGGCTTTTGCTGGTGAAAAATGGCTTGAACAGATTAGGCGTGTGTTTCGGATCGATCCCCGGCCCCGAGTCCCTTACTCCCAACTCCACGGATTTATTGTCCTTGTTGCGCGACCCCTTGGTCCAGATCGTTATACGACCATCCATGGGAGTGGCTTCTATAGCGTTCAACAGGAGGTTGATTATCGCCTGCTCCAGTTTGCCCACATCCAGCAGACAGTCGGGTAAATTACCGGGATATCGCTGTATGATTGTGAGATTCTTCTCGTGAGCCTTGGATTCCAGCAATTCCACGCACCCTCCGGCCAGGATGGACAGGTTCACCGGGGTCTTGGTGATGGTAAGGGGCCGCGCCACATCGAGCAGTTGACGAAGTATGGACTCCAGACGCGAGACTTCGTGCACGGTTATTTCGAGACGACGCCTGTCGAAGCCGTCCAGATCAAGCTTTCGGGACAGGATTTGCAAATTCATCTTTATTGAGGACAACGGGTTTCGCAGCTCATGGGAAAGGGACGCTGAAAGGCTACCCACGTAGGCCATTTGTTCGTTTTCGCGCATCTTGGCTTCCATGTTCACCCGCTCGCTGATATCTCTGCAAATCCCTATTATAACCGGGCCGTTTCCCAAGTCCACGATTCTCGCTTTGACTTCGGTTGCGGCGTGTCCCTGAGGCGCTCCAATGCGGTCGTATTGTATCTGGCCCGTCATAGTCCGGCTCTCCAGGGAGCCGAGATAAGATCCCAAGAGCAAATCACGACATTCCGGCGCTACGAAAGAAAAGAATGGGCTGCCCAATACGTCGTTCAGAGCGGCGCCGTGCATCCTACAAAACGCCTCATTGGCGAATGTGATGAACTGGTTCTCTACGACGAAGTAACCGTCGTTTATTTCTTCGACCAGCGTCTTGTAGCGGCGTTCACTTTCTCTCAACGCCTGTTCGGACGTGACTCTGCTGGTGATGTCTTCACAGGTGAGCAGGAGCCCGCAATTATCGAGTTGGACAGGCTTGAAGTGGATAATTTTCTCTGTGCCGTCAGCGCATTGCGCCTTTTGCGTGCATGGTTCAGGACTGTCGTCGGCGAAGCCGGCAAAGCAATCGGCCTTAACGGCGTCCTTTGAGTCGGTCTCGGACCCTGCGCAAAGAGGTCGGGCGAACGTCGGCTCCTTCGCTTCCGCTCCGAACAGCTCCACGAATTTTGGATTTCTGTATTCAAAATTGCCGTCCTTACCGATCATTACCACGCCGAATGGGACATTCTCACAGAGAAGCTGGAAGCGTTTCTTCTCCTTCTTCATGGCTTCTTCAACCATGTTGCGCTGAGTTATGTCCACAAGCGAGCCTATCACCGCGGGCGCGCCTTGATAATCCATCCTGGAGCCGTGAACCTCCACATAGATGAGGGCGCCGTCTTTTCTAACCCCTCTGAAGGTGTAGTTCATTGAATCCACTTGGCCTGAGAGTCGCATTTTCAGGTTTCCGTCCAGGAGCCGCCTGTCCGCTTCAAAGACTACGGTCATAACCGGGATTCCGTCTATCATCTCTTCGACGCTATAGCCAAAGATATCGGCTAGTTTCGGGTTCACATATCGAAACAGACCGTGCTGGACGACGTACACGCCGACCACGGACTTTTCCGTGAGAGTCTTGAACTTGGTTTCCGACTTTTCAAGGGCCTTTTCGACAAGTTTCAGGTTGTCCGCAGATGTTTCAAGGAGGGTTACACGTCGGCGCAACTCGGCTATTTCTTTGAGTAGCTCTTCCTTGGTGAGGTCCTGCTGTTCCATGGTAAGTGTCCACGATGGGGTTGGATAGCGTCTTCCTGGTGGAGGCGGTCGCAATAATAGGAGTTTTTGAGGAGGGGTTCGGGGAGGGACTTTTTGCAAAAAGTCCCTCCCCGACTATTCGCCACAAATCTTCCCGTTTTTGCGATCAGTTCTAATTACCCCTCTTCCAGCACCTCGCAGAAATCCAAGTCATCTCTGATGCCGAACCGGGTGAGGGCAAAATCGTACCGCACCGGGTCGTGGGGGTCGAACTGCCGGAAGGCGTTGGTGATATCGCAGGCTGCCTTCAAATTAGCTTGCTTACGATGTGTAAAACCTAGTTTAAGACTAATCCTGTGCATATGGACGTCCACAGGCACAATGAGTTTGGCCGGGTCAACGCCGGCCCAACCTCCGGGGTCCACGTCATCCTGCCTCACCATCCACCTCAGGAACAGATTCAGCCGCTTGCACGCGCTGCCCAAATCAGGGCTTGGTAACAAGCTGCGGGGACGCTCCGGGAAAACCGCTGAAATCTCCTTCACGAAAGCGCAGAGGGCCGGAATGATGTTTTCGTGGTCGTCCCGGTAGCCTGCCATAAAGCAGGCTTGGAGAGATCCATGCCTCTCGATGGCCAACTTGGCTCCCCAAAGCATTAGCGCCAATTCGGCGCCTGTGGTGAAACGGTGCTTGAATCCTATGAACGGGCTTTTCAGAGAATCCAGGCTGGAACTCATGAGATAAGATCGCGGAGACTCGATGACCGCCAGTACGGAAGACACGGTCTTCAGGATCTGCTTCACCGCCCCATAGGCCAGACACGAGGCGATCAAACCTGCTATTTCTCTGTCCTCAAGCCGCGGATAATTATAGAGGAATTCCAACGGATCGGGGTGAACATATTCCCTGCGGTTATATTTTGTGTACAGGGTAAGAAGTCTGCTTCTGGTTATGCAAGGATTCATTTTGAGTTGATTGATCTGCTGCTCATGTGGGTTTGTAAGGCGACCGCTATTGCGTTAGCCTCAAAGCCTTCTCAGCCCTTGGGAAAGATCCGTGAGGCCTTTGCGGTCGGTGATTCTGATTTTGGATCCCTCACCGAATATTACCCCCTGTTTGGTCATCCTGGCCAGTATCCGGGACAATGTTTCCGGAATGGTTCCAAGCATGCCGGCCAATTGGCCCTTGGGAATATCCAGTTCCAAATCGTCGGCGCCATGACGCTGTTCGCTTAAATAAAGGAAATGGGCAGCCAAGCGCCCTGGAACTTCCTTTAACGAAAGATCGTCCACCAAAGCCGCAAAGCTTCGCAACCTCTTGGACAATATAGCCAGCATGTTCAACGCCAAGGAAGGATTACGCTTGATCAAGTCGATAAAATCCGGTCGCGGGAAAAACAGGAAACGGCTGTCTTCCAGCGTTTCAGCATTGGCGGGGAATTTTTTCCCTTCAAACACGGGAACTTCCGCGAAGGGTTCGCCGGGGCCGAAAATGTGTAAAATCTGCTCCTTACCGTCGACTGATATCTTGTATATCTTTATTCTTCCGGAGGTCACCACATATAATCCGGAGGCTGGATCTCCCTCGGCGAAAATTGCCTGGCCTTTAGCAAAGTTCTTTGTAATGGAAATATCGGCCAGATCCTTTAACTGATCTTCGGGCAACCCGGAGAATAAAGGAATAACGGCTACCTGTTTGATTTTTTCCATTTTGGCGCTCTACGTGTTCGGATTCCTTAATGGTCGTTTTCGTAAGTACGGTCGCACATTCTGGGTCACAGCTGCGGTCCCCGGTGGGGGCCGGCGTCCCGAAACTTTCCCAAAACTCCCGAATTGTCGAGAATCGTGGCACGATGATCGTAGGGGCGGGGTTTATCCCCGCCCGCTTAGAGGGTTTGTGAATAACGGGCGGGGATAAACCCCGCCCCTACAAACATTTCCCAGATTACAACGAGGACCGTAATAATAATCCTCATGCAATGCATCATGTTTCAGATAAAGATCGTGCTACGAATTACAAGGCGCCGATAATTTTGAGACAGTTTCTCCCTGCCTGCACAGGATAGTGACCGCCAGGGACGGCGGAAGGCGCCAAGGACAATCGCCTCCGAAGTTTCCTGGGGCGGACGAATCCGTAACCGGATTTACGAAACAGCGTACCAAGTTTGGTCGCTGATTCGAATCGGAGGCGGAGCCTCCAGGCACGCATTCCCTGGCCGGCCCCGGAAACGAGATCAAATCTCCGATCAGCAAACCCGACTTGACGTAAGTCAATGCCGGTCGGGCTCACAATGATTAAACTCAAATTTGTAAGACATGACGTCTCAGCTTATGTTAATCAACAAATAAGTTCAAGTCGCTCGGAGATGCAAATATGAGATGGTCTAAAGACGCCGAAGAGGCAGTGGCAAGAGCGCCGTTCTTTGTGCGAAGGCGCGTAAAGAAAAGGGTCGAGGAAGAAGCCGAAGGTTCCGGCGCAACCATTGTGACCATGGATCACGTGGTATCGTGCAGGCAGCGCTTTGTGAACAATATGGAAAAGGAAGTGCGCGGTTATCAAGTGGAAACCTGTTTTGGGGCGAGCGGCTGCCCCAACCGGGCTGTCGAGTGCGACAACCTGGCCGTGGAAATCGAAAACCTGCCGGAACTGAGCGGCGTTCTGTCCTTCCTCAAGAAAAAGGTGAAAGGGCCTCTAAAGATTCACCATGAGTTTAGAATTTCCATATCGGATTGCCCGAACGCGTGTTCCAGACCGCAAATAGCGGACATAGGACTTATAGGCGCTCTCAAGCCCGTGATTTCGCCCAACCTGTGTAACGAATGCGGCGTCTGTAAGGTAACGTGCAAAGAGAACGCAATCGACTACGCGGATGAAGATACGGGAATAAGCATTAATTGGGACAAGTGCGTATATTGTGGACAGTGCGTCAAAGTGTGTCCGGCGGGCGCACTCAAACAGGACTTGAAGGGGTATCGCGTTGCGTTGGGGGGAAAACTCGGCAGGCGCCCTCAACTGGCGGTGGAACTGAAAGGCATACGCTCCCAAGAACAGGCGGTAGAAATTGCCAAGAAATCCATCACCCACTATACTGACAATAGTGAAAGGGGGGAACGATTTGGAGAACTGCTCAATCAAACCGGCCTGGATTTCATAGACCCCCCGCAGAATGATTCGGACGAAAAAGAGTGAAAACTCAGAAAAGATTGTCCCCCTTGACTTAAGTCAAAGCCAATTTCCCCCTGAGGGTTTAAATATAGAGAAACAGCAGGAACTACACCACTTCAGAGAAAACCAACGTGGAGGAGGAGACATAAATGGAAGATCAAATGTTTTGCTACCAGTGTGAACAGACCGCTTTCGGCACAGGCTGCACAAAAGTGGGAGTTTGTGGCAAAACTCCCGAAGTCGCAGCCTTGCAGGATTTGTTAACCTACGCCTTGAAGGGCCTATCTTTGTATGCCGTTGAAGGAAGAAAAGTCGGAGTTGTGGATGCGGAAGTCAACAGATTCACATCTGAAGCCTTGTTTTCCACTCTGACCAACGTGGATTTCGACGCAGCCAGATTTGTGCTCTTAATTGGTAAATGTGTCGCCTTGAGGGACAAACTCAAAGGCGCGGTCAAAGCGGCGGGCGGAAAGATTGATTTCGGCGAAGGCCCGACCACTTTTCAACCGGCGGGCGATGTGGACGGCCTCGTGAAGCAGGCCGGCGACGTGGGTTTCCGCTCGAATCCCAGGTTGAACCCTGACATTCAATCGCTACAACATATTTTGGTAATCGGCATGAGGGGTGTTGCGGCATATGCGGATCATGCGGCCATTCTGGGCCAGGAAGACGACGCGGTTTACGCCGCCGTCCATGAAGGATTGGCTGCCACCCTCGACCCCAATCTGACGCTGAATGATTGGATCGGATTGGTCCTAAAGGTGGGCGCGACGAATTTAAGGGCCATGGAACTTCTGGATGCGGCCAATACCGGCACTTACGGGCATCCTGTCCCCACGAAAGTGCCTCTTGGTCACAAGAAAGGCAAAGCGATTCTAATCTCGGGCCACGATCTGAAGGACCTCGAGATGTTGCTCAAGCAGACTGAAGGCAAAGGTATCTCAGTCTACACACACGGGGAGATGTTGCCGACCCACGCTTACCCCGCGCTCAAGAAGTACACGCACTTCTACGGTCATTATGGAACGGCCTGGCAGAATCAGCGCAAAGAGTTCGTGGACTTCCCGGGCGCCATACTGATGACCACGAACTGCCTCCAGAGGCCCAAAGAGTCCTACATGGACAACATCTATACCACAGGCCTTGTCGGATGGCCCGGCGCTAAGCACATAGCGAACAAGGATTTCACTCCGGTGATTCAAAAGGCGCTGGAAATGCCTGGTTTTGCCGAAGACACCGACGGCGTGAACGTTACCTGCGGATTCGGCAGAAACACGGTCATGTCGGTCGCCGGTCAAGTAATTGAAGGGGTCAAACAGGGGGCCATCAAACACTTCTTCCTGGTGGGCGGTTGCGACGGCGCCAAGGCCGGCAGGAACTATTACACCGAATTCGTGGAAAAGGTTCCCAAGGACTGCATCGTGCTGACCCTGGCATGCGGCAAGTTCAGATTCTTTGACAAAGATCTCGGGGATATCGGCGGGATTCCCAGGCTACTGGACGTGGGACAATGTAACGACGCATACTCGGCCATTCAGATCGCAGTGGCTCTAGCAAACGCTTTCAATGTCGGCGTCAACGAACTGCCCCTTTCTCTGGTGCTTTCATGGTACGAGCAGAAGGCAGTGGCCATTTTGCTGACCCTGCTGCATCTCGGAATAAAGGGCATCCGACTTGGCCCGAGCCTGCCGGCGTTTATTACGCCCGCCGTGTTGGATGTGCTGGTCAAGACTTTCGACATTAAGCCCGTTTCCACCCCTGATGAGGATCTGAAGGCCATTTTGGGGTAGTGATTGGGCAATAAGGTTCCGGGAAACGCGTTTTCCCAGAACGCAGCCTGCGGCCGCGAAACCAACCCCCCTGGCCCCCCTTATCAGGGGGGGGTCAGGAAGTCCCGCTGATAAGGGGGATTTAGGAGGTTCGGCTTTCACGGCTGCTCGAACCTGATAAGCTTCAATATCGGAGTAATGGTGGTTGCAGCGATGTGAGGCCAAATTCTTCTCGCGAAGACAAGAATTCGAACGTTATCAGTAAAAAAGGGGCTTCCCGGACCCTTCCCCAAAAATTACTAATCTAGAGAACTAAGCTGAAAGTGTCGTCGGAGAGCGCCTTCAATCGACAAGACTCCCTCCGAGGAAACTTTCGGACAGAAGCTTTACAACGATTTCAACGCCGGGAAAACGGCCATATTTCCCAGGGATTTACTAAAGATTATTACCCGACGTGGCCCTGAAAGAGAGGCGGACAATGAAATGCCCAGGACAAGACCCGAGATATTGGAAATTCGACGCGATATTTGACGCCAAATGTCCCAACTGCGGAGCGGTTGTCGAGTTCTTCAAGGACGAGACACGTCGAAGATGCAAGGGCTGCGGACAATTCGTCCTCAATCCCAAAATGGATTTCGGATGCGCCACTCATTGCAAGTTTGCCGAGCATTGTTTCGGGGATCTTCCACCGGAGCTCATTAAGCAGAAGGAAGATTTGTTCAAGGATCGAGTGGCCATAGAGATGAAACTCCATCTGAAACGCGATTTCAAGCGGATCGGCCATGCCTCCAGGGTAGCCGGATTCGTCCAGCGCTTGGCCCAAGCGGAAAACGGCGATCCGGCTGTGGCCCTTTCAGTCGCTTACTTGAACGAGATTGTGGACTCTCTCCGAGAAAGCCCCAACGGCAAACAAGGAATAGAGGTTGTCAAAGACATTCTGGACAGGCTTGACGCCGCTCCTCCGCTGGCGGAAGAGGTCTGCGCAATCTTAGAAACAAAAGAAGCCTGATTCCGTCAATTTCAAAGTTTTTCATGACGCTCTCAAGCTTGCGGAAATCGAGCAACAAATCAAAAAAAGTAGCATCGAACCTGATAGGGCCACGGATATTTTGAATAGCGGCTTTGTCACAGCGAGCGGGAAAGAGGCGGCCGGAGAACTCTTAGGACAAGCTGGAGCATGAGCAACCGACGCCCGGTTTTGAAAGCCTAACGGACTACTGAGTGAAAAGACATTTCGTCCTTTGAAGAGTGAGGAACATGGGAGCTGGGAGCAATAATTAGGAGTTTTTGGGGAGAGGCGCCGGGAGGGGCTTCTTCCGAAACCTCCTGGGTCTTGGGCCTGTTTCCGTCCAACACTTCTTACCGGAAGGGAGCAAACAAAATGGCATTACGTAAGATAATACAAATAGATGAAGAGAAGTGTGATGGTTGCGGTCAGTGCATGATCTCCTGCGCTGAAGGCGCATTGGAAATAGTTGACGGCAAAGCGAAGCTGGTCGCTGAAAAGTATTGTGACGGGCTGGGCGCTTGCCTTGGAGAGTGCCCCACCGGAGCTTTGAAAGTCATAGAGAGGAACGCCGACGATTTCGACGAAGAAGCTGTCGAGCATCATTTGGCCTCAATGAAGCACGAAGACGAAGGCGGCGAAGGAACCTTGGGATGCGGATGCCCTTCCGCAAAGCTTCAGAGTTTTGCTCCTGCGACCTCCTGCGCCAGGGCCAATGAGCCCGCCGCGTTTACCGGCGACCAGTCTGCGCTGAGTCACTGGCCGGTTCAGATCCGGTTGGTCCCGCCAACAGCCCCCTTCCTGAAAAACGCTGATCTCGTGATTGCGGCCGATTGCACTCCGGTGGCGTACCCGGCTTTCCACAGAGATTTTCTCAACGGAAAAGTCGTAATGATCGGTTGCCCGAAATTCGACGATGCGCAGGGCTATGTGGACAAATTCTCCGAAATCTTTTCCAAGAATTCGATAAACAGCGTGACTGTGGTCGTAATGGAGGTTCCCTGCTGCCAGGGATTGCCTTTAATCATAAAGAAAGCGATGGAATCCGCGGGCAAGGCCGTGCCCACGGAAAAGATCGTGATCTCGACCCGTGGGGAGATTCTAAAGAAAGAAAAAATGGTGGCCTGAGTAAAAGGGGCGCAAAAAAAGAAGAGATTTAGGAAGAGTTGTCGGGGAGGGCCTTTTTGCAAAAAGGCCCTCCCCGAGCCCCTCCCCAAAAACTCTTATTATTTTGGTTAACTTCAGAGCCGGTTAACTTCTGGGCCTGAGTGGCCCTTTCATAAATACGGTGTGGGTAATTTTTGGCGGTTCCTGGTCCCGTAGGATGCTGTGAGCGAAGCGAACCGCATCTGTCGAGTAAGACCCTCGAACGTCGCTGTCGTCTTCGGGGGTCGCTGCGTACACCGCTTGATTTGCGACCATTCATTTATGAGCGGCTAACGCTGAGATTGCTTCGTCGTTTCACTCCTCGCAAAGACACTTTGACTTGTCGTCGCAAGCGCAGCGAAGCAATCCCCAGCGCGTAATTATCAGGTTTGTGAGAGTCGCAAAGCGCATTCTCACAAACTGAATGGATACCTAAGAATATCCGGATAAGTGTAATCTATGGTCCGAAATGAGAGATGAATCCTCAGTCTGCAACACCCTCTTATCCAACTCAGACGACTTTATCCCCCCAAATCAAAATGTGTCATTGCACTAAATTTGCACAAAATATCCTCAAATTTTCCTTACCCTCTTCATCTCCGTTGCACAAAATCCGGCTATATTGCCCACAGCAGCCAAGGAGCAATTCTATTGCCTTCAGCGAGAATAGGCCAAAACCTTCAATGAGACTAAGAGATTGGTCATTAGGATCAATCATGGAATGAGGCAGGCAATGAAATCCTCATTGCGATTGAGAACATAACCCAATGTCATCCAACTAAGCGCTGAAGCGAATCGGTCCCTTGCGAGCCACTCCCGCTTAGCTCCATGCCGGGCACTAAATCATGAAGATACATAACCTTATCTTGGGCGCATTCTTTCTTCTTATAATTGCCGGAAACATCCATGCTGCAAGCTTTGATTGCGGAAAAGCGCGGTCCGAAGTCGAAAAGCTTATCTGCAAAGACCTGAAATTCTCCAAGAGCGACGAGGACTTGGCAGGATTATGCGCCAATACATTGAAACAGGAGGCCGATCCGGAGTCGGCACAGAATCAACAACAGGAGGGGCTGCTCACTGCTCGTTGCAGATACTGCGCCAGCGTTCGGGAACCGTACGCCACACGGTTAGCACAATGCCAATGGGTCCGGAAGGCAGAATCTTCCCGCACACCCAAGAGTGGACAGTCCGATAGAGAAGCCTGTCAAGTGGTGGCCGATCACGCCAATCGCGGGATTCTCGACAAACTTTTAGTTCCGCCTCAGGACCCGACGCCGGACAAGAAAGAACTCGAGCGCATCTTCGGTGAGGATGATGAGAGTATGCCCAATGTCGGCCAATCATATTGGCGTATCGATCTCGACAACGACGGCATCCCCGACCATCTGGTCATCGAGGTACAGGGAAGTGCCCGCGTGGGCTACGCTTACGCGCTGTCCGGCAAAAAAGGTTCTGTCTTGCAGGGATTTAACGATGACGGTTATTACGACCTGGACGTTCTCAGAGTGAATGGACGATATTATGTCCTGTCCGGCTACAGCAATCAGATGGGCAAGCTTTGGCGGCTGTCCAAAGGCGGAGGATTCGTGCCCGTGTGCGAGTTTACACAGCGAAAAGAGCCCATGGTCGAACTCGTTGCGGGAAAAGAACACTCGGTTTGTTCGGAAGCCTATCTGGGCCGTGTTCGTCATGTCGAATATGCGCTGTCGCACGCGCTCGGGCCTTTGCCGCCAAGAAACGACGATCCGATTGACGGGTTGGCCCAAGTGGACATCGATAACGACGGGACGCCGGACAATGTTGTCCGTGTTGATTTCCTGCGTCCTGGGGGACGAAGCTGCCAGGGAAGATATATAGCGGTTACGGACGACACCCGTACCAATATCCCGGACACGAATTTGAATGAGCTTCTGTCTGGAAAAGCTCTATGTGACTCAAATATGGATGTCTTCGTACATGAGGGTGTGACATATGTGGATTTACAGGACCAGGACGGCAATCGTACGATTTATCTAATTAAAGGCGACAAGGCCGAGACGATTTGCGAATTTCGCGGCCGCCTCATCTATGATGTGGACTACGCCGTAAAGAAGTCAAAGGAATGAGAGCTAGGCCTACATTTGCGCAACAAATGTCACACCACAGCAGGCAAGATCTATTCACGGTTGAATCCATTGGGAAGTGACAGGATGAACCCAATAGCGACCAGCCCACGGAGTCGTTCCACCGGACGCCCAAAATCCTGCGCTGGTTAATTCATACTTGGACACCAAACAATGAAAATACATGACCTTATCTTGGGCGCATTCTTTCTTCTCATAATTGCTGGAAACAGCCATGCGGCAAGCTTCGACTGCGGCAAAGCGGTATCTGAAGTCGAGAAGCTTATATGCGGCGACGAGGAGCACGCACAATTAGATGATGGTCTTTCCAAGACTTATCGTAAAGTCTTGCGCTCTGCGGCCGATCCGGCAAGCCTCAAACGGGAACAGACAAAGTGGCTGCGTGAGGCCCGTGACAAATGCGCGGATAGCGCCTGCCTGGAAAAGGAATACCGCAACCGTCTCGCGGCGCTCAAAAAATTCTTAACCGCCACGAGAGCCGGCGAAGAATCCGCTAATGCCTCAGAACGTGAAGCGCCTGCCGAATTGAAACGTTTATTAAGGGCCGGCGAAGACATCAAAGATTTTCGAAAAGCCGATCTGAACGGTGACGGCCTCTCTGATTATGTATTCATTGTCAATCACCCGGAACCAGACAAAGATGAAGACAGCTCGGATGACGATGATCGAGTACTAAAAATTGCAATACGGTCCTCTGATGGGCGCCTCAAAATCGTCAAGTCAAACGACAAAATTATCCTGTGCAAAGCAGACGGGGGCGCTTTTGGCGACCCTTATTATGGTATGCAAACCGGCACAATGTGGTTTAGTGTTATACACACCGGAGGAAGCAGTAGTAGGTGGTCCAACACATTCACATTTGGGTATTCACGCAAAGACAATACTTGGCAACTAATTCTGGCTAGTGAAAGTTATTCCGCTCCCGATGAAGCGCCTCAAGATGATTTCTATAAGCCCCCGAAGGATTATGGGAAGATAGATATCGAGGACTTTAATCCAAGAAACTACAGAGACTCAAACAAATGACTTCAAATGTTCACACAGGCCTCGCCTCCGACTTGAATTCGCGACCCGACTTCGGAAACGTGACGCGTCGCTTAGGGTCTTTTCCAGGTAGATGCGGTTCGCTTCGCTCACAATGCTTCCGTTAGTTTGATGGGGGTCGGCGTCTCTGCCGACCCGGTATTAGTGACCGGCAGGGACGCCGGTCGGCACCAGGAAACAAAAATCCGAGGGCGCCGGGAGCTGAAGAATCTGCAACCATACTTACGCTACGGCGTACTGAACAATCCCCAAAATTGCCCCTCGTGACCGCACGATTCCCCCGGCATCCAAAAACTTCTTGACATACACCCAAAAAACTGGTTAAAAAATTCGTTTCAATGTACCTATCCTATAGAAAATGGTCCCGAAAGGAGGGCAACTGATGGGGATGGGAAGCTATTTGTTTTCATCTGAATCCGTCACGGAAGGCCATCCCGATAAAATCGCCGACAGAATTTCAGATACAGTGCTGGACGCTATGCTCGCCCAGGATCCGAAATCCCGAGTGGCGTGTGAAACCCTGGTTACTACGGGTTTGGTCCTTGTAGCGGGAGAAATTACGACAAAGGCGATTGTGGATATTCCGCACCTGATCCGGGAAGCGGTTCTAGATATCGGCTACACCGACGCGGCCATGGGGCTTGATGGAGAGACATGCGCAGTCATGGTGACATTGGATAAGCAATCACCTGACATCTCCATGGGAGTCACCGAAGGCGAAGGCTTGTTTGCCGAGCAGGGCGCAGGCGATCAAGGTCTGATGTTCGGATACGCCAGTGATGAGACACCTCAGTTCATGCCAATGGCCATCCAATATGCTCATCAGTTGACTGAGCGGCTCGCCGACGTCCGCAAGCAGGGCATCCTGAACTTCTTGAGACCCGACGGCAAGTCACAGGTCACAATCCAGTATGAAAACGGCAAGCCTAAACGTGTTCACACCGTGGTCATTGCCGCCCAACATAATCCGGATGTTACTTACGAGCAGATCTGTGAGGGAATCATCGAAGAAGTCATCTACAACGTGATTCCAAAGAAATATCTCGATAAAGATACCAAATTTCTCATAAATGCGACGGGCAGGTTCGTTGTGGGCGGTCCGCAGGGCGATTGCGGCCTGACCGGACGGAAAATCATCGTCGATACATACGGCGGATACGGAGCCCACGGCGGTGGAGCGTTCTCCGGTAAAGATCCCTCAAAAGTGGATCGTTCCGGAGCGTACATGGCGCGGCACGTGGCAAAGAACATCGTCGCAGCGGGTCTGGCGGAAAAGTGCCTGGTTCAAGTGGCTTACGCCATAGGTTATCCCGAGCCTGTTTCCTTTATGGTGAACTCCTATGACACCGGTAAAGTCTCGGACGATAAGCTGGCTGAAATCGTGGCCAAATCTTTCAGCTTCAAACCCGCGGCGATTATCGAATATCTGGATCTACTCAGACCCATTTACGGCAAGACGTCTGCAAATGGCCATTTCGGCAGGGAGCTCCCCGAGTTTACCTGGGAAAACACCAACAGAAGCGCCGAGTTGAGGAGCCTTGCAGGGCTGTGATCTGAAATTTCTGAGGAGAACCGCCAAAACCTCCCACGGATCTTTCAGAACAGTCCGGACAGCGCCCCAGGGCAACATGCTGGGCTCCAAAGGGGCTGGACTACGAAACCGGTTGCAATAATTAAGTTTTTTTGGGGAGAGCTCCGGGGCAATACTTGTGACTTAAGGAAAATTTTGGCAATAGGTTCATATCGCGCCGTCACCCCCGCGAAAGCGGGGGTCCAGGAAACTCCGGAAAAGAACTGGGTTCCCGCCTTTGCTGGAACGACGGGTGGTGACGTTTCCGTGGCCGATAAGGTTATTGTTCATCCTTACGGCGCCGACATTGGGGGTCCGGAGAGGCCTTTTTGCAAAAAAGCCCACCCCGCCGGCTTCCGAAACCTCTTGGATTTTGTTTGCGATTAAAGGAGCATTCATGAATCACGATATCAAGAATCCGGCCCTGGCTGAAGCAGGGAAGCTGCGCATAGAGTGGGCCGAAAGAAGCATGCCCGTTTTGCGGAAAATTCGGGACCACTTCAAGAAGGAGAAGCCGCTTTCAGGCATAGTGTTGTCCGCCTGCTTGCACGTTACAACAGAGACGGCAGTGTTGGTTCGCACCCTGGCCGAAGGTGGAGCGGAAGTTTACGTGTGCGCTTCCAACCCTCTTTCCACCCAGGATGACGTGGCTGCAGCGCTGGTTGCCGAGGGTTATCACGTTTTCGCTATAAAGGGCGAGGACACGGAAACCTATTACAAGCATATAAACGCGTGCTTGGACCCCAAACCCCAAATCACCATGGACGACGGAGCGGATCTCGTCAGCACGATCCACGCTCAGCGGACGGATCTGGTCGAAACCTTGATCGGTGGAACCGAAGAGACCACGACAGGGGTCATCCGCTTGAAGAGCATGGCGGCCAAAGGCGTGCTCCTGTTTCCGGTGATCGCCGTGAACGACTCGCAGACAAAGCACTTCTTCGATAACCGTTACGGAACAGGCCAGAGCACCATCGACGGAATCCTCAGAGCCACAAACCGGCTGATCGCAGGTAGCTGGTTCGTGGTCGCGGGTTACGGCTGGTGCGGCCGAGGCGTGGCAAGAAGAGCAGCCGGTATGGGCGCAAAAGTTATCGTCACGGAAGTTGATCCGCTGCGGGCCCTGGAAGCGGCCATGGACGGCTATTATGTTATGCCCATGGAAAAAGCCGCGAAAGTCGGAGACTTCTTCTGCACCGTGACGGGTGACATGAACGTAATCCGAAAAGAACATTTTGAAGTGATGAAGGATGGCGCTATCGTATCCAATTCCGGTCACTTCAATGTGGAAATAGAAATCCCCGCCCTTGAGGCGATGGCCAAATCACATCGTACAATGCGCGACTTTGTCGAAGAGTACGTTTTGGATGACGGCCGCAGAATCATTCTCCTTGGGGAAGGCCGCTTGATCAATCTTGCAGCGGCTGAAGGTCATCCTTCTTCAGTTATGGATATGAGCTTTGCAAATCAGGCCCTTGCAAGTGAATTCCTGGTAAAGAATCACAAGAGCCTTACAAAGCAGGTCCACAAGCTTCCGCACAAATTGGATCAAGAGATTGCGCGCTTGAAACTTGAGGCCATGGGCATGAAGATTGATATCCTCACTCCCGAGCAGGAAAAGTATTTGGCTTCTTGGGAGATGGGAACCTGATCCTGTTCCTATTAAGATGCGACTGGAGAGAAACTTCTTGAAAGAAGTTTCCCTCCAGACCTCCTTTCTAGAACTTCCAATATGGTTCACATTCCGTGTCCGTTTCCCCCCAAAAGGGCAATGCCGGTGACCTAAGGACAATTTTGGCAATGGCGTCACATGGCGCCGTCGCCCCCGCGAAAGCGGGGGTCCAGGAAACTCCGGGAAAGAACTGGGTTTCCGCTTTCGCGGGAACGACTGATAATGACCTCTCCGTGGTCAAGACGGGTGTTTTTCGTCCTTAAGTCACAAGTATTACCCCAAAAGGGCGAGTCTTCTTGGGTAGCCCCGTCCGCCGAGGCCAATCCGATGGAGGCGTTTTCGGGGTTCGTTGCGGCCCCGCGGTCGCGTCAATTCCCATGAAAATTTATCCGGAAACAACTTTTTGGAGGAAATTTCCTTCCGGCGCGGCTTCATTGCATTTGATGGGTTTCGCTTGAGGCCTCGAACAATTCCGGAGGCCTTACGCGTTCCTACGCGTTATGCCATCGACGACACCTATCCAAGCTGGTTTGTCGTATAGCCGCGATTTATTTTTGCCACTCGTAACTAAACATATTTGGCGCCTCCCCAAAAAACGGTTGTCCACCCAACTCGATAAGAGTATATATTTAAAAAGAGACCTCTTTTTGAGTCGGTCGTTAGTCAACCAGGACCACGGAATTCATGAACGCAGCCATTCTCTCACACGATGATAGAAGAAAACGGATCCCGGAAATCCTCGTGGTCGATGACGACGAGATGGTACGGGATGTCGTGGTAGAATCCATCAAAGCTGTGGGCTTCAATGTCGACGTCTGCGGTGATGGCGCGGAGGCTTTGCTGAAGAATGAAACCCAACATTACGATTTGATAATTACGGACATGAGACTTCCGGGGCTTGACGGCTTGACTCTGATCAAAATGCTGAAATCCAATCAAAGTAACACCGACGTGATGGTCATCACCGGATTCGGCACGGTAGAAAACGCCGTTGAGTGCATGAAAGCCGGCGCCGTTGAATATTTGATCAAGCCCTTCACGGTGGACCAGATTCAGGTCGCGGTTAAGAGGGCTGTGGAAGTCCGAGAGTTGAGACGCCAAGCTAAGGAGCGGGAATTCTACAAGGAACTTTCGTACGTGGACGCCCTAACCGGGGTCCGAAATCGTAGGTATTTTGATGAAGCCTTGGCCGCGGAGCTTGATCAGGCGTGCCGCGCAGGGTCTTCCCTGGTCCTGCTCTTAATCGACATAGATAATTTCAAGCTCTACAATGATATGAATGGGCATCAAAGGGGCGACGAGGCGCTTGCAAGGATGGGAGAGCTATTCAAATCCGCATGCCGAGGCTACGACATAGTAACCAGGTATGGAGGCGAAGAATTCGCAATCCTGTTTCCCGGGGTTAGTATTGAAAATGCGCTCGTTTTGTCCCAACGCGTTCTCAAAGAAGTCCGGGCCACAAAATTTGAAGGAGAAGAAAATCTTCCTACCGGGTCGCTCACGGTTTCCATCGGAGTGGCTTGCTGCCCTGTTCACGCTCATAATGCGAAGGATCTCATCAGATGCGCTGACGAAGCCCTTTATGACGCCAAGAGGGAAGGCAAGAATATGGTAAAGATGTGCGCACTGACGGAAGAGTGAATTGCTGAGCAACCATTCGGTAATGATGGGGAAGACTGGTTCCCTGTGTTGGTCTCTTAACTCTCCTTCCCATTTCCGCGGAATCCGGGTTTACCTTCAGCTTTAGCACGATAAATCACTTCGGGGGTTGGCACGCTGTGACACTTCGGGTCAAAGCGCCGTATTAAGTTTAAGCTGGTGGTGAGACCGGTTGGCCCTGGAAGACGCGTCGCAATGACTTGGGACGATGTAGTTGGCGGGAGCTGAAGAAATAGTGGAATTTAGCAGGCTTGACCCGGCGCTGGGTATCTTTGAACAGGCGGGGCGATTTTACGCGCCCCACCTATTGGTTTTGCCTCAAATCACGGGCTCAAAGGGGTCTCGGTTCTCTCCAGAAAACACCCGCATGATTGGATGTATGTCATGGCTAGGGCCCTGGTGTTGAAGGTGGTCATTTTCTGCGGAATTCTGCCGTACCCGCAAACGTCGCCAGGAGCCCTGGTATTCAGATAAGACTGTGGTACCGACGAACTCATGGGTATGTGGGGTGAACTGGGGTAAAAAGTGTTGTTGTCGCCTTGGCTAGCCAAGGCGCATCTGCTGCACAATAGATTCCCCACAGCCTCCACTTCTTCGCATACCACCCAGGTGCCTGCCCAAACAGACCCAGCCATGGCCATCGACAAAACCATAGCTGCTACCAAAATCTTGAATCTTCCCATCGAACATCCTCGCTTGGCTCCCCTGAAGCCCTTGGCAGGGGATTCTGATATTTGTTTCCGAATCTTCTGTGTCGTATCTAGTGGCGAAGCCGCCGTGACAAATTCCAAAACTCCGGAGTAAATCTTATTCTCGGCGCCGGAACTTGTGTCCTACATGTCTAAGGCCGTTTTCGCAGGAACAACGGACGCCAACCGGACATATATTTCTGCAATGGCTGGAATCGGATTGTCTCGCATCTCTAAGCGCCGCTCGCTTCTTTCAGAGTCCAGACTTCGCTGAGATGGATAAACTTCCTTCGGGCCTCTCAGATTTCCTCAGATCCTCGCCTGCCTCCCCGAATTGAGAGGCAAGGTATGGATCCTTGTTATATATCAGCCTAGAAGGTGAGACCACCGGTGAAAGATGCTCCCAGTCCGCCTGGGTTGAACGTAGTGTTGGTTGTAAGCAGAGTAAATGATTCATCCTTGCATACGTTGTATTCTACGGTGGCCTTGCCCAGAAGACCCCAGTAGGCTATTTCTAATTCAGATCCCACGAAGGCTCCGTAATTCAGTCTCCAGCCTGTAAGGGTCACGGTCGAATTGTCTATCACCACTCCAGGAGCATTGGGTCCCAAAGATTCTACATGTCTCGAACCAGTGAGTTCGTATCGCAAGGGGCTCAACAATCCGCCGGCCTTCACTGCGAACCTGCCGAAACCCCAGAGCGGCACCCAGCTTTTCCCGCCGAAGCGGTTTTCCCACACGCTGAAATCCACTCTTTGAGAAATGCTCTCCTGGACATGATCCGTTGAACCGTTAGGGAAAACTTCGTAGAATTGCCTTACCGGAAAGACTCCCTGACCTGGACCATCGGGCCATAAGCGAAAATCATGGGGTTCAGAGCCTACGCAACCTTGGCATCCATTGGTACAGTCCGCAGCGACCGTGCCGCAGGGAAGAAGCGTTCCCTGTGTATTCCATCCAGGCCGTGAAACCGGGTCTCTGGTGGTCGAATTGAAGTCCAAAGCCGGCCAGATTTGGTCCGCCTGAAAATCCGAGAAGAATGAATAGGTGTCGTTGTATCCTCGTCTGCCAAAGGCCAGGTTGTCCACGGAGCTTTTCGATATATTATCTTGAAGAGAGAAAGGAGCAAGCCCGTAAAACACATCAAAGAAATTGCCGGCTTGGTAACCCACCTCGAAGACCGGGCCGACTGCGTTCTTGTCATGCGTTGCGTCGAAGCTCATTCCCTGGCCCGCCAACAGCATGCTCGGAATTTCGGCCGGAGCCGGAGTGCCGTCCGGGTTCGTATAACTGCCGTCGATCAGCCTGCTCCAGTTGATTCGAGTTGTGCCGGCAACAGTCCCGAGCGTGCCCGAGGCGTTGGGCTCGACGAAGGCGTTGGTCTGGCTGAAAGTGTCGTTTATCTGGAAGCTGCCGACATTGTACGAACGATCCGGACACGCCGTGGGAGGCGTCGTGTCACCGTAACAGTAAGAGCGTTGGAACAGGAAGCGTCCCATCTGCACCTCTTGAGCGAGGCTTCCCGACGGATCAGGATTTCTCTTGGTACTGGCTGTCAGAAGGGCGCACCACGAAGTTCCCTGTAGGATCAAGAACCTGAGGATAACCAGGGCTTCTGGGATCTATATACCCGTTATTATAGCGCCAAACACCTGACACGTTCGGGTCCGGGCTGGCCAACTCCGCTGTTGAAGGATTGGGATATCCCTTTACACCGGTGCCGGTCCCGAACGGCCCCGGCACATTGGGTCCGAACGCCGGACTCCCAGGGTCCGAGTAGTTTATGGTCGGGTTGTCCTGAAACATCCTCACAGAGCCGATACTTCTGCACTGAAACCCCGCATAAAAGTAGAATCGTTTAGAAAGTAGACACGTTCTGCCGACGGGCAGGGGCAAAGGCGCCATCAGCTCCTGTGCGATGGCCACGCTGGTCACCGAGAGCGAGACTATTGCCATCACGAGATATACGGCTTTGGACACGAGGTATCGACGTTTCATGGCTGATCCTTGACTGAATTTTTGGCAAGCCCTGAAGAAGATCTGCCTTGCTATCAAGTTGAATTAGCCTTTAGGCCTGACAGACTTATACCATACGCACACAGACTAGTCAACAGATTAATTTAATTGTTACGGATAGTTTACTTGATTACATGAAGTTGTTACGCAGTTTTGTGGCTCATAATCTGCCACTTAGGGTAACAGTTTGGCCGTAACATCTTGCATCGTTTGCTTTTAATTATAGCACAAATCGCACAGCTCCGCCTCTTACAGGCATGGATTCGCTCTGCTTCCAACAAGTGGTGCGGTAATAGCCGCGAGCATGGCTACCTGTTCGTTGCTCGTTTCGGCGCCGCTTGGCATAATGCTGCCGAGGCGCCGATGAATATCTTCGGAGTGGGTCCATTACCGGCCATAGCAGGCGGGGTCGGCTTTGCGTTGGTCTTTGCGCTGAGCTACTTTTGGGGAGTGTCCGTCCATACAGGGAACGCGGAGCACAAGGCCGGCGTCATGATAGGCCTGATCCTTGGCGTAATCGTTTTTAACAAACCAATATGTTGAGAGCTTTTGTGGAAGGATCCGGACCCCGCGTTCCGCGGGGCTGCAAAAAGGGTCTTTAGATAAACTATTACTAATCCTTGAACCCGCCTGGGGTCTTCAGGTTCAATATGCCGTATTTTTGCTGTATTTCCTTGTCCATCTTATCCGCATTTTCCAAATCAAGGGGAAGTTGACTTTTGTCGTCCAATTCCAGGAGAACTTGTTTCTTACCCTCTTTGATCAGAGATTGGATGAGGCTGTACAGGTGACTAATGTTCAAGATTTCCTGATCATTGATTTTCTTGACCCGTTTGAGGAAAGCGCGTGTTTCGATGATGCCGTATTCAGGGAATAATTCAGAGATAATCACGATTTTCTGATATGGTTTTTTCGGAAATTCGCCGGCATATTTTGCTCTAAATCTTTCTCCCTCTTTGTCCATTGCGTCTATACAATTCATGGTCAATTCAACAAATCCGATTCCGCTGAAAATGAAATAATTCGGTTGGGTGAAGATTCGCGGGACCAGCCGCGGCAATCCCTGGGTAAGTTTGCCTTTAATTTCCATCGGCTTACCGTCGCGGATGATCGAAACAGACAGATCGTCGCCGACCCTCTTTCGATTTATTGTTTCGGTAAAGAAAACCCTTTGTTCCAGAGGCTTGAAATAGATCTCCCCAAAATTGTCTATCTCGTGGCCGTCGATACCGGTCATGATGTCCGTCGACCTGAGTCCGAACTTGTACGGGCCGCCTTCGGGTATCAGGTTGTTCAACAAGATCCCTCCCTGATCAGGTCCCAGACCGAAGTATTCCTTTAATCTCGGGAACATGAACTGGACCTTATATCGCCAGCGAGGAATCAGGTCCTGATCGTTAAGCAAAGGAACAAGATGTTTAACAAGATTGATGGGGATGAAATAGTTTATCCTGTCTGTGGTTCTGATTCCCTGGAAAGCTATTCCCACAACTTTGTCGTCTTTGAGGACCGGCCCTCCGGAATTGCCCCTGTTCTGCTGGAGAGACGCCTGAATCATGAGCCAGTTCTCGCCGGAATGCGCATAGGACGCCACTTCGATCCGGCTGATCTCACCTTGTTCGGATTTGCTTATGCCCTCGCCCCCCAAGGGGTAACCCCATCCGAGCACCTTATCCCCAACACGCAGTTGGTCGCTGTCCCCAAGCTCCAGAGGCGTTATCTTCCCGTTACGGCGTTCATACGCGGCCAATTCCGCAGGTTCCATTTTCAGGATCGCAAAATCCGCGGAATCGCAAACTCCAGCGAGCTTGACGTTGTACTGATTCTTTTCTCTGCCGTTGGAAGCCTTTATGGTTTGCGCCATGGATATGGCGTGGGCATTGGTCAGTATCAAGCCTTCTTGTCCCGGAAAGTTCTTCTCATCTTTAAAAAAGAACCCTGTCCCTCTGACGCCGGAAAAGTCTGGGCTTTTCCAGGGCTTGTGGTAGAAAGGAGCGTCTCGGGTACAATAAATTCTGAGAACCTGGGTTTCTATATTCCCGCAAGGCTGAGCGTCAAGGCTCAGGGAAGATTGGCAAACGACGAATAGGGTCACCAGACAAATCAATCCTGATCGCATATTTATCTCCGGGAATTGTCAGGAGGAGCAGGAGCCGCAACTCACCACTCTTGGTCCGGTGGCTACCGGATCTATCCCCTGCAAATTAGAATTTTGATTACAGGTGGTTAGTAGAATACCATGGAAGAGAAACTCACAAAAGAGCTTTCGTCGTCAACGTGAGCATAATCCAATCCGAGGAGGCGCCCCTCCGCGGCGTCCATGCAACGCAACATTGTGGTTATGGGAGAAAAGCCGCATATCCTGCCCGAGTCGTTATCCTGAACGATCCGGTCGATGAATGAACCCAGGTCCATATTCTCCAAGCGCTTCAACAACATGTGATCCCGTTCCAGGGCCTGATTCACCGTTTCCTGTTGCGGAATAAATGAGTCGCCGTATCTCGGTCCGATGTGATCTAGATCAGCGCTGGCTATAAAACAGACCTTCTTATCCAGTCCTGCGCAGACTCGCTTGACGGCCTCACAGAAAGCGTCGAAAAATCGCAGTCTTTCCGAAAAGCGAGAGGTGGAATCAAAGTATAAATGGGAAAGCGAGCATAGAATAGGCACGATTGTAAAATGGCGCCGGCTACCGAAAAGATGTTGCAGAAAAATGGTTTGAAACTCGATCACATGTTCGTCCGCATGAAGGATTTCTTCAGCAGCGCAATCAAAGCCCAGTTCAAGGGAAAGATTCCGGATGAAATTCCGGTCGGTCCGCACCATTCCCAATGGGGATTCAAAATCCAGATTTGTCGCGGTAAACATGCCGTTTACCCCGCGATGGCCGGTTCCCAGGATCACGTAGACGTCCGACGGCTCACCGTTGGCCAGCGCATGGTAGGCTTTGGCAAAACAGGGCCCCCCTACCCTCACGTCGATATGGGGCGCAATGATACCCTTGGGGCGGCGTTTTTCGGTAAAAAAATCGGGTAATCCGGGGCCGGATTCGGCCAGGAAGAAAGAATCCAGTTCGCATCGCAAGGAATCCGGGTCCGAGCTGTAGCTCATTCCGGCATGGCGCGCAGGTCTGAATGGAAGGTTCCGAAAGTCGGTCACCTTTTTGTGAAAAGCTTGTTTAAAGCGATCCGTCTCCAACAGGAAGGCTTCGTCAAGCGCAGCCACCAACGCCTTGATGTCTTCCACCGGAAAGACGACGCCGGACATCCGGGTGATTTCCGCCTGGATGTCCAAAAGCGTACGGTGTCCGTCAAATAACTGAACTATGGGAAAAGCCCACGGTTGAATACAAACAATTTGGTCCGCTATCTGCATGGGATCTCTCAGGCCAATGGCAATGTCTCCCTGAAGCGATACCTGTACCGGCTCCACATTGCGCAACCTGGGCTTTTCCAAATGATCGTTGTCCATAAGGTCAGGGGCTATCCTTCAATAAAAGGTCTCAAACGCTTGCTTCGTGACGGATGACGCAGCTTCTTCAGGGCCTTTGCTTCTATCTGCCGAATCCGCTCTCTGGTAACGTCAAAATCCTGACCCACCTCTTCCAGAGTATGGTCCGCTCGCTCACCAATGCCGAACCTCATTCTTAGGACCTTTTCTTCTCTGGGCGTTAGGGTCGCCAGCACTTTTCTCGTTTGCTCGGTGAGGCTCATACCCACCACGGCGTCGAGCAATACGTAGTCTTGTCAGGCGTACACAACATAAC
>CAVVHK010000050.1:0-10605 GCA_963747865.1 uncultured delta proteobacterium | reverse complement strand
CACGAAGCGGCCCGAAGCCGTGACTTGGCCCGGGCGGCAGCCGTTTTTCAAAGACTCGAAAAAGAAATAGAAATCGTTCGAGAAACGCTCAAGTCCCTGGTAGAATCCCGGGACAGTTGAAAACTTGGCTTTTGAAGTTCTCGAATGACATCTCCCTCCGTATATTCGGAACAGGATGACGAAGAATGGGAGCGAATGAAACTAAGACCTTAGGGCCGCCTTCAATCTTGATCGTCGAGGACAGCAAAATCGAGGCCGCAATCTTGAGACACCTGTTGGATCGGGGCGGCTACACCACACGCGTCGTCCACTCTGTAGAGGAGGCGCTAGATGACCTGAAACAGCATAGGCCTGATCTTATAATCAGCGATGTGGTGATGCCGGAAACGAGCGGTTTCGAATTTGCTCTTCACATCAAGAACGATGAGAGTCTTTCCACCATCCCTGTGATGCTTATCACCGGCCTATCGGAAGCTGAAGACATCTTTCGAGGACTAGCCAGCGGCGCAGACTATTATATTACCAAACCGTACACGACGACGCGTACCTCGTGGACAAAGTCGGGTCAGTCCTGTCGCGACGCTCCACATTGAGGAAAGAACTCGACGTGCCTGTGGAGTTTGAGGCGCCCGGGGAGGGGGAACCTCATCTCATAAAGTCAACGGTTCAGCGCCTGATTGATCTCTTGCTCTGCACTTACGAGAATTCCATCCAAATAAACCATAAGCTGAGAAAGACCCAGCAAGACCTCTTGACGCTGAATCAAGAGCTCGAGGCCAAAGTTTCTGAGAGGACGGCAAGTCTGCGGTCCGAGATCGAACACAGGAAGCAGGCCGAACAGGAACTCCAAAAGGCGCATGATGAACTCGAAAGCCGGGTGAAAGAGCGCACCGCGGAGCTTGCCGCGGCAAATAGGGATCTTCATAAGGAAATCAGGCAGAGAAAGGCTGCTGAGAGGCGCATAAAGAACAGTGAGGCAAAGTATCGTCTGCTGGTAGACAACGCGCCGGTAGGAATTCTTTACGTAGACAAGCTTGGGGGGATTATGGAGTTCAATCCTCGGCTTAGAGAACTGGTTGGGGCGCCTTCCGGTCAATCAATGGCCGGTCTGAACGTATTGACATCACCTGCGTTTGTAGAATCGGGTATTTCAGGGTTACTCAATGCAGCTATGGATCAGGCTCGCACAGCGGAGGCCGAAGTGCCCTTTAAGAGTGTTGGAGGAGTCGAGTCTTATTACAATATTGTCGTCACACCGGTTCGAAGGTCGGACGGAGCAGTCTATGGCGCCCAAGCGGTCGTTGAAGACATCAGTGAACGCAAAAGGGCCGAACGAATTAGGCTTGAAACCGAGCGAGCACGCTCTCTTTCGGAGATGGGTGAGTTGGTGGCCCATAATTTCAACAATATCCTTCAGGTCGTAATCGGCGGCGCCCAATTGGCCTTGACCAATTTTGAGTTGGGTAACTCTGATGACATCCATAACTCCCTGGAGCAGATCCTCGATAGCGGTCTAACGGGAGCTGAAACCGTTAAACGACTACAGTATCTGGTCCGTTTCGAAAAAGACCCAAGGTCTCATTACAAGGTCCTGGACTTGTCTTTGGAGGTTCACAAAGCAATCGAAATGAGTCGGCTCTGGTGGCAAACCGCCCCACGAAAATTCGGAATCAAGATCACCCTGGATCGACTTCTGGAATCGGAGTGTTTTGTGAGAGGCAATCATAATGAGCTATTCACCTTGGCGGTCACCTTGATCAGGAATGCGACCGAGGAGCTTCGCGAAGGCGGCAGAATAAGCATTGAGACTTCTCACACCGTTGATCAGGTGGTAATGCGGGTACGGACCGAAGGCACGCGAAGGTCGAACGACGGCCCTGAAAGGATGGGCGAAGGATTGTGGACTCAGGGACTGGACTTGTGCCGCCCCATCGTAATAGAACACGGAGGCGAGATCTTTTTTGACTGTCTCCAAGGTCAAGGCTCCAGGGTGACCGTAGCGTTTCCACTTTGCGCTGGTGAAACGGAGGAAAGTCAAGAGCCTGTTGGGCCGGAACTCGGACACAGCCTCAGAATCTTGCTCGTGGATGACATGGCCCCTGTCCTGAGGACTCTTCGAGACGCGTTGCTCCTACACGGGCATGATGTGTCCGCAGTCTTGTCCGGCAAGAAAGCTCTTGAGCTTTTCAGGCTAAAGCCTTTTGACGCTGTGCTATGTGATCTGGGAATGCCGGAAATGAATGGATGGGAGATTGGTAGGGAAATCAAGAGCTACTGTGAGAAAAACGGGACCCGCAAGCCCCCCTTTGTTCTGACCACGGCTTGGCCCGGAAATCATTATGAAGAACAAAGGCTCGTTGAGAGCGGGGTGGATCGTATTGTGGAAAAACCCGTAGGCGCCGATACATTGCTGCACGTTCTGGAACAGATTCGGAAAGAGTCCGGACCGGAGAACTGACGGGAATAACGGTTCCACGAGATGAACTACTTCGCTGGGCAGTGAAACCACTTTCTTCATGTGTCAGTGGTAGACGGATTTGATTGTTTGAAGGCGGTTCGGCATTCTTCCAAAGCTATGGCCCGTCTTGTCGGAAAATAATGAGGAAATGAGGCATGTATAAGCAGTACAGACCTTATCAATACCTTCTGGTTTTTCTGGACGCGGCCACAGTTGTCGCCGCGCTCGTAACCATAGGGCGTCTCCGACCTTTTCTTCCTGGTAGGAACGTCATGCCTACGGATTTGACCATCATCGGCGGAGACTTGTGGTTACTAGCTCTGTTGGCGTCCTGTGTCTACATAGTGGTCTTCGCCATGACAGGTGTGTACCAACTGTCCGGACTCCCCTTTTTTTCCGTTCAGATGAGCCGCCTGAGCTCAGCCTACCTTCCGGCAATGCTCGTGTTCGCAGGGCTCCTTTATTTTAGCCACCGAGACACTTCAAGGCTTCTGGTGGTCTATTTCGGCGTAACCACCTACTGGGGCTTGGCGTTTGCCCGGTACGCGGTTCATCTATATTTGAAGCGACACACCACTCTGAGTCTGTACCAACGTATTGGTGGCCGGGTGTACGGACAACAGTGTGGCAGTGGCTCAAAGACTGCTGACACAGTACCGTTCCGTCTACAACCTGGTGGGATTCGTAGACACGGGAGACAACTTTGAAAGGAGTTTACCTGCTCCTTTGATCGGCACAACAGAAGACCTGGAAAGAATCGTTCAAGAAAAAGCGGTCGAGTTGGTGCTCGTGGCTCAGCCGGAAGGGAAGTCCCGTGAAGTGGAACAACTGATCCTCGATCTTTATCCCCTTCCTGTCCGAATCTATCTGGTTCCCGACGTGGTTCAGTTGACATTACGACACGCTGAAGTCGAGACATTCGCCGGTTTGTCCGTGATAGGAATCCGGGAGCCGGCGATCCAGGGAGCGAAGAGAGCCATTAAACGACTTTTTGATGTATGTGCGGCCGCTTCATTGCTTGTACTTACTTTGCCCGTTTGGGCCTTGATATGGTTGGCCATAAGATTGGATTCACCCGGCCCGGCGATTTTCAGAACCGACCGCATCGGTGAAAATGGGAAAGTTTTCAAAATGCTCAAATTTAGAACCATGGTGGTGGGAGCCGACAGGTTTCAGGATAAGGTTACGGTCCTGGACGAGAAGGGACGACCGGTGTACAAGCCGACTGTAGACCCCAGAATCACGGGAGTTGGAAAATGGCTGAGACGGTGGTCCTTGGATGAACTGCCTCAGTTCATAAACATTTTGAAAGGAGAGATGTCCCTGGTCGGCCCAAGGCCTGAGCAGGTCTTCATAGCGCAAGATTATGATGTTTCCCAGTGGCCCCGTCTCGCAGTCCCGCCTGGGTTGACGGGCTGGTGGCAAGTCTCCGGAAGAAGTGATTTGCCACTGCATTTGAACACCCAATATGATTTGTATTACATAAGGAACTACTCTTTACGCCTGGATATTGAGATTATGTTGAAAACCGTGGCAGTTGTGATCCGTGGAAGAGGAGCATATTAGGAGGCTGTCGCTGTTTGCGTCCTGCGTTTACAGCGCAGGACAATAGAGCGAAACTGCGAACACCGTGGATGACAAGAGACGGATCAAAGTTTTCCCTTGTGCTTTACAAACGTCCCCTGACGGTATTCTTCAAAAGCCACCCGCAATTCATCTTGGGTATTCATCACGATTGGACCGTACCAAGCCACGGGTTCACCGATTGTTTTTCCCGATATGAGCAGAAACCTGACTGGCTCTGATTCCGTAGAAACCGCCACCTCATCTCCGTCGTCAAAGAGAACGAGGGTCCTGTTGCTCACGAAAGGGTCAGCCTGCATATCGAAGTAGTTTATCCCTTGCCTTTCATAGGAAAACGGTTTCTTTTCTTTGCAGAAGTATCCCTTCCCATCTATGACGTACGCGAAAACAGTATGTCCGGGCTTTGTGGCATAGACGAATTCAGATCCGGCAGGGATGGTTATATCCAGGTATTGCGGGTCGGTTTGAGCCTCTTTATTCCTCCCTATTCTCCGGACCTAAACCCTATCGAAAGGTTATGGTTGCTCATGAAAGGAGAATGGTTTTCAGATTTCTATGCAAAATCCCGCGAAGAGCTAACGGATCGCCTTATACAAGCCCTCAACTGGATAATAGATCGCAGAGAACTCAACAAAAAAACTTGCGGAATCCCAACTAAATTATAAGGGATGCAACCGCCGCTTTCGGGCCTCCGAACTCCAAGCTATTTCGGAAAAAACTTTCGTCAATCGCTATAAAGTAAAACATGATCGACCATGAAACGCTGAGATTTGTCCAGAGGCGTTGACGCCGAGTCGGAATGGCTTCTAATGCGCATATTCCCTCCACGTACCGGAAAAGAAACGGAGTTCTCTTCCTGATTTGCTTCAGGTTTCCGGTTCGGGGATGGAAGCTTGCATCATATGCTCTCTCGTGTGGGGTCTCTTGCGGACGCTGGGTTTACGGCTAGAACGAAAAAACCGCCGCAGCAAAGCTGGACGGGGGTCACGCTTTAGCTGCACTTCTTTTGCGCCCAGCAATCTGTGGTCAAATCGGCGCATGACTAAGTAGGCCACAATACTAGCGTTTGGGCAAGAGCTGGATCCGATGGGAGCGAAAAAAGTCTGATTGCCTTCCACGGGGAGACGATATATGCTGATACGTGGTCCAAACGTGAAAAGTAAGACCATTTTACCGGTATGTTATTTTGACCTGAAAGCTGCCTATTATAGAGGAAAAGAATGGGAGATGCTCTATGAGCAGGAAACGCCCCAGTATTCCAAAGGAACTGATCGAAGCCTTTTGCAGAAAACACCATATACGCAGGCTATCAATATTTGGATCTTATTTGCGCGAGGATTTCGGCCCTGACAGCGACATTGATTTCCTCGTAGAATTTGATCCGGAACATATTCCGGGACTTATTGCGTTTGCGGGTATGGAGATCGAGCTTTCCGACCTTCTGGGGGGGCAAAAGGTAGACCTCCGGACGCCGCAAGACCTGAGTCGATATTTTCGAGACCGGGTCGTCTCCGAAGCAGAGGTCCAGTATGCGGGATGAAGACCTTACCCGCTTGCGGCATATGATCGAAGCGGCGCAAGAGGCGATCCGTTTCGCTCGGGAGCGGAAACGAGCTGACCTCGACAATGACCGCATGCTTACCTTGGCCCTCATCAAAGCTATCGAAATAATAGGTGAGGCGACGGGCGAAAATACCACCTGAACTCCGTGAACGGCGCTCTGAGATTCCCTGGTCGGCAATAATGGGCATGCGCAACAAGCTGGTTCGCGTATATTTCCACATTGATCTGGACGTGGTTTGGCACACGACGATAGATGAATTGCCGCCATTGATCCAGTCCCTCACGGATATAATCGAGTCCGAAACTGCCGAATAGGCCGTACTCATTGAGATCAGGAACGGATTGATAGTAACGTCTAATTCGGCGACAACTGCTCGGATCCCTTTATGAGAGATTCACAACTGCTAAATTTCCCTACCCAAAGAGACTCCTCCCTGCGTGAGTCGTGATATGATCCGCCGAGTCCTTCGCAGGCTTCAGGAGGCCAACCGCATCAATCGCTTGGGGCGTGGTCCCGGCGCCGCCTGGCGGAGAGAAGGTAATACACTTATAAGAGGATAATAAAGAGGGTAATGGGAAATAGCAGACTGGAAGGGGCTTAAATAGGGCAATCCCCTTCACGCCATGAGGCGTAAATCACACAACGGAGTAACTCCCTTCCATTGCCCGCATCGCGATTCTTCCTTAAGGAACCGCAAGTATTTGTTATTAACAATGATTCTGCAAGAATACTTTACAACGACAAATACCTATAATAAGTCGCCCTGCTGATTTTGAGGCTCAAGCATATCTCCTTAACGCTCAGGCTCCGGTCTTCATACATCTTTTTTGCCAACCGAACTCTCGGATCATCGACTTCAACGGGTTTTCGACCGCCCGTACGCCCGCGGGCTCTTGCCACTGAGAGGCCAGCTCGGGTCCTTTCTCTTATAAGTTCTCCCTCAAACTGGGCGAGGGCAGCAAAGATGCCGAAGACAAGCTCTCCCGACGCCGTGGTCGTATCTATAGCCCGTCCCGCAGAGACCGAAATCCGATGCCCTTGTCCTTCAGTTCTGTCACCACCGACACCAAATGCTGCATGGATCGACCTAGCCGGTCCAAGCGCCATACGATGAGCGTATCGCCCTTTTTCAAAGTGGTTAGGCAAGCGTCGAGGCCGGGACGCCGGCTCTTTGTTCCGCTGACCTTATCGGTGAAGATATTCTTACAGCCAACAGCTCTAAGGTCTTTGAGCTGCAAGTCCAAGTCCTGACCGGTCGTGCTGACCCGAGCGTATTCGATATGTTTTGCCATGACATGCCTCCGAGGTAGTCCCGGGGCCAATCTCATAAATGACGATGTTTGTCAAGTTTCTGAGCTTTTGTTTTTGAGACGGCAAAATAAGACACCAATCATTGGGGAAAAGGGTCAAAATCGGTTCCGAAAAACTGGCCTCATAAAAGGAACGTTTTTTGAGACTCCATAAATATTCATGGTCGGTTCTTGAGAATAAAGCATACGACAGCAATCGCAGGTTCAGCATTATAAGGAGAGGACAATAGGACAACTATTGCTCAGCGACGTTCCTAAACCTATCCGTCGAGCATTCCGGCTGAATGGAAGGGCTTTGCCTCATGAAAACGGTTTGGTTCAGGGGCTCAATGCGCCACGACGCGTGCTTAAGCATGGCAGCAAACTGATTGTCCGGCTTGCCTGGGGACATGGGTCCAACGGACTTTTTTTTGAGGCTCGAAAGAGGATGTTGTGTTTCCGCGGCCCAGGTTAGCCGATCATGGGGGCGCAAGAGGGCTTGAAGGGGCGCTGAAACGAGCCTGGGACGATAGATCGCTCAGAAACAGGTCCAAATCAACCAGAGGGGGAAAGAAGTTAAATCCGGCTTACGCCGCTCGCCTAATTCTCCGTCCAAATACCTGATGACAACTCCCATTTCCGGACTCCCGAATCATAACCCGACAACCATGACGTTGTTGACCGTGTATTTTGGTCACTTAATCTTTTTGAATAATACATCATGTTATGCTATGCGAAAGAATTTCTTTCCCGTCGGAGCCACCCCATGTGCGGACGATTCGTACTCATGACGCAGGGAAAGGACTTGGCGGAGCGGTTCGGGCTTGAAGAAGTTCCTGATCTGGAACCTCGGTACAATATTGCCCCGACGCAGATGGTAGTGGTGATCCGAGTGGACCGGAATGCTCTTCAGCGGCAGCTGGTCCAGATGAAATGGGGACTCATTCCATTCTGGGCTAAGGATGCCTCTATAGAGCAGAAGATGATAAATGCCAGGGTGGGAGCATATATTCTGTTCGTCTCGTCCAATCCAACACCACACAGTCTCATTGAAGGAAGTGAATTATCTGTTTCCTTTATTCCTCTACCCAGGATCTGGTGATGAAGGCACGTACGCTCGCTCGACCCTAATCCAAGACGCCGAAAAAGCGATCAAAGAGTCCGGCAGAATTGCAGCTACGGATGTGGATTCGGAGCGAGACCGGGTACACCTCGGTTTGTCATGTCCTCCTTGTTGATCTCGATCTGGAAGATGTCGGACAAGCCCGTCCTTCCAAACGACGTTAGTTGGAGTGCACGGCTGCCCGACACACGCTTGAGCCATCCGAGCTCCAGTAGACGATCCAGGATCCGAGCTCCGACAAGTCCCTTGAGGTGATAACGACGCTCGCTCCAGTCGAGACAAGGCTGGCAGAAAATCCGCCGAGTCCTCGGACTCAGATCAGCGCCGAACGCGGAAAGGAAACGCCTGCCCGAAGACGTCACCTCACCGCCTTCATCGGTGAGTACGATGTGTCCCATCGCCACAAGTGCATCGGTAACGGCGACTCCTATCCGGCCTGCCAGGTGATCGTAGCAACTACGGGCAAAACGGAGCGCCTCGTCGTTTGCTGCCCCCGGCTGACGGCGGGGCGGCAACTCTATGGCGGCGACCACCTTGATGCTTTCCAGCATTGACGCGACCAGCGGGGACGCGATCCGGTAATAGCTGAAGCGGCCTTCGCGAATGACAGTCAAAAGCCCCGCGGCAACCAGCTTGCTAAGGTGGCCGCTCGCCGTCGAGCGAGAGACATTGGCGTAGTAAGCAAGCTCTTTACTCATCAGCGACCGGCCGCCTATAAGAGCGCCAAGCATCGTCGCTCGCGTAGCGTCCCCCACGAGAGCGGCAACTTCCACCAAGTTTAGATCTTCCGCCGCGACCATGTCTAACTTTATCACTGATGCCGGAAGCCATGTCAATCAAAAACAGTTCGGCCTATGCCGAACTGTTTGCGCTTTACAACTGCGAACGTCGCAACAATAATAGTCTCAGCAACAATAGCAGGAGAGATTCTAACAACATGAGGAACTCATCATGGGAATGGCGGCGGTAGTCCACAAGAAGGGTGCACCCGACAACTTCGTGTGGGAGGAGATCAAGGTCGGATCTCCCGACGCGTGGCCAGGTACGTCTTCGCAGTACGGCCATCGGTGTGAATTTCGCTGATACGTACCATCGAGCAGGTATCCCGCACCCGATGAAGATCGGCGACCCGCCGGTTGTCGTCGGTTTCGAAGGCGTTGGCGAGATCGAGGAGTTGGGTCCTGGCGTCACCGGGTTCTCTGTCGGCGAACGAGTTTGTACCTGCCTTCCTCCAATTGGCGCCTATAGTCAGGAACGTCTTTACCCGGCTGACAAATTGATTAAGGTTTCAAGGGACTTGCCATTGGATGACGTTCAACTGGCGGGACTAATCCTAAAGGGTATGACCGCACAATATCTCCTGCATCGAACGCACAAGGTGCAGCCGGGAGATTACGTTCTGATCCATGCGGCTGCTGGCGGCATGGGCCATGTCCTTTGTCCTTGGGCGCGGCATCTCGGAGCCACGGTCATCGGTACCGTTAGTACCGACACGAAGGCCGAGATCGCTCGAAATCTCGGGTGCCATCACGTTATCAACTACTCGACCGAAGACTTCGTAGCTATCACCCGTGAGATTACGAACGGAAAAGGCGTAGACGTTGTGTATGAGTCGATCGGTAAGGACACGCTGCAAAGGTCACTCGATTGCCTGCGGCTAGTCGGTATATGCGCAGCTTACGGCCAGGCGTCAGGCGTTCCTGATCCGATCAACCTCATCGAAGATCTGGGCGTTCGAGGGTCTCTCATTATCACCCGTCCCGTGCTTGCGCATTACATATCGAATCGAAGCGAAATCGACGCCGGAGCAAAATCCCTGTTCGCTGCCGTCATAAAGGGGGTGGTAGCGAGCGCCGTTGTCAAAACCTTTCCACTTCGGGAGGCTGCAGCCGCGCACAAGTTCATCGGCGAACGCAAGACAACGGGCTCAACCGTCATGCTTCCATTCGAGTAAGCGGCCACAATTGACGTGGGCCTATGGCCTTCGAGTCACTCCACAGAAAGGAACATCATGTCTATCATACGCCACGAAATTAGACAGATATCAGACGAGAATCGCGGTCAGCCGATCATTAGCCAGGCAGTCATCCACGGCAACGTTGCCTATTTCGCCGGCATCACCCCCAACCCGATTGTCGGCGATATCAAAACCCAGACTGCTCAAGTGCTGCGACGCGTCGATGAGCTTCTCAAGCTCGCGGGGACCGACAAATCACAGCTACTAAGCGCCCAGGTCTGGATCGCTGACATGCGTCTGTTCGAAGACCACAATTCTGTTTGGAACGATTGGGTTGATCCGGTAAACCCTCCGGTGCGGGCTTGCCTCACGACCGGCTTTTGGCGACCTGGGATGCTCGTTGAAGTTATGGTGGTCGCGGCCGTACCATGAGCCCACTGCATAGCGTATGTGATGCGTAAGAGACGGTTAGATGGGACCTAACGAATGTCCGCTTTGGGGTCGAAAGCAGCCATCCCTAGTCGCCGTCATCGTGCCACCGAACATTATACTTTATGCAGCGAGTGCCTTTTTTAGCATCTTAACAAGATCCAAGGGGCAAGTCCAGGCAAAAGGCGGGTTTTGGAGTAA
>CAVVHK010000049.1:0-17503 GCA_963747865.1 uncultured delta proteobacterium | reverse complement strand
GACACATCCGGGTTAGCTCCCTTATCAATAAGCATTTGGACTATCTTTGGATCTCCAACCGGAGCGGCATATTGAAGCGCTGTCGCGCCAATACTGTCCGCTGCGTTGGCTGAGGCCCCTTTGCCCAGTAGGGTTTCGACTATTGTCGCTGCGCCCTTCTCAACAGCAAAGAGCAGGGCCGTGCTTCCACATGATTCGGCGAGCTTGATATCAGAGCACTTTTCCACTAGTGAATTCACCATGGCTTCCTGACCTCTCCGCGCTGCGATGACCAGAGCCATTGGCCCGTCGGCAAAAGGTTCGTAGTTGTCTTTTCTTGTCTCCAGAACACGCTCAAGCTCCGGAGTCTCGCCAACCATGGCCGCAACCGCCAAATTCGGCTTAGCTCCACGGTTCAGGAGCAACTTGGCCATTTCCGCATTTCCTGCAATCGTGGCGGTCATGATCGGAGTCCAGCCGTCAGATTCCGGGCCGTCGGCGTCGGCTCCTTTGTCCAGTAACAGTGACGCTGTGTCTTTGTGACCCATTTCCACGGCCCGCATAAAAGCCGTTCGCCCGTAAGAGTCCTTTGCGTTCACATTGGCCCCTTTGTCTATCAGCAAGGTCACCACTTCCGGCCGGCCCTTCCATGCGGCGCGTGTCAGGGGCGTCCAACCGGAATTATCGGCGACGCTTGGATCGGCGCCCTTATCCAGAAGGAGTTTTGCGACATCGAGATTACCTCTCCACGCGGCCTCGCCCAAAGCCGTCCAGCCCAAGTCGTTCTTTGCGTTAGCCTCTGCGCCTTTGTCCAGAAGAAGCCTTGCCGTTCCAGTGTCGCCCGCCCAGGCCGCTTCCATGAGCGCGGTGCGGCCGTATTTGTCCTTCGCGTTCACATCGGAGCCCTCCTTAAGTAAACGCTGAACCTCCGATTTAAGCCCGATCATCGCCACGACCGGTAGTGTAGCTTTGGCCTCGTGTTCCTTAAGGGTTTTAGCGACATCCGTCCGTTCATAAAGGGCAGCCCAAGCGAGCGCCGTAGAGCCGTCCTTGAGTTCGGCATTTACGTCAGCGCCTCTTTTTACGAGCAGCTTAACCATTTCCGTCTGCCCGTGGATCGCCGCCCACATCAGCGCTGTTCTTCCGTCAGGGAGCTTTGAGTTTATATCGGCCCCCTTGTCCAAGAGGAGCTTGACCACTTCGATCTGGCGTTGGTCAAAGGCTCGCTCCTTTGCGGGCTTGCCATGTTTGGCCGCATTAGCCATCGACCATTCTCCGAACTGCCCCGTTATCTCGAATTTTTGACCGGCTCCGCGAGAAACGGCCCACATCAGGGGCGTTGATCCGTCCTTGAGTTGGGCCTTCGGGTCGGCGCCCTTTTCGAGAAGGAGCTTCACCAACTTGGCGTCACCGAGAAACGCCGCCCAGGAGAGCGCAGTGGAGCCATCCTGGAGCTTGGCGTTAACATCGATCCCATGATTGATGAGCAACTCCGCAACCTCGAACCGTTTGTCGTCAAGGGCTTTGTCCAGACTGTTCCAACCATAAGTCGCAAGATTCCTCCTAGCCCAATGATCCTGGCCGCGAATGATATTGAAGCACGTGTCCCGGTCGAGAGTTCGGAAAAGGGCGTTGGATTCGTCCTTAAGCTTTGCGTTCAAATCAGGATTCTTCTCGAGGACAGCCTTCACCAACTCAGGAGACGCTATAACCGAGAAACCCATGAGAACCGTACGACCCTCTCTCATAAAGTCTTTACCCTTCAAGTTGACGTCAGCTCCCCTTTCCAAAAGCAATTGAGCGACCTTGAGACAACCATCACTGCGACGGCCCATTTGAAGGCCCCCAGGGCGGCCTTGTTCAAATCCCAAGCCCTCCGCTACCGCCATAAGGGCCGTCTGCCCTTGCCTATTGGCGGCATTGACATCCGCTCCTTTGTCCAATAGCAGCCGAACGGTTTCGAGTCTGCCCGATCGAGCCGCGGCCATAAGGGGAGTGCTTCCGTCATTGGACTTTGCGTTTACTTTGGCCCCTTTATCGATCATCATTTTGATGAATTCAGGGGAGCAGAAAGCCGCGCACTCAAGGGCGGTTCTTTCCGCGGGCCCCACAGCGTTCACGTCGACGCCCATGTCCAAGAAATATTGGGCTACCTTTTCATGACCGGAAAACAAGGCGGACGTGTAAGCTCCTTCCAAATTCGTCCGGCCGTATCGATTCTTCGTCTTGGCGTCAGCTCCGCTATCCATCAGCAACTGTACGATTTCAAGGGACCCTGTCCCGGCAGCGGTTTCGAGCGCAGTGTGGCCGAATTGGTTCAGGTCGTTTACCTTCGCCCCTTTGGCCAGCAACGTTTTGGCCATTTCGATGTCCGACACTTTTATCGCTTCTACAAATTGCTCGTTCAGGGCCTCCCTCGCATTCCCTTTATTGAGAAACTCTTTCACTCGTTTAAGATCCGGGTTTTGGGGATCAGCGCCCGCCCAGCGTTTACATATCGTTTTGAGGTTCCGGCGAATATCTTTCTCTTCGCTGGAGTCCCTGAGCTTTTCGGGCGATTCGAGGAGTTTAATGCTGTAGTCTGCGGCCTTTGGATAATTCTTCATGGTGGTGTGCAGACGCGCCAGTTTTTCCCACACATGCCCTTGTGTGGCCTTGTCATTGGGCCTAGCCTTTAACTCCAAGGCGCTTTCGTAACACTCGATAGCCTTGGAATTCTCGGCCAATTCCGTACGGACCTCGCCCAAAGACAGTAATGCGCAACATTCGGCATGCGGGTTACCGATTTCTCTGGCCAGGCCCACGGATTCTTCGAGATATTCGGCAGCCTTGGGATAGTTGCGCTGCATGGCGTAAAAACATCCAAGATTCCCCAACATATTGGCCGCGAGTTTTGTATCGCGAATCGCTTTCGCCATTTGCAAGGATTTGTCAAAACACTGCATGGCGTTGGATTGTTTGCCCCCTCTTACATATACATCACCGAGCTCGGACAGGGTTGTTGCCGCAAGTTTCCTGTCATTCGCCTTTTCATAGGCAGCGATGGCCTTCTCATAATACTCCGCCGCCTTGGCGTATTGACGCTGCTTCTCATAAAGAAACGCCAAGCCGCAAAGGCTGTTACCTTCCGCCCATGTCCATCCCACTTTCCTTTTGATTACCAGAGCCTTTTGAAGTACCTCTCCGCTTCCGAAAACCGCCCTTGCTCTGAATAGAGAATGCCGAAGTCATTGAGGACCTCCGCTTCCCCTCTCTCGGCTTTGTGCTTTCTGAATTTTTCCAAAGACTCCCGGAACATAGCCTCAGCCTTTTTGCATTCATCAGGGGTTGGGTTGCGATCAAACACGAGTTTGCGCGCTTGCCTGTCTATACTATATGCTGAGGCTACTTGATCTCCGCCTTCTTGTCCGGGCGCAGGTCCGCTTCTCTGCTCGGCGGTCTTTTCGGTTATTTCAAAGTATCCAACTACCCCAACGATGAGGATAGCGGCTACTGCCACAGCTATTCCGATAACCCTGAGCATATCTGTCTCCTGTGGAGCCGGATCAATTTCCTGTGAGCACAGGCAATGGCACACTCCATGCGCCTTGAAGGATTTTGCCGATTGCTTCTATCTGCCTTCCCATAACGCATTGCAATGCCGAGAGGACTATGTAGATTGGCGCCCCCGATACGGCGACCGCGTTATGGGAGATAAGCGAGAAGGGCGGCGATCAAAGGAACCGCTCACGTTTCAGTGGCTTCCTGGATCGGCGCATATATTGACCAGTCTACGTGATACCATATAGAAAGCCGCTCGGTCATCAGGAATTTTCCTATTCGTACACGCTCCATGGCGTACTAAGCACAAGTCTTTCTAAATACAGCGGTAGTTTCTTGCAGGATGCGATTCGCTTTGCTTACAGGTTCATCTTCTCATGTGTAAGCGAATTTATGAAATCGCTCAGGAGGCTCATCGGCAGCAGTGAGAAAACGCTGGACAGCGCTATTCAAACCACTGCTTTGGTGAAGAAGCGTGATGGTAACAATGGGTCCTCGGACCTGTCGGAACTCGAGGCTTGACATGTAGAGACGTCGCTGGGATGATCTGAAGGGTAACACCCAGCTCCAGAAGGAAAGGAATTGCGTTATGGAGGCTACAGGAGTCAAAGATGAGGCACGGCGCCTTATCGAAGAGCTGCCGGATGATGCTTCCTGGGATGACCTCATGTATGAGATCTATGTCCGACAAGCTGTCGAAGCCGGGTTGGCCGATTCCGAAGCCGGGCGCACGATGGAGCCGGCGGACTTGAGGGCACGGTTCGGGTTGAAGCCGTGAAAGTTCTGTGGACCGGCAGTCAATCACCTGCGGGCCATTCATGAATATGCCGCTCAGAACTCCTCCATTTACGCTAATCGCGTCATTGAACGCCTGATTCAAAGGTCTGAGCAGATCGGCTTTTTTCCGCGCTCTGGTAGAATGGTTCCGGAATATAGGCGAGAAGACATTCGAGAGGCGATCGAGCGGCCCTACAGAATCATCTACCGACTCGCTCAAGAGGAAATCCATGTGTTGGCGTTGATTCACAGCGCACAAAATATTCCACCGGAAGTTCCAGACTGATGAGCCGGAGCGGAATGCGATAATCAAACTCGGTTTACTGCCATGAAGAAAATCATCATAGTGATCGCAGCCATATTTTTTCCCTCCCTGATCGGCATATACGCCGTAGGGTATCATGGCCCGAGAGATTTTTCCGGCGCAGGCGCCGAAGCGCCGGTTCCGGATAAGGTCGTCGCGAACGCTCGCAAGCTTGCGGGCGCTCCATATGACCCGTTGATGGGCAGATTTCAGAACATCGGGGCCAAGCTCGGTCTTATTGTTTGCAGCGATGTCCCCAATATAGCGTACGGGCTTTCAGGCTTCTCGCTTAGGCGGATGCTCGAAGAGGATTATAAAAGGAATCCATCGGCTTACTGTGTAGCCGACGGCAACAAGCCTGGAAACCCTTACTTTCATCGTAGAGCGAGAAACTTATACGCCCACTTTAAGAGCAACAACCGCCTGTTTCCTCCCAAGTCGACGCCTAAAGTTGGAGATCTTGCCTTTTATAAGAGCAAATCGCATGGATATGTGTCACATGTAGCTCTTGTTACAGAAGTTCGGCAGGGCGACTACCACATTATGGAATCGGCCCCTGAGACCCTGATTGCGCAAGAGGTCCCGGGATCTTCTCCCGTGACGCGAGGCTGGATTCTACTTGGCTTCGGTCGCATGTATTGAGAGCAGTAGTTCATCGGGAAACCTCTTTTTGCAACCCCGCGGAATGCAGGGCCCGGACCCTTCGCCAAAAACTCCTAAAATACTGGTCGGTTAAATGGTTACAATCGTGCTTCGAGTCGATCCCTCGTCGTTTATGCCTTCCGTTGATCTTCGCTTGGAGGGAACCTCTTTTCCAGCTCGAAAACTCTTTTGAGAACCGCTCTTAGCGCGAATATCAGGACAAACATCAGGATTTGATTCCAAGTCTGAAGTTCCATGACTTTAAGGAACGCTACCAGAGTCTTCATGCTCAAACCCAGGATCGCTCCTTTTGCAACCAGTACATGGGCTTCATCAGGGCTTCCGGAACGGATGGCCATTACGAAGCCTGTCGCACAATAACCGACTATGACCACGGCGCTCGCAATGTCGATACTAAGGATGAAAGCGTTCAAAAACGAGGTTTCAATCTGAAGCAATTTTGCGCCTCCGCTCTGCTTTATCGATTTCCAGTTGGAGGAAGAAATTCAGGGCGGTGCGAATGACGATGATGGCCGCCAGTTGCCCGATTTCGTTCCAGGTCGGCGCTACGGCAGTGCGCAGGATGTCTGCCGCAAGTTCAAATTCAAGCGCCAGAGCCAGCCACCTGCCGAGGTTCAAACGTATGTCTTCTTTTGTAGCCTGCATCTCGGCCCGATGGATGAACAAATGGAAGGCCTTTATACTGGCTTCAATCGACCCGAATCCGATTATTACCGCCGCGGCCGCTTCAATGCCGGCGGCCAGGTATACCGTCAGGAGTTTAAACAATTCCAACATCTTTTTTCGGATTCGCTCCTTCCATGAGCGGCCCAAGCGCAAATTGCCGTAGCCGTTACTAGACATTTCAGAAGTGCAGCCGGGGAGCCCCGGCAAAAGAAATTACCTATTGAAGTCAGTCCAGCAGTTGTCGGAGACCAGGGGCTGCGCCCATGGCCAACCAAGGGGACTCCCACATTCGGGGGAGAGAAAGAGAAACCAATTCGTAGCCTTGTTGGAAGTTCTTGAAGAAGGTGCGGAGGAAGACTCCGTCAAGGAGCTTCCCTCCATCCGCTATGGCTTCACCCGCTTCCAGGTGTTCCGAACGTGACCGGTTCCCGCTTTGGTAACGAATTCCTTTAAGACTGTCTTCCCGCTTGGATCGAAAGCGAACGATTGCTGGTCGTCCCCTTCAAACCTGTAGATTCCAATGAGGGTTTTGCCGGAGTTGGGGCCGTTTCTACGGATGAAATGCATCTCTTTCGGGTTTGTAGTCGTATCTATCTTTACGATATCTGCGATAACGGTTTCCGTGGTCTGATCCGGAACCACTACCTCAATCTGGTTCCCCTTGTAGATTAATTTGCTGCGCTTCGCGAGGTCATCGGAAGTGGCTTTACCATTCACTTCCCCTGATACCATAACCCATTCGCCTTGAAACTTCTGCAACTCTTTGCCCGCGTCCTGTCCGACAACTTCCAGGGCAAACGAAAGCCCGACAGACCATAGAATCAGAAAAGTGACGGCAAACAATGTGATTTTCGGTCGCATAACTAATTACTCCTTTCCATAACGTAGCCATTTTAGAAGTTCTTTAGGGGCCTAGTCGGCGAGAGCTTCTTTCCAGCAATTAATCTTAGGCGCCATCCTTGTTGGAAAATCGTTTCCTGAAGGAACTACTGCTTTACTCGTTTCCACGTGTTCATGATGTAACCCGTTCCCGGTTTGGTAGCGAATTCCTTCAGGATTGTCTTCCCCCTTGGATCGAAAGCAAACTTATATTGGTCGTTTCCCACAAACTCATAGATCCCTATCTGTGTTTCTCCGGCGGAGGGGCCGTTTCTACGGATGAATTGCAGCTCCTTGGGATTTTTAGTCGGGTCGATCTTCAGCAGATCGGCTACAATAGCTTCCCCCTTATGACGGGGAACGAAGATCTCAATTCTCTTTCCTTCATACACTATTTTGCTCTGCTTCACGTGCTCATCCGTAACGGGTTTCCCATCCCTCTCCCCAGCCACCATTATCCATTCGCCTTGAAACTTTTGCAATTCTTTGTCCGCATCTTTTCCGACGAGTCCTGCGGCAAATGAAAACCCTACAGACCACAGAATCAGAAAGGTAGCGGCGAGCAACGTGATTTTGGGTCGCATAATTGATTACTCCTTTACAATGTATTCAAGGCGGGGGATTTGGCCGATACACAGGTAGATCTTCACTCACCCCCTTATATGATTCTGAGCAATCGTCCGACGCAAGTCAAGCCTGACATCCCCGGCTTACTGTTGCTAAGCGGGAATTGGAAGCCTTGGGCCAAAGTCTTGTCTTGACTGATGTTGGATTCAAATGACATGCTCTATCCGTCGCGGCCTCTCAGGATTGAGTCCACGGGAGCCAAGGTCTGATGGGAGCCAATAAACATGAGTATAGTGGGCAGAAGCGTATCCGTCATTTTTATCTACTTTTTAGCGCTGTGCGCCGTTTCCATCACGGTGGCCGGAGAAAGACCCAACGAACAGGGGCCGTTGAATTCCGAATTTCAGAAACATGCTCTGATCTACAACGGACCGGTATCCGCTGAGGACTGCCCCGAAGCTGTTGCGGCAATTGCGGAGAGGGTAGGGCTGCGGGTCCGGTTTGTGTCGGATGTCAAGGATCTGCCTAGTTTACTGAAGGATGCCGCTGTCTTCATAATCGGTGGAACCGGAGACGATCTTAACCCGTTGGCAAAAGCCTTCACGCCGAAAGTCACGGAGTCCCTGAAAGAATACCTGGTTAACGGGGGGCGATATCTAGGGATCTGCGGAGGTGGATTCATGGCGTCCACCGGCTGGAACGAGGATGGGACATTTGTCAAAGCTCTTGCCATAATCCCGGCGGATTCCCGCGTCTTTTCGCCGACGAATTTGCTCCACGGATCTTGACCGTGCGCTGGCTTGAAAAAAACAGGCCAATGTATTTCAAGGCGGGTCCCAGCTTCGAACTAAAAGAGAGCCCGGAGGCTGTGGAAGTGATCGGTTATTATGACGACGGCAGTGTCGCCGCTCTCATGAGCTCATACGGAAAGGGCAAGGTAGCCGTCTGCGGTCCACATCCGGAAGCCCGCGAATCCTGGAGGTCCGAAGCGATCGATGGCGACAAATGGATATCATCGACGGATTGCGCAGTTGATTTGCTGAAGGACTTGCTGTCGGACCGTCCTGTCACGCGTCGAAGCTGATCCGGATCCCGGTTTCTTGTTCGATCACGCCGTTACAAGCTATCAGGGTGGCGGCTTCCGCAATCTTCAATTTACCCCGAGAGGCCAGGATGAAAGAACGCTCCATCAATATGTCACGATCATTTCTAATCTGCTTCATTGTCACACTTTGTTTGGCTCCGGCTGTGTGGCCGACTCAGATTTCGGCTGACGAAGCGGCTCCAAAGAAGCGTTGGGCTGAACCAATCCCCAATCCGTATCTGTCAAATTTCCACAAAGTGAGCGAGGACCTCTACCGTGGGGCGCAACCTTCAGCGGACGGGAACAGAGAACTCCAACGTCTTGGAATGCGGACAATCATCAATTTGCGCGGCTTGCACTCTGATCGCAGGGAGTTAAGGGGAACCGCAATTCGTTACAGGCACATTAGAATGGAAGCCATCCTACCGAGAGACGAGCAGATAATCAGGTTCCTCAGGATAGTCAGCAAAAAGGAGAATGGGCCGTTCTTCGTGCATTGTCAGCATGGAGCGGACAGGACCGGAACTATGTGCGCTCTGTATCGCATGGCTTTCCAAGGCTGGAGCAAGGATGAGGCCATTGACGAAATGACCCAAGGCGGGTTCGGTTTCCACAAGATCTGGAACGCTACATTGGTGAATTATCTCCGTGGAGTTGATGTGGACGCCCTAAAGACGAAGGCCGGACTTCTTCCCTAATAGGCGATGCTGGAGCCGCCGCGTGAGCGCTGGAAACCTGTCCCCATACTGTGCTGCGCACGGGGCCGACAGTAAATAATGGCTTGGTCAACCGACAAACAAAGGAGTAAAAGCCAATGGCAAAGACTCAATACAATATGCTTATAATCCTGAAGATCTATCTCTGGACTCTTGGAACATTCGTTCTTTTCTGGTGGCCGCTTTCTCACTGGTTCTATCCGGGTTGGTACCACCGACTGCTAGGCTTTGAGAGTTTTGACAGATCACTCGTAACCGTCATCGGGACCACCGGTTTCGTCGTCGTGCTGAACATCTTCATGGCCGCCTATGACCCGGTGAGGAATCGTGGAATGATTCTAATTCTCATCGTGTTCAGCGTTGTTATGGCGGGAACCTACCTCTATCTCATCCAAACCCAGGGTTTTCCGAAGCGCGAGTACGCAAACACGGCTTTGTTGATTGTAAATGGGCTGATTCTGATGGGGCTGTGTCCTCCCTCCCCGGCGAGGACCGGCAAAGACTTTACGCGATAGAAGGGAAACGGTCCAATGGCAAATAGAGGCTCAACAAACACACTAACCGATGTCGAAGGGATTCTGGTCGGGAACTACACCGCATTGGAGGCGGCCAGCGGAGTGACGGTAATCCTTTGTCCTGAAGGGGCTGTGGCCGGTGTGGATGTAGGTGGTTCTGCCCCTGCTACGAGAGAGACCGACCTTCTTGATCCGGTCAACCTTGTGGAAAAGGTTCAGGCTGTCGTCCTTGCAGGGGGCTCTTCGTACGGGCTAGCCGCATGTGATGGAGTTGTAAGACGCCTCGCCGCCCAAGGCCTTGGATTTCCGTTGCCTAACGGCCACGTGGTTCCTATCGTTCCCGCCGCTTGCCTCTACGATCTGGGGCGCGGCAAGGATTTCGTTCCTCCCATTGGGCCGGATTGGGGAGCTATGGCCTGCGAGAGAGCGTCCGATGGGCCTGTGGAGCTCGGATGCGTAGGGGCCGGAACCGGAGCTGTCGCCGGATGGCTAAAGGGAGGCCTGGGATCCGCAAGCGAGATGTTGGATTGCGGTGTCACGGTAGCGGCGCTGGTGGCTGTCAACTCGTTGGGATCGGTCATTGACCCATCTACAGGACGTGCGTGGGAAATCGTCAACGAGGTGGAAGGAGAATTCGGTTCCGTGGGGAAACGTGCCGTATTGGTTCCTGAACCTAAGGATCCTTCTCCATCGAATACTACCATCGGGGTCGTGGCTACAGATGCGATCCTGACCAAGGTTCAAGCCACAAAAATCGCTCAAATGGCGCAAGACGGCCTCGCTCGCGCCATCAGGCCCGCTCACACAATGTTTGACGGGGACACCATATTCTGCTTGGCGACAGGACGGCGTGCTCTGCCAAGCACTGAAGGCTTCTTCGCCTCGCCGACCGCTCCGGCCGTCAACGAACTGGGTCGAGCGGCAGCGGACTGCCTGAGCCGAGCCATAATACGAGCCGTGGTTGAGGCTCACAGCCTGGGCGAATTCCGGGCCTTGAGAGACCTCCCGTCCCGTTGAAAATTCCGGGAGACGGCTGCCAAGCTTCTTGCGGATCGGTTCCGAAGCCGGCGGCGCAGTGCGGGCGAGCAAACACGTTGTCTCCTGAATCGGGCTAACCCGATATATAGTTGCAATAATGAGAGTTTTTGGGGAGGGATTCGGGGAGGGACTTTTTGCAAAAAGCAGTTTCCCGGACCCTTCCCCAAAAACTCCCAGCATATTGGTTGGTTAAATGATCACAACCGTGCTTCTCGCAGAATCTACTGGGCTTTGTGCCGACGCTGGACTCATAGGATCTACAGACGGCGGATTGGCACGTGCCTGCATGCTGCTGTCATAATTAGAGTTTTTTGAAGGAGGGTCCGGGAGAAAACCTTTTTGCACAAAAAAGTTTCCTCCCGGTGAACGCTTACTTCCTCCTTAAGCTCTTGCCCCATACTGCCGTTTCCGGTCTCACCTATTATTTGAGATAAACTCGTCCACTCCGACAACTTTCGTGTAAACCGAGCCCAGCGCCGCCAGGAAAGCGCCGTGCACCTGCTCAGCCGGAATAGCCTTGTCCCCGAAAGTCAGCGCCCTTGTCGCACAGGCGTCTTTCACCACGGAGCATTCGAAACCGTTATCAAAGGCGGCTCTGGTGGTGGCGTCCACGCACATGTGAGTCATCATTCCCCCAATGACGAGATGGGTAACGCCTAGTTTTTTGAGATGCTCCAGAAGCGACGTGTTCCTGAAGCTGTTCGGGAAGTTCTTCTGAACGACTGTCTCATCCGGAAAGGGCGTCACACTTTCGTTGATCTTCACTCCTTCGGTCCCCGGGAGAAAGAATGTCGATCCAGGGCGGATAGAAAGATGCTGGATGTGCACGACCGGCATTTTCTTCTCCCTGAAGTGTGACAGCAGCTTCTTGGCCTGTGAGCCTGCTTCGACACTGCCTTCAAGTTCCATCTTACCGCCGGGGAAATAGTCGTTCTGGATATCAATCAGCAACAGAGCGGTGTTCATAAGTTTCTCTCCTTTTTTTGTGCCGGCGCCGATTCCCGGAACGCCCTGGGCGATGACGGTTCCCAATGGGACCATGGAGATCAGAATCAGTATAACAATAAGTTTCTTCATGACGCATTTCCTTTCAAGGTTGAATTAGACGCCGCAAAGTTTGACGGCGGAATGGCGTCCTTCTGCCAAGCGATTTAATTCTATTACCCTTCAACCTTGGCAGAAATGACAAAGATACGCCGATATCCGCCAAAATCTTCGCTTGATGTGGTAGACTTCCTATGAAAATGCCACCGGAGGAAAATCCATTGAAGGTCAATTCATCCTCACTTACGGAACCCGAAGGCGCTGACGGCAAGCTTCGGCGCATAGTGTTGCTAGCCGCGCCGCCTGCAATGGAACTCGACATCGTAGGGCCGGCGTCGGTATTCGAGGCCGTCAATCGCATACCTAATTTCCGGGGCCCGGGCTGTCGCGTTGAACTCGTCACCACGGGCTCGGAGAGGACAATCTCAGGTTATCTGGGGATTTCTCTTGTGGCGCACCGGCGTTATAGCGAGGTCCAGGGAGAAGTGGATACTCTGCTGGTCGTTGGGGGAGCAGGAGCACGCCTTAGATGTGAAGACGGTGTTCTAGACTGGTTGCGGGAGATGGCCCCGAGGGTGCGTCGCCTGGGATCGGTCTGCACGGGAGCTTTTCTACTGGCCGCCGCGGGCTTGCTCGACGGACGCCGCGCCACGACCCATTGGGCCTGGGCTCATGAACTGGCCTCGGAATATCCTGAGGTGAGGGTCGATCCCGACCCGATCTGGGTGCAGGACGGCAACGTGTACACCTCAGCGGGCGTAACTGCCGGTATGGATCTAGCTTTGGCCCTTGTGGAAGAGGATTACGGCGCTGACATTGCTCTGGCTGTGGCGCGAACCCTCGTGTTGTTTCTTCGGCGCCCGGGCGGGCAGGCGCAGTTCAGCGTCTCGCTTTCCGCGCAAGCCGCGGAAAAGAAGCCTCTCCTAGAATTACAGGCCTGGATGGCCGAAAACCTGAATGCGGATCTATCGGTCGAGGCTTTGGCAGAGCGCTCGGCAATGAGTCCAAGGAACTTCGCCCGGGTCTTTGCTGAGGAAATGGGGATAACCCCGGCCCGTTATGTCGCGAAGCTGCGTCTCGAAGCCGCTCGACGACGCCTTGAGCAAACGGACAAAGGCATGGAAGAGATCGCCTCAGTATGCGGATTCGCTAGCGCTGAGCAGATGCGTCGCGCCTTTGTCCGGTCCCTGAATGTCATCCCTGCACGCTACCGCGACCATTTCCGTTGTTCCGGTAAAAATAGCTCTCTGGCCGCTCAGGAGATGCAATAGTTCTCCGGGAAACCTCTTTTTGAAAGAGGCTGCTTGTGCGGTTAACTATTGCAATTCGAGAATCTTCTTACGGTGACGAACTTCCATTTTCTTGGTCCTGCTCAGCCCGGCGACGGCGGGGCGCTCCTTGTCAACCAACATGGCGGGAGCTGATTTTCGCAGAGAACAATATGACACGACTCCAGACCTCGCACAATGGTCAAACGGCCAAGGCTGAGATTGCTTTCCCACGGAACGCGGGATTTCACTCCTCGCAATGACGTGCCAAGCTGTCATTGCGAGCGCAGCGAAGCAATCTCTCCCACGCAGTGGAAGTGGCGCCTATCAGTCTGTTTTTCAGCGCTCGGGGCTGCGCAGATCGCGAAGCACGGTTAGGTCGCCTATGGATAAAGCCATTGAGTACACGTAACCCTTTCCCACCTTGGTAGGGGCCAACAAATGCAACTCCTGGCTCGGGGACTCGTCGAACCTCAGGCTCGCCGATCCTTCCCAGACTGGAGAAGAGAGATATTGTCCAGTTTGCTTCGCACAAGCTCATGAACTGCCGGACGGTCATGCTGCCCTACCGTGAGCCGAGGAAAATGGCGCATGTTGATTATCGGAGTGACTCCCAGGCTGGGGGCGGAAGCGGCTTCCTTTTCGATGGTAACGACGGCGTCAACCAACCGGCGGTCCTTAACGGCCAAAGTTCCGGCGAATTTTCCCCCCGGACCCAGGATTCCGGCGGCCTTGCTCGGCAGCCCGAAAGCTCTGGTGAGATACACGGACCCCAGCTGTTTGGGCCAGCCCTGGATTAGGCCCCTAACCATGGCGATGTCCTGATCCACGTAGATGAAGGGGCAGTTCGTTACAGCCATCCCATCCAGCGTCGCGCTCGTGAGGACAAAGCATTCATGATACTGGCTGCGAACCGGGTCCAGAAGCTCGTTTGCGTCATCACTGGAGGATTGCCAGTCAGCGAAGAAAAGGGCGCATCGGCCCGGATCTTCAGCCGGTTCGAGTCCGGGTGGGAGAAAAGCGGCCACGGCGGCTGGATCGGCCCAATACTCGATGACAATGAGATTGCCCACGTAATGCCACGGCGGCGCAGGTACAAGACTGGACTTTCCTGTGGGTGACAACGGCAGAGAATATCCTTTCAGCATATCGGCCTCCTTGATGGGTTTGAAATCGAATCATGCGAAACGTTTATCATGGGGACAAGAAGAATTCTTGTATGAAATTGCGGTCGGCTTATCGGTAGAATCACTCCTGACGGAATTTTTGCTTATGAACTCCCTGGAACTTTCGAACGGCAGGTTGACAGACGGCTTTAGGGATGTGAATATCGCAGAAGAAAATGATATCATGAGGATAAGTTGTGCCTGTGTTAGCCCGATTGGGAGGCGTCAAAATCGAGCTATATTACAATGAGGATCACGGCCCTCCTCACGTTCACGTCTGGTGTGCAGACGACCACTGGACTTGGATCCCTATCGAGACTCTTGAAGTCTTGGGCTCCAAGATACCAGCCAATTGCTACAGGGCCGTCAGGGAGTGGATGGAAACAAGAAAAGATCGATTGATGGAGTCCTGGATTCGAGCACGCCAAGGGCAAAGAGTCGGAAGAATATTGTAGGAGATATTTCAATGATGAACCGCGTACTAAAAGCCACACCGTTACCGGATTATACGGTCCTTCTTCTCTTTGAGTCCGGGCTTGTTAAGCTGCTTGATATGAAACCGTATATTGAGAAAGGCGGAGTTTGGGTTGAGATTGACAATTGGGAGGTATTCTCTCAAGTCAAGGTTCAGGACGATCTGGGAGGGCTTCTGTGGCCTGGAGAAATCGATTTCTGTCCCGACACCGCATTCAAAGTTTCTAAGACCGCCCCTTCGGCTCTGCTCAGAGACCTGACGGTCACATACTCACCGAGAGAGACGAAAGAGCCAGGTCTCGATGAGATGTTGTGACGAAAGGTCAAGGATGAACCGCCGTCTCCCTTATTAGTTGCCCACGCCCTAAGGCCTGCTGACCTGACAAAGCTCTAACCGTCTCACCACGACTTTTTCCTTGATCCATGCCGGTCTTTTGAATAAAGTAACACTCCACCGGCCACACATTCGGCTTTTCGATAACCCAAATTTTACAAACCAGGATTGTGGCGGGGGTAATCACTCATAGACGCTTCATGGATCGGGTCGCGTCTACGTCTGTGGCGACATATGCATGAGCTCCCAGACCGGCTAAAGGTTTTTGAACCGATCGAATAGTCGTTTTGTTTGCAGCACACGGAGGCCCGTCTCTACTGCATAGTAGGGGCTGGCGTCCTTGCCGGCCAAGCTTCTGAGCGGTTTTACAGGACTCCCAGTGAACGCTTACCGAAAATCTATCCCGATTTCCTGGATGGAGATTTTCAATGAAAGAGCAGAACACATCAGATTCAACCACACGGAATATGCCGGCTGATAGGGAACCATTGTTTGTGTTGAGGTACCGGCGCAATTTGAGAGCGGGCATAATTTTCGCGGGCTCTTCGCTAGCCATTTTGTTGGGCACTATGGTCCTCGTTGTTCCTAAAACGGATGCGAAGGATTTGGCGCTCCAGGCGTCGATGGGTTTAATTGCATTACTCTGTCTCTTTTGGGTGATGGACCTGGCGCTCTTTAGCGAAATACGTTTGTATCGAGACAGGATAGTCAAGCGCTGGAACTTGTTAGGTGAGAGAGAGGTTAGATTGGCAAATGCCAAGTTAATAGGTAGGGGCTACTCGGGTCGAGTCGAGAAGATGTTTTTCGAGCAGGAAAGTAGCTGGCTTTGGGCCTTGCCGGGAACATTTTTTAGAGAATTTGTTTCCTACCGGGAAGAGCTTGCCGACCCCAAGGATGTGAAAGAGCTAAATAGGCTTCTCGCCGAATTGTCCGGGCGAAAAGTCGAGGAATTAGAAAGACCTGAAATATCAATGCCTAAACTAATCAACGGGGATACAAATAATGTCTGAGTCGCAATCCAGTAGTATGGGAGACATGGATGCGGTCCTGACGTTTTTCGACGGAGCTATGGCTGTCAACTTATCACCGCTTCTGGACATAAGCGGAAAAGTGTCGGCGGCGGTGCCGGTCGGATATTGGGGTCAGGTCTTGCTTCTTGAGTCTTCCCCTTGCCGCTATGCTCTCCTGCTAACTGGAGAGCAAGATTCAAGTCCTGACGCCCGACCCACAAGGCTGGAGCTGGGAACGAGAAGAACAAATAGGGAGGATACGGATCGACGTGCCTAAGCATGAATTCAAAATCGCCAAGAGTCTGCTGATATTTGCAGCGCTTGTACTTACCGTTCTGTTGGTATACAGCGCAAGCGTTGCTCAAGCGGCCGATGAAGATCCTGAGTTGGTAAGAGCCGCCCGAGAAGGCGACTTGAAAGAAGTAATCCGCCTTTTGAACCAGGGAGCTGATGTCAATGCCAAGAACGGCGACGGCCAGACCGCTCTCATGGATGCTGCCTTGAGAGGCAACTTGGATGTTGTCAAGTTCCTCATCGAGAAGGGGCTCGACGTAAAGGCCAAGGACAAGGACGGCGATACGGTTCTCATGCCTGCGGCCTGCGGCGGCCACCTGGATGTAGTCAAGTTCCTCATCGATAAAGGAGCGGACGTAAAGGCCAAAGATAATACCGGCCGGACGGCTCTTACGTATGCTGCCTTGAGAGGCAACTTGGATGTTGTCAAGTTCCTCATCGAGAAGGGGCTCGACGTAAAGGCCAGGGACAAGGTCGGCCGGACGGTTCTGATGAATGCTGCCAAGGGAGGCAACTTGGATGTTGTCAAGTTCCTCATCGATAAAGGAGCAGATGTCAATGCCAAGGACAAGGACGAACACACGGTTCTCATGTGCGCAGCCGATGGAGGGAACCTGGATGTAGTCAAGCTCCTCATCGAGAAAGGAGCGGACTTAAAGGCCAGGGACAAGTACGGCGATACGGTTCTCATGTGTGCTGCCTGCGGAGGCCATCTGGATGTATTGAAGTTCCTGATCGATAAAGTGCTCGACGTAAAGGCCAGGGACGATTTTGGCGATACGGTTCTCATGTGTGCTGCCTGCGGAGGCCATCTGGATGTATTGAAGTTCCTGATCGATAAAGAAGCCGACGTAGAGGCCAGGAACGATTTTGGCGATACGGTTTCTCATGCCTGCTGCCTGGGGAGGCCACCTGGATGTGGTCGAGTTCCTGATCGATAAAGGGCTCGACGTAAAGACCAGGGACAAGGACGGCCGGACGGTTCTGATGAATGCTGCCGAAGGAGGGAACCTGGATGTAGTCAAGCTCCTCATTGAGAAAGGGGTCGACGTAAAGGCAAGTGACAATTACGGCAAGACGGTTCTCATGTATGCCGCCAAGGGAGGCCACCTGGATGCAGTCAAGTTCCTGATCGAGAAGGGGCTCGACGTAAAGGCAAGTGACGATTACGGCAAGACGGTTCGT
>CAVVHK010000048.1:0-171007 GCA_963747865.1 uncultured delta proteobacterium | reverse complement strand
GACGGATTGCTGCCCTCGGAGCGGTTATCGGACTGACCATAAGGGGAATGGATAACAACATACACACAAGTAGGCTTGGTGCTGCTTGTCGGCCTGGCCGCCAAGAACCCCATCCTGGTGGTCGAGTTTGCCCGGCGAAAAAAGCCGCCGGATGGTCTCCGCTGGATGCGGCGGTAGAGGGAGCGAGACTACGATTCTGGGGCATACTTATGACGTCCTTCGCTTTCATTATCGGCGTTTTGCCGTTAGCCATCGCCCAAGGAGCTGGGGCTGCCAGCAGACAGGCGGTCGGAACGGCCGTATGCTTCGGGATGCTGGGAGTGACTATGCTCAAGTGTTTTTCACGCCGGCGCTGTATGTGGCGATGCAGCGGCTAAAAAAGCGCAGTGAGGCTGATAGTGGGCGGGTAGAGCCCAGCTCCATGAATTAGGGTTTGAAGGAGTGAATGCGTTGGCAAACATGCACGAATGGGCGCTGAGGAGAATGTTCATGAAGAATTAATCTATCGTTTTATCGCGGCGGCTTTGTTTCCGGCAATGGCATTGGTCGCCGTCGCACAAGATAGCTCTACTGTTCCGGCGGATGTGTGCAAAGCAATTGAGCAATACGTCGCTCGTGTCAACACTATCGGAACTCTATCGGACAAATCGGCCCGTCAGGAATATTACTCCAAGGCCTTGAGCGACCTGGAACCTGTGATCAAACGATATAAAATGGATCGCTTGCTGCCGTTGGCCACAGAATTCTCGCAGTATACGGAGCTGGTCGCGGTCACTGATCCCGTAGACGCCAAATTTGGCGAGGTGACCGACAAGCGATTGAAGTCCCGCGCGAGCTCTGCAAAACATCTGCATGCCGTATACAACTGCTCGCTAAATAGTTCGATCACGGGGGTTGTTATGTTGTGGGATAATTCCCCTCCCGTGAGGTTTCTTATGCTAACGCATATGAACATCCCGTTGCGGGAAAGGTATCTCAATTCCCTGTTCCCTGAACTCATCGTAAATAGCGCAGTTGAGCTGATGTAATACCGGACCCTTGAGCTCGGGGGGATCGACCCAGCACAGCAATTCGAGGTCGAGAGCCGAATCTCCAAAGCTTCGAAATCTAACCCGGGTGTCGGATCAGCCAAAACTGCTTCATTTTGATCTGCAATGTCCATTAAAAGCCGCTCGACCTGTCTAAGGTCTGATCCATAGGCCACCCCGACTTTGACGCGAATACGAAATGAAGAGCGAGGGGCGCTTTCATTGATCATCTTGGTGTTGGCCATAACCGAGTTCGGGATCGAGATGAGCACGTCGTCTCTCGTTCGAATTCGAGTGCTCCGAAACCCCACCTCGGCCACCACGCCTCGCTCCCCTTCGCTCAGAACAATGTAGTCGCCTATCTTGAACGGGCGATCCAGGATAATCATCACTGTGCCGATTAGATTGGACAACGCTTCCCGACCGGCCAGAGCCACGGCTAGGCCTCCTATGCCGAGCCCGGTGACCAGAGAATAAGTGGGTAGGCCCAACCTAGAACTCAGATGTATCGTAGCCAGGACAACAAAGAAGATCGTCATAATCTCAAAACCGAGGCGTATGAGCTGAACATCCATCTGCTCACGTACGGCTCCCCCCATCGCTATGACGATTGAGGAAATTCGGTTAAGAATGGCGCCGATCAACCAAATTGTGCCCAAATATGATAGTGACATCAGCGCGTACGCAACGGGCAAATAGGCATTGGCGTTTATTATGTGCAAACCGAAGACGGTGACCCGCATGCCGGCTTTTGCAAAAATCACCAGAGCAATGGGTATTACCAGGCCTCCCACATAGTACCGTAGGTTCCAGGATGACTTTGTATCGATGAAGGCAAGCATGGCGCCGACGTATCTGCGCGCCAACGCTATGGTCGCAATCCCGACCAAACAGTAAATCGCCAACCCAATCCACTGCCACGCGGCCTGACTGTAGATTTCTATTCTTGCCCAGCCAGGGAGGTTTTCTATTATTCCGGGGGGAACAATTGCTCCCGCTGAAGAGCTAAACCGCTCAAAGGATGCTCCTCCTCCCGTTCCGGGCAGGTAGGGAAGACTCTTGACCTTATCGTAAAACTCTTCAGCGCGGCCCACGGTGTCGCTCGTGAATCGGAACAGGCCCGCAGACCCTTCTTTTTCCACAGCAAAAGTTATCTCAGTATAAGGGATTGTCCAGTAGGCTATTTTCTCTGCCTGAACCGTTGGCGCATCGGGAATATCTTCGTCTCGAGGAAGTTGAATGCGGTCCAGGACTTCCTTAAGATATAGGGACGAGTCCAGGCCGACGAGAAGCCTGAGAGCCGGCGGCTCTTTTTCCAGATCCAAACATTGAGCCGCCACGGTCACAAACTCTTTTGCCTCTGCCCGCCGTTTGCCTTTATACGCTTCCACCGCTTTGTTCATGTTGTCCAGAAATGTTTTGAGCGTGGCCCTTGGGCTTGACCGGTCAGGAGGAGCTAAGGGATGAATCGAAGTCGATGCGCCACAAAGGTTTCCCAATGGCCCTATGAGCAGAACCAAAGTTACGGACAGTATTGAAGATCTCATTCCTTTTCCATTCCCAAAATCGGATTCTCGGCTTGTCGAAGGTAACATATCATAATATCGCCCTGCGCTGGTATGGGCCGACAGCCCGGATCGGCAGGATCTAAGAGAAGGCGAGTTAACCGGAATGCGCTATTTTGCGAAGACTCCCATGAACTGTCGGCAACTACTATAAATGAAAACGTGTTCATGGGATCGGCGCCCCCAAGCGTCCCCTTACGCGAGAAGACTGATTCGCTTTGATGGCCGTGAAATTTCAATTTGTCATTGTAAGGAGTGAAACAACGAAACAATCTCGGTATTTGCCCGCCGTTGCTTAACGATTAGACGCAGGCTAATATAAATATTGAACTTATTGCGCAAATAATGTAAGCTCCCATAGCATAAAATTGAATGCAGAGTTTCGTTCGGGCATGTCTCGAATTTCAAAGGGCATTAAGGATTTGGGAACAACCTTGTGGCTGCTACTCAATGAAGTGAATGCGTTTCACCGGCGCATTGGGGCTTCAGTTGCGCCCACCGGTGTTCTGTGACCCCGGAGTTGACCGCTTCAAAAGTTAGTCAGCTCAGTGGGGCCTCCCTGGAGGTTTGATGCAAACAAAAATGATCGTCGCGCTCGTTTCTCGCCGCCTCGCTTCTCATGATTTCTTCAAAGGGGTTTTCACAAGTCTGCGGTCCGGCTACGGGTCCGGGATGCCCTTGGATGTTTGCCGGCGATGTAGCGTTTTCCACTGGATACATCGGGAACCAAAAAGGAGCCGTGTTCACTTTTACCGCCGCCAACCAGACGACAGGATCCCTCAGGCAGATCCAGCAGGAAGTGGACCTCAGCGGTATCAACCTCGAACTGAGCACGCGTCTCAGAGGCGGCGCACGCTTCGGGTTGAATTTGGGCGCTAGTTATTCATGGTACTTTCAAACCTCAGGCGAAGAAACGCTGCAAAATGTTGGAGCGGCCCAGTTGAGCCGGACCTGGGTAACGCAACCGCAAAGCGGGAGCATTGACGCCGCTTTCACAATGATAATGGGGAGATCGCTCGTCGGATTGGGTGGAGTGCGATACGAGAATTTTATGACCAACTTCAACACTCCCAGCTCCGGTTTCGGAGGCCCGCTCACTTTGCGAGATAGCGCCGGTATGACGCTGAACACTTGGGTACCCTACCTCGGGCTTAGTTGGGCCAATTATCTAGGAAGGACCGGCATCGCTTGTCGATTACAGATGTTGGGATCACCTCTTGTGTGGGGCATAGTTGATTATGTTGAGACGTCGGCAAATGGCTTGACTATATCCGGCGTTCGCGTTCCAGGATTTACCGGCGCCAACGCTCTCGTTGGCGGGGGTTATTTGGTGGAATGTTTAGGCGACTGTCACGTAGCGTCATACAGTTGTCTGCAATTGGGCGCTTACGCCAAATACCAGGGGCTGAAAACATCTACCAATGTGAATCCCGGTCAATCCAACGGCAATATCCCCAATGTTAACTTCAACTTTGATTTCTCAAAGCAAGTTTGGAGCGCCGGCGGATATTTGTCGGTTGTCTTCTAGGGAGCAATCGGTTCCACAAATACGGCGCAGGGGTGGCGCCTGCAATGAAAATAGCCGCTTAACTCTCGAAGCAGAATCGGCGCAAAGCCCGGTGGGTTCTGTTTCAACCGTGGTTGGGACCACTTTACCGGCCAATGTACTAGGAATTTTTTGGGAAGGGTCCGGGCCCGCGTTCCGTGGGGTTGCAAAAAGGAGATTCCCGGCGCCGCTTACCCTTGCCTCCCCTCCAGCGCTCTGCGAATTGCCTGAGCCAGGTTGCTGATGACGTAGGGTTTCATCACAAATTCCCTAATTCCCCCTTCAATTGCTTGCTTCCCGTTAATCAATTCGCTGAAACCGGTGCACAGGATGACCGGTAGGTCGGGACGAACGCCCATGAGTTCCTTTGCCAGTTCCCTGCCTGTCAAGCCGGGCATGGTCATGTCCGTGATGACGAGGTCGAATGCTTCCGGTTGAGCTCGAAACATAATCAGGGCTTCAAGGCTGCTCGTCTGGGCAGTCACCCTGTACCCCAGGGACTCCAGCATTTCCTTACCCAAGTCAACCAGGATTTGTTCGTCGTCAACGAAAAGCAATCTCTCATTGCCTGTGGGAACCGTTTGAACCGTTTTGTCCTCCGGCGTGATTTGTCCTTCAAGCCGGGGAAGAAGTATACCAAAAGTTGTTCCGTCTTCCGGATTGCTGTCTACCGTAATGGCTCCGCCATGGCTTTTGACAATGCCTTGGACGACCGATAGCCCTAAACCGGTTCCCTCCCCCGGCCCTTTGGTGGTGAAGTACGGATCGAATATTCTTTCCAACACCGACCGATTCATTCCGTGGCCTGTATCTCCCACCGTCAAGCGCACATAAGGCCCTGGAGCCAGGTCGCTATGCTGGGAAACAGCGGAAGCGTCCAACGCGATTTGAGACAGCCTCACACTTAGAATTCCACCTTTAAAGCGCATCGTGTGAGCAGAGTTAGCGCAAAGGTTCATAAGCACCTGGTGAATTTCTATGGGATCGGCAAGGATTACAGCCTTTTCAGCAGGGCTGACAATGTCTTGGCGGATTTCTATTGTTGAGGGCAGAGAAGACCTCAGTAGCTTTAAAGTTTCTCGCAATATGGGCGCGACCGAAACCGGTTTGAGCTCCTGTTCGGATCGACGGCTGAAGGTGAGAATCTGCTTGACCAGGTTGCTCGCGCGAAGGCTTGCCTCTATTACATGGTCAAGGTAAGGTCGCACAGGGCTTGCGTGCCCGGTTTTCGAGCGCGCCAACTGGGCGTAACCGGTAATGGCCATCAAGATGTTATTGAAGTCATGGGCAATTCCGCCGGCCAACGTGCCTATGGCCTCCATCTTCTGGGATTGGCGCAGTTCCCTTTCCAGATTGACTTCATGTGTTATGTCCCTATGGATGCTCACATGATTGATGATGGCGCCGGATTTGTCCCTGACAGGGGATCCTGTGACTTCGGCTTCGTAGTACGTGCCGTTTTTCCTCGTGCTGATGAGGCGTCCGGACCACACCTCTCCCCCGGTAAGAGTCCGCCGTATGTTATCGTAGAAGTCTTTGTCGTGCTTGTCGCTTTCCAGAATACCGGCGTTTTGCCCGATGATCTCGCTTTCATCAAAACCGCTCATGCGCTCGAAAGCCGGGTTGGCGTATTGGACAATCCATTCCGTGTCGGTAATGATTATTCCTTCAGCCGCCTGCTCTATAGCCGCGGCGAGCCTGGCGCGCTCTTCTTCGGCTTGTTTTCGCTCCGTGACGTCCTCAGCGCTGCCTTCGTAGTAGAGAAGCGTCCCGTCTGGGTCCCGGACAGCGCGCGCTGCCAGCGAAAGCCAGATTTTGTCGCCATCTTTGCGGTACGCCTGCAACTCAAATAGTCTTGCCGATCCTTGACTTCGTAAGAGCCGCGTGAGCTGGAAGCGACGCTGAGGGTCAACGTAAACCTGGTGGTCCACGTCCGTAACAATTTCCATCAACTCCTCAGGAGAGTCATAACCTAACATGCGGGCCAACGTGGGATTTGCGGAAACAAATCTCCCGTCAGGAGTTGTTTGGAAAATCCCCTCCATTATGTTTTCATAAATTCCGCGATACTTCTCTTCAGCTCGCCTCAACCCCTGGTAAAGCGTGGCGTTTTCCAGCGAGATAGCGGCCTGTGAAGCAATCAGTTCCAATACTGCGATCCTGTCTTCAGTGAACGCCCCCGTCGCGAGGTTGTTTTCCAGATACAACAACCCCGTTACGCAGGCCTGCCTCAGAATAGGCAAGCACATCACCGACACCGGCCTGTTCCTAATTATGTACTCGTCTGAAGAGAACATGTTTTGGCCGGACGCATCGTCTAAGATCACGTTTTCCCGCGTGCGCCTGACATAATTGATCATCGAAAGCGGGAGAACCGAGGAAAACTGGGATTGGACAGGGCGCCGGACCTGGATGTCCCGTCCTTCCACCGTCGCTTCGGCTTCAATAGCCAATTCCTCGCCTCGAGTCAGGACCAGACAGCCCCTTTGCGCTCCTGCGCTTTCCAGCGCTATTCGCATTAATGTCTGAAGAAGGTTGGTAAGGACGATCTCGCCCGATATGGCCTGTGAGGCTTTGACCACAGTGATCGAGTCCAGCCGGCCTACTTCGGATCCCACTCCCCATCTCGCTGCGCCCCTTTCTTCGTCATGGAGCCAGGGGCGCCGCCGCTCCAGTCTACTGACTTTACCGCCCGCTCCCCACCGGACATAGCAGCCGCGCGCCTCGCGAAGGCACATGTTGGAGATCGTCGTAAGCCCCCGATCTTCGTAGAATCGGGCGGCAAGCTCGTAGCTCAGGCCTTCGTCCTGCACGGAGTCGTTTTCACGGGCCGATTGGATCGCCTGTTCATACAGCGGCATGGATTTGGATTCTTCACCCCTGATTCTGCCCATCTCCGCTTCAACAAGCAGATAATGACGTTTGAAGTTCTCTTCGCATGTATCGGCCCATATCTTCATCTGTTCCTGATTTTTTCTGATTTCACCGAGATACTCAGCTTTCTTCTCATCAGGGACATTATCATAAAGGGCGGCCAATATAAGTGAAGTGTAGAAATTGAGTTCCTCAACGGATATTGAACTCGAAAAGAATTGCAGTAGCTCCCTGGCCTTCATGGCGGCGTCCAGAGCTTCATCCATGCGCCCATATAGATAAAGGATTTGCGCCTTCAGCACCCGATATCGCCCTATCGCTCCGAAACTCTTGTGTTCTTGGCATCGGGCCAAGTATTCGCTTTCAACGAGGGGATGAGAACCCGCTGTTGATTCCTTTGAAACCGGACTTCTTTGTTTGTCCGGTTCCTGCAAATCGGAGAGAGCCAATTGAAGACCCATCAGGGTGTCGATAGCCCATTGGTTTTTCGTTTTCTCTGTGAAAGCCAGGGAATCAGGAAGGGTTTTTTGTATGAAGTCCAACGGCGCCCCGCGATAAAATGGTTGGAACTGTCGGTATGCCACGAGATATCCCGTCCATTGCATCTCTCCTGATGCCAAACCAGCCTCGTATCCCGCACTGTTGATATCGTCAGCCCATTTCAAGTGTTTGACCCAGGGACTCAAATAATTACCAAGGACGAAGCAGGCTTGACATTTTTGGGACAAATCGTGAAACCTCTCGCTAACCCTGAAGGCTAACTCCCCAAATTCATAGCCTTCCCTGTAATTGTTCATTTTAGAGCCAAGAAACATCCCGTAGGCAGTGTACCCAACCGAGGATTTAGGAGTCGGACCGAATCTGAGAGATAGGTTGACGTTCATGACTGTGAGAAGAGCAAAAAGCAGGCTGTCAGTATAACGCGCAGGTACTAGAGTGTTTGATAGCAGCTCCAAGATGATTCTCTGTTCGGGATCGGACATCTCCGGTTCATTCGCCAGAGAGGATATTTTTCTATTTCCCAGTATCTGTCTGTAATTGAGTAGCTCAGCGTTCAACGCCTCTTGCAGGTTGACCTCCGGCAGGACGGCGTTGAATAGTCCTAGAGCCGTTCGTCCCGATTCGATCGCCTCTTGATATCGGGCCGTCACAGTGTATTGCACAATCAATATGTTGTACAGTTGAGCTTTTTCTCTAGCGGTTCTCGCCTTGCTTAGCAGAAGATCTATCAATTCTTTGGAGTGGGCGTAGCTGCTGTTGAGATATTCGACCATAGCGAGTTCTTTGTGCAACTCGAAAGCCAAGTCATATCGCTCATCCCAGGCTCTGTCGCCCAGGAGCCGCGCTCCCATCGACAAATAGTCCAAGGCAGACGCATAGGCGGTGGAACCTTTTGATTTTTTTCCGGCCATCAGGTTGAGCTCGGCCACCTTGTATCTCTCTTCCCGATCCAGTATCAGCTCGGGGCCGCGGTTGAGCTGATCCACGATGTCAAAGACTCTTTCCTCCAGGCCTTCCGGATCCGCGCTCTCCAACAACAAGCGTCCGATCACCACATGCAGCCCTGCGCGAAGCTCTTCTCCAATAAGCGAGTACGCCACCTGTTGAACGCGATCATGGAGGAACATGAAGGCGTCCTCCCCTAAGGGCAGAATCAAACCTTCCCGGATCGCTCCCCACAAGGCCTCCTGGATTATTTTGTCTGAGGTGTTGCTGATTATGGCCAAAGTGTGAAGCTCAAATTTGGCGCCTATGCACGCGGCCAGTTTTAGCGCCATCTGTGTCTCTGGGGAAAGCCTTTTTAGTTTTGCGGCCATCAGATCAACCACATTATCCGTATAACCCTTGTCCCGAATATGATTAATATGCCATTTCCAGCCTCGCTCTCTCCTGTCGAACTCCACGAGATTCTCGCCGTATAGGGTTGTCAGAAATTGAATGACGAAGAACGGGTTGCCGGCGGTCTTCTCGTATGTCAACTTTGTCAGAGGCGCCACTCGCTCTTTGTCGGAACGAAACGTATCAGCGTTAAGACGATTCAAATCCTCGAACGACAATGGGGGCAGCGTAACCGAACGCACTATTGCCCCGCAGCTGAGAATATTTTCCAGCGCCGCCAACAACGGATGTGAGGCGCCGACCTCGTTGTCTCTGTAAGCCCCCATGAGAAGCAGATATCGTACGTCCGGCGAAGTTATAATGTGCTCAAGAAGCTTAAGGCTGGCTGCATCCACCCATTGAAGGTCGTCGAGAAAGACTACAAGGGGATGTCGGTTTTTGGCAAAAACCGCTACAAAGTCTCCAAATACAGTGTTGAACCGGTTTTGTGTTTCTGCCGGCGGCAATTCGGGCACTGGTAGTTGCTTGCCTATAATCAACTCCACCTGGGGCACAACCTCGACAACGAGTTGGCCGTTGAGGCCCAAAGCGCTCTGAAGCTGTCGTTTCCAGACGGCGACCCGCTGGTCGCTTTCAGTGAGTATTTGCTGAATCAATTCACGGAACGCTTCGGCAATCGTAGAGTACGGGATATTGCGCTTATATTGATCGGACTTGCCGGAGACGAAGTAACCCCGCTCACGGAGAACGGGCTTGCAAAGCTCTCTAACGAGGGCGGTTTTCCCGATACCGGAATACCCTGCGACCATTACCAGCTCGGGGGTCCCTCCTTTGACCACTCGGTCGAAAGCGCTCACCAGGGCGTCAATCTCCTTATTACGTCCATATAGCTTCTGTGGTATCAGCAACTGGTCGGGCACGTCGCATTCGCCCAGAGTGAACCAGCCGATATCTTGCTTTTCGCTCCATTGGTCCAGGCATTTTTCCAAATCGCACGTAAGGCCATGGGCGGTCTGGTAGCGCTCTTCAGCCGCCTTGGCGAGAAGCTTCATAATGATAGCGGAAATAACTCTCGGAATACCCGGAACGATCTCGTCCGGCGGCCGCGGAGCTCGGGCAATATGACAATGAGCCCATTCCAGGGCGTCGCCGGCGCGAAACGGAAGCGTGCCGGTGAGCATCTGATAGAAGGTCATCCCCAACGAGTACAAATCAGTGCGATGGTCCACAACACGGCTTATGCGTCCGGTCTGTTCCGGAGACATATATGCTAACGTGCCCTCGATCGCTCCGTTATTTTTTGCAACCGCATGTTGACGCCGCCCATGGGAGGCAATGGAGAAGTCGGTTATCGTAACCGCGCCGGTGGTGGGATTGACGAGAATAGTGTGAGGAGTGACGTTCTTGTGGATAACCTTGTGCCGGTGGAGTTCGCCAATCGCCTTGCTGATTCGGACGGCAAGCTCCAGAAACCCTCCCGGCGGCATGGGTGAGTCGCAAAATCTGGAAAGCGACTCTGCTCCGCCATCCTGCGGAGGCATGTTCGTTACGTCCGAAAACGTCATTCCCGACTCCTTTCAACAGGTCTGCGGGAAATGCTCACGCGAGCGGTTTATCAGGGCGTGTTTGAAACATGCGGTTAAAATGGAGTCAGTAAGTCCGTCACGCGGTCTGCCCGGTCTGACTGAAATCGACGTGAAAACCCTCCCCGGGGCTACCTCGTCGAAAGCGCCTCTTATATAATCTACATTTATCCGTGAACAAAGGTCAAGCATGGAAGAGCAATAATCGGGTGGTCACGGAGGGATAGAAAGCAGGAAAGTATGGCCCGCTCGCTCTCAGGTAGCTTGAAACGCCCGTTACACGCACAACCGGAAGCCCGGGAAAAACGCTAATATTCAGAGGACCTCCCGTGACCTGCCGGCCACACAGAATAACAACAATTGCTTAATTTATTTGTTGCGCCCTCACGTTCTGGAATGACTACACGTCGTATCGCAATTTTGAAAGCTCCTGAAGGGGGGTCCGGAGGGAAACTGCTTTCAAGAAGTCGCCTTCCAGCCTCATTCTCATATGAACTTTGCGACTGGATCTCTCACTGGACGAATCGCATTGGCTGGACGAATGCTGCGCCGTGTATTACGATTCGCGCATTAAAGGCCTGACACAAAGCTGGACGGTCTGCGGGGCGCAACTGGGAGGTCTGTTTCGCAAAATCGGTAATGTATTCTGTTCGCAGGTGGCGCGGAATTTGTGCTGTGGCAAACTAAATACTCGGTTTCACAAACAAGGAGCGCGAAGGTGTGGGATTACGCAATTAAGCTGCTGGTCCGTTGGGCAGTCGAGATATTTGATTTCCTTAAGCAGACAGTCCAAGCCTTTATAGACGATAACGCAATTAGGATGGCGGCTGCCCTGGCATTTTATACAATGTTTTCCATTGTTCCGGCCTTCTTGATAGCTCTGAACATTGCCGGATTTATCATCGGTAACAGCAGAGCTGAGGCGGAGCTGATTTCCAGACTACAGTATTTGGTGACCCCTGAGTCCGCAGAGTATATAGGCGCTCTTCTGAAGAGTCTTAGCGCCGAATTGAGAGCCAGACATCTGTCCGTCGTCGCTGTTCTCGGCGCGGTTGCCGCAGGCACGACCGTTTTCGTTGAAATGCACTCGTCGCTCAATGTGATCTGGGCGGTCCCGCCCGGAAAGAGAAGCAGCTTCTTGTCCGTAGTGAGGTCGAGAGCCATTTCGTTTGTTTGTGTGGTGGGAATAGGGATTCTTCTACTCATCGCTGTAATCACGAACATGGTGATATCCGGGATAGCCGCTTTTTTTGCCAAGACCTTTTTTTATCCTGCGGATATTCTGAAGACATTGTACCTGATAACGCAGTTTGGAATGGTCCCGCTCATGCTGGTTCTCGTCTACAAATTGATTCCGGATCAAGACATGGAATGGAAAGACGTTCTGGTAGGTTCAGCGGTCACATCGTTCTTGTTCTTGGTCGGAAAATATTTCTTTGGATTGTATCTGACTTCCTCTCTTTTGCAGTCAGTCTACGGCGCAGCGGGGTCGCTGTTTGTTTTGCTGGTGTGGGTGTACTATTCGGCTCAGGTGTTCTATTTCGGGGCGGAGCTCACCAAGGTCTGGGTAATGCGGTACGGATCCTGGGCCAAGCGCGAGGGCGAACCGATTGAGCCTTGACCTATTTGATTGATTTTTGATTAGCAGCAAAAGGGTGGATTATAACCTGTCATGGTGGCGTGGTGTATCTTCTCCACCCCCCTGGCCGCCTTCTTTCATTGTCCATGAGTCTTGTCAGGGAGGTAGACCAAGCCGGCGTCCAGATCGTACGTCCACGGTCCCCCCGAAATTCTCCAATGGTTTGCCGACCTGTTTCCCAGATAATAGCTCTCGGAATCGGAAATCAGATTAGCTTCAACGCCGTCCACTATACTGTAAACATCTGCAAAGCCTCGTTCAGCTAAGACATTGACCGCTTCGGCTGCTAGATCGCCGGACCTGGATATGACGAGAATGGTATCAGCCGTTGCGTAGTATTTCTTGATCTCCGCAAAAAAGTAAGGGTTGTCGATCTGATCGAGGCTATTCTCACCGTAACTCTCATGCCCTCTCCAGATCTTTAAGGGTATGTTACGGGCCATCGGCGGATGCCCGACGTATACGTATTCTTCAGGCGTCCGGACGTCTAATACCTTTACTCCATCCGGATCTGAGCGCCACATGGCGTACGCTTCCACCGCGGTTAGATATTTGCCTAATTTCGTCCGTTCATTGGGATTTTCCGGCTCACCCGCAGCGCTGCAATACGAGAGAGCCATTCCCCACGCCACATAGATCATTACCAGTACCTGTCATAAATTGACGAGCTCTCATTTTAGTCCTCCTGGGGCATTGGATCGCGTTTCCTAGAAAGCGTCTCGGCATAGACACTGCTTGCAGTCTTGCGAAACGTCGGACTCAGCGCTTCCCTTGGGGCGCTCACGGTGCGGCTCCAAACGGTCAACGTTCAGGAATCCGAAAACCAACCGACTGCGGCTTTCTCAAAAACGCTTTGCCGGTAGGACGGTAGCAATAAACAGGCCAATCTCAACCTGCTGTAATTATTATACCCAGCCACATCTTCTCATACATTTACGTAGGTTCATCCCACAATTCTGTTCTCTCTAGTAATTATCAGACCGTTTCGACAACGCGCCCCCTTTTCGTCGCATCCCTAAGATTCCGGTCACATAGGCGCTGAAAAAGCTGACCGACTTCTTGCTAATGATGGTAATCACGGGTCGGTTTCTTGACAAGTTTACTAGAGTAACCATTTGGTTTCCCTAGCTTCCGGAACCGACGGCAATGTATTAATTGAGTTCCGTTCGAGGGAATAGGTCTTGGTTTGCCGGCTCGTCCTTATAGACCTACGCTCTGAAAATTGCGAGGACCCTGAAATAGCTCAAGAGACAGGCCTGCCATTGCGCGAACGGCAGCCTGTGTCAATCTCATTGCCCATACAAAACGGGATCGCCTCGTAGCTTCGCTTTCCGCCATGACGAAGTTTCCGACAGAGCCTATCAAGAAGGTGTTCAAACATACAGCGGATGCATAAATAGATCATCTCAAGAATTGATCTACGGACACGAGTGGAATAGCGCTCAACGATTACTGTGCGATGAGACGAGCCGGTTCCCTGAAGATCGTTCAAAGTGCGCCCCGGCTTCAGCGCATCTTGTTGACAATATTTTCGACCAAGGCTAAATTTCAGGCGAAACTTAGAAAAAATCGCTTATCCAAGGCATTTAGATTGCTTTTTCGGAGGAATTCAAGCACGTTTAATTACAAGAATAGGTAATCATGCGTTGCTCAGTGTGGGTTGGAACAACCGTCTATGATGGATTCCGTTTGATCCAGGTCAACTGAAACCGCCTTTGACAAGGATGTGCCGTCTTGAAACCATCGAGAATCGCCAAAGCCACTTTAGACGAACTGATACAGACAACCGTAAACTTAGTCGCTCAATTGGGACACTTCGTCCTGATGATGTGGAAAGTAATCATCTTTTCGGTTACACCGCCGTTCCGCTTTGGCGAGCTGTTAAGGCAATTAGACTTCATCGGCGTTCAGTCGGTCGCACTAATAGTCTTCACCGGGGCGTTCACGGGTATGGTAAGCGCACTGCAGACCTACAACGGCGTAAGCCGCTTCGGCGCCCATTCCATGGTTGGGGCCACAGTCGCTCTCGGGCTAACCAGGGAACTGGGGCCGGTGCTAAGCTCCTTGATGGTGATAGGCAGAGCCGTCTCCGCCATGGCCGCCGAGTTGGGAACCATGCGAACCACCCAACAAATAGACGCTCTGCGAAGCATGGCAATAAATCCGATACATTATTTGGTAGTCCCCAGGGTATGGGCGATGGTTTTGACGCTGCCGGTATTGGCTTTGTTCTTCTCATTTTCCGGTATTGTCGCTGCGTATTTTATGAGCACCTACCAGTTGGGACTTGACGAGAGCGCCTTTATGAGCAGCATAAAAACATACCTGGCCATAGAAGACGTAACGCACGGGCTGATCAAATGCGTAATATTCGGTCTGGTTATATCGCTGATAGGGTGCAATGAAGGCTATAATTCGAAGCCGGGCACAAAAGGGGTCGCCAATGCGACGACCACTTCCGTGGTGACATCCTCTGTTACGGTTTTGATATTGGATTATATAATCACATCCTTCTTGTATGGACCGGGCGCTTGAGACCCGGTCGAAGTGAAGTATCAGGCCGAGCCGATGTTGAGTTAGCCTATTATGGAGGGGAGACTTATATCGGACGTCGTTAATGCGAGTGATTAGGCGGAGATGGAGCGCGCTTGGACGCCTTCGGCGCGGCTGCGATGGCGCTCATGCGCGTCGTAATTTGGGCGCCCAAGCTCCTGTTTTGCTGTCCGTGGAGTGGCCGCCATCGCGTCTGTGTGGAGGCGCATCTGTATCATCCAGCCTCCGCGCCCGCCCTATAATCATTTCCAAGAGCCCCGTCTCCAGATAAACACCTGCGATTCAAGGTTGTTAATCATGATCAAACTTATCGACATCAACAAACGTTTCGGACAGCAAACGGTCCTCGACAACATTAATCTGGAAATCAGGAAGAATTCAATCACCACCATAGTGGGGGGCTCCGGCGAGGGCAAGAGTGTTCTGCTGCGTATCATGATAGGTTTGGAAGCCCCGGATTCCGGCCAAATACTCGTTGACGGTGAAAACATCGTTGGGATGAGCGAATGGCAACTGCGCGGCATATGGCGTAGATTCGGCGTCTTATTCCAGGACTCGGCCCTGTTTGACTACCTTACCGTTGGAGAAAACGTCGCTTTTCCAATCCAGGAGCATCTCAAACTTACAAACAAAGAAGTCCAAGACATTGTGATGGAAAAGCTGGCTAGCGTGGGCTTGCTGGGCGAAGAAGACAAAACCGTCGAGCAACTTTCCGGCGGCATGCGTAAGAGGGTAGGGCTTGCGAGGGCGCTTGCCCTGGACCCGGACGTCGTATTCTTTGATGAGCCCACGACGGGCCTGGATCCCGTGACTAGTGCGGTTATTTTCAATCTTATACTCAAGACCCATTTGGAACGGCCCGTAACCTACGTCCTGGCAAGCCATGATGTAAAAAGCGCATTGCATTTTTCGAACACGGTTATGATGCTTTACCAGGGACAAATTGTTGCGCAAGGAAATGCATCTGCAATAAAGTCCAATCCGAATCATCCGATAGTGCGTTTCATGGAAGGCACATTTGGAGCACCCACAGGGGGAGATTGATCCGAAATCACATACCTTGCTCCACGACCAACGGCCACAACGAATCATGAAAATGCTGTCGTAGATCGGAGCCCCCGAGCATTCGGGAACTGCCGCCCGTGGCGTCGCCATTTTGAAAGTCTTTGAAGGGAGGCCCGAAGCGAGACTTCTTCCAAGAGGTATCCTTCCAGCGACATTTCCCTTAGGAGCAAACGAGAAATGACCCAAAAGGCCTTTGAATTCCTGACCAAGGAAGATTTTAATCTACTGGTGGAGAATGCGGATCGCCTGACATTTCAAAAGAACGAATTGATTCTAGCAGAGGGTTCCAGGAGACAGGCCATTTTTATCCTTCTGAGCGGAACGGTCCGAATCGAGCGTATGCATGCGGGAAAGGCAGTAGCGTACGTAACATTAGGACCGGGCCAGATATTTGGGGAAATGTCATTTGTCGAGAATCAGCCTGCCAGCGCGTCCGTATTAGCCGAAGATCACGTGGAACTCCATGTGGTGGAAGGGCATCAGGTTAACGGGCTGCTGGCTTCGGTCCCGGGATTCGGAACAAGGTTCTACCAATCGGTGGCTCTGATTCTGGCCAATCGGCTGAGATCCACTTCTAAACTGATTCCTTCCCTTATGATGGAAGAAGCCTCTCAAGCCCGGCCTTCGGACGAAACCGATGCGCTGCCGCTGCAGCAAGGCCAACTCCCACCGGAATTGGCGACCGAGGCTTTGCGGTTCAGACGCGAAATGCTGCAGGTGGATCGCGGGTTAAAAGAGCGGGAAATAGCCCAAGGCTCCGCTCAGGATCGAATCACAAAAGCCTGCGATAGGATCAAGGACGCTCTCTCCAATTCTGTCCGAGCCCAACCCAACCTTGCGAAAGCCATCGGAGGATACGTTTTTCGAGAGACATTTCCCTTTTTCGTGCTCAGCAAGAGGTTTGACCGCCTGTACACCAAGCCTAAAGGATATACCGTAGATTTCAGGACAATCGAATTGCTCAATAGCGGCGAGCCCGAAGGATCCGGCCGCTTGGGGGCCCTTATAGACGCGTGGCTGATGAACCTGCCCTTTCGTCGGGCATTCGTGGCTCGCCGCACAATATTGGCGGACGTTATCAGAAATTCGGTAAATGCGCCGGCGCAAAACGCCACCATGTTAATCGGTTCGCTTGCGGGGGGCGCTTCCACAGAATTATTGAACGTATGCGCGGAATCAGCTCTTCCATCGCTTCGCGCCTTATGTATTGACGCCGACTCGGAAGCGTTGAACCGAGCGGCCAAAATAGCGGCCGAATTAGGGGTGTCGGATCGTGTGATTTTACTGCAGGAAAATGTGCTGCGACTGTCCCTGGGTAAGGGCCAAATCACGATGCCTCCCCAGAATATGATCTATTGCGCATATCTGTTCGACTACCTGGAAGACGACTACGTAGTGAGGCTCCTTAACTGGGTTTACGATCACCTTGCGCACGGCGGAACGGCCGTCGGCGTCAATTTTCAGCCATCCAATTCCGACAAGCTTTTCCTGGATTATATCCTGGACTGGCGGCTGACGCACAGAACGGAAACGCAGTTAAGGGACCTATTTCATAGATCCGGTTTTCAATCAGGATCTGTGGAAATCCGACCCGACGACACAGGCGCCCAACTTTTTGCATTTGCGAGGAAATTGTAGGGATTGGCCTGCCGGAACAACGACCGCGGGTCCTCAGTCGCGCAATATCCGGATCAATTTGATGGTAAAAACTAAAGATACCAGTAACGCTGCCAAAGTGTAACTTGATATAGTGGTGGACCAGGTCTCAAGAAATTCCTTGGCCGTCGCAAAGATCTCGTACGCGATCAGAGCCGAAACTATTATAAGAGCGGCGCCGGCCAATCTTTTGAGTATCCTGATCCAGTCGCTTCGGTTCATTGATTTGATCCCTTATAAATCCAACGGCTTAGTGAACCTTATTCCACTTCCCCCACCAAAATGAACGGAGCCCAGTAAAAAGGATGCTTGAACCCAGCGTTACGGACGTCTTCCCTCGCGAGTCCCAGCGCCTCCAGTTTGGTCTTCCCCGCATTGAGATGCTCGAAAAACTTCTCGACCAGCAGCACTGAACCACTCTCCGAAACTGACCACAGGCTCATCAGAATTGATTTTGCTCCGGCGTACTGGAACGCCCTGCCCATACTCATTACGCCCTCGCCGGATAGGTTACTTCCAAGGCCGGTCTGGCAGGCGGTTAAGGCCACCACATTGGCGTTGAGCTTCATTCCCATGACTTCGCTCATTCTGAGGAACCCGTCCTGGTCTTTGGGCTCATCCACCAAAGTCATGGCCAATACCGGCTCTTGTATGCCGGGTATGTCCCTGCCGAAGTAACCATGGGTCGCGAACACAATTGAACCGTAGCTCGTCATAGGCTTATCAAACAGAATGGTCTTCTTTGCCTGCATCCCGGTGAATAGATCAGTGGCGGCGGGATTGAGCTTCTTGAGATAATCCGCGAGTTCGGATGTCTGGGAAAGTCGGGGGAACGTAATACTTGTCTGACTCTTTATGGACATAAGCTTTTCCGGTAAAGAGGCGACCAGTTTATGTCGTTCTTGACCGGTAGCCGCCTTCAGACGAGGATCATCAGGCTCAAACACAGGGTCCGCAATGACCATGGTTTTCGAACCGGGTTTTTCTTCCGATCTGAGGGTCCTGGCTAAAGTTAAAGACGTGATGGACTGATAATAACTGATGGGGTGCGCATCACCCAGGTAGGTGAGACCTTCGGGATAAACTTTGCCTCCTTCATCTTTCCAGGTCGCCTTACCGGATACGACAAGCGCTTCAAAGGGTAGAATAGCTAATATGCCGTCCGGGATGATTACGAGGGGAGCACCTTGGGGAACGTCTAACACCACCCTGGCTAGAAGGGCGTTGTACAGTGATTGCCCGAGATCAGGATCGAATTCCCTGAGTTTCGCCTCTTCAAAGCAATGACGGAATCTCTTTACATCCTTCTCCAGGCCATCCAATTTCCATTTCTTGTAGAACGTTTCGGCAATTTCTTTGCCTTTGATCAGTTTTACTCCGACTCCGTCGTCGGACACATCGAAAACTACGACGTACTCTTCCTGTTTTAGTGCGGATTCCTTGAGCGAGACGGGTCTGGGATACTTAACTGAAGCATAATGCTTGTGCTTTTCCCACAGCATTTGAACAAATGTGTTCAAATTGGCTTCGGCGTCCTGGATCTGTTGTCTGATATTTGCATAGGTGGCCGGCGATTGGTCCTTGTCGGTCTTGCTCAATTGTTTCTTGAGAGCGGCGAGCTTGTTGACGAGCTCGTCCTCCTTTTCGAGTATTTGTTTGGGCACACCCGACGAGCCTTCCTTTGATGTTAGAGCGATGTTGTCCGAGAATGCTCTTGCCCTGGTGACCTCACTCGAGTCTATACTGCCCGCCGCCTGATTGAGTTTCATTCGCACGCGGGTCAGTCCTTTGGCAGGTTCGGAGCGTTGGAAACCGTAGACTTTGACCTCGAAGAAATTCTTTCTCTCGGAAGGCAGGAGGGCGGCCCTGATCTCTTCGGTAAATTTCATTCCCTTCTCATAGTATTCTTCGGCTTTCTTATAGTCTTCCATTCCTTCATACGCTCTTCCAAGACCAGTGTACGCCGCAAATAGCGAATCGGCGTTCTTAATCTTTTCAGCTTCGTCAAGAAATTCCTCGTATATTTGCTCGGCGAAGGAATAGTCGGACTTGAGCAGGTACAATCTTGCGAAAGACAGAGTAGAGTTTGCGTGTCTCAGATAGGCTTCAGCTTGGGCCAATTCGCCCCTGTCCAACAGCAAATTGCCGATGAGTTCGTTGGACCAACCCGTAGGCACTCCGATCCTGGTATTGATCGCAAGCCCGGTCTTGAAGCTCGCTAAAGCGTCATCATACTTGCCCATATGAACATAAGTTTCGCCTATGTGGTTCAAAGAGTCGGCTTCTTCTTTGACGGCGCCCACCTTGCGCAGGATCGCCAAAGCCTTATCATAGTGATCCAGAGCTTTTTGATACTGACCCAACTTGTTATAGACTGAGCCGGCGCTGTCCATGATGACAGCGACGCTCTGCACGTTACCTATTTTGGTATCGATAACCGAAGCCTTTTCGTATTGCTCCAGAGCCTTTTGATACTGACCCATATAGCCGTAGACCAAACCGGCGTTATGCAGGGCAGCGGCTTCCTCTTGCCGATAATCATTATTCCTCGCAATACTCAAGGCCCTTTCATAGCTCTCCAGCGCCTGTTGATATTGGCCCCGGCTGGCATAGACCAAGCCCACACTGCTGAGAGAAATACATTCCTCCTTGAGGTCGTTAATTCTCCTCACGATTCCCAGAGCTTTGTCATAGTATTCCAATGCCTTATCGTACTGCCCCAACTGCCAGTACGTCCAAGCGGTGCGAGATAGTGTAGCAGCCTCGTTCTTTGCGTCGCCGCGCTTTCTATGGATCGCGAGGGCGCTATCGAAGTATTTGAGGGCCTGTTGGTATTGACTCAAGTACAAACTAGCCAAACCCATGTCTGTCAGGCTTCGGCCTTCTCCCTCGAGATCGCCGTTCTTTTTTTGAAACTCCAGGGCTTTTTCAAGATTGACGAGCGCGGATTTCGGCTCCCCCAGAGTGAAATTAATCACGCCGAGGTTTCCCAAAGTCGCCGCCTCGCCGGCAAAGTCTCCAATTTTCCTGCGGATGGCCAGAGCATTTTCACAGTATTCCTTCGCTTTTTGATGTTGCTCCAAGTCTATATATGAGGTGCACATGTTGTGCAGGATTTGCGCCTCACTCTTTTCATCGTGAAGCTTTCTGAAAATCGGGAGGGCTTGGTCATAGCGTTCGACCGCCTTCCCATCTTGCCGTGTTTGGTGAAGCTTGTTGCCCAACTTAGCAAGCGTGTTTCCTTCCGGCTGAACCTCACCGAACCGTCTGTATATCGGCAGAGCCTGCTCATAATATTCAATCGCTTTTTGGGGTTGACCCAGCCCGTCGCAATCGTCGCCGAGATGTTCCAGAATGACTCCCTCTCCTTTTGCGTCCGCAATCTTTCTGAAAATTGATAGGGCTTGTTCTCGGTTTTCAATCGCCTTTGGGTATTCACGTAGATTGGAGTAAAGCGAACCGATCCAGTCCAGAGTATTCGCCATATCTTTTTTGGAGTCGTTCCGTTTGAATACTTCAAGCGCTTGTTGAAATTTTGCAATCGACTTCCTCGTATCCTCGTTGGAACGGGCTTTTGAGTTTATCTCTTTGGCTTCATTGAAGATAATTAATCCTTGTTTGACGGATTGAGCCAAAACCGGGAAAGTAAAGAACGGGCCAACCAATAGGAACAAACCGGCTAACATTAGAAGTCTTCTCACGGCGTATCCTCCTTGAGGTCGCTGGGGCAAACAGTCCGAGAAATTGAAGCGAAATCACATTATATAGTTGATTAGTAGGTTACTGAACCGGAATGTGACAGATGGAAGCAGCTCATGAAGCCGGAGAACCGTCGGCACGGACTCAGGCTCCGTTAGTGGAGCTAGGCCGCGGAACCCCACGACTCTGTTGACAAGTCGGGCAACTGCTTCAGATAATGTGACAGGGGGAAGTTATTGAGCGCACACAAAAACAATATATCATCTACACGAATAACGGGGGGCGGTCCATGCTTCCAAGCGGAAGCGACACGGTTCTTGAACAGCGGGCGACGAAGCCCACAAACACCAGGGGACGAAAGGAGCACGAATATGACCATAGGGGTCGGACCTCTCACCCAACTTCCAGCCTGGAAGGCTCTAGAGAGCCATTACCAAAAAGTCAAGGATGTGAGTCTCAGAAAACTCTTCTCCGCTGATCCGGAGCGCGGCGAGCGCATGACCGCCGAGGCCGTCGGCATCTACCTGGATTACTCAAAGAATCGCATCACAGATGAAACCATGAAGCTACTGCTGCGATTGGCTGAAGAGTGCGGTCTTCGCGGTCGTATCGAGGCAATGTTCGGCGGAGAGAAGATCAACATCACCGAAAATCGGGCCGTGCTTCATGTGGCTCTACGCTCCGCGAGAGAAGCGTCCATTATCGTGGACGGCGCAAACGTGGTCCCTCAGGTCCACGCGGTTCTCGATAAGATGGCGGATTTTTGCGACCGAGTCCGCAGCGGTCTGTGGAAGGGGCACACGGGAAAACGCATACGCAACGTTATAAACATCGGCATAGGAGGCTCAGATCTCGGGCCGGTGATGGCCTATGAATCCCTGAAGCATTATAGCGATCGCTCTATGACGTTTCGGTTCGTTTCCAACATAGATGGAACCGATTTCGTCGAAGCCGTTCATGAGCTTGACCCGTCGGAGACACTCTTCATCATTTCTTCGAAAACCTTCACCACGCTCGAGACGATGACCAACGCCCAAACCGCCCGTTCATGGCTCATCGCAGCGTTTGGGGGTGACGAAAAGGCCGTGGCCAAGCATTTTGTAGCGGTCTCGACCAACACGACGGAAGTGGCAAATTTCGGCATCGATACCGCCAACATGTTTGAATTCTGGGATTGGGTCGGCGGGCGCTACTCCATGGACTCCGCCATCGGCCTCTCGACAATGCTTGCCATTGGCCCGGATAAGTTCCACTCCCTTCTGGACGGCTTCCGCCAGATGGACGAGCACTTCCGGACCGCTCCCTTCGAACGGAACCTGCCGGCGCTCATGGGTCTTCTGGCCGTCTGGAACAACGATTTCCTTGGAGCCCAAACGGTAGCGGTCTTGCCATACGACCAATATCTCAAGCGTTTCCCGGCCTATCTGCAACAATTGACAATGGAAAGCAACGGCAAAAGCGTCACGCTGGACGGGATCCGGGTCGCCGCGCCGACCGGGCCCATATATTGGGGCGAGCCGGGAACGAACGGCCAGCACTCCTTCTATCAGCTGATCCATCAGGGGACAAGGCTAATCCCTTGCGACTTCATCGCCTTCTGCCGCCCGATTAACCGTCTTGGACGCCACCACGACATGCTACTGGCAAACGTCTTCGCCCAAGCCGAGGCGCTGGCCTTCGGCAAAACGCCCGAAGAAGTCAAAACCGAAGGCACGCCGGATTGGCTTGTGCCCCACAGAGTCTTCGACGGCAACCGCCCGTCCAACACCATCCTTGCCGAACAGCTCACTCCCGAGACGCTCGGCAAACTGGTCGCTCTCTACGAGCATAGCGTGTTCAGCCAGGGAGTCATTTGGAACATTGACTCCTTTGACCAATGGGGCGTCGAACTTGGCAAAATGTTGGCGCAGCGCATCATTCCTGAATTGGAGAGCAAGGCGGAGCCCACGCTCGACCACGATAGTTCAACCAGCAGCCTGATACGACGTTACCGGAAGTTCAAAAAGGCTTCACGGTGATTACAGGCTGCTTTGAAGAAGGAGCGCTAATGCGCTTCCAAGCGCGAGATCGCTTCGCTCCGCTCGCAAAGACACTTTATGATGTCATTGCGAGGAGTGAAACTACGAAGCGAATTCGAACGCACAGCGGTAAGTGAAGGGTACAAAGGAGTCACTTATGCAACTTGGGATGATAGGTCTTGGTAGGATGGGAGGAAACATGGCGCGGCGATTGATGACCGCGGGTCACGAAATCATCGCCTTTTCCGCTCACGCAAAAACCAGGGAAAACTTTGCCAAGGAGACAGGCGCCCTTGCCGCATCTTCCCTTGACGAACTGGCGGCCAAACTCACTCCCCCTCGCGTGGTATGGCTGATGGTTCCCGCCGCAGTGGTGGACAACACTCTGAAGGATCTCACCGACCGAATGACAAACGGGGACGTCATCATCGATGGAGGAAATTCATACTATATCGATGACATACGAAGGGCCGAAGAGCTGGCGCCCAAAGGCATTCATTACGTAGATTGCGGCACCAGCGGTGGAGTCTGGGGATTGGAACGAGGTTATTGCCTCATGATCGGCGGCGAGGAGAAGATAATCAAGTTCCTCGACCCCATCTTTGCCGCCCTCGCGCCGGGAATTGACGCCGCTCCCAGGATTCCCGGCAGGGAGAAGATCGACGGCACGGCCGAGCGTGGATACCTTCATTGCGGACCAAACGGCGCAGGCCACTTCGTGAAGATGGTTCACAACGGTATCGAATACGGCGTCATGGCCGCTTATGCGGAGGGACTGAATATTCTCCGCCACGCCAATGTGGGCGAGAGAGACCAAACCGTCGACGCGGAGACCACTCCGCTTCGTAACCCTGAGCACTACCGATACAATCTCAATATACGTGATATATCTGAAGTCTGGCGCCGCGGCAGCGTGATCGCCTCGTGGCTGCTGGATCTCACGGCCGGCGCCCTGCTCGAAGATCCTGATCTTTCCGGGTTCACGGGCCGAGTTTCGGATTCCGGAGAAGGGCGATGGACCATCAAGGCAGCCATTGATGAGGCCGTGCCCGCGCCTGTGCTCACCACGGCCCTGTATGAGCGATTCAGCTCCCGAGGTGAGGCGGACTTCGCGGACAGGCTGCTATCCGCTATGCGTTACGAATTCGGCGGACACTTGGAGAAGCCGGCCGAGAAATAACAGGCTCTCATAAGGCGCCATGTTTCTGAGGCTTAGTGGTCTATGGCATAAATACGGTTACGTATTTCCACAGGGAATCGTAACTGAAATTCGTGGCCCCTTACGCCCCGAGAGGGGCGCTCTTCACGGGTAGCCATGGGTGAAACCCATGGTAACCGCCTCCATGCCTTGGTTTCTTCGACCCCGCAAGGGGTCGAAAAAGAGATTGACTGTCGTTCCCATCCATGGGGAATGCCCCTTCAGGGCATCAGCGACAGAATACGACACCGTATTTAGGAAATGGCTCAGTTAGGCGACCGCACTGCGATGAGGAGGAAATTATGAGCGTTCCGCAATCTGACGCTTTTGTGTTCTTCGGCGCCACCGGCGATCTCGCCCACAAGAAGATCTTCCCGGCTTTGCAGGCAATGGTTAAACGTGACCACCTCAACGTGCCGGTTATCGGAGTAGCCCGGTCTGCTCACAATCTGGACGAACTGCGCTCCATTGCGCGAGATAGCCTCGAAAAGCACGGAGGAATCGATAGAGCGGCTTTCGATAAGCTGGCCGGACTTTTGCGCTACGTGCGCGGCGACAATGCCGCCCCCTCGACATTTCAGGCCCTGCGCAAAGAGCTTAACGGCGCAAAACGTCCCACCTATTACTTGGCCATCCCCCCTACGATGTTCGAAACCGTCGTTGACAATCTCTGCCGGTCCGGATGCTCGGAAGGAGCCAGGGTCATCATAGAAAAACCGTTCGGAAGAGACCTGGCGTCAGCCTTGGACCTCAACCGGACTCTGCTGGCATGCTTCGAAGAGAAGTCGATCTTTCGTATCGACCATTACCTGGGCAAAAGGCCGGTCCAAAACATCCTCTTTTTCCGCTTTGCCAACTCCTTTCTGGAGCCTATCTGGAACCGCAATCACGTGCAGAGCGTCGAAATCACCATGGCGGAGAACTTCGGCATTCAAGGACGCGGCAAGTTCTACGAAGAGGCCGGGGCAATCCGGGACGTCGTCCAGAATCACCTTTTACAGATCATGACTAATCTCGCCATGGAGCCACCGGCCAGGACGGACAGCGATTCAGTCCGAGACGAAAAGGTCAAGGTCCTCAAAGCCATCCCGGCGCTTGATCCGAAGAACGTCGTCCTGGGGCAGTTCCGCGGCTACAGAAAAGAACCTGGAGTAGCTCCGGAATCCAAGGTGGACACATTTGCGGCCCTGCGGCTTGAAGTCAATTCCTGGCGCTGGCAAGGCGTGCCCTTCTATATCCGGGCGGGAAAATTTCTACCCGTGACCTGCACAGAGATTGTCGTCCGACTTCGGGAGCCCCTGGCGCTGTATTCTCCATCATCGGCGAAAAATTACTTCCGGTTCAGAGTCAGCCCGGATGTGACAATCGCCCTGGGTATGATGGTCATGGCTCCCCGAGAAGAGATCCTTGGTCAGTCGGTGGAAATGATAGCGAGCAGCTTTCCTCAGGCTGGAGAGTTGGATTCGTACGAAAGGCTGCTGGGTGACGCTCTTCAAGGAGACTCGACACTGTTCGCTCGGGAGGATTACGTCGAGGAAGCATGGCGTATCGTTGACCCAGCGCTGAAGACGGAGATTCCGGTTTACGAGTATGACCCTGACACCTGGGGACCCTCAGAAGTGGACCGGATCGTTTCTCCTCCGGAAGGCTGGTGCGATCCCACAGGAACGGACGCGACGTGCTCGAAGTAGAAGCCCCAAATAAGTATTGCCGAGATGGGAGAGGCCTTCATGAAGATTGAAGCGCTTGCCGACGCCGACGCGGTAGCCCAAAGGGCCGCTTCCATAATCGCTGAGGAGGCTCGCATGGCTGTGGTCGCAAGGGGCCGCTTCGTTATGGCGGTCAGCGGCGGTCATACACCATGGCAAATGCTCCGCATCCTGTCGAATGAAGATATCCCTTGGGAAAGCGTGTGGATAGCCCAGGTGGACGAACGAGCGGCCCCGCGGGGACACCAGGACCGGAACCTCACCCATCTGCATGAAAGCTTATTGAAAAACGCCCCCGTTCGTCCGGGCCAAATCCTTGCGATGCCCGTGGATGATCAGGATCTCGACGCAGCGGCAGTTCGATATGCCGAAACCCTTGCGGAGATAGCCGGATCACCGCCCATTATCGATCTGGCCCATCTGGGCCTGGGGCCGGACGGCCACACAGCTTCCCTGATCCCAGGAGATCCCGTTCTGGAAATCACAGACAAGGACGTGGCGATCACGGGCGCGTACCAGGGCAGGCGTCGGATGACGTTGACCTATCCAATTCTGAATCGTTCCCGTCGCATCCTGTGGCTAATAACCGGAAGTGATAAGGCCACTATGCTCGATCGCCTTGTTGCGGGCGATCCGTCGATTCCCGCGGGCCGGGTTCGTAATGACAATGCGCTGGCGCTGGCCGACCAAGCGGCTGCGGGATAGTGGAAATCAAGTAAAAGAGAAACGGATGGCCTAAGTGTACTAGGGCGCAAATACGATGACGTATTTCACAGTCAAAGCCTCGGTCAGACGGGCGGTTACATAGGATGCGGCGCCAAACGGGAACCGCATCGTTCGAGGCCTTTTCTCGACAGATGCGGTTCGCTCCGCTCACCACATCCTATAAGAATTCGTAACCGAAATTGTGCCACAGCGCACTAAGGCTTGGAACCGACGCATTCTGATTAGGAACTCTACCGGAATGGTCTTATTGAAAAGTTCCTCTTTCTTAAAGCAACTTAAGTGAACCTATGGAAAATTTGGAAGAATAGGAGCGGCAAGAATAATGAAGAGAAATGCGCTATGTCTTTTGGCCGTTAGTTGTGTCCTGTTCGCTGTCACGGTTTTCGGCGGCGAACGCAAGGAATGCGAAGTCAAGCGCCCTTTCATTGATCTATGGGATCTTATGACGCTTTACATGATTCCAGCCTTAACGCCTCACAATAGAGCGCTGTCTTGGTGGACGGGGGCTCAGCCGGATTCTCCGATCGAATGGAAGACTTGCGGCGTCGAGGACGACAAACGAGAAGGAGAAGTTATTGTTACAATCGATGGCAAGCCACTTCATGTACTGAAAAAATACGTTGAGCCGGCAAAATGGCCTATAACTTTAGCGGGATCTCGTTCGGGCATAGACCAGGTAGAACTGATGAGCCCCTTCGCTCCTTTCGCGTCGATGGGTTGTGAATTTGATTTTGAGACCCAATTACGGAAGAGGCGGGTCCCGTTTAAATTGTACCGATGGGATGGTAGAGGCGCTGCAAGTTATTACGAAAGAGTCTACGAAATAGAAGCGCCGCATAAGAAACCGGTCTGGATTCATCATGTTTGGAGCTGTGGGTCTGCTGGTTGTTCAGCGAGCTTCCATATTTTCTTGAACAAAGAAGCTGCTGATAACATTCCTGATCTCGTTGCGCCCGATGTGCATCTGGAAGGTTAGATGAATGAGAAACAAGGCTGCCTCATCCTTCAACATATGTGAACTAATGATTCCCAAAAGGAAAGAAAAAATGCGAGTAGGAATAGCCACGGATCATGCGGCCTTCGTCTTGAAAGAAGAGTTGGTGGGGCTCCTTCGCGCCGCAGGGCACGAGGTGACGGACTTCGGCGCTTACTGCCTGGTTCCTGATGACGACTATCCGGATTTCGTCATCCCGCTCGCCAAAGCGGTGGCCGCGGGAACAGTGGAGCGCGGAGTGGCCGTCTGTGGAAGCGGTGTCGGAGCTTCAGTTTGTGCGAACAAGATTCGCGGAGTCCGCGCCGGCCTGATCCACGACCACTTCTCCGCTCGGCAAGGAGTAGAAGACGACCACATGAACTTGATCTGCATGGGCGGCCGGACCGTCGGTCCCGCTGTGGCATGGGATCTCCTGGAAACCTTCCTGGGAGCCAAATACAGTCAAGCGGAACGCCACCTGCGGCGCTTGGGCAAAGTGGCTTCACTGGAAAGCTAAGTAACAAGCGGTGTCGGCATATTGAAAGTTCTTGGGGAGGGGTCCGGAGCAGAACTTCCTCTGAGAAGTTCCCCTCCGGCGGCTATTCTTAATAGTAAGGAGAGACCAATGACAGAGGATCAAATTGTTCAACTATCAATTAATACTATCAGAACCCTCTCGATTGACGCCGTCCAGCAGGCCAAGTCCGGTCATCCCGGGACTCCGATGGCGCTTGCGCCCCTGATTTACACTATCTGGAATCGCATGATGCGGTTCGATCCCCAACAACCTATTTGGCCGAACCGTGATCGGTTTGTGCTCTCTAACGGTCACGCTTCGATGCTGCTCTGGTCCGTCCTGTACCTCACCGGAACCCAGGCCGTGAACGCCGACTACGAAGTTCTGGGCAAGCCGTCGGTGTCATTGGAGGACATCCGCCGCTTCCGTCAGCTCAACAGCAAGGCGCCGGGACACCCCGAGTATCACTGGGTCTCTGGAGTGGAGGCCACGACAGGTCCGCTCGGACAAGGTGTAGCCGTCAGCGTGGGCATGGCCATCGCCAGGAAATGGCTCGCCGCCAATTACAACCGACCGGGCTTCGACATCTTCAATTACGATATTTATGCGGTCTGCGGCGATGGTTGCATGATGGAGGGTGTCGGAGCGGAGGCGGCGTCACTGGCTGGACACCTCGCCCTGGACAATCTTTGTTGGATTTACGACAACAACCACATCACCATCGAAGGAAACACGCGCATCACGTTCACTGAGGACATTGCGGCCCGGTTCCTCGGATATGCATGGAACGTGTTGCGGGTCGGCGACGCCAACGACATCGAGCGTATCGAACAGGCCCTAGAGGTCTTTCGCAAGACGGAAGGCCGTCCCACCTTCATCATTCTCGACAGCCACATCGGATACGGCTCCCCCCACAAACAGGATACCGCCGAAGCTCACGGTGAACCACTGGGCCATGAGGAGATCCGCTTGGTGAAACGGGCTTACGGTTGGCCCGAGGAATCTCATTTCCTGGTCCCGGACGGGGTCCGCGAACATTTCGAAGCCGGCCTCGGGATGCGGGGCGCCGAAGCCCGCAGCCGATGGATGGAACTCTTCACGGCTTACAAGGCCGCTTATCCCAAGCTCGCGAACGAGATCGATCAAATGCAGCGCCGCGAGCTTCCTGATGGCTGGGACAACAACCTGCCGGTCTTTCCAGGGGACCCCAAAGGTATTGCGGGACGGGAAGCCTCGGGCAAGGTCCTTAACGCACTGGCGCAGAACATTCCCTGGTTCCTTGGAGGATCCGCGGATCTCGGGCCCTCGAACAAGACTACGCTAAAATACGAAGGTGCTGGGGATTTCCAGGCGGACAGCCCTTGCGGCAAAAATCTGCATTTCGGTATCCGCGAGCACGCTATGGCGGCCATAGTGAACGGTCTTTCCCTCTCCAAGATCCGAGCCTTCGGCGCGACTTTTTTCATCTTCAGCGACTACGCTCGCCCTGCCATCCGACTTTCAGCCTTGATGGAGTTGCCCACCATCTTTATCTTCACTCACGACGCCATGGGGGACGGTGAAGACGGCCCGACGCATCAGCCGGTCGAGCAACTTGCTTCGTTAAGAGCCGTTCCCGGACTGGTCACGCTGAGGCCCGGCGACGCGAACGAAGTCGTCGAGGCCTACCGGCACATCATGCGACTACGGCATCAGCCCGCTGTGATTGCGCTGTCCCGTCAGCCGTTGCCCACCTTGGACCGGACCAAGTATGCCCCGGCTTCCGGCGTGGAACGCGGCGCCTACGTGCTGGGCAATCCCCCGCACCGAAACCCCGAGGTGATCCTCATCGCCTCCGGAAGTGAACTAAGCCTGGCTGTGGAAGCGCATGAGACCTTACTCGCCGAAGGAGTCAGATCGCGCGTGGTTTCAATGCCTTCCTGGGACATTTTTGAACACCAGACACAGGAGTATCGCGACAGCGTGCTTCCGCCCAACGTTAATGTGCGAGTAGCCGTGGAGCAGGCGTCCACCTTCGGATGGGAAAGATACGTGGGTAGATCGGGCCGTGTTATCGGCATGAAGACGTTCGGGGCCTCTGCCCCCTTGAAGGAGCTACAAAGGAAGTTCGGATTCGAGCCGGACCAAGTTGCTGCCGCAGCAAAAGAGCTTTTGGGAAGGAAGTAACAATGAGAGATACCGACGTTTTTCCGAAGAGTTACACCCGTGAGTCGTGAACCGGAACTCGACGATCAGCAAACTGATCCGGAAGGGGGCCTGCTGAAGATCTCCGTCCTGTCGCTCATCGTGGGAGCGGTTTCCGGGGCCATCTGCGCGGCATTCAGGCTTACGTTGGAACACGCTGATCGAATCCGAGGAGCTCTGCTCGCATTGGCCCACGGAAAGCCAATCCTCGGCTTTGTAGCCGTAATTGTAGTCTGTTCGGTTGCTGTGGGCTTTGCGGCCTGGCTTGTGCGCCGGTTTGCCCCCCATGCGAGCGGTAGCGGAATCCCCCACGTAGAGGCTGTCTTAAACAAGGAGACCCCGCCCGCGACCTTCCTGCTTATTCCGATTAAATTCCTGGGCGGTATTTTAGCCATAGGACCAGGCCTGGCCCTCGGCAGAGAAGGGCCCAGCGTGCAGATGGGAGCCAGCGTGGCCCATCTTATTGGCGCCGCCTTCCGATGCAAACCGGACGACTGCAGAGCGCTTCTCGCTGCAGGAGCAGGAGCCGGTCTTGCCACAGCTTTTAACGCCCCGATAGCGGGGGCCGTTTTTGTCCTGGAGGAGTTGGTTCGCAAATTTGATTTACGAATCACCATTACCACTCTAGGGGCTTCCGCGGGGGCCATAGGAGTGGCTCGCGTGCTCTTGGGAGAAGCCCCGGACTTCCACGTTGCTCCTATGCCTTACCCTGGTTATGGAACAGTGCCTATACATCTGGCGCTTGGTGCTGTCGCCGGTTTTGTGGGAGTCGCTTACAACCGCGCCATTCTGGGAGCGCTTTCCGCAGCGGATAGACTTACCGGATGTCCCGTGGAAATACGAGCCGGACTGACGGGCGCGATGGTGGGCTTATTGGCATGGTTCGCGCCCGATTTAATTGGCGGCGGTGATGGGATCACCCAACGAGCGCTAGTGGGAAACGAGGCCATCGGGACGGTTATGGTGGTTTTCGTAATGCGTTTCGGTCTTGGAGCTGTGTCCTACGCCGCGCGAACGCCGGGTGGCTTGTTCGCGCCCATGCTGGTCCTTGGCGCGCAAATCGGCCTCCTGTTTGGCGCTTTGTCTTACCGGTTGTTTCCCGAGGTGGCTGCGCACTCCACCGCAAGCGCCGTCGTAGGTATGGCCGCATTCTTCACTGCGGTCGTGAGGGCTCCGGTTACCGGCGTCATTCTTGTTATTGAGTTAACCGGATGCTTCACGTTGTTATTGCCGATGCTGTCGGCTTGTTTCACAGCTATGTTGGTACCGACCCTTCTTGGCGATCCTCCGATCTATGACTCGCTGGGCGCTCCTTTTAGAAAGGCCAAAGAGTGAAATAGAAAGGCTCAGAACCGGCTACACTGAGTCCCTAGCGTCTGGGCGGCTCCAGGGTGAGCCGACTTCGGACTGATTCAAAGGGCGCTGATCCGGGCATTAAAGGCCGAAATTGCGGGACTCGTAACCTAAGAAGAGCCCCCACAAAGGAATCCACAGGGAGGAAGCCTATTTTCCTTGCAATTTCACCGCCATTGTGGCAAATTTGAATATAATCAGCAGAACTAGCGCCGTTTAGCAGGCGTGGATGCGCTCAAGAGCCGGTATGACTTCAGGGCTGGAAGTGTTTATAGCCCGTTCCCAAGCCTGAGGGCTGGAACAGGAAACCAGCGGTTAACCGGAACTGAGCGAGGAAGCATAAAATAGGGATCACGTGAGTCCGCAGGCGCCGGATTATCGCGACTGACAGCCGGGAGGTCAAGTTCCCCATATGAATGGAAAAGGCGTGCATGCGGAGAAAGGCGGAGATCTCCGTCCGCGCGGGGGTTCAAATACGCCATTTTGATATTTTTTCTATGGAGTCCCAAGATTTGACCGGGAAGAGTGAATGTTTGCCGAAAAAAGCGCCGCTCGGACTTTTTTTTCCGAATAAATTATTGCTTTTGGTCAACAACTGTATTAGAAAGCGTCCCGATTCCAATGAAAAACCGATGGGGATGCTTGGCCGAAGCCAATGGCTCGGATCTGAGTTCGGCGCAGGTTCAGAAAATTGTCTGCGTTGAGTTCTATCCCGACCTATCTTGGCCGAGCGGAACTTTCTACAATTATTAGAGGTGGGTAGCAATGAATTGCGAGGGGGTTCCTATGGAAGCGCGAAATCCGGAACATGCGGACCTTCTTTCCCGTTGGCCGTCCGAGCCGGCGGAACAAGACCGAAGATCGGTCGGCCGGACGAAGGTCAAGATTTTCGTTTTCTGGTTGCTGTTATTGGCTCCCGTAATAGCCTTATTTGAAACGGCTTCGTACGTCATCATAAAGCGAACAGTGCCGTCCAGGATCTTGCTCAGAGTACATGGTGAAAACTCGATCTCCAGGATCAAACAATCCCGGCAATCCGTGGAGAGACCTAGGATAGTTCAGGCCTCCGCGCCCGGAATTCAAACGGACGGTTCCACTCTTTTCCATCCTGCGCTTGGTTGGGATTATCCGCCTGGGCTTGTTTACGAGGATTTCGCAGGAATTACCTTCAGCCATGGTCCCGGTGGAGAACGCCGCTGCCTCACCGATTACGACACCACTCTTATTTCCACCTACGGAGACTCCTTCACCTACTGCGCCGAAGTGGGAGATAGCGACACCTGGCAGACCACTCTGGGGAAAAAGCTACACACCAACGTGCTCAACTATGGTGTCAGCGGTTACGGAACCGACCAGGCGTTCCTAAAGTACGAGCTCAACCAGGGACCGCCCACGAAAATAGTCATACTTGGCGTGCTTCCTGAAAACGTAAATAGGGTTGTCAACATATATCGCCCATTCTACACGTACACGGATACGACGATGGGTACCAAGCCGATGTTTCTCAAGCAAGGCGGAACAATCCGGCTCGTTCCCAATCCGATAGCCAGCGTGCCCGAACTTGCGAAACTGGATCAGGAGCAGTTTTTGGAGGAGCTGGGCAAAGTGGATTACTGGTATCAATTCGACAAAAAGCTACCCAAGTTTTCATTCCCGTACACTTTTTCATGCTATTGCTGGAAAGATATTCTGTATTCCCAGCTAATGGCCGGAATGAGCGATTATGCCAAGAGATCGGCTCGCCATCCGTGGAACCTGTATGATGAGGACGGTCCTCTTTCGATCATGTGCTACGTAGCGGACCGCTTCGTGGCCACTGCCAGGTCAAGGGGCTCAGAACCGCTCATATTGATCATGCCGCACAAGGACAATATTACCGAGGTGACTGACAAAGGCTTCGTGCGGGAGGCGCGATTTATAGAATACCTTTCCCGCAAAGGATATCCTTTCCTGGATGGGGTGAAGGCTATAGCTGATATGAAGCCTACCAAGCAGGATCTCGACGCATGGTACGGGAGTCACGCTACGGCTCAAGGCAACAACGTATTGGCCGACCTATTGAGCAAACGTTTGAGAGCGGATTATTCGTGTTTCGCGGAAAAGGCCGGGACCGGCGCGACGCTGGTCAAAATTGAGGGAGTTAATCGATAGGTAGCCGAAAGGCTGTGGCGCTAAGTAATGGGTTTCCAAAATGCAGTCACGGATTCTTCAGCTCCTAACGTAGATCCCGTGACCGTAATTGCGAAAAGATGGGCTAAGTGGTCCATTTCTCAATTACCGTTACTGTACTTGGGTGAGCCTTGACCTAAAGTCCTTTCGGCCTTGAAATTCCCCGGCGCCGTATCTACGCCATGGCGCACAAGGATCATTCCTTGGCTCCGTGGGCTTTGAGCAGCTTCACCATATCACGATTCTTTATATATTGAGCCCATTTTAGCGGGGTATATCCGCAGTTGTCCTGAGCATTGACATCCGCTCCTTTTTCAATCAACAACTTGGCCGCATCAACATTGCCCTGGCACAAAGCCCCCATTAATGCTGTATCTCCATTCTTCTTCTTGGCGTTAACGTCCGCTCCTTTTTCAAGTAATAATTTGACATTGTCAGTCCGGCCCGTGAGTGAAGCAATAATTAACGCAGTAAATCCGTTCTTATTCTTGGCATTAACATCCGCTCCGTTCTCAAGTAACGCCTTAACTAAACCACTGTCCCTTTGGGCTGAAGCTTCCATTAATGCGGTTCCGTCAAGATGGTCCTTAGCGTTAACATCCGCCCCTTTATCCAGAAGGCTTTTCACCTTCTCCAAATTACCTTCTCTAGCAGCTTCTATCAAAAACTGATTGTTATCTGCGTTCGCAGCGATACTCGCGTTCGTCACAGCTTCATTCGTTCTGGGATTAGCAGGAGGACTCGTGCTCGTCATAGCTCCGCGGGCATCTAGGAATTTCACCACCTCAAGGCGCCCTTTAATAATTTCATCAGAAGCAAACTTCGGATTAGAGGCTAACAGTGAATTGGAAGCCAAAATAAAGGCTGTAGCCTGAGTCCGTTCTTTATCATTGATATCCGCTCCTTTATCCAGAAGCAGTTTCACAACGCTAAGATGACCCCCATAAGAAGCATACATAAGAGCCGTAGTGCCGCCCTCGTCCTTAGTAAAGATATCCGCTCCTTTGTCCAAAAGCAGCTCCACAACTTCAAGTTTACCATTCTGAGAAGCCAACATGAGGGCTGTCCAGCCCAGGGTCTTGCTTCTGGCATTAATATCCGCTCCCCTATCCAGAAGCAGTTTCATCGCCTCGAAGCGAGCGCGTCCCGAAACCATCATCAGCGCCGTAAGACCATGCCTCTCGTCAGCATTGATATCAGCTCCTCTATCCAGGAGCAGTGTCATCACCGCAAGATGACCGTTCACCGAAGCAAACATCAGTGCGGTCCTGCCATCATTATACCTGGCTGTAACGTCCGCGCCGTTATCCAAAAGGAATTTCACCACATCAAGATTACCGGCGCCGGAGGCAAACATCAGTGCGGTAAACCCGTCATTGTCCTTGGCATTGACATCAGCGCCTTTAGCCAAAAGTCTTTTGACGCCTTCCAATTTGCCTTCTTTTGCAGCTTCTATCAAAGCCTGGTTGTTATCCGCGCATCCGTAAAGGAGAAAGGCAACCATCAACAGAATTGCCGGCGCCCGATTCATTTATAACCCCCTACTTTCATTGGATAGACATATTAATCGGCTAATATCTCACGCGTCTTGTGCTCGCATTCCTTCCATCCATGGCAATTGGGTAGCTTCGCTCTCATTTCGGAACTGGTCAATTGGACTCCCATTCGCGTTCCCATGGAAACGGAGTGGCGCCAAAATCGTTATGGTCAACGCGCGAAGGCGAATGAATCAGACCAGACTGAGCATATGCCCACTCGTCCAGACGAGTCAAACAATACTTGGCCGCCATTCGGCATTGTTCCGGAATTGCTCGGCGCCATGACTATTGGATTCGGCCGTAGAGGCTTCCCCTGAACACGGAATTCACCACAGGTAGGACGACGTAGCCGGAAACTAACCCCGATGGTCACCCCTCACCACCCCCCGTATCTTCACGCAAATACCATCGAACGCTGATCACTACGGTTCTCTGATCACCTTCGAGGAACGGCCGGGCTCTGAGTCGCGCTGCGTCAAGGTCATGTAACAGATATTCCTACCAGTGCGGCTCGGCTATGCAGCGCATTGACCAAAGCCGTGTCTTGCACGCTTCTGATGATTATTCGTTCCTCTCGGCAGCCGAGCAAGGATTCATAAATCTCAGGACCTTCAGGATCGTCTGCGGTCAGATTGCCCAACAAGACAAGCGTCGCCTCGACTTTTTTTCTCGCAATCTTAAAGGCCCAGAAGGAATATGCCGACAAGGTCGGGACAATTACGATGTGAAGGCCTGTCGGGAGTCCAAAAACCGCGCACGCGAGGGCTATGCGACATGCGGTGTTTCTCTGCAACCAAAACCTGTATCTCCACGTGTGCAACGGAGAAGATCGAAAGGGCGCCCGGCAAGCAGTCGCACTCTTTAGGAAACTCCTTTCCTCAAGATTGAGTTGACCATACACAGGACACCGCTGTATTCTTGAAACTATAACCCGAAGCGAAAAGGTGAGACCTCTGTGGCGCTGATTGGCGTCGTGAATTTATTATAAGCCAGACTCACCAGGCGTTTTGAGGTCGGAGGCCGAACGGATTTTCAGACTCGTGCGGTAGGATTCAATGATCAGGTGGTTTTGGGACTCGCGGTCGGACCATGGAAGCCGAATGGGTCTCTGGCGTTAATTATAGTAGACATTTAATAATAGTAGATAGTTACACCAGCCGGAGGCGTCGAACGATCATCGGAGAGGCTTTTGCAGTCCCTCTCACCAGACGCCATAGGCGTTGAAAACGCAGCTAATTGACTTTAAAACGAAGGCTCCATCTTAATTACAATAAGGGGCTTTCTCATAGATTCTTGCTAAGACCCTTGGACTTTGGACGCTATCCCGGAAGCCGCGGAATAATTCCCTGTAGAATTGGGCTTTTCCGGCATCGCCCGAAGCTATCCAAGGCCGTGTCCAACCTAAATTGAGGTGAACTCGAATATGAAACAGAAAATAGGATTCATGGGACTGGGTATCATGGGCGCCCCTATCGCCTCGAACCTTCTGAAGGCCGGATACCCCGTAATGGTATATAACCGGGACTTGAAAAAGGCCGAACTCTTGGCCCAGTTGGGGGCGAGTGTGGCCCTCACCCCGAAGGCCCTCGCAGAGGCCACGGAAATCGTTATCGCCATGGTCACCGGGCCTGAGGCCCTGGTTCAGCTCCTCTGGGGACTCGACGGCGCCGGGACGGCCCTGGACTCCCGCAAAGTTTTCATCAACATGAGCTCGGTTTCCCCAGGCTTCGTTCACGAGTTAGCTGAAAAGCTGCGACCGACAGGAGCTGTTTTCATCGACGCCCCGGTCTCCGGAACCAAGAAACCCGCCGAGGACGGAACCCTCATAATCCTAGCTGGGGGTCCCAAAGACCGGATTCAGGATCTGGAGCCGCTTTTCCTCGCCATGGGCAAGAAGCTCATCTACTGTGGTCCAGCCGGACAAGGCTCAATGATGAAGATGTTCATTAACCTACTCCTGGGCGCGATGATGGAGGGATTCGCCGAAGCCCTCAATTTCGGCAAAATAGGCGGTCTGGACCAGGAGGCGATGTTGGACACGGTATTCTCAGGACCTCTAAACTGCGCTTTGTTTCAAATGAAAGCGCCGCTGCTCCAAAACGATAATTATCCCGCGGCGTTCCCGTTGAAACACATGGCCAAGGATGCGAAATTCATAATAGATACAGCCTATGAGCTCGGGGCCTCGGTTCCCTCGGGTCAAACCCTTTTGAGCCTTTACAGCATGGGAGTGGCCCTTGGTTGGGGCGACGAAGACCTTTCCGCCATAGCCAAGGTTTCTGAAACATATTTCGGCCTGATTTGCCTTCAGCGTTGTCTGTTGGAGCGTGTCTGTTGGTTTTTTGACAACGGTCCCTGGTTCGCAACCGACGCCGGCCGTTACGGTGCGAGATTGTTAGAGAAACTTTCCAACGATTTGTATTCTTACGCAGACCCGAAGATTTCGGGACGGCTCTCGCTTGGCTCTCTCGCTTGGCTTACGAGGAGAAGCCAAGCTTTCGTTTCGCTCTTCATATACGTCGTATCCGCGAGCGTTTTCCCTGGGTGACAGCTCGCTTTGCCCAAAATAGAACAAGGAGGTTTGTTGTGACTGAAAGCGCCAGAGAACAAAGGAAGAAAAATGTAATTGATGCTTTGAATAAGGCCCGCAGCATGGAATTGCATGCCATCACTCAGTATATGAACCAGCACTACAACCTGGACAACATGGATTACGGCGATTTGGCCGCCAGCATCAAACTAATAGCCATCGATGAGATGCGTCACTCCGAGATGTTCGCGGAACGAATCAAGGAATTAGGCGGGGAGCCGGCCACGGAGGCTTCGGCAAAGACGGAGAAAGGTCAGGAAGTAACGGCTATGTTTCCCTTCGACGCAAAGCTTGAGGATTCCACAATCGATACCTATAACCAGCTCCTGCTGATTTGCAGGGAAAACGGCGACAGCACCAGTGTGAAGCTCTTTGAAACCATCATTGACGAAGAACAAATACACTTCAACTACTTCGACAACGTCGACGATCACATAAAACGGCTTGGCGACACATATCTCGCTAAAATCGCGGGAACCCCCTCCACAACTGGCTTGCAAAAACAGGGTTTCGTAATAAGACAAGCCGGCGGCGGGACACCGGGACCCGGAGGCGCATGACACACGGGAATAAAGAAAAGTGACCAATCACCGGGAAACCCATTTTGGGGCAACCCCGCGAAACGCGGGGCCCGGACCGTTCCCAACAAACTCTTAATATATTGGTTCGTTAAATGGTCGCAACTGTGCTTCGGATAGTTCCCTCAGCGCCTTGCGCCGACGCTTGGCTCATAGGCCCTCGGGTTGGCTCATCGGCGCATCGTCGCGACTAGGAGATTATAATGAAGGGTACTAATTACGTACTGAGCGCCCTTGCTTCCGAAGGAATTGACACAATTTTTCTCGTTCCCGGGGGCTTGATAGATCCATTCTTAAGCGCTTTTGAAAACACCCCGCAGATAAAGCCTATCATTGCGGCCCAAGAAGGCGGAGCGTGCTACATGGCCGACGGATACGCCCGGGCGAGCGGGAATTTCGGCGCTTGCATGGCTATCGGGGGGCCCGGTCTTACGAACATGACCACGGCAATCTCAACCGCCTGGACGGATATGTCCCCCGTGCTGGTCCTAAGCGGAGAGGTTTCAACCTCCATGGAAGGACTCGGCGGCTTTCAAGACGCCAGCGCTTCGAGCTTCAACGATACCGAGATCCTCAGATCCGTAACGGCGATGTCTCTGAGCATAGAGAATCCCCATTTGCTCAATCACCACTTCAGACAAGCTCTGCTGACAATGCTCGGGCGTCGCAAGAGCCCTGTGCATTTGAGCCTACCCCGTGACGTGCAAGAAGCCGACATCGCAGTGCTTCATGAGCCTTTGGATAGATCGTTGACGGAACCCAGGCTTCTCGACTCCAGGGCCATGGAACGTTTCTGGAATATGCTAGCGCCTGGAGCGGCTTTCGAGAAGAGAGCCGACAAGATCGCGATTCTAGCCGGCTATGGAGCTGAAGACAGCGACGCGTCAACAGGATTGATCAGGCTCGCCGAGACCTTTCACATCCCTGTGGCGACTACATTGAAGGCCAAGGGGCTTTTTCCCGAAGATCATCAGTTATCGTTGGGGGTCTTCGGATACTCTGGCACGAGACATTCCTCGACAGCGCTTCTGGATGACGATCTGGAACTACTCATAGTGTTGGGGTCCGGTCTCAACGAAAGAGACACCATGCATTGGAACGCCCGACTCAGGTCCGAGAGAGGTCTGTTTCAAGTGAATGTGTCCCCGGAAGCCATCAGCGCAGTCTACGGAGGTGGGGTATCTGTTGTGGGAGACGCTTCCGCGTTCCTGAATAGACTCATGTCGGAGCCTGCCGAGATGCTCGGACATTTGGACGCGGGCAAAGCCGTGCGGCGTGAATGGCTCGCCGGCATACGGAAGCTTCCTCGCCTCTATGACGTGGAGAACTGCTCCAGCGAGGCTGTTCCGTTACATCCGGCGCGGGTTGTTTCCGAAATGAGACGAGTCATGCCCAGAGAAACCGTTGCTCTCGTGGACAGCGGAGCGCACCGAGCATTTGCGGGCCATTATTGGGAAAGTTACGAACCCAGGACTTATATTTCAGCCACGAATCTAGGTCCCATGGGTTGGGCCATCCCGGCGGGTGTCGGAGTAAAAGCCGCCAGACCCGACAGACCGTGCGCGGTAATCACCGGAGACGGTTGCATGCTTATGCACGGGCTGGAAATACAAACCGCGGCCAGATTCGGTTTGCCGGTGATTTATGTTGTTATAAACAACGCTGCCTTCGGAAACGTCTGGCTTCGCGCCTCGCAGATGGGGCCTGGGCCGTCTGAACTGACGTCACTTCCGGATTACGACTGGGCCGCTATGGCAAAAGCCTTCGGCCTGGGCAGCCTGACGGTCAGGCATCCGAGGGAGTTGGCGCCGGCGTTCCAACAAGCCCTGGAATCAAAAGCCGCTTTCCTAATCGATGTGAAGGCGGACAAGCGCTTCGGAACCCCTGTCGAGCCCTTCAAAGCTTCGGTCAAATCCTGGAGCTACCACGAATAGAGGAGACCCGCTATGTCCGTTTTGCCCGATTTATCCGGAGAGCTCACAGGAAAAGCCAAAGAAATATACGACGATATCCTCGCTAGACGAGCGGCTAAAGGCGCTAATGTGCGCGGCCTCTATATTCCATTGATGAATCACCCTGAATTGGCTCAAGCGATCGAGCGTCTCGGATACTACCTTAAGTTTGAAGGGAAGCTCCCGCGAGACGCTTATCAATTCATAGTCTTATGCGTAGCGAGACGAATACGCGTGGCTTTCGAGTGGATAGATCATGTGGAGCACGCCAAAGTCGGCGGGTTTGAGCGACAAGTTGATAAGAGCGATCCTGGACTCGGATCGCGATTCGATACCCTATCCGTACTCCGTTATTCTTGAAACAATTGATGTGACGTTGGACTACAAGTCCATTCCTGAAAGTGTTCAGAATGAAATGATAAAATTGTATGGGGCGCAGGGTTTGCTGGAAGTTGTGACGCTTTGCGGATTTTACCAGATGGTGGGACAGATAACGCAGGCCTTTGACGTGCCGCTCCCTGAGAATGCTACGAATCCTTTTCAGGAATAGAGAATCTTAAAATCAGGCCCGGCGCGCCCAAACGCTTCCGAGGCCCTTGTGACGGCACTCTTCTCGTTCCCAGGCTCCTGCCTGGGAACGAGAGAAAGTACCACGCAGCTTAATCGGTATTCCACCCTCTTGTTAGCAATTGAATGGAGGCCGACATGGATGAAATTGATAAAACCACCGAAACCCCAAGGACAATTCAAGAAGTCCCAATAGAGACCGGCGAAACGGGTGTTCGCGTCGAAAGCGATTCGATGGGGGAGATCCAGGTCCCTGCAGATCATTATTGGGGCGCTCAAACTGAGCGCTCGCTGCATCATTTCTCGATCGGCGACGATCGCATGCCCAAGCCGGTGTATCACGCGTACGGTTACGTCAAAAAGGCAGCGGCTCTGGTCAATGCTGCGGCGGGACGTTTGCCTCGTTGGAAGGCGGACGCTATCTGCTTCGCCTCGGATGAGGTCATAGAGGGCAAACTAGACACCGAATTTCCTCTTTACGTGTGGCAAACCGGGTCGGGCACGCAGTCCAACATGAACGTTAACGAGGTGATCTCCAATCGGGCCATTCAGCTCGTTGGCGGGAAACTCGGTAGCAAAAGCCCCATTCATCCCAACGACCATGTGAACATGGCGCAGTCCTCGAACGACACCTTCCCCACGGCGATGCATGTTGCGGCAGTGATTGAAGTCCAGCGTTATCTTCTCCCCAGAGTGCTGGCGCTTACCAGCGCAATCGAGGCCAAAGCCCAGGAATGGAGCGGAATCGTCAAAATCGGACGGACGCACCTGGAAGACGCTGTTCCTCTGACTGTCGGGCAGGAGTGGTCCGGATACGCGGCGCAATTGCGGGACGCAATCGATGTAATCCAGGCGTCCATGAAAGGGCTTTATAAACTGGCCGCCGGCGGCACTGCTGTGGGCACAGGCTTGAACGCCCCGCCCAACTTCGATGTTGAAATCGCCGCAGAAATCGCCAAATTGACCGGCTTCCCTTTTGTTACGGCGCCGAACAAATTTGCCGCTCAGGCCTCTTTGGACGCCATGGTGGTCGGCATGTCCGCGCTGAAAATTCTTGCGGTAGCGCTCATGAAAATAGCCAACGACATGCGCTGGCTTGCCTCCGGTCCGCGCTGCGGTCTCGGGGAGTTGATCCTCCCCGAAAACGAGCCCGGCTCTTCCATTATGCCCGGCAAGGTGAACCCCACTCAGTGCGAGGCCATCGTGATGATATGCATACAGGTTATCAGCGAAGATTACGCGGTGAGCTTCGCCGGATCGCAAGGGAATTTTGAATTGAACACTATGCGTCCCATAATCATCAACAATTTCTTGCACTCGGCCCGCATTCTGGCGGACGGATGCGAAAAATTCCGAGTTTTCTCCGTCGAGGGCACAAAACTGAATCGGGACCGGATTTCGGAATACGTGAATCGCTCCTTGATGCTGGTAACGGCTCTCAGCCCAGTAATTGGCTACGACAAGGCCTCGGCGATCGCTCACAAAGCGCTCAGGGAGAATACAACTCTCCGGCAAGCGGCCATTGCCGAAGGCGATGTAACTGCAGAGGAATTTGATCGAATTGTTAACCCGGCCAATATGATAGGGCCGACTGAAGGTATTAAATGATAGGGGGAAAAACATGGCTGGAATTGATCGGACGACGCTAAGCGGGAAAAGCGGATTTGACATTCTTCATGACGCCGAAATAACCAAGTTAACAGCTTTTGACGAAGCGGAGCGCGAGAAACTGGGTCTGACCGGGTTACTGCCCTCGGGAGTAGACACGGAAGAGACACAGATCCGGCGAGTCATGCAGCAATTGGGTGATAAAACAACGGATCTGGAGCGCTATATCTATCTCATCGGGTTGCTCGACACGAACGAAACGTTATTCTACAAAGTGCTGATGTCCGACCCGGCACGGTTCCTGCCCATCGTGTACGACCCTACGGTGGGAGAGGCCTGCCTAAAATTCGGGCATATTATTCGGCGTCCGCGAGGCATGTACCTATCTCTCAAGCACAAGGGTCGGGTCAAAGAAGTTCTTCGTAACTGGCCCCGGAAAGATGTCCGGGTAATATGTGTGTCGTCGGGTGGTAGGATTCTCGGGCTTGGCGATCTCGGCGCCAACGGGATGGGAATTCCCATCGGCAAGCTGCAACTCTACACCGCTTGCGCCGCGGTGCCGCCGCAGGTCCTGTTGCCCATGCATATCGATTGCGGCACCACCAACGAAGCGCTCATTCACGATCCCCTTTACCTGGGATTGCGTCAGCCTCGGGTTCCGGCCGCGGAGCTGGATGAGTTCGTTGAGGAGTTCGTCGCTGCGGTTCAGGAAGTGTTCCCCGGCTGCTGCATTCATTTCGAAGACTGGGCCGGTGTGGACGCCATGCGGCTGCTCGCCCGCTACCGAGACAAAGTTTGCTGTTATAATGACGACATTCAAGGCACCGCCGGTGTCGCTCTAGCTGGGCTGATAAGCGCTCTGCGTGTGACCGGCGGAAAGTTGAGCGACCAACGGATCCTGTTTCTCGGCGCGGGATCAGCCGGTGTAGGAATCGCGGACCTGATCGCCTCGGCCATGACATTGGAGGGACTTACCCTTGAGCAAGCCAGGTCGCGCATTTCGTTGTTCGACATTAACGGTATGCTGGAGTCGAGCCGCACGGACCTGTTCGATTTCCAGAAACCGTACGCCCATTCCCATGCGCCATCGCATGATTTCCACGGGGCGATCGAATCGCTTAAACCTACGGCGATAATCGGTGTCAGCACGCAGGGCAAGGCGTTCACGCAACAAGTCGTCGAGACCATGTCCCGTCTCAATGATCGACCGATTATCTTCGCTCTCTCCAATCCTACGGATCACGCTGAGTGCACCGCTGCTGAGGCGTATCGCTGGTCCAAGGGGCGGGCGCTCTATGCCGCGGGAGTGCCCTTTGGGCCCGTGCGATACGGCGACAAGACCCTTATCCCCGGTCAGGGCAATAATTTGTATATTTTCCCGGCCGTCGGCCTGGCGATTTACGCGGCAAAACCGACGAGAGTGACTGACGAAATGTTCGTCGCTGCGGCGCGAGCAGTAGCCGAACAGGTTACCCAAGCCGAATTGGAAGTGGGTTTGCTTTATCCACCGCAAACCGACATCCTGAAGACAGAAATAGCCACCGCCGTGAAGGTCTGCGAAGTCATTTTTGAGAGAGGGCTGGCTGGGGTCGAGAAACCGGCACATATGAGGGCTTTTGTCGAATCTCAGTTGTACAAGCCGGAATACAAGCCTTTGGGTTAGCGCTATGCTTAATAAGGGCTGGTCTCAGAATAGACGTTACAAGCCTTAAAGATAATCACGATGCCGAAATCGCTTTCCGTCATCCCCGCGAAAGCGGGGATTTAGGCTCCCGAAACCATATGGGCCCCGGATCAAGTCCGGGGCGACAGTGCGAGCTAATTTGACGTGGTTATTTAGGCTCAATCCCTAAGAGCGATAGCGACTTAACAAGCCCTTGGAGCTGATTGCAATAACAAGAGTTTTTGAGGAGGGGCTTTTTGCAAAAGGTTCCTCCCCGACTACTCTCCGATACTTCTTGGGAGACACAATGGCAAGAGACATCCCGGTCGGCAATGGAAAGCTTCTAGTGTGTTTTGATTGCGATTACCTGATTCGCGATCTCTATTTTCCCCATGTGGGGATGGAAAACCACGTCGGGGGCAAGTATTGCCATTTCGGGGTGTGGGTTGACAACCAGTTCGCCTGGATGGGCCAAGAATGGGAACGGGATCTCCGATACTTACCGGATACGCTCGTTACGGACGTTACTCTCGTGAACCGCAGGCTCGGGGTGAAGCTTCTATGCCATGACGCAGTGGATTTTCATGAAAATGTGCTCGTGAGGGAAATCATAGTTGAGGATCTGTCCGGGAAAGGCAGAGAAGTCCGCCTGTTCTTTGGCCTGGACCTGGACATTTACGGCACGGGCATAGGCGACACGGCGGCGTACGACCCCGATTCAGGCGGCATAGTCCACTACAAAAACGCGATCTACTTTCTTGCCAATGGCAAGACCGAGACATCCACCGGCCTCAGCAGCTTTGCGGTGGGTCAAAAGGAAATGGCTAATCTTGAGGGAACTTTTCGGGACGCGGAGGACGGCGTTCTTTCCGGAAATCCCATAGCTCAAGGAGCGGTGGATTCCGTAGTCCAGTTGAGCGTAACCGTCGACGCAAACGCCCAGAGCAAGGCTTACTTTTGGCTGGCTGCGGCGACTAGCTGGGAGCATGTTCGCACCATCGACCTGATCGTGAAAGAAAAAGGGCCTGCAAGCCTGATATCCCGAACGCTGAGCTATTGGCGACTTTGGATTCGCAAGGAAAACCCTCAGCTCGGCCTGTTGCCCGCGGAAATCGGCGACCTGTATCGCCGAAGCCTGCTGGTTGTCCGCACTCAGGTGGACTGGCAGGGAGGTATCGTCGCGGGCAATGACTCGGACGTGATCAGGTTCAATCGTGACACTTACTCATATGTATGGCCGCGAGACGGGGCGCTAGTGGCCAACGCTCTGGACCATGCGGGCTATCGCCCCGTGGCCCAGAATTTCTACAATCTGATGGCGGACATCCTCGGAAAAGACGGCTATCTCCTGCACAGATACAATCCGGACGGCACCCTCGCCTCTTCGTGGCATCCTTGGTGGAGCCATGGCCATGAGCAGTTGCCCATACAGGAAGATGAAACGGCTTTGGTCATATGGGCGCTCTGGCGCCACTTCGTCGTTCATCGGGATGTGGAATTCATAAAACCCCTGTACAAATCTCTCATCAAGAAAGCTGCCGACTTCATGTGCTCGTACAGGGACAAGGAGACCGGCTTGCCGGGGCCATCTTACGATTTGTGGGAGGAACGCCGGGGCATACTGAGCTTCACCGTGGCCGCTGTATTCGGTGGAATAACGGCCGCGTCGTTGTTCTGTTCCGCTTTCGGCGAACAGGAAAAAGCGGATTATTACCTGAAGTCCGCGGCGGAAATCCGTGACGCGGCTTCGGTTCACCTCTGGAGAAAAGATCTGAACCGCTTTTGCCGCATGGTTTACCGCGACGACAATGGCGATTTGAAAGTGGACGCTATCAGGGACTCCAGCCTGTGGGGACTCTTCGCTTTCGGCATGTACTCCGCGGACGATCCAAGAATTGTCTCGACGATGTCGGACCTGAAAAACGTCCTGTGGATAAAGGACGGAGTCGGAGGAATGGCCCGCTATGAAGACGACTACTATTACCAAGTGGACAAGCGCCTGCCGGGTAATCCGTGGTTTCTATGCACGCTCTGGCTTGCCGACTTTCTGGTCGAGACCGCTGTGGACGAAGAAGGGATAGCGAAAGCCATCGAGGTAGTCCAATGGGTGGTCAAGCACGCCCTACCCTCGGGAGTCCTGGCTGAACAGGTCCATCCTTATACCGGAGTCCCGCTGTCGGTGTCTCCGCTCACCTGGAGCCACGCCACGTTCGTAGCCACCGTGCAGCGTATTCTCCGCCGCTTGACCGTGCTCATCGAACACAGACCCAAGGAGCACTGGCTGGACAAATCATTCTCCGAAGCGTGCGACTCCATTTACGGCGTATGCCGGGTCGATTAGGGAACGTGAATGGCAGGGATTTTCATTCGGACTTCCTTGGAAGATCTCCGCAATTTCGCCGGCACCGGACGGTAGGTTTTTTGAGCTATTCAAATCACAGGGATGGGCGAGTGGCCGTAGCCGATGCGGTTCCCATTAGCCTCCCATCTTGGGCGATCTGCGGGTTACCGTGTTCTGTCCGTGAAACGTGCTATGATGTGGCCATAGGCGCATCGGATCAGAAAAGTCAGACGAGGGCTCTGAAAAAGGTCAAGTGCAAGGTTTTGCCAAACTATGACGTTTGGCCCGTAGATTAGGAAGCAGCATTCTTAGGCGGAAATCGAAAAACTATCAGTCAAGTGTTTATTGAGCAGAATTGGGAGAGATAGGAGGACTGAGCCGTAGATCAGGGATTTTCACATTAATGAGAGCTGATGCTAGCCAAAACAGCCCTCGAAAACGCCTTTATCACTCGGGGTTAGTGGTGTGAAAGGAGTCTTTCTGAATGGCAGATGAGAAGCAGCTTGCAATCCTACGGCAGGGGGTTGAAGCGTGGAATAAATGGCGGGAAGAGAACAGTTCTGAGAGAATCAACTTCAACAAGGCCGACTTGGCGGGGGAAGTTTTGTTTCGAATCAACCTCAGCGGGGCCGACCTGCGGAAAGCTGTTTTCCGCAAAGCTGTTCTTAGGGGAGCCGATCTCGAGAAAGCCGATCTGCGTGAGGCTGATCTAGTGGAAGCCGATCTAAGCTGGACCAAATTGCGGGAAGCCGATTTACAGCTAGCCGTGCTGAGGGGCGCTGATCTAAGTCTAGCAGATCTAAGTGGGGCAAAGTTGGGGGAAGCTTCTTTGAACGATGCATTCCTCAACGCTGCCAAACTGTGTGAGACTGATCTTTCCGGGACTGTTTTATCTAGATCCGATCTCAGTGGGGCAAATCTCGATAGAGCGAACTTGCAATTGGCCATTCTGTACAAAGCTAATTTAAGAAACGCCTATCTGAATGGAGCAAATCTTTACCGAGCGGACCTCAGCAGAACCGATCTCGAAGGGACGATCTTGACAAACGCTCACCTGAGATACGCCCGGTTGACCAACACCAACCTGATGCATGCGGATCTGACGGGGGCGCAGGTTTACGGAGTTTCCGTTTGGAATGCAAAGCTTAAAGGGGCTGTCCAAAACGACATCATTATTACTGAAGATGGAGAGCCTAGGATCACTGTCGATAACCTGGAGGTTGCTCAGTTTATTCACTTGCTGCTAAATAATAACAAGATACGCGACGTAATTGACACGATTACAAGCAAAGTTGTTTTGATACTTGGGCGGTTCACGAATGAGAGGAAAAAGATTCTTGACGCTATACGTGAGAAGCTCAGGACTCTGGACTGGGTACCGGTTATGTTCGATTTCGAGAAGCCCGGCAGCAAGGACCTGATAGAGACGATTAGAACTCTTGCAAATATGTCTCGGTTCATCATTGCGGACATTACCGATCCTAGCGCAGTTCCGTTGGAGCTGGAGAACATAGGGGACGTTCCGACAGCGCTTCTGCAGGCTGAAGGCGAAAAAGATTGGCCTATGTTGGATAACATCATCAAGAGAGAGTGGGTAATCGGGAAATACAGGTACGAACGGGCCGAAGATGCAGTAAATAGCTTGGAACACACAATTGTTCCTGCGGCATTGGCAAAAAGAGATGAAATCGAAGAGACGCTGCGACAAAAGAAGAGAGGGCAGAAACTCAACGGCAGTAAAAACGATACCCATTGAGCGATACATCTGTGACCGGGACCTGAAAAAAGGCGGCCCTTCTCAGAGATAACGGGGACGTTGTTCACGCCGTTCTGCAGGGGCCACTCTCCAGCAAGTGATATTACGTGCGATCCCGCCCTCCGATCTCATCGCAGCGAACAAAAAGTTGGCCGACGGTTCGGCGGTCGCTCTATGGGGTGCGGCCTTGCCGGGCTCTTGTTCACCCCGGATCTCCTTAACAGCCCGCTTCCTAAGGTCTGCGGAGATGTTCAAATCACTCTCGTTGAGCAATCTGATGATCATCGAGTCCTTGTCCTTTGAGGGTAACTTGATTACCCAGCGGGCGAACTGTTCCGCTGATATGCTGAAATCAACCCCTTTTACGCTTTTCTCCGCAGCCGCAGTCACCAAATCTGAGCTGAGCCGGTATTCCAGCCGCCGCTCCAAATCAGCGTAATGAGTTAAGAGATTACAATACTAAGAGTTTTGGGGGAGGGGCTCGGGGAGGGACTTTTTGCAAAAAGTCTCTCCCCGACAACTCTTCCGAAATCTCTTAAATTTTGCACCTATTTCTGACCGATCTCACTTCCGCTTTTCTTCCAGCACGGCCAGCAGGTGCTTGAATGGAGTTGCGAATTTCTCTATACCTTCTTCCACCAGTTTTTGAGTTACCCACCCCAGATCAATGCCCACAGAGGGTAGAGCGCCGAGCACTCTTTGGGCTTTGTCCACGTCCTGACCCAGGCGGGCGGCCGGGTTACCGTGGTCTCGATAAGCGTCTATGGTTTCCATGGGGAGCGTGTTGACCGTGGCCGGTCCGATCAGGGGCTCGACGTATTTCACATCAAGGTAGGCCGGATTCTTCGTGCTGGTGCTCGCCCACAGTAGTCGTTGAGTACGGGCGCCTTTGTCGGCAAGCTTCTTCCAGCGTTCCGTCGCGTAGATTTCCTCATAGATGACGTAGGCGATCTTCGCGCTTGCGATGGCCACCTCGCCCACCAAGCTCTTCGCTATTGCGGCGGAATCGACGTCATCCTTGACGAGCCGTTCCAGTATGGGGTCCACAAGCACATCGATCCTGCTCAGGAAGAAACTTGCCACCGAGGCTATACGAGACAGCGGCTTGCCCGAGGCTGCGGCGTCCTCCAGTCCGGAAATGTATGCGTCAGCCACTTCTTTATACCGCCCCAGGCCGAATAAAAGGGTCACGTTGACGTTTATGCCTTCGCTTATCAGCTTCCTTATGGCGGGAAGACCTTCTTTGGTAGCCGGGACTTTTATCAAAACATTGGGCCTGTCCAGAGCCTTCCACAGATGACGGGCTTCCTTTATGGTGGATGCCGTGTCTCTGGCGAGCAAAGGGGAGACTTCGAGGCTAACGAAGCCGTCCCGGCCCTCCAATCGGTCGTACACGGGGCGAAACTCATCTGCGGCCCGCCGGATATCTTCGATGGCCAGCGTCTCGTATATTTCGTCCGCGGATTTTCCTTCCAGGCTCAACGCCTTTATTGCCGAGGAATAATCATCCGAGCCGACAATTGCTTTCTCGAAGATTGCGGGATTCGAGGTGACCCCCCGGACGCCGTCTTGCTCAACCAAACGCCTCAGTTCCCCGGAAGTGATAATTCCCCTTTGAATAAAGTCGAGCCATATGCTCTGTCCAAATTCCTGTACCTGCGCCAACGGGTTCGCGTTCATTCGTCATTCCCCCTTTGAGTGTGGCCTATTATTCTCTACCGACGTAGCAATTCTTACTGTTGGAGCGCCTGATTTCAAAGTTCTAGACTCGGTCCACCAATTCGTAACGGCTCATTTGTCCCTGCCCTTCAGCATGATTCCTACCGGGCGGATTGTCAAGAAAGAGAAGAAGTGGAAAGCTCCGACCCCCAATACCGGTGACTTAAGGGAATCTTATGTGGCGCAGGCTTTCCAGCCTGCGATGAATTTGCTTGTGAAATCGGCAGGATAGAAAGCCTGCCCCACATGGAAAGTTCAAGATTGAACACTTATCATCCCGTAAGATGCGCCGCCTCCCAAGCTACGTTCTCATGCCGGCGCCCGGGAACGTGAAAAACAAACTTGCGATATATTGTCCCTGCGAACTACATTAAGTAGGGAAGCATGCCGGCGGCACGGTTTTACGTCGCCTTGAACGCCATGTTTGAAGGCGACCTGACTCTCATGAAGGAGGTTTGGTCGCACGCTGACGAGGTAACGTACATGGGTCCAGACGGCGGATTTCTGGCCGGTTGGGACGAAGTGCTCGCTTGCTGGGAACGACAGGCGGCCATGAAGCTAGGTGGCGTGGTACAGCCCGAAGGAATGAAGATCACCCTGGGCCACGATATCGGCGTTACCCACAATTATGAGAATGGTCGGAACACGGATGCCGAAGGAAAGTTCCGGGAAGTGAGCATTCGTGCGACTAACCTGTTCCGTAAAGAGGATGGGAAGTGGAAGATGATCGGCCATCATACGGACACACTGCCGTATCTGTGAGGAGCGAGTCTCGGCGCCGGCGAACAAAAGTCCGATAGCCCGGCTCAAGCCATTGGGGTTTGCATAGGAAAACGGCGCCCGTGATGAGAGGTAGGTGGGGATGAACCAGCGCGAATAGCGAGGGGAGACTTCAATGGGGGTAAGCGTGAAAATTCTATCGGCTTTGGTCGGAGGAGGCCTCATCCTCCTTGTCCTGTGGGACGCCTTCGAGACAATCATTCTTCCCAGGCGGGTGACCAGACGGATTCGTCTTACCCGCCTCTTTTACCGGTACACGTGGTTGATGTGCGCCTATTTGGTTTCTTCCTGGGCCTCAAGCAGACGCAGAGACGCGGTTTACAGCTTCTACGGCCCCCTTTCGTTATTGACCCTGGTCGGCCTTTGGGCGCTCGGTCTGATGCTGGGATTCGCGTGTCTGCACTGGGCCGGCGGCTCCGCCCTCAATTCTCCGGATAGTCAGCCGAGTTTTCTTACGGATCTGTATTTGAGCGGCACGACCTTTTTTACCCTTGGGCTCGGGGACGTCGTTCCTCGCACGCCTGTGGCCAGGGTTTCTTGTGGTCCTCGAGGCCGGGATTGGATTCGCTTTTCTTGCGCTTATCATCGGGTACTTGCCGCCGCTCAATCAGGCCTTCTCCCGTCGAGAAGTCAGCATTTCCCTGCTGGACGCCCGCGCCGGCTCGCCTCCGACCGCTGCGGAAATGCTGATCCGACATCGGGACTCCTACGGAATGGAGGCGCTGCATGAGCTGCTACACGAATGGGAACTTTGGTCCGCGGAATTCCTGGAGCTGCATTTGTCTTATCCCGTTCTTGCTTATTTTCGTTCGCAGCATGACAACCAGTCCTGGCTTGCCGCTCTTACGGCCATTCTTGACACGACTTCGCTCGTAATGACCGGCGTGGAAGGGGCCTGTCAACGCCAAGCGGAGCGGACCTTCGCCATCGCTCGCCATGCGGTCGTGGACCTTGCCATAGTGTTTGACAGCCCTCCACGTGAGCCTGACGCGGATCGATGCTCGCCGGCGGATCTGGCCAATTTGCGTTCAGCGTTGGCCGCGGCGGGCCTTAAGCTCCGCGAGGGAAGCGACGCCGACCAGAGGCTTACGGAGCTGCGTATAATGTATGAGCCGTATATTTGCTCGCTTTCCGAGTATTTTCGTATTACGCTTCCACCCTGGATGCATGAAACCAAACACCTCGACAATTGGCAGATGAGCGTGTGGGCGCCTCCTTCCAGACCCTTTGGGAAAAGAGGAGCGGGACATTTTTAGGAACGGTCGCGAAGCTTAAGGGATTTACGAAGAGATGTCGGGGAGGGACTTTTTGCAAAAAGTCCCTCCCCGAACCCCTCATCAAAAACTCTTATTATTGCGGCCCATTGAGAGTTAGTTTTATTTCCTGAACAGGCTTCTTTGTCGGCGCAGCGTAGACGGCATTGAAACCTATCCGAGAGAGGGTTCGCCACCATCCGCAGAACGGTTGCCGGGCCTAAGGCGCCTGGGAAGCAGCCCCGGAACTTGTAGAAGGCGCCGGCTCTGCGACGTAAACATTTTGGAAGTTCTTGAAGGGAGGTCCGGAGGGAAACTTCTTTCAAGAAGTTTCCCTCCGGGGGCGCTTTCATAGCAAGCCTCTCAGGAATGACGCATGTATAGTCCCAACACTGTCCTAGCGGCCATCTTTCTTTACATCGGGTTGCTTCTTGTTGTGGCGCGATGGGCGGAACGAACAAGTTACAAAGGCAAGAGCCTTGCCAACAACGCAGTCGTATACTCGTTCGCTCTGGCGGTCTATTGCACGGCATGGACGTATTACGGAAGCGTGGGGATTGCGGCGACCTCGGGGTTTCTGTTCCTGAGCATCTACCTGGGTCCCATGATAGCTATCTCGATGTGGTGGATAATCCTGAGGAAGCTGGTCCGCATAAAAACCGCTCATCGCATCACCAGTATAGCGGACCTGATATCCGCCCGTTACAACAGGTCCCAGGCCATTGGAGCGCTTGCCACTTTGATAGCGGTCGTTGGGATCGTTCCGTACATAGCGCTCCAGTTCCGGGCCATTGATTCCACATTCGCTATCATCGCCAAACCGCTGGAGGCGTCAAGTCCATGGATCGGAAGGCTCCACGGAGTCGGCACGGTGTCGCTCCTGGTAGCCTTCACCATCATACTTGGAATGCGAAAGCTTGACCCCACCGAGCGTCATCCGGGGATGATGATGGCGCTGGCCGTGGAAAGCTTGGTCAAATTGTCCGCTTTTCTTGCGGCCGGGATCTTCGTCGTGTATTTCATGCATGACGGCCTGGGTGACATGTTGCAGCGCTTTTCCGTATATCAAGCGCAACTTGACGCCGTGGCTGCAAAGCCGCCTGAAGTGTCGGCAATTACATGGGTGTCGTACACATTTCTTTCTTTCTTCGCCGTAATGTTCCTTCCGAGGCAGTTTCATGTCGAGGTTGTCGAAAACCTTGACGAAAACCATATCAAGACCGCCATGTGGCTCTTTCCGGTCTATATGATCTTGATCAACGTTTTCACTTATCCCATCGCGGTGGGAGGATTGCTCAGCGGTTTGCCGATTCACGCGGCGGACTCTTTCGTGCTCGACATACCTGTGCGGCAAGGTCAGGGTTTACTGTCACTGTTCGTCTTCCTGGGCGGATTTTCCGCAGCGGCGGGCATGATAATGGTGGAATCCATCGCCATGTCCACGATGATCACCAATCATTTCATGTTGCCTCTAACGGATTGGTTCAAACAGCTCGGTTTCCTGCGCCGGCGCCTGCTCCTCTGCCGTTGGGTGGCCGTGGCAGGTTTCATTGCTCTCGGATACTGGTTCCAATTGATCGTGGGACCGGCTTTCATGCTTGTGAACATAGGCCTTATGTCCTTCGCCGCTGTCCTGCAGTTCGTTCCGGCCATAATCGGCGGGATCTTCTGGCGGCGCTCAACTCAGCTAGGGGCGCTGTTGGGCCTCAGCACGGGATTCCTGGTGTGGACGTACACCTGCCTGGTTCCGGCTTTGGTGAAGAGCGGCTATCTATGGCCGGACCTGCTTGCCGTAGGGCCATGGGGAATAGAGTTCCTCAACCCTGAACATCTTTTCGGTCTGACCGAATTGGACCCCATTTCTCACAGTGTTTTTTGGTCGATGCTCTTTAACACCAGTCTTTACGTATGGGGATCTTTAGGTTTTGAACAAAATCCGGAAGAAAGCAGGCAAGCTCAGGAGTTCGTCGATGTTTTGAGGCCCAGGTCTGCTGTTAGCCCAACACAAAAGGGAGAACGTAACGTTGAACTGAGGAACAAGCGAGGGCTGCTGGAGAGCCTTCTGCAAGAGTATTTCACGCCTGTTAAAGCCTCGGTAATGATCGACCAGTGCTTAGCTGAACTCGAATTCAATCATAAAAGTCGGATATCCATCCTCGAACTGGCGGAACTCCAGAACGAAGTTGAAAGAAATCTGGCAGGTTCCATTGGAGCGGCTCAAGCCCATCGAGCACTTAAAGAGACCCCGATTTTCACACCGTCCGAGGAAAAGGAGCTGTCGGAGATGTATGGGGAAATTCTAGCGGAGCTCAGAATCACGCCTGAAGAACTGAAACGCAAAGTCGACTATTATAAGGAAAGAGAGAGACTTCTCGCTGATTACGCCGCAGAGCTGGAACAGAAGGTGAAGGAGCAAACCCTGCATCTCGAAACGGCGAACAAGGATCTCAAGGACTTTGCCTATGTAGTGTCACACGATCTGAAAGCGCCATTGAGAGCAATCAGCCAACTGGCGGGATGGATAGCCCAGGACCATGCGGACGCTTTGAATTCGGAGGGAAAACAGCAGATAGACTTGCTGTTGGGGCGAGTCAGACGAATGGACAATTTAATCGACGGCATCCTTCAGTATTCAAGGATAGGGCGTGTGGTGGAAACTGAGAAACAAGTGGATCTAAACATCCTCGTGCCTGAGGTCATCGACCTTATTGCCCCGCCGGAAGACGTCAAGGTGTATATTGATGGTCTGTTACCTTCTATAAAGTGCGAAGAGACCCGCCTTAGACAAGTTTTCCAAAACCTCATAGAGAACGCCGTCAAGCACATGAACAAGCCAGGTGGAGAGGTCAGAATCGCCTGCGAAACGGAAAACGATCAGTGGAGATTCAGCGTCGCGGACGACGGGCCCGGAATTGATCCCAAATATCACGAGAAGATATTTCAGATGTTCCAGACCTTGGCTCCCCGCGACAAGATTGAGAGCACGGGGATCGGACTAACGCTGGTCAAGAAGATCATTGAACTCAACGGCGGCAAGATTTGGGTGGAATCCGAATTGGGCCGAGGCAGCGTATTCTTCTTCACATTGCCCAGAAATGGGAGAAAAGCATGAGAAGCCGCAGACCTATTTTGCTCGTGGAAGACGACCTCGTGGACTCCATGACTGTGAAGCGCTCTCTAAGAGATCTCAACATCGCCAACAAGCTGGAAATTGTGGACGATGGCGAGACGGCGCTCGACTTCTTGAGAAACCCCAAAAACGAAAAACCGTGTATTATTCTTCTTGATCTAAACATGCCCAGGATGAACGGAATAGAATTCCTGGAAATCGTCAAGCAGGACAAATTGTTGAAGAGTATTCCGGTAGTAATCCTTACGACATCCAAAGAAGAAACAAGACAAGGTGCGCAGTTTTGACCTGGGGATCGTGGGATACATTGTGAAACCGGCGGATTACATTCAGTTTATCGAAGTCGTAAGGACCATTGACCTCTATTGGACGCTCAGCGAAATACCGGGCGAGGCTTGAGCAATGGAAGACAACCGCATCAAAGTCTTGTTGGTCGAGGACGACGCGGTGGACCGCATGGCTTTTGAGAGATTCATCAAGACCGAAAGACTTCCGTTCGACTATGTCTGCGCGGATTCAGTGACTGAAGGTCACAGGGTTTTGAATTCACAAAACTTTGATGTGGTGCTTATGGATTATTCGCTCGGAGACGGCACAGCGCTGGACCTGTTTCCCAAAGTCCCCGAAGATGTCCCTATTGTCATCGTAACCGGGACGGGTCACGAAGAAATCGCTGTTCAGGCGATGAAGTCCGGAGCTTCGGATTATCTGATAAAAGACGTTGACGGCAATTATCTCAAGATCCTCGCAGCCACAGTAAAGAATGCCTTGAGAGCCAAGTGGGCCGAGAAAGCGTTGAGAGAAAGCGAACAGCGTTATCGGCTACTCACGCAAAACTCTTTGACCGGGATATATATCCAACAGGATGGCTGCTTTACCTTTGTGAACGATCGATTCAGCGAAATTATGGGCTATCCTGCCAATGAGCTCTTGGGCAAAAGATTTTGGGAATTCGTTCACCCCGAAGACTGGCGCCTGGTTATCGAGACTCACCTGGCGATGCTGTATGGGGAGCCGACGCGCCCTGGGTACGAATACCGTGTCGTGCGCAAGGACGGCACGACTAAATGGGTTGAAGCTCTGGTGGCTACTATAGACTATTGCGGCCGCCCGGCGCAGATGGGAAACATAGCCGACATTACCGAACGTAAGAGGGTCGAAAACGAACTGACCGAGAAGATGAAGACCATCGACGCTCTGTATGAGCATCTGGTTCAATCGGGCAAGGCCAAGGCTATTGCCGAACACACCGCTACCGTGGCACATGAATTGCGACAGCCATTGGCTATCATCGGCGGTTTAGCTCACAGAATGGCAAGATTGTGCGGATCGCGCGGCTCATCCGAAGATTCGGAAAGGGAGAGCCTCGAAATCGTCATCAAAGAAGTGCGAAGGCTGGAAAAAATCTTAGAAGGGCTTATAGACTTTACCAGACGCAAGACGGTCAAAGTGCGGAACGTAAATCCCAATAATCTGATCGAGTACATCCTTCACATCAATAACTCAAAGATAAACGAAAAGAATCTCACCTTGAAGGTCGATCTATGCCAAGAGATTGAAGAAATCCCATTGGATCCGGATCGCTTCGAACAAGTGGTGCGCAACCTGGTAGCCAATGCGATCGAATCTTCTCCTCCGGACGAGGTAATCGAAGTGAAAACTAGTTTCTCGTTTCTCAGCGACAAAGCCCGCGAAACGGGAGAGATGGATTCCGACGCATATTTCGAGTTCAAGATCGGCAATCGCGGAAGGGTGATTCCTCAGGAGGAACTTGATGAAATTTTCAATCCGTTCTTTACAACAAAGGATTATGGAACGGGTCTGGGCTTGACCCTCTCCAAGAAGATCGTTGAAGACCACAAAGGTTCCATCTCCGTCAAGTCCGACGAGCACAGCACGACTTTCACCGTATGGCTACCTATTAATCGCTGCGGCGGAGGTTTCTGAAACCTGATTGTCTCAGCCGAGGAAGGAGGAAACAAGTGGTTGACCGAAGGGTTGACCCTGAAGTATGCTTTAGGGCCGCAGGGCAATTTCGATTCAGAGAGGCTTCGCAATGAGCGAACCACAGTCCAGAGCCAAACAGATCGTAAACGACTTTCGTTTAGGGATCAATAAAGAAACGTTAATCGAGAAATACAACATCTCAGAGCGACTGATACAGCATCTACTCCAGAGTCTCGCAGCCTCCGGTCTGATCTCGGAATCCGAGTTCAATGAATGGTCGGCCGGGACGCCTCTTCCCGCCGGCCACGCGCCCGTGGAAACCGAACCGCCGATTCATAAATGCGGAAAGTGCGGATGCCGATTGCCGGATGAGGACTCGCCATGCCCGACCTGCGAAGAGCTACAAAAAGTGGCTGAAGGAACTTGGATCCTGGATCCCGCGGATCTTGGTCTTGAGATTCCGACGCCGTCGCTACCTAGACTCGATTCTGAAACGGAGTCGGATACCGTAAACGTTTCCTTGCCCTCGCGGACGGACGATTTGGCGGTGGAACTTCCGCCTGTCAATACGCCCCCTGCCCCTGAGTCTAACGACGACCACTTGGCCAAATCCCTTTTGCATGCGGCAAGCCAGGGGGACGCCAAAATGGTCGCATATACTCTGACCAAGGGCATAGACATAGATGTTCGCAGCAAGCAAGGTCAGACGGCCTTGATGCGGTCCGCCCACAAGGGCCACACTGATGTGGTGGAGCTTCTGCTTCACGGTAGACCGGATGTCGAAGCAAGGGATCCTTTGGGCAACACGGCTCTCATACTTGCCGCTGCGGAAAGTCACGTAGATGTGGTCGAAAGGCTTCTCGAATCCGGAGCAGACCCAAGCGCCCGGAACGGCGAGGATAATTCCCCGTTGCTCTTTGCTGTCGGAGCGAATGCCGTGGCGATCGCAGAACTTCTCCTGAGGTACGGCGCCGATGTTAACGCAGCGAACGCCAACGGGATCACTCCGCTTATGCGGGCCTGCAAGAAAGGATATTTTGAGGTCGCAGCTCTGTTGCTTACGCATGCGGCGGATGTGAACACCATCAATCGGTACGGTGATACTGCCCTTATAGCCGCCTCTTTCGGGGGACACGCGAATTTAGTGTTGCTCTTGCTTCGCGGAGGGGCCAAAGTCGACCATAGGAACGTATTTGGGAACACAGCTCTGATGAAAGCAGCGTTCAAGGGCAGGAATTTGGTGGCGCTTGTTCTGCTCGGAGCCGGGGCCGACCCCACAGAGGTGGACAATACAGGTATGAACTCCTCCAAGCTCGCCGCCTCCGGCCAATTTGAAGAAATAGCCCGGCTCCTGGAAAGCCTCTCAGGCGCCTACCTGGTGAAGCTGCCTGAGCCCAAGCCGTCTGTTTCTTAGATTCAGTCACGGATTATCCAGGCCCCGGCCTCGTGAACGCCTTTCTGAAGACGAACCGGCGTCCCTTCGGGCCCAAGTCTTATGAAACCATTGCGCTGCTTACTTATATACACGCTAATAGAAAGTGACACATCATGCCTTTAGATCTAAAAACCAAAGAAGAATGGGAAGAAATCCTCAAAAGATTCGCCGCGGACACGAAAATGCCGGCCTGTTTGACCGACAAGACAGGAAGTCAGCTATTTTGCGTTTCTGAACGATACCCATTATGTAAAACGATCCGGGAAAACCGCGATGCTCTCACCTTTATCTGCGCCCAGACTAATACCGTCATGCTGGCCGTGATAAACAAGACTCTGAAACCCGAGGTCGACGTATGCGAGGCCGGCTTGATCCGGCTTGTGGCCCCCATCGTCCGAAACGGCGCGCTTATCGGGCAAGTTACGGCCTGTGGGCTGGCTTCCGAGGACGAAGAGCTCAACTCGTTTCTTGTGGCCAAAGAGGTCGGCGTCTCTGAAGAGAAAATATTGGATTTGGCCCAAGCGACCCCGTTCGGTTCCGAGGAAGAGCTTGGGAGATTGTGTTCACAGTTGTTTGACGAGCTGAACCCCCAGTGACCCGAACTTAGTGCTCTATGGCACAATTTTGGTCAAGGCAGAATCGGTAGTTTAACGTCTCGTCTTGGCGTCGTGGCCCTCGAACCCACAAGAGATCCTGTAGCGGCGGAATCACGTTGTACTAAGTACACGATTTCGTAAATTCGCTGTCGGGGTGTCAGTCACATAGGATGCGGCGCCAAACAGGAACCGCATCGTTCGAGGTCTTTTCGCGATCGATGCGGTTCGCTTCGCTCACCACATCCTATAAAAATCTGCGACCGTATTTATGAAAGGCTGTACTAAGCCGGCGCCAAGGCGCGCCTGACGATCCAGGTAATGTGGGTTCTCATCATGCTCGCCTCATCTTCCGCTTTCGACGTGGACGGTATGCTGGGAGGAATGGCAAAGTGGCTGCGGGTCCTGGGCTTTCCCGCTGCATATCCGCGCCGGGCCCCTGGACCTGGCAGGTTCTTTGTGACCACTGCTAAATTCAAGACATTTCCCCTGGCTCTGATTATCACTGGGACCACTCCTCTTGAGCAGGTCAAGGAAGCGTTGGAGCAGGCCCATATCACGCCTGATCCAGACCTGTTTCTCAGCCGGTGTTTGATATGCGACGAACCTGTCGTCACAGCTAATCGGGAACAACTTGCCGACAGAGTTCCCGAGAAGATTCGGATTAGCGTTGAGTCTTTTCGTGAGTGCCGGAGGTGTGGCAGGATCTACTGGGAGGGGGGGCATCATCGACGGATGATGAATCGGTTGCGTCTGGCGGGGATTTTTAAAATATCTGAGGATGTCGGAGCTGATGGAAAGACTGGGCCTTCGGGTTGAATTTCAGCGCCTTGCCCGGACTTGAATAGTTGAGTCCGATTTTCGCTGGAACCGGCGCGCCATATTCTCCCTCGTTCTCAAGCTCCAGCCTGCGTGTCTTCCGGGCATAGTCATCAAATTACCGGAATGGTCTCAGGTCGTTCTCTCCGCTCAATATGGGGCGCCCAACCGGTTGGTTATAAGGCCTCTATTCACTGTGAGAGGCGGAGCATCTAGGTATTCGTTCCCAGGGCTGAGCCTGGGAACGATTAAGAAGACGTTTGCCTCAATCTACACTTTCATGCAAATCTCCGCAGCCGACTTGAAGATCACCGCGCAAGCAGCAGATCACGGCCCGCGATCAACCTCATGATCTGATTTGTTCCGGTGTAAATCTGAGTGAGCTTCGCGTCCCGCATCATTCGCTCCACTGGATAGTCCTTCATGTACCCGTAACCTCCCAGGATTTGGACTGCGTCCGTGGTGACCCGCATCGCGGTGTCCGACGCTAGGCATTTGGCCATTGCCGCAAGAGTCCCTGCGCCGGTTGCGGCTCCATCGTCAAGTAGTCGGGCCGCTTTGTGAGTCAGTAATCTTGCGGACTCCACAGCGGCCGTCATGTCTGCCACCATGAATTGAATCGGCGCAAGAGCGGATATGGGCCTGCCGAACTGCACCCGTTCACGGGCATAGGTTACGGCTTCATTCAAAGCTCCTCGGGCGATTCCCACGGCCTGGGAGGCGCAAAAGAGCCTGCTCATTGAGAGTGTTTTCATGAGATTAGTGAACCCATCTCCTTCCCGTCCGACAAGATTTTCCGCGGGCACTTCCATGTCTTCGAAAAACAGCTCCGAATTGACCGAACCTCGCATTCCCATCTTGTTTTCGTTCTTTCCGTACACAAGCCCCGGGAAGCCCTTCTCCACAACAAAAGCGCTGATACCGTGGGGCCCCTTCGAGGAATCGGTATAGGCGTAGAGTACGAAGAAATCCGCCAACGATCCATTTGTTATAAAACATTTTTGGCCGTTCACGACGTATGTATCGCCTCTGCGCACGGCTTTGGTTTTCATTGACATCAAATCGGAACCCGCCGAAGGTTCGGTTGCGGCCAGGGCGGTCAACTGGATTGACTCCCCGGAGAGACGCCTCAAGTATTTCTCTTTGAGAGCCTCGCTTCCGCCATGCAGGATCGGCAGCGTACCGTCTGATTGGGCGATCAGCAGAAGAGCGGATGACGCGGAGACTGCGGCTATCTCCTCCAGGATCATGGACAACATCAGGACGCTCAGTTCCACGCCGCCGTACTGCGCCGGTAAAAGAGGGTTCAGTAGGCCGTTCTCAGCGAACACATCGATCGCGTACCTGAGGAAAGCCGCCTGCTTGATCAAGTTCGGCCGCTTTGGGCCGGATTTCTTTGGCCACGATTCTACGAACCGTTTCCAGAATCATGCGCTGGTCATCATTAAGTTTGAACAAGGCTTAACCTCCTGTGCGTAAGACGCAGACAGTTGAGCTGATTTGTGGTAAGCGTTCATGGGGAGGAAGCTTTTTCGCGCAAAGAAGTTCCCTCCCGGACTCACCTTAAGAAAACTCTAACAATCACGGCAACATTCGAGCTGCCTACCGATTGACCTTGCGAGGCGTTATGAGCTCAAAGCGTTGAAAATTCTGCCGGAAAAGGGTTGAGCCCATTTAGTAAGCCAATATATTAGGAGTTTTTGCGCGGGGCGCCGACTTTCAAATAGTGAGGCCGGCATCCTTCAGGATTTCACGAGCGATTATGACTCGCTGTATCTGATTCGTTCCTTCGAAAATCTGGGTAAGTTTGGCGTCTCTGAACATGCGCTCAACCGGAAAGTCCTTCATGTAGCCATATCCTCCCAGGACTTGAACAGCGTCGGTGGTGATCTTCATGGCTGCGTCGCTTGCAAAGCACTTCGCCATTGAAGCGATCTGGGTATTACGTTTTCCTCGGTCGTAAAGGGCTGCCGCTCGGTAAACCAGTCCACGGCCGGCTTCGATCAGTATGCCGCTGTCCGCTATAATGGCTTGGATCATCTGATGTTCAGCAAGGGGTTTGCCGAATGTTCGCCGCTCGGTCGAATACCTCACCATGGTATCAAAAGCTCCTTCGGCGATCCCCAACGCCTGGGCCGCGACAGCCGGCCTCGACATGTCGAAATCTTTCATAGCCAAGAGAAACCCCTTTCCTTCTTTTCCAAGCAGATTGACAGCCGGCACTCTCACGTCGTCGAGAAAGACTTCAGTTGTGTTGGAGCCACGCTGGCCCAGCTTGTTTTCGCACCTGCCCACCTTTAGACCCGGCCTGTCACTCTCGACAAGGAAAAAAGAGAAGCCGACGCCGCCATCTTCTTCCCTAGTTCTCGCCAGAACTGAATATAGTGAAGCAATCCCGCCGTTGGTGGCGAAGCATTTCGTCCCGTTCAGCACATAATCCGCGCCGTCCCTTAAAGCGGTAGTCTTTATACCTGCAACGTCCGAACCTCCTGACGGCTCGGTAACCAGATAAGCGACAAGTTCGCGGTTATCTCGAATCCTGGAAAGAACTCCTTCCCTGATTTGCTGAGACGCCCCGTGAACGATGGGAAAAGATCCCACGGCTTGGATAATTATCAGTAGGGCCGACGATGCGCAAAATCGCGCTATTTCCTCTACTGCGACGCACAGCGCCGATCCGGCGTCTTTTTCCAGCCCCCCGAACTCCACCGGCAGAATCAGAGTCATGAGACCTAGATCCCAGCAGAGCGCCTCTACCTCTCGATTGAATTCTCCACGCTCATCAATTGATGCGGCTAATGGAGCAATTCTCTCCTTGGCCGCCCTGTGAACGATTTCTCTGAACATAGAGAGTTCCTGCGTTGTGTCTATTGAGTCATGCATGGTGCGACACGTCCTCTATTTTCTTTAATGCTTTTCCGCATGCCGGCAGTCCCTTCCTGTTATTGACCCCCGCCGGGCGCCCAAAAACGGCGAGAAGTCTCATATAGGAAAAAGGGCGCAGCAAGCCGTTATCGACGAAGGTTCTCGCGTGGCCGTCAAACGAGCAAACCTATTCGTCGCCTATGCCCCTCCCGGAGCCCTATTCACCGGGCTCCAGGAATCACAAAAGCTCTTTGTGTGGTTACCATTCAGTTACGCGGGGAGATTGCTTCGCTACGCTCGCAAAGACAAGTTCAAATGTCATTGCGAGGAGAGAAACGACGAAGCAATCTCGCATTCGAGGCTCATAACTGAATGATTACTTTGTGTGAAAATTTCTCCGGTTGGAACTAATAGTTGAGTCTTGGATCTCTTAGAATGCCCTGTCGGCTATTCACCTCCCTGTTTATCGGATTCCAGGTGACTTTTGCGGCCGAGCCCGGCAATCAGAACCTCGGCAAGGTTTCCTACCAAAGATTCTTCGTCAAGATCCCGACCGAATATTACGCCTTTGAGGCAGGCATGTTCTATGCCGCCCAGAATTGCGTCTTTCATCGCAGCTATGGGAATATCATCCCTGATTTCCTTGTTCTTTATCCCCTCGATCATAATTTCGTCGATCAATCGAGCGTACTTCCTCACCAAAGAATAAGCCGGGGTATCGAAGAATCCTGGATTATTCCTGACCTCCAGCAATAGTATCTTGGAAAAAACACGGTTCCTTTTGTGAAAGGAGATCGTGCTTCTCATGAAGCTCTTGAGCTTGTTACACGCCCCCTGCGCTTCATCCATGTCTCGTTTTGTCTGAAGGTGATGGACCAGGACGTATTCCTCCAAAATCTTGTGAAGCAATCCCCTCTTATCTTTAAAGTATCGGTATATGAGAGCTTCGTTGACCCCGGCTACCCTGGATATTTCCGCGGTTGTGATGGAATCGAAGTTTTTTTCGTGAAGCAGCGACCTCATGGCGTCCATGATCTTGCGCCCCCCCGGTGGAACCTGGAGCGGAGGCGCCTCCGAAGGGGTCGCTTCGTTGTCTACTGTCTTGGACTTTAGGTATTTCTTCATATCGAGCAATGCTTTCGATCTAAGTAAGTAACACTTACTTATCTACACCCTCAAACAATGAATGTCAAGACAATAAATTTTTCTATCGTATCCATTCAGTTACGCGGGGCATGAGCCGTCCTGGGGGATCTTCTTAGGCAGCACGTGAGATTTTTTTCTCGCGTTTGAGCCTTGAGAGTAGTAGGTTCACTATACGGTCTATTACGGATTCAAGGTTCCTGTGTCATGGCGATAAACGGCTGCCCGGTCTGCCTCGAAAAGCAACGACGCATTGATGAACTTGTAGAGCAAGTCAAGGGTCTGCAAGCCAAGTTGCGCTATCAGGAGCGCAAAGTGGAGGATGGGCCATTCGGATCTTCCACTCCGTCGTCCAAAGTCCCGATTAAGCCGAACACGGAACCGAAGGAGAATAAACCCAGAGGAGGCCGGCCGGGTCACAAGGGTAACGGTCGGAAGAGCCACGACGAAGAAGCTGTTGACCGTTCGGTGGAAGTGGAACTGACAAGCGAAAATTGCCCGGAATGTGGCCGCCCGCTCGAAAACAAGGGATGGGCGGAGCGCAGCGTCGTAGACACCCCATCCAAAAGCCCGCAAAAGATCACCTTTCGCCTCGCCAAGAGATATTGCCGGCATTGTCGTCGCAATGTCACGGCGCAGCCCCGGGGAGTGCTGCCCAAAAGCCTTTATGGTAATCAGCTCATAGCCGACGCTGTCGAAATGCATTACCTCCACGGCGTTCCCATGGGGCGTATTAGCGAGTTTCTCGGCATCGGGGCGGGCAGCATTGGGCAGTTGTTCAAACGCTGCGCTGGTCTCTTTAAGGAAGTTTCGAACAAGCTCATCCCGGAATATCGCAAGGCGCCGGTCAAGCATGCGGATGAGACGAGTTGGCGGACCGATGGCAAAAACGGGTACGTTTGGTTATTCGCCACTCCGAAGCTGAGCGTTTTTCAATTCGGCAAGGGCCGCTCCGCCAAGGTCCCTCAGGCCGTCTTCGGCATGGACCCTTTGCCCGGCGTGCTGGTAGTGGACCGCTATGCGGCGTACAACAAAGTCCCCTGTGAGATTCAATACTGCTATGCCCATCTGCTGAGAGAGGTCCAGGATTTGGAGACGGAGTTTCCCGAGGAATCGGAAGTGGCGACATTCGTGGCCATAGCCGCCCCGCTCTTGTCTCTGGCAATGGCGCTGCGCCGTCAGCCTATATCCGATGATGAGTTTTACAGTCGGGCCGCCTCCCTTCGGGAGGATATCAAGAGCGTCATGGCCCTACCTGCGCTGCATTTGGGCATCCGTCGCATCCAGGACATCTTCAGAGCAAATGAGCGTCGGCTCTATCATTGGGCCGACAATAAAGCGGTTCCGGCGGACAACAATTTAGCTGAGAGAGATTTGAGGCCATCTGTGATCGCCAGGAAAGTGAGCTTCGGTTCGGTGACCGACGCGGGGGCGGAGGTCAGAAGCATTCTGACCACGATAGCGGTTACCATCAAGAAGCTGGGCGGTGAACCGGCGACTCAGATAAAGCTTGCCTTGGATCGTCTGGCCCTCGATCCGAAAGCGGATCCATACCTTCTCTTGTTTCCCTCGTTGAAACCTCCTTAATTTACCCTTCGACCTATCTTCACCACTGGGACTTTGGGGGAATCGGTGACTCAAGGGCCTTCCCGCGCCCATCGCAGACCACGCGAAACTGAATGGTTACTTTCTATCTTTCAGACGGTAACCCTTACGCTTTGAAGGTTGCTGCGCCGCGCCCAGATTAACTCAGCAATTGCTGCCGTGAGAAACAAGGCTCTGAAACCTGTGGTCGACGTATGCGAGGCCGGCTTGTGGGCAGGCTTCCGAGGACGAAGAGCTCAACTCGTTTGTTGTGGATAAAGAAGCAGAAGTCCCGGAGGAAAAACGCTGAATTCGGCTCAAGCGTCCCCGCTCGGTTCGTAGGAAAAGCTCGGAAGAATGTGTTCAAAGTTGTTTGACGAAATGAACCCTAATTGATAGGAGTTCCATAAAATCCGGTCCGGCAAATTCAGGCATTATCTTGATGACGTGGACGAACAAGACCGTCTGCGCCAATTTTTTGAAGATCCAGATAGCGCAGGCGCCACACTCGTTTCAACTGCCGCGGAACAACGTTCCGCTCTGCGGTTTTCTGCAGTCTCCAATCTTTCTGTTTTGACCTGAAAAAGGCAATCCAACGGGGACTCAAGCTTATTTACCGCTAACCGCGGACAGTTTCCTCCCCCCCTTCGGATCACGCGTCCGACTATTTAGACACAGGGGTCGCAGATGCCCAAGAATCCGCCCTTGCTACTCTCTCAAAAGATTGATCTGAAAACAAACAAGAAGACTCCGGCGAGGAGCGCAAGCATTACTCCCATGATGGAATAGAATATGCAACAGGTTAAGTTCATCTCTGATACTGCGCCACTCTGGTAGTACTCGTTCATTGCTTTCACGATATCGCTCAGCGTCGTGTTGAATTGCCGCTGTTTTATCTTCAGTTGGCCGGTTCCTATCCATGATTGAACAGCCACCTGAAGATCGGCTCCAAGGGTCGGCAGCTTCACCATAGAGAGCGTCTCCTCGGTACGGCAAATTGAGTTTCTTCAAGGAGTGCGTCAATCCGTCTCGAAAGGAGATGTCGGTAACACCAAAGGCCGTGTACCCGCGGAGCGTGAAATACAAAAAAATGAGCACAACAAGCAACATGATGGGGACCAACAGGTGAAGAGCCACCAGCATTCCGGGTTCGCCGGTGATCCTTGGAAACTGCAGGGACTGGAGCATTCCCGGAGCAAATCCGAGCACAACGAGAATAAGCAACCATCTGGCGGAGATCACGAACGGCCTCTTGGAAACGATGCCTCGCAGTCCAATCACCAAGAAGAACGAAGCCATAACTGCAAATAGAAGTGGGAATCCCACAGAAATTAGGAAACCTGGTTTCATGAAGATACCCTCCGTAGAAAAAACTTTGAGAGCTAATCGTTCAGCGGCATGTCATTGCGGTTCTATTAGCTTTATGACGCATCCAGGGCTCAGGCAACAGCGAGAATAATCAGAAAATAGGATCGTCAACCTCAATCCGTTCGACCCGCTTCAGCCGCTACGGTCTGGGGGCTGCGATCTCTCAAAGCGCCGGAGCTACGTCATGAACCTGTATGAGAATGAAGAGCGCCCACCAAAAGCGGCGATTTCTGCCGACCCGGAACGCAGGATTCAGGAAGGCGCCTATTGCCAAGAGTCGCAGGCCTCCAATCTTGTCTCACTCGGCCTATGCGTCGAAGACGCCCAAAGGACGCTAAGCGCGGCTGAGTCTAGTGCGCCCGTCCAGTCTCCTTGCAGGACAGAGCCTGTCCGTTCGCGTAATGTTGCGATAGTGAGGCCATTTGCTGAGCGACCGAATGGTCTACCCGTTTCATCGCCCACTCAAGCACTAGCCTGTTTGCCGGTCCCCAAGAAGCTGTGGCTACATCCGGACTTTTCACTACCGGACCTGCGCAAAGGGCGATTAGCCACCAAGAGGAGCGTCCTCCCCAGTGCCTGAGAACGCGCTCAAGATCATGATCGAGCTCCTCTCCGGCAGGCGGGTCACAGGGACCAAGAGCGATCCCTCCTCTTCCTATCCAATCCTGTACCAAGTCGCCCGGACAAATCATCTTATGCCCCTTCCTTTGATTCTTAAGCGAATTTCCCCGCTTGCGCCGACGACCGAGAGTGCGCCCCACACCGAATCACGATGAACTCAGGAGCAGTTTATGTATTATAGCAACTTTGCGTTAGATTTCCGTAAGCATTATCTTTCGCAGGATAGAATTCACATTCTCACCCATGCTTCGAAGGATGCGGTCATTCCTCTTTGCCTGGACCTTTAGGAATCGCCAAGCCTTTTTCCAGTAAACGGATTGAAGCTGGAGAGGAGCGCAAGCCCATAAGCAAAATAATGGGAGGGAGCGTAAGAAGTTCAGGGATGGAAGCTGCACGATTCATTGCGCCGTTCGTGCAATGAATCGTGCAGTGTGGAGAGAGGGTCTATTCAGCGGATTTCATACATTGCTTGGCTTCGTCGGACGCCTGGCGATACAATTCGCGATATTTGGTTTCCAACACGCGGTTTTCGTCTGGTACTGGGTGAACAAATTGTCTATTGCTGTGCTTTGGGCCTGGTCTTTTGGCAGCCTGGACATGGTTTCAATTTGCATCTGAACATTCTTTGCCACGCGGGCGTGAAAAGTGGCCCTGGCCTCGTACGAGCGAGCCGAGTTTACAATTTCTTGGCACAGGTTCAAATACATGGTCCTTTCGCAAGGAGCCGGAACGGAACTCAAAACACATAACAGACTGAATATGACGATGGACGCTCGCTTGAGGTTCATTGCAAATCCCCTCGTATATTTTTTATATTGAATAGCATTATTCAAGTGATATGTCAATAATATTGTGTTGTAGATTAAATTAATTGACGTTATTTCGTAGGTCATCGACTCAGAGGCCTGTGTCTCATGAATTCGGTCACGAGTTCATTCAACTCGAATCTTGCCGTGGGAGGTCCTTTTCGTCTGTGGCCACCCAGGATCGAAAACACTTGACATAGGCCTTGCCCTTTACTAAAAGCCCTAATTTGGTGGACCTTAAACTTCGAATCCAGGGGGGTTAAGCGACACGGGGGAATTCAAATGCTGGAACGAACCTTCAAACCCGCTGAGGCGGCTAGAATACTGGGAGTCTCAAAAGAACAGTTGCTCAATTATGAGCGTGACGGCATGATTCCCGATTCTCAGCGGGATGAGAGCGGCGTCAGAATTTACACCTATGAGGATATAGAACGCATTCGAGATTTAATCAAAGCCCGGCCGGCGCTTGAAGCGGCTCCGGTAGTTCTTGCCGTATTCAACATGAAGGGAGGAGTGGGCAAGAGCACTATTTCTTCAAATCTAGCCTGGCGAATTGCCGAAAAGGGTTACCGGACCTTGGCGCTTGACGCTGACCCCCAGGGCCACATGACCACTTCCTTGGGGCAAGAACCGGCTGATTTCAACAACACTCTCCTGCAAATCCTCATTCCGGATTCTAAACGAGAAACCGCCTCCGTAGCCGATCTAAAGTATCAGGTGACCCCGAATCTGGACCTCGTGCCGGCGAATCTCTCCATGTGCTCTCTCAATCTAATGCTGTTTCAGCAGCCTGAGCGCGAGTACAGATTCAGGCGGGCAGTAGAACTCATAAGAAGTCTTCACTATTACGATATATTAGTCATAGACTCTCCTCCATCTTATGATTTAACAAGCCTAAATATACTTTTAGCTTGCGATTTCCTACTGGCTCCTGTTAAACTGGATGGCAACTCGTTTTACGGGTTACAGTATCTCTTTGATTCGATACATGACATTACAAAGACTTATCGATACGTAATTCCCATAATAGGTATTGTGGCTAATCACTATAATGGAAGTTATTCCGTTAGCCGTCAGATACTAGATGGACTTAACGCAAACTATTCTCCGCATGTGCTTTCGACCGTGATTAGGCAGGACGTCACTTTTGATAAGGCCAACGCCCTAAGGCAACCGATATTTTCAATGGCCCCAGCCAGTAAGGGAAGTAAAGACCTGGAAGCCTTGACTGTGGAAGTGCTTGAGAAAATAGAAAAAAAGCGAGAATCGTCACCCGGGACACAATGAATAAGAAAAACAAACCGGATTATACAAAATTCATGAAAAAACCGACTCCGTTGCGTTTCAGCGCTCCAGATCAAAACGATGACGCTGAACAGAGGAAGCCTGGTCGCGTGGAAGTCATCCCCGCGGCGGAAATTCTTCTGACGCCTGAGCAGGAAAGGCGCCTGCAAGAGCAAGCCGGGGATTTCCCGTCTCCCTCATCTCAGGAACAGATTCCCAATGCGGAAATCGTATTTTCTCCGAATCCGCCTGTTGGCGTTAGCCCGGTTGTGGCCGTGACCGACCGTTTTCTTAAGCCGACAGTAAGCGCCGCGCCCTATGAGGAAGACCTTGATTACGCACCGCCTATTGAAGCTCCTCCCTTGGCGGCTTTGATAGTAGTGGTCCTGGCCTTGGCGGCGTTTTTGATGTGACCCGGTCCAATGGCCCGGCCAATCACTTTTCGTTCGGGGACGCCAAATTTTTGGACTGCTTTGTCGTTGCGCGTCCAGCGAAGACATGTGAGAGCGTCATTGCGGGCGAGCCGAAACATCCTGTTCGCACAAGTGAAGGCTTACCCTGGCCGGTGTTAAATACTTGACTTGACATATCCTTGTCAGCTTGATAAAAATTCGTTATTTCGAAAAATAGTTTTCCTGCGCCCGCAGGGTGAACGACACTCCGGACACCAACTTTCCGGCCCATCGTTTACCATTGGGACCGTTCCTCCATCTAAATTCATCGCCGGCTTATACTCCGTGTAAAGAAAAGCCCGGGATTGAACCGCGTTGAGAGTAGCGGTCCAGCCAAAAGGCGGCCTCTCTCCCGTAGATCCAGGGATGACTCCCAGGCGTCGAACCGAGGGGACCGAATGATGGAGACAATTGAATTGGACATGGAGTTGGCGAACCCCGGGCCAGGCGTTAGTGAATAAAAGATAAATTACGAATCAGGAGGAATTGATTGTGAAGGTCCTTATTTCGGATAATCTATCCGAGTTGGGTACAAAAATCCTTGCGGAATCAAAAGGAATTGAAGTTGACGTAAAAGTCGGGCTGAGCCCAGAGGAGCTCAAGGCCGTTATCGGTCAATACGATGGGTTGGCGATTCGCGGCGCCACTAAAGTTACGGCTGACATTATAGCAGCAGCGGACAACCTCAAAGTTGTCGGTTGCGCCGGCACCGGCCTTGACAATGTGGATATACCTGCGGCTTCCAAACGCGGAATAGTGGTTATGAACACGCCGGGGGGAAATTCGGTTACAACGGCCGAGCACACCATTTCCATGATGCTCTCCCTCGCACGCAATATCCCTCAAGCAAACGCCTCAATGAAAGAGGGCAAGTGGGAGAAGAAGAGATTCAGCGGGACCGAAATCTTGAACAAAACTCTGGGAATCGTGGGGCTTGGGAAGATCGGGTCGGTTGTGGCCGACCGGGCTATGGGCCTCGGAATGAACGTTATGGCTTACGATCCGTTCCTTTCGGAATCCCAGGCAAAGCAAATGGGGGTCAAACCCTCGACAGTGGACGAGATTTTCAGGGAAGCGGATTTTATCACCCTTCATGTGCCGCTGACGGATGACACCCGAAACCTCATATGCAAAAAGAACCTGGACAAGATGAAGACGGGCGTTCGCATAATAAATTGCTCCAGAGGGCAAGTAATAAACCAAGAGGATCTCGCTGACGCTTTGGAATCCGGCAAGGTTGCAGGAGCGGCCCTGGACGTGTTTCCGGTGGAACCGCCGGGAAAGACACGCTTGATTGGGCATGAAAACGTAATCTGCACCCCTCACCTGGGCGCGGCGACTCAGGAAGCTCAGGACAATGTCGCAATAGCGGTCGCTTCACAGATACGGGATTATCTCTTGACCGGCACCATTCGCAACGCCGTTAACGCCCCAGCGGTATCGGGTGAAGCCCTCGTAAGACTGAAACCTTACCTTGACGTCGCGCAGAGATTGGGACTTTTCCTGGGTCAGCTCATCCAGACAGGCATAAAGAGCGTAGAAGCTCAGTATTCCGGAGAAGTGGCTGAAATGGAATTGAAGCCGATTACGACTTCATTCCTTACCGGTTTGCTCACTCCGAACATGCTGGACGAAGTGAATCAGGTCAACGCTCCGGTGGTAGCCCTGGAACGTGGTATAGTCGTCTCGGAAACACGAGTGAGCAAAGGGGAAGACTTCGTGTCTTTGCTGCGCTTCAAGGTCGGAACCGAGCAACGGGATCACCTGGTCGAAGGCACTCTTTTCGGCCGATCAGAGCCGAGAATGGTCAGGTATCAGGCTTTCAGAGGCGAGTTCGACCTATCCGGCCAACTGATCCTCATCCACGGCGTAGATAAGCCCGGAGTCATCGGCAAAGTCGGAGCCACTCTAGGGACACGCGGCATAAATATTTCCCATTTCCAATTTGCCAGGCAAGCTCAGGGCGGTGAGGCTTTGCTGTTCCTCAACACCGACTCAAGAGCGGATGATGAGTCAGTAGCGGCTTTGGAAGCGCTGGACAACGTGGACCTTGTCCGCAGAGTCACCATTTAAGGCCTTGGAAAGGCGCCATGCTTAACATAAAAGATTTGTCGGGACCTGAACTTCCTACCCAGCCGGAACATTATGAACAGGCGGTAGAAATCGGCCTGGAAATATTTGACCGCAGAGACCCCGGTAGGACCGCTCACAAGGCAGGGGCGGAGCTCGTAGGCCGCTCCATAATTCTGCCTCACCTGGACAGATCGATAGCGCTCAACATTGACACCCACAGGTTCTCGGTAAGAGAATCGGATGAAGAAGCTCCCATATGGATGGCCATATTGGCCCTGCATTACCTGAATAATGCTGAGGGGAGACATCCAACCGGAAAACTGAAGCATTTTCGGGAGTTCAAGGAAGGCCATTTCTATGAGCCTGCTTTCAACAGCCGCACCAAGGACGTGCTTATCCGTTTTTTCGGAAACCATCCTGAGCTGATGAAGTCGGCGGGCATAAAGTTGAAGGGCAAGCTGATCGCAACCGGTGACGCTGCCCTTGAGCTTCCATATTTCCCCTTTCTGCCCATTACCAGCATTCTTTGGAAAGGCGATGAAGAATTTCCTGCGGAGGCTTCAGTCCTCTTTGATGAGACCGCCGATCAGTTCTTCAGCGCGGAAGACATGGCGGTAGCCGGACAGATGGCAGTGCTCGAATTAATCAAGGCTGCCCGCAGCTAACCTTCCTTTCCCGAGCCCAATGGCATATTTTCTTGAGGAGAAGACACTGAATTTCGTGAATGAGGATAAATCATGAAAATAGCCGTTTCCGGAAAAGGCGGAGTGGGTAAGACGACTTTGAGCAGCCTGCTGGCGAGGTATTGGGCCCGAAAGGGGTACAGGGTCCTTGCCGTGGACGCGGACCCCGACGCGAACCTAGGCTCTGCCCTCGGAATTGACACTACCGGTCTCGTGCCCGTGGCCAAGATGGAGGAGTTGATCCATGAGCGGACGGGCACGAAACCCGGCACCGTGGGTGGATTTTTCAAAATGAACCCCAAAGTGGACGACCTGCCCGAAGCTCTTGGCAGGGAGAAAGATGGGGTCCGAGTTCTCGTCATGGGCACAGTCAAGAAGGGCGGTGGAGGCTGCATTTGTCCGGAAAGCGTCCTGCTTAAAGCTCTGGTGACGCATCTGGTGCTCTATCAAAAAGATATGGTCTTAATGGATATGGAGGCGGGAATCGAGCATCTCGGAAGAGGAACCGCCCAGGGTGTGGACAGGCTTGTTATTGTGGTGGAGCCCGGACGCAGAAGTATCGAGACAGCGGCAAAGGTGAAGCAACTTACCGAGGACATCGGCTTGACGAAGGTTGTCGCCGTGGGGTCCAAGGTCAGGAACAAGGAGCAGGAAGAGTTCCTTCGCAAGAACTTGGATGGAATCCCTCTGGTGGGCATCCTGCCGTTCTCGGAGGAAATAGCTAAAGCCGATTTGGAGAGTCGTCCTCCATCTCTCGATGATCCGGAGATTTTTGAGGCGATCAGAAAGATTGCTGAGGCTTTGGAGCCGGAGACCGCTTAAGCGAAATATCTTTACCCGGACAGGAAGCCGTTGCTTAGAGCGGCTTCCGGCATTGATTATTCGTTTTGACAACTTGGTTGATGAACGGTAGGAACTGAGGCGGCCTCCACCCGATGGCTGTAGGGTGGGGGTACGCGATGAAAACGGCGCGTTTGCCCGGCGCCGCCGTATCAAGAAGTAGAACGCTAAGCAAATATACCTTTTCTGATCTCGTTCAGTGCAAGGGTTGCACATTCAAAACGGCCAAAAGCCTTTTGACCAAATCGAATCACTTGAAGGAGGATTGCATGTCGGCAAAGATAATCAACGGTAACGAAGTCTCCCAACAAATGAAAGACGAAATGAAGGAGGAAGTGGTTAAGCTCAAAGCTAAAGGTCTTGAACCGGCCTTGGCTGTTATCCTGGTTGGAGAGGACCCTGCGTCTAAGGTGTATGTCGCCAACAAGAAGAAGGCTTGCGAATACATCGGCATCAAATTCTCTGGAAACCAAACTGCCTGCGGATACTACCGCGGACCAGCTCCTTGAAGTGATTGACGGCTACAATAAAGACAAGTCACTGCACGGAATTCTTTGCCAATTGCCGTTGCCGAAACATATTCCTGAAGCCAAAATTCTGCGTTCCATTCTCCCCGAGAAGGACGTTGATTGTTTCCATCCTTTCAATGTGGGACTAATTTGCATCGGCGAAGTGCGTTTTCTCCCTTGCACCCCCGCTGGGGTTATCGAATTGATCAAAAGGGGTGGTTTTGAGACCGCCGGCAAAGATGTCATCATTCTCGGTCGCAGCAACATTGTTGGACGCCCGCTTTCCAACATGCTGGACCAGCGCACTTATAACGCGACAGTTACCATGTGCCACACCAAGACGAAAAACCTTAAGGAGCGCTGCCGCGAAGCGGACATCATTATAGCCGCCATAGGACAGCCTGAATATCTTAAGGGCGACATGGTAAAGGAAGGCGCGGTCGTCATCGACGTCGGAATCAACAGAGTGGACGCTCCCGGCACGGAAAGAGGCTGGAAGCTGGTCGGCGACGTGGCTTATGATGAAGTGAAGGCGAAAGCCGCTGCAATCACGCCGGTTCCTGGTGGAGTCGGTCCCATGACTATCGCCATGCTCATGCAGAACACCCTCACAGCCGCAAAAGAGGCTGCGGGAATGAGATAAGTTTCTCCCCAATCGAAGGTTTCTACCGGGCCCGCATGGAGCACACACTCTATGCGGGCTTTTTGCTTTGGTCGGCGCCCTTTTTTGTAAGCGTTCGCCGGCGCAACCCGCTGAGAGATCAGATCGAAGGACAGTTACCACCATTTAATGAACCAATATATTGTTTTATTTGGGGAAGGGTCCGGGCCCCGCGAAAAGTGGAGTTGCAAAAAGGGGTTTCCCGGTGAACTATTGCCCTTACCTCGCGTGCGGCTTTCAAGTGATTATAGGTACATTCAGCTCAAGCTCCGGAGGAACCCTTACGTGGAAATTCAGAAGAGAATGTTGGGCAAGACGCAAGTTGAAGTCACCGTGTTGGGACTTGGTGGCGAGGGTGTGCTTCGCACATTCGGGAACGAGCTGGGTGCCTACCGATTGATCAACAAAGCCTTGGATTTGGGAATCAACTACTGCGAATCCGCTCGCGCTTATTCGGGCAGTGAGTCTTATTACGGGTTGGCCCTGCAAGAAAGACGAAAACAAGTATTTCTAACAAGCAAATCCCATGCTCGGGATCGGGTTGGGGCGATGGGACATCTACGTCAAACTCTGTCGAACATGAACGCCGATTGGCTTGATCTGTGGCAAGTCCACGACGTCCGCACAGACCAAGATTTGGAAATGATATTTGGACGAGGAGGAGCTATAGAGGCTTTTGCGGAAGCAAAGCAAAAGGGGATGGTGAGATTCGTCGGCGTCACGGGTCATCATGACCCGGCCATTCTCATCAGGGCGCTTGATCTATATGATTTCGACACGGTGCTGATGCCGGTCAATCCTGGAGAGTCAGCTCACGGTGGATTCATTAATACCGTCCTTCCGGCGGCGATTAAAAAAGGCATGGGAGTGATCGGCATGAAAGTGTATTTTCGAGGCCTGGTTCAAAAATTATCTACATTCAGGTCCGTGGAGCCGTTCTTACATTTCGCGCTTTCTCAACCGATTACCACTGCTGTCGTGGGCTGCGATTCCGTAGCTCAGTTGGAAGAAAACGTCTCATTTGCCCAATCCTTCGTACCCATGGACACCGACGGCATAAATGGATTGGTTCAAGAAATAGCTCCTGTTGCCGGTCGGTTGATGTACTATAAACCTTAGTGCTCTATGGCGCAATTTCGGTTACGTATTTTTATAGGATGTGGCGCCAAAGCGAACCGCATCTGTCGAGAAAAGCCTCTAACGATGTGGTTCCCGTTTGGCGCCGCAACCTACTTGAGTGCCCCTCTGACCTAAGCCTTGGTCATGAATACGTCTCCGTTTTTGCGCCAAAGACAACTTAGGAGGCTTAAGAAGCCGGTCTCCTGATGGCGGTCTATTAAGGCATGAACACGATTTGGTCTGATTCTTAAGTAAATTCGCAGAGTCTGCTCCGAATAAGCAGTGTGGGGCGCACACCTGTTACTGAGAAAAATACTGGGGATGAACGGAAGCTTCAGCTTCCATGCAAACGCAAATTATTAAAGCCTGCAAGGAAATTACAAAATGAAAGCAATCCGAGTACATCAATTTGGCGATCCTGAAGTCATGAAACTGGAAGATGTCCAGGAATTGAAGCCGGGCAAAGGTGAAGTGATTGTAAGAATTGAAGCGGTCGGCGTCAATCCGGTTGAAGCATACATAAGATCGGGCGCTTATGCGGCTTCGCCCGCCCTGCCCTACACGCCCGGAACAGACGCAGCGGGAGTCGTAGAAGACGTCGGAGAAGGCGTATCCGGATTCTCTCGCGGCGACAGGGTTTATGTCTACCGCTCGCTTACGGGAACTTACGCCGAGCAAGCCCTATGCAAAGAGAGTCAGGTCCACCGTTTGCCGGATAATGCCTCCGCAAAGCAAGGAGCCGCATTGGGCGTTCCATACAACGTCGCCTATAGAGCCCTATTTCACAAGGCAAAAGCAAAAGCGGGCGAAACCGTTTTAATTCACGGAGCGACAGGCGGAGTCGGGACAGCCACATTGCAACTAGCCAGAGCCGCTGGCTTGACTGTGATAGGAACCGCGGGCGCCGAAGAGGGCGTCAATAGAATATTGACCCAGGGCGTGCATTTTGCGGTCAACCACCATGAGCCCTCCCATCTGGAGCTGGCTCAGTCTTTCAACAATAACGCCGGAATAGACATTATTATCGAAATGCTGGCGAACGTGAATTTGGGAAAGGATCTAAAGGCGCTTAACACCGGCGGACGGATAGTAGTCATAGGCAGCCGTGGAACGGTGGAGATAGACCCCAGGGACACGATGAGTCGAGAAGCCGCCATATTCGGCGTATTGGTTTTCATGGCCACGGATCGGGAAGTCGCCGAAACTCAGGCCACCCTTCGCGCAGGGTTGGAAAATGGGACCCTTCGACCGATCATCGGAAAAGAATTCAGTCTTGGAGACGCCGCGCTTGCTCACAGGCATATAATGGAGAGTAAGGCGGAGGGGAAGATCGTCCTGATTCCGTAGATCGGAAATCAGTCGGACTGAGAGGCTGGAACCGGCCGCAGAAACCTAGGAGTTTACCTTCTTAGTACGCCATTTTTTAAGTACGGTCGTATCTTTCTTGTAGGATGCGCTGAGCTTAGCGAACCGCATCGATCGCGAGAAGCCTCGAACGATGCGGTTCCCGTAAGGCGCCACACTCTACGGGGACAAGATAGGGCTCAACCACGCGACTTTGTATTTCAGAAAAAGCCTACTTCGGCCTTCTGATGTGCCAAATCACCTTGCCAATCACGCTTTTCCTACTCACTGGCCCGATACGTGCGCTGTCAACGCTTAACGGATGCGTCCCCTTTACCGTTATATGCGCCCCATCCGTTGAAATAGCGTCAATCACCTTTACCACAGTCCCGAATTCTTTCGTCTCGAAAACGATCACGTCTCCCGCGGCAAGCATGCCGATCAGGACAGGGATTTTCGATAACACGACATAATCCCCGTCCCTGTATTCAGGCAAAAGACTATTGCCGGTCAATCTGAGAACTTTGAACATCACAGTTGAGGATAGACCAGCTCGAGCCCGGGCGCATACGGGGCTTTCGCCCTCTTGGTCGGAACGCCCTTGGTCTTCCAAAAAATCTCCGCAAATTCATTAATGGCGTCCACCAACGCCAGACCCATCGTGCGATCAGCGGTCTGCCTGGTCTTGGACCCCAATTCCATGATCTTGTGGACTAGTCCGCTCAATTGAGGAAATTCTTCCAAGTGCTTGTCCTTGATATAATCCCCCCAGATTACTCGGATCTCCCTTTTGCACTCCTCTGCGTGTTCCTCTTTAACGTTCACGAGCCGAATCATGGTGTTAAGAAATTCCACGTCTTTTTCCGCATGGGTTGCGGCCAAGTCGGTCATAAGGTCCAACATTCGCACTACAGAAAGCGCAGCAAGTTGGGCCTTGATCGGATCGTAAATCCCGCAGGGAATGTCACAGTGGGCTCGGGCTCGGCCAAAGCCTAACGCCCTATCCAGTTTCTCGGTCAATTCGTACAGCATTGCCGCCTCCTTTCCTCGCTGGTTACTAATTACTAATCGCGACAAACGGCGCCTCAACACACATGTGTGGGGCAATAATTACCTCTTAGGTCGAACTCCCCCCAATCACTTTCTAGAAGGCGCAAATCGTATTTCGGAGGCCTCCGGCCGGCGCTCATCCGTTTATCGAGAGCCTCTAATATGTAAAGCCGTTTGCGAGCCGCTCTACGCTTGAGTTTCTCGGGATAAACACGGCGCTCCATGTTCTAAAGCCGTGGAAGCGCTTGGATACCTCTATTCCCTAAGGGGGGCGGCTTCTACCTATTTTTTATTTTAGGCGCCGCCAGCCCCGCCGTCAATCGGCCTTTACGGTTTGACACCTCATTGCGCTCGACCAGATATTATCATTCAGGCGCATTGCGTAGTTTGCGGAGCAAGCTGGAGAATTCACTTTTTATTTCCCCTTTGCTTTCAAATTTGATAACTATCAGAGACATAGCTATCTACCGTCAATTCCGACAAATGGATGGACCGATGAAAGCTTCCACTATTTCCTTGATTTGTCTTGCCATTGTCTGTGTCGGCGTCCCCGCCTTTGCCCAAGGTGATCCGAAAGGTGACTTCATTCAGGCGGCCAAGTCGGCAAATGCCAAGAAGATTTCGGACCTGCTGGATAAAGGGGTGGATGTGAACACCGTTGACGCCCACGGGAAGACGGCTCTGTTCTGGAGCTGCTACCTGGGACACGATAATGTGGCAAAAATCCTCCTGGACAGAGAGGCGGACGCCAACTTGCGCGACCAAGGGGGATCAACCGCTCTGATGGAAGCGTCACGAGAAGGCAGAGACGGTCTGGTGAAGTTGTTGCTTGAAAACAGGGAAATAGTGACATACGGACTACAGAAGCCTGGCCAGTGTGTTGGCGGCGGCCAAGGACTCCAAGAAACAGGCTGCTTCACCTCCGAAAACCAAGACCTTGGAGATAGACGTTCAAGACAGAGAAGGAAACACAGCCCTCATGCTCGCTGCGGCCAAGGGAAGGACCAAGGTGGTGGAGTTACTCCTGGCAAGCAACGCCGGGCTACAAATGAGGGACAAGAAGCATGGGTGGACGGCCCTGGACCTTGCCCAAAACAAGAAACAGACTGCTGTGGTCGATCTGATCGTGGGCCCCGGTAAGTCCGAGGAAACGGCTAAGAAGCTGTTGGCTGCGGTGGAATCCGGGAATTTGGATGATATTAAGAAACTGGCCCAGTCTGCCGACACTGCAAACGCGTCGGACAAATCCGGAATAAATCCATTGATGAAGGCGTCCGAACAAAACAAGGTAGATGCGGCGAAGCTGTTGCTATCATTGGGCGCTCTGATCAATTCCAGGGACGCCGGCGGAAATACGCCTTTGATCTTCGCCGTCGCGTCGGGTTCCCGGGAAACTGCCGCTCTATTGCTTAACAATGGAGCCGATCCCGACATGAAGAATAATACCGGCCAAACCGCTCTCGACATAGCCATCGAAAAAAATCTGTCCGAACTGGTCGATATGCTGAAAAAGCACGGGGAATATAACAAAAGCCTTCTGCCCGCTTCGGCAGGGGGAAATCTCCCCGAGGTTAAGAACCTTGTCCGGTTAGGAGCTTGGCTGAATTATCAAGACGGTGAAGCTAATTCGGCTCTGATTCTGGCAGCCTCCTCGGCGCATACCGACGTAGTCGAGTTTCTGCTGGAATCCGGACCCAATATCAACCTGAAAAACTCAGAAGGAGACACAGCCCTCATAGCGGCCGCTCGCGAATGCTCGCCGGATATCGCAAAGGCGCTGTTGTTGGCAGGAGCCGACGTGAACAAGAAGGATAGCCTCGGTTACACTGCCTTGAAAACGGTCTTTGAACAGAAGCTCGATGGAGAAGAACAGTGCGCCAAAACTTTTGATATTCTGAAATCCTATCTTTCGGACAATAGCCCCGGATACCAACTTATAAACGCTTCAGAGATGGGGAATCTGAACCTCGTAAAGCAATTGGTTCAGAAAGGCGCCGACTTGGATATGGAGGATGAATTTGAACTAAATCCGGTGATGGCGGCCTCAAAAGAAGGACATCTTGAAGTCGTGAAGTTCTTGCTTTCCAAGGGAGCCGGCCCCGGAAATGCGCTAATGATGGCAGCGGAAGCCGGCAAGGAGGACATAGTCAAATTGCTGGTGGCTCTGGGGGCCGACATGGGTGGTGCCTTACCGGCCGCAGCATCGGCCGGACATCCGCAAATAGTTGACCTCCTTCTCAATAAAGGGGCCGACGTAAACGAAACCTATTCCGATGAATCGAATTATACTGCTACGCCTTTGATCTTGGCCGCATGCGCCGGAAACAAGGATGTTGTCCACATCCTGCTCAAGAAGGGCGCTAACATTACGCTCACCGATAGCGAAGGGAAAACTGCGCTGGACTGCGCCGACAAAGCAGGGCATTCCGAGATCGTTGAGCTGTTGAAAAAACAAGAGAACGCCGCTCCCGCATCCCCTCCCAAGACGAAGAAATCAAAGAAATGAGATTATAAATACTGACGAACTCCTCGTTCCCGTTCCTCGGCCCGGGAACTTCTCTTTCAAAAAAATGAGGAATGAAGAGATTAATAGCATTATGAATGATGCATGTTTGGAATCATCAAAGAACGAGTGGGTGGAGTTCGAGGTTGACCTTCCTGAAGAACTTACCGATCCTGTATCCAATTTTTTCCATGAGCTAGGTTGCCTTGGCGTGATCGAGGAGCCTCTGGAAAACGGCGCCACGCTGAAAGCTTTCTTCCCGAATGAATTAAAAGATTCCGTTAACCAGGAACTGACTTCATACCTGGATTCTTTGGGCCATTTGTTCCCGGACCCGAAGATAACCCCTCCCCGAATTACCGTCGTCAAATCAGAGAACTGGGCTGTGATGTGGAAAGACAATTTTAAGACCATGGAAATCGGCGAATGTCTGATTGTAACCCCACCATGGCTGCCGGTTTCCCAGCCGGGAAAGCATGTCATAATTATAGAGCCGGCGGAGGCGTTCGGAACCGGTACCCACGAAACAACTCAAAGCTGCCTGGTTTTGTTGGAACAGGCGCTCAGCGCTTCACGGGCCTCGACGCCATCTCTTCTGGATGTGGGCTGCGGATCCGGTATTCTGGCCATCGCCGGCCTCAAACTGGGAGCGTCCCCGGTTACAGCCATTGATAACGACCCCGTGGCGCTCAGATCCGCTATCAAGAATGCCGAGCTTAATCAGGTGTCAGGTAAAATCGACTTCAGAACCGAACCAGCGGACGCCGCAGAAGGCGCCTACACCGTGGTCACGGCCAACCTGGACTTCAATACTTTCAATAAGAACGCTGACAAGCTTGTGTCTCTCTTTGAAGAATATCTCATTGTTTCAGGAATCACCGATCAACAATGGCCCGAGATCAAGGAAACGGCGAGAAAGCATCGTCTCGTTCCTGAGCGGGAGATCATCGCGGGCGAATGGCGCAGCGGGCTGTTTAAGAAGATCGCAAGAATTTAGGAATTTTTAGGAATAGGCCATCGGGGAGGGACTTTTTGCAAAAAGTCCCTCCCCGAACCCCTCCCCAAAAAGTCTAATTATTGCGACCGGCTCTGGGCGTTGACCTAATTACCGGTTTTCGTAAATACGGTCATGCATAGTCATAGGATGAGGCGCCTACGCGAACCGCATCGTTCGAGGCCTTTTCGTGCTCTGCGCAGTTCGCGAAGTCGTTACGTCCTACAAGAACACATAACCGTATTTACGCAACAGTGTACTAAGGTTCCCTCCGGACCATCAAGTTGCCCCCCATGGACGGGAGGAGCAAGGGCCAGACGAAATCCGTCAACAATCGCAAGAAGCCAGCATTTGTGTTAACACCCATGCTCCACCGAGACAAGCTATCCCATAGGCACAAGTATGTTACGAACCTTCAAAGTCGCTCTTAGTTTTCTAACCATAATACGGCCCGATATAGACCCTTACCCTTCCATACCGGAAATTGCCCGGTCGGCTTGGACATTTCCCTTGGTTGGGGCAGGGATTGGGATTGTCCTGGTTTTTTTTGAAGTAGTCTTTTCGTCGTATTTCTCTCCACCGGTTGAGGCGCTTCTGGTTTTATCAGTATGGATTGTAGTCACTGGTGGCCTCCACCTGGACGGTTGGTCCGACTGCTGGGACGCTCTGGCCTGTGCGGCCTCGCCTGAGCGTCGCAACGAGATTATGAAAGACTCTAGGCTGGGCGCCTTTGGAGCTTTGGCGCTCTTCATTCTAATCGGACTGAAAGCTTCCGCAATCTGCTATTCCGGAAGCCCGGTTTATCTGCTGTCCGCCCCTGTGGTTGGCCGTGGAATCATGGTGGTCGCTTCTTTCGGCACCCGGTACCGAGATCAAGGTATTGGGGCGGAATTCATGCCCAACTTGAGTCCAGATTCGGTCAAGATCGCTGCTGCGATAGCCGTGGTAGCGGCGGTGGTCTCGGGCTACTCAGGTTTGCTGGGATTGGCGGCGGCGTTTCTGGCGGCCAAGTGGTTCAGACGATTTGCGGAGAGCAGGCTCGGGACGATTAACGGCGATGTTCTTGGTGCCTTATGTGAACTCAGTGAGACTGTGTTCTTGATAATCTCCGTAGGGAAACCATGATCAGATTAGGCGCCACTTCGTACACTTACCCTGCGGATATTTTGACAAATGTCAGGAAACTGGCAGGCTATGCTCAGGACATCGAGATTGTTCTCTTCGAGGCCGCAGAAGACGGTTCAGATTTGCCTCAACCAGCGGAAGTTCGAGAACTTGTTAGCCTGGCCGCCGGCCACGATCTCACCTACACCGTTCATCTTCCATTGGATTTGGGGCTCGCCGGCCCCAACCCAGGCTTGAGCAGGGCCTTAAACGTTGTCCGTGCTGTAGCGCCGTTGACGCCTGAAGCTTTCGTTGTGCACTTGGAAGCAAATGTTCCTGACTTGACAATTAAGGACTGGCTGCGCCAATCTGTTTCCTCCCTCCGAATTCTCCATGACCAAATCGGGGATTGGAAGAAGATTTGCGTGGAGAACCTGGAGACCCAGGCTCCGGAAATGATGGACGCGATCTTGGAGGCGCTGCCGACCTCGGCGTGCCTTGACGTTGGGCACCTCTGGAAACAAGGAGCGCCCGGCATGCGCTGGATTCAGTCCTGGATTGATCGAACTCGAGTGATACACCTGCACGGGGTGGGCGCAAGAGATCACAAAAGCTTGTCGCTAATGCCCAGCGGGGTTCTGGATCCTGTTGTCTCCATAATAGACCGGCAATTTGATGGGATATTGACTTTCGAGGTCTTCAACGAGAAAGACCTTCGGGATTCCCGAAAGGCTTACAATGACGCTTTGCGGCGGATAAGAAGCCGAATGCGCTCGAGGAAAATCCCTTGACAAGGATACGTTCCTGGTTTAATGTGCTTAATGAAGCTTAACTTGTGTTTCTCCAGTCGACCTCTTGTCAGGACTACGGGTGTTATGCAAGGATTAAGAAACGAAGGACATAGGCGCCCGTGCCGAGGACCGTCACGCCGTAATGCTAACCGGTTTAGCCCCGTTCACAAAGAGCCCTTGTTCCCAAATTTAAACGCACTCTGAGAAAACAAATTGTGGGGTGCTTTTTTTAAAGGAGTAGAGAATGAGTATTAACATCTATGTTGGCAACCTGTCTTTCGATGCGGCCGAGGGCGACCTCAAAGGTCTTTTTGAGGAGTACGGGGTGGTGGACTCTGCCAAGATCATCGTTGACCAATTCACCGGTCGTTCCCGCGGATTCGGTTTCATCGAAATGCGAAATCGGGAAGAAGGGTTGAAGGCCATTCAGGAACTGGACTCTAAGAATGTTCAAGGCCGGAACCTCAAGGTGAACGAGGCCCGTCCGAAGAATTCCGGCGGCGGTGGAAGTGGTGGTGGCGGCGGAAGACGCGATTCGGGCGGTGGCGGGAGATCCCGCTGGTAGTAGGCTTCCGGTGACGGTATACTGAATACTGGGCAAGAGTTTCACCTTTGAGACTCTTGCCTTTTTGTTTTTATAGGTCTGGTTTCGCGAGACGGAACGCCCCGGCTCGATGCGCCATAGTTCCGCAAAGGCCCTCCCTCGGCGGGGGAGCCCGGAACGGGGAGCGAACGGATTGACTTGGTCGGGAGGCGAAAGTAATCCGGGAGACTTTGGATCAGGAAGGCATTCCGCATGCCGAAGCGCACGACGGATCGTCAGATCCAATGCATTCGGCGCACTGTAGTGGGGCCGCATGCGCATCCTTTTTCTCGCTCGACTCTCTGCTCTCTCGCACGGCCGCAATTACCAGTAATAAACCGGCCGACAGAACGACCCCGATACCGATTATAGGCATAAGCTCCATTTTGTTTTCCTCCCACGCATGTGATTTTCTCCCCTATTTAGATGCTCTCGGGAATTAATGGGTTCACCATGCCGCGGTTCACGAGGTGTTCCCTACCGAAGGGGACAAATTGGAGCCGTTTCCAGCCCTACTCCGTGTGAGAGCCTTTGTCTTCGTGGACATGCGAGTGCGAATGCCCGTGCCCGTGCTTGTGGTCGCCATGGGAATGCCTGGATTCAGGCGCTTTGACTTGCGGCAACAGGGAAATGGCGTCCTCAAATATCTTGTTCGTTTCCTCAACTAGCCTCACGGCCTCTCTGAGCTTGACTGCGGCCGGCTTCTGATTGTGTTGTTCCAAAAGATCCGCCACTTGGATGTATCCGTCAAGATGATCTTTATTATGATCTATCCAATGCCTCATACGGATTACACTTTTTTCGATTTCGTCCATGATGCCGACTCCCTTGAGATTAATTCGCATTGAAAAAGATAATGACGTTCTCGGCTATTCTCTTGGCTTTGTAGATACCGGATGACGACTCCGCTACCGCCCCGTGGTTCCTTGGCAAAGGCGACCTCCGGCTCCGTGGGCTGAGGCTTTCCGGTCCTAGAAGAAAACCCCGCGGGGAGACACTACTTAGCTGTTTCGGGCTCTCACCATCTTCACAAAATTCAGCAACAGTCGTTTGCCGTCTGTAGAGTTGGCGCAGGCCTCCGGAATTTTGTCAGGCGCCTGTTCCGGATGAAAGGCCATTCCATAGACAATTTTCTGCGGAATGTGAATGATTTGGATCTCCGAGAGATCGCTTCTGGCCAAATTAACGAAAGGGGCCGGCGCCGACTTGACCTCATCGTAGTGACTCTCCATTACGTGGAAAATCCCTGGATGAGTGGTTACGCCATCGAAGATAGGATCGGGCTTCAGTGTTTGCAAAGCCACGAGACCACGTTCGGCCACAGCCTCTTTTGGATATCTGCCGGGCAGTTTTCCTACAAACGCGGGATCTATTAGATCCACTGTTCCTCCGAAAGCAAGAGCCATGAATTGGTGGCCGCCGCAGATACCTAACACAGGCTTGTTGTCCACTAGGATCAGCCTTCTCACTAATGACATGGTCTGTTGGAGGGACTCTCCGGAGGGCCCGGTGTACATATACCAAGGGGAGCTCTGGGGGCTTAAAATCAGGAAATCGAATTCTTTTGCGTAGCCCGGTGTTGCTGCCAATTGGGAAAAGTGGATGTATTCGAGCTCGACCTCCAGCTTTCCCAAATCGGGCTCATGAGGCAATCCTCCGGTAAGCGCACGCCGTAATTCGCCATAACGGGCAACATTCGGGTTAGCTAATTCCAGATCTACCAGCAAGCCTCGAACTTTGTTTTGATTCGGATAGTTTACCAGCACAATTAGTAAGGCGCCTGTCAGAATTATTATTACTAAAGAAATCAGCAACCAAACTAAGGGTTTCTTGCGCGTGTGATTCCTCCGCCGGGACCTCATCCATAGCCTGGGTTCCGGTCAGTCGTTCTTCTCATTAATCCAATAGAGCTAAATTGCGCTGAATTACCAAGACCCCGATTGAGGCGAGCCCCAATAATTGTTGTAAGGGCGTTGCAAAAAGATATCGAACTTTTCACCGGTTACCGCTTGAGCCAACCCTCGGATCGTGCCGTCTTGGTAAAGATAGCCCTGGAAAGTGTTTCCTTCTTTATTCCCGAAGATGTAGTTTCCTCTGATTTTCCCATCTATGCCGAATCTGGCGGAACCGAAAATGTTGCTCCCTTCGACTATGCCCTGGATATTTTCTCCGCGTTGGTAAGTGATTGTAACGCTACCCTCGGCCCCGAATATGGTTCCCTTGGCCTTGCCGACCCATTGGCCGCGAATGTCATAATTCTGCCCAAAGGCCCCTGTCGCCGGCAGCACGGCCACCAATAACAACCCGACCAAAGACAAAAGGTATTTACTCATAATTTGATTCTAGCACATTTACAGAGACTATAACCATAAAAATCTGAAATAACGAACGAGTAAAGATAATTACTTCGTCAAACAATTAACGGTTACTTGAGCTTCTCGAAACCGCAGCCTGAACTAAAGCGGGGTGGATCGTTCATTCCTCGTCGTTCGTCTTTGCCTTCTTTTCAAGCTCCCCAAGATTGTTTTGTTCACCCATCGCTATCAACGTGTCTCCACCGTCAATTATGGTGGCCGGTCCCGGGTTGAACACCATTTGCCCATCTTTTTTCTTGATGGCTATTATGATGAGGTTAAGTTCCCTACGAATATCGGTGTCAATCAGATTCTTACCGGCGTAATAAGATCCGTCGGCTACACGGACCTCTTCCAGCTCGATATCGAATTTCCTATGATCCATGGCTACTTCAAGAAAATTCATCACTTCGGGTTTAAGTATGCCCATGACCATACGCATCCCGCCTATTTTGTACGGGCTGATCACTCTGCTGGCCCCCGCCCTACCCAGTTTCTTATGCGCGGACTCTTCTCCGGCTCTTGCTATCACATCCAGGTCGGGATTCAGTTCCCTCGACGTGAGAACAACATAAACATTGGACGCGTCCGAATCGAGAACAGAAACCAGGCCCTTTGCGTCCTTGATCCCTGCGTTCAAAAGCGTTTCTTCCTCCGTAGCGTCGCCGGGCGAAAGCAGGTAACCCGCCTGGACTATCTTGTCCTGAATTTCCGGCCTGCTCTCCACAACCACGAAGGGTATTCCCCTCATGTGGAGTTCCTCGCAAATAAACGATCCCATACGCCCAAAGCCGCATATAATAAAGTGGTCCTTGATTTTCTTGATTGCCTTCATGGAGAGACGCCTCGTCAATACCTTGTTTAGCTCACCCCCGATCACCATGGCAGTGCCGGTGACCACTACGTAGCCCACCATCCCGATACCGCTGAAAATGATGAAAATAGTGAATAACTGACCATATATAGTTAAGTCATGGACTTCTTTAAACCCTATTGTTGTGACCGTAATCACGGTCATATAGAAGCCCTCCAACCATGTCCAGCCTTCGATGAGCTTATATCCGACCGTCCCCACTGCGAGCACTAGCGCAATGCCGACTACTGCTTTGAGGAACTTGTTCCAACTTTCCAAATTACGCTCCGACTATAGCCGTCCTGCTTGGGAATCGCGGAGAACTTAAAGTATTGCTTCAAAGGTACGAAACCTAACGCTGGCATTGCGAGGAGCAACGCGACGAAGCAATCCCAGTTATTTACGAGTATAGATTTCTTCGCTGCGCTCGCAATGGCAACCTTATCGCTCCGCTCATGTGAAAAACGCCGCAATCTTCAACGCGGAGCACTATAACAAACGCATTCTAGCGATTTCTTATAGCGTCCGGCGACAGCGAGTCACGTTCTTTTCCCGCTTGCAAAAGGAGAATTGCAGCCAGCACAAGCGCGCCCCCGACCATCTGCGGTGGTTGAAGTTTCTCTCCGAGAAACACATAGGCCATGACCCCGGCGGTTATGGGCTCTAGTGTCGCCGTTATCATAGCGCTGGTGGACCTCAAGTAGTCGATCCCTAGAAAATATAGGCCAAACGGAAAAATGGTGCCGAAAATGGATATGTAACAAATCCAAGTCCACTGGGTCACTGAGTATTCTGCGTAAATGGGCTTAAACGGGGGAAAAACGACGTCCAAGGTCACAGCGGCAAAGAACAGTGAATAAAACACAACGGTCCACGGATCATATTTGTGCATGGCCTTCTCACCCAGCAACGCATAGGCTGCGTATGCGAGGGCCGCGGCAAGGCCGCTCATAATGCCGACTCGATTCATCTGCAATAGGCTTATATTGTAAGCTCCTACCACTAAGTAACATCCTGATATCGCAAAGATCAGGGCCGTTAGCTTCACAACGGTGAGTCGCTCCTTCCAAAAAACCATTGAATAAACGGCGACTATGACGGGAGACAGATATTGGAGCAACACCGCGGCGACAACTTGAATCTTGCTTATGGCGTAGAAATACGTCAACTGGGCGAGAGACATGATCACCCCGCCCAGAAAGAAAAGATATCCAAGATCCGCCGGCTTTATCAATAGTTTCCGCGGAGCGATTGCGCTAAGCAACAATAGGAGTATTCCGGATGCTATAGTCACTCTAATTTGAACCAGATCAAACGGAGAAATTCCCGTCTCAAACAATCCTTTGCCTGCGGCGCCCGAGGATGCCCACAGGAGCGCCGCAGCAATTACAAATAGATAGCCCTTTGCGGATTTTGAAATAGTCACCCTCTGCGGTCTTCAACAGCCCCCGATTCCCGGCCATCAAGCGATCGAAGAATCAATTGTGGTAGATTTCTCTCATCTTCTTGAATCTTTGGCTATGGACGCCTAAGCACTCTCTGCGGCAATTTACTAGAAGAGCCCTGTCGCCGTCTTCGGATGACTCAAACTCGTCTTCGCATGATTTCAGGCAAGATTTCAGAGCCTTAGTTCCAGCGTCCTCCGATGAATCAGGGGCTGAACTTGGACTTCGTGATATCGCCTCTAGGACTCGTACAAATTGGTCAAGCTCTTGCTGGTTTGCGTCCCGCCGAACCGTATCTTTGGAGCGAGCAGCGTCTATAGCTGTTTTCACTCCTTCCAGACCGAACAGGACCAGCAACAAAACTATCAAGGCGCAAACGCCGCCCGCGGCCCCAATACCCGCGGCTAAGACTATTCGGTGTTTTGAGAAGAATCCGGACTGACTCGAATTCCGGCCGTCCTCATCAAGCCATTCAAGCCCTTGCTCCTGAGAATCCGCCCCGCGTGCCGAAGGAGCGTCTTTCCAACCGAACGTGCCTTTTCTCCGTTCAAGCTCATATTGGGATATTTCGCCCGCCTCTACAAGTTTTGAAAACAAGCTCTCCAGGCCTTTCCCGGAGATCTTGAATTTTTCCATGAGTTCCAAGTCGGAAGCCCCGCCCCTTAAATCCTGAAGGGCTTCCGAGGCGTTGATTCTCGTTTTCTTTACATTTTTAGGCCTTAGTTCACACAGGTCCACGTAATCGGATAACTGGCTTAGCTGGCCACGAAAATCCAGTTCCTTTTCAGTCAATTGGCCTGCCGCTACCAGCTTACTTAAGAGCTTTTCCAATCCGTGAGCGGAGATGCCGTACTTCGCCATCAACTCGATATCAGTGGCTCCGGACCGGACCAGATCCGCCGCCTCCTTCATGCTCACCATTAACTTGGGCTTGGACATAAGCTCAACCGCTATAGTTCGTTTCCGTCTCGCTATGTTCGCAAGGGTAAACTACCTTTATACGACAAATGGATTGGGCATGTCATTATTTTTTTGTAAGCGTTAACCGGGAGGAAAAACTCTAACTATTGCGGCAATATGCCAGGCGCAGGCCTATGCCTTGACCCGGGGACCCATGAGGCCGACAGCAGCACATAGCCCAGAGATATCTCATCGAAGCACGGTCGGGATTGTTTAACCACTCAATAGATTGGGAATTTTCGCGAAAGGGTCCGGGAACCACTTTTTGCAAGAAAGGGTTTCTCGGTGAACTAGTGCATTTTCTCAGTGTCTCGCGATTCCGCCCTCCCTGTATTTCTTCCAAAATCCGTGGGCAGCCGGATTATCTTCGATTGGGGTCCCGGGAACGGGAATCTGGCCGAAATAGGCTTCCACTCGAGACATCATGGCCGTTGCTATTCCGCGTCTTCGGAATTTCTCCGCGACCCAAATGTTGTTGACCTGTGGGCTCCAGCCCCTGTTCCCATACCCGTGAAGGTATCCCACGATTTGGCTGCCCCTGAAGACCCTGACCTCATACCAGTCCGTTTCGTCTTCGTATTTGAAATCCAGCACCAGAAGAGTCCGAAATTTGTTTTCGGTAAATTCCAGGAAGAAACGAAATTCCACTTTTGAGTCCTCTTTTGAGCAAAAAGGTGGTATGGTGCCAACGCAGTAATTTTGACTGCGTCGTGAGAGCGCATGACATTATTCCGCCCGGAATCCGGCAAATGGGCATGAATGCTCTCAATATCGTTGTAGGCGCAGCTCTTTACACCACATTTTTCCTCGCTAACGCAAAGCGCGTCCGTTAGGCTATCTAAATGCTAGAAATTGGGTAATATTTTACCCTAAAATGTCTCTTATCTCTTTCCTCCTATTCATATTTATCAACACCTGTGAATAACTTGGAAAAACCTCAATCGAGCTCCCATAAATTTCAGCAAAGAAGGGAACATCGACGTTACACTGTGATTTAATTGGTTTTTCAAAGTGTCCTCATTTGAGTCAACCTGCATGGAACCCCCCAAAACAAGCGGTTCCGGAGATTCTATCAACAGGTTTCATCCCAAGTTATCCACAGATTGTGTGGAAAACTTTAGCGGGTCATTGGCGCCACCTATTCTAAGGGCATAACAACAGTAATATTGCCAGATTAACACGACAGTCAACTTTGTGTATACCTGATCCCAGAGTTGCGCCCGCTAAACCCGCATTAGACGGCTATCAACATCTGTGCCAAGTTGGCCTATTACTACTAAATTTACTCATTCCAGACGCAAAAATCTTTATTTCGAAATCTCTTTGGCGCCTTGAAAACGCGGACGAGACTCTCGGCGCGCGAAAACAATTTCTCCGCAAAGCGTCGAATGATGTCAATTCTCGCCAAAACGTGTATAGTGTTGAGTCCCCGAAATTTGAGGCGTCATTAACATTGCTCTGAAGTTTTCGACAGCCGTTTGGTCCGCAGGCCGGGTCATTCAGGCCGTCAGGAGAGAATCATGGGAGCGCCCAACTTAGCCGTCGATAGAGCGGAAGCTGCTCAAACCGAGCCCAGGTCGATTTCAGTTTTGTCTTTGACAAAGGTGGGCGTTGTTTTCACAATCTCGGTCACTTTGCTTTTAGCCCTTTGCGGTCCGGATGCCCATGGAGATATGATTTCTTATCCGGGACCGATGATTCGTAGCGCCGGCCGTTTTTTTCATGTCCTTTTGTTTGGATTGAGGCCGATGGAGCTTTTTACCGTTGTTGGAGGCCTGTTAGCAATTCTTGAATGCGTTTTTATCATAGGCTTGGTAACGATCAAGAGGAAATATGGCGTCGATTCAGGCGATGCGCCGGCTTACGAGAATCCGGGTCCGTCCGTCTGATCGGGAGGAATACGTGAAAACGGCTTGTTCCACATTAATTGGACCTGAAGGGAGACGCGGAATAACTCCGCGGCCGCCCTATTTGGCGTTTGGGCAGACGTGCGTCACTCTTGCGATTTCCATCTCCCTACTTCTTGTTTTTTGCGGCCCGCACGCGTACGCGGATATGCCGATAGTTCCAGGGCTCCTGCCTACCGCAGAGGACACAGGCTCCTTGATCCTAGGGTGCATTCTTGGGACCGTGTTCATTGTAGGCATCATTGGTTGGCTTGAAATCAGGAAAAAGTATGCCGGCGATTAACTATGTCGCCACATTGGTCGCTACAATTGTCATAGAGCTATGCGTAGCGTTACTCCTGGGTTATAGAAGCGCAGCGGCCTGGCGCACGGTTATCTTCATGAACCTAATTACCCATCCGCTCCTGACGTATATCCTGTGGGTGAACGCATATATCAAGTTTGCCGATACAGTGGTTCTAGTGGCCATCCTTGAGATTGCCGTGGTGTTCATGGAATGGGGATTGCTTTACTTTGTATTGAGAGACAAGCCGAGGCGCTTGTTGTTTCTGTCATTCGCCGCCAACGCAAGCTCATTCGGAATCGGACTGATCCTGTTTGGACTTTGATGGAACACTGAAAGGTCAGACCATGTCACAGAGTGTTACGGCTATCAATCTGGCGGTGTTCGGCGCCACCCACGCCGTTGTTGACGCAGCGTGCGCAGGACTGCTCTTTTCCGTTCCAATACTCCACAATGTGACGCCTAACGACTTTTTCTACATGATACTTCTCTATAACGTCCTTGCGTTCGGATTTCAGCCTTTATGCGGCAGGTTGGTCGATCACTTTCGCTCTCCGAGACTGTCCGCAATCGTCGGCTGCGGTCTGTTGGCCGGCGCCGCGGTGGGGGTATCGTTCCAGCCGATTAGTTCCGTGATCCTGGCCGGAGTAGGAAACGCGCTCTTTCACATAGGTGGAGGGACCGTAAGTCTGAATTTGACGCCAAACAGGGCTTCAGCCCCCGGAATTTTTGTGGCTCCCGGAGCTATCGGGCTCGCGGCAGGCATATTCATAGGAAAATCCGGCTGGTTTGCGCCCCTTCCATTCGTCCTACTACTGGCGGCGCTGTGTGTTGGGATTTCTCTGATCAAGATTCCGGATATCGACTATGTTCGGGATGATCACTCAGACATCGGTTCTCTTCTTCTTCAGGCGCTCTCATTGCTGTTTGTTTCCGTTGTCATAAGGTCGCTCGTCGGCTTGGCCGTGGTTTATCCCTGGAAATCGGACATTTTGTCACTCACTCTCCTGATCTTGGCTGTCGCAGGGGGCAAAGCTCTTGGGGGAATCCTGGCGGATCGTTACGGGTGGAGGAAGGTTACCACAGCGGCTCTCATCACTTCGGCTCCGCTTGTAGCCTTCGGAATGACTGTTCCGTGGTTGGGCATGCTCGGAATGCTGCTTTTCAACATGACCATGGCGGTCACCTTGGCGGCCGTAGCCGGACTGTTTCCGGGTCGCCCCGGCTTTGGTTTCGGGGTTCCATGCCTGGCGTTGCTAATGGGGGGCCTGTTGACCGTTACCGACGTGGGCCTAGCTTTCACCGATCATAGCGTTGTTATCACGGTCATACTGCTATCAGCGGCCACGCTTTGGGGCGGATTGATCCTGTGCTCGCGGCTCCGAGGTTCTTTGCTCAAGAATACTGAGTTCGTATCGCTTAGCGGTTCCAGCGAACAGGAAAACCTCTCTCCCATTTACGATCGATAGCAGCGGATATGCTTCGTGTTGTGACCGGCTCTGCAATCCGGAGTGGATTACTGAGCCGGCTCAGGGCCATTATTACGGTGTGATAGCGAGCGCTTGCCGTATTTCGTTTTCCTTGAAACCGATGATAACCTTCTCCCCGATAATTATAACTGGAAAAGAGCACCTGTTGGTAAGCTTCTTTATCTCTTCCAGGCACTCATGCTTGTCCGGTTCCGGCAATAGGTCGACATCCGTAAATTCATATTGAATACCGCATTCGCCCAAGAATCTTTTGCAGGACTTGCAGTGGCTGCACGTGCTTAAAGAATACAACTTACAAATTTGTTGCATTATCATCTCCTTTTTGGCCGCAGGTGAATTCCGGCACCCGTTCCCGGTAGCGATTTTAGCCGGATTTCCGGATCCGCGAACGTTTGGAGTCTTAGCCTAGCCGGAATCCGCGCCTTTTTCAAGGCGTAAGGGCTTTCGTAGTATGCTTCACCAAACAAGCGGCAACTTTGGAGGGCGCCTCGTAGTTTGCCCCTCACGGCGACATTCGCGCTTGTCTGCGCCAGGGAAGCGAAGCAACCTCCGCCGCGTGGGCGAAAACGTACAGTCACTAGGTTGTAGCCGGGTTCGCATATCCGGTCGAAAAATGACTGCGTTATGGTTGAAAGTAACAGCCCGAAAAGCTATATTATTTTCCGGAGAACGTTGCGGCGCCCTCAAGAGCGAAAAAGGTGTGAATTCTCGTTGCCTGTGCTGGAAGCCGGAGTCAGTTTCTACCGAGGCAGTCATGCAAAAACCTAAGCTGATAATAAATGCCAGGCAAGTTCTTGAAGATTTGAGATCCGGGGCTGACGATGAAACCCTCATGGTAAAATACAATCTAAATTTCAGACAGTTGCAACGACTCTTCAGAAAAATGATACTTGGTGGATTCACCACCCCGATGGAATTGGCCCAGAGATTATGCGTGACCAAAAGTCAGGTCACCGAGGCCCTCGGAAGCGCAAAAACCGTCGTCGAAGAAATAGACTAGAAGTAGCGGCAAAGCCGGGAGTTTTTCGGAAGCGCCCCTGGGACGGAACTTGTTGCAAGAAGTCCCACTCCTTGAGAGCGGCAGGAAACTCTTTTGCACAAAAAAGTTTCCTGCCGGCGAACGCTTGCGCTTATGGCTCCCTAATTAGGAAACCTTGAGCGGCAACCTGCCCGTGCTGGGTGTTCTCAAGAAAAGTGAGGTGAATTTTGTTCGGATCGACAATTTCACCGAATATGAAGCCTTTCTGATCAACCATGTGGACGGTCTTGTTGTTTGAATCAATTACGCCCACCAGGGTCTGATTAAGGCTGGGGCCGTACTTCATTCCGGCGAATACGCAACCATCCTGCATCTCTATCACATACTTGACTTGGATCTTGCACGGACCGGGTTGACACATCGCCAACGGCTGCGGTCCATATTCCTTTGGCGACTGCGTCCGGATGGCGGTCATTTCCGCGACCCACGTGCCTTTGAGGTTGGTAATGTTATCGTCCGCTTGAACGACAATGGGGATGGCAATCAGCGTCAGAATTATCAATTTACTCATGCAACGAAACATAACGCCCCCCTTGAAAAATAATTAGACGAGGTTGCTTAGAAATTTATCGCATTGGCGCCGCTCAGACAAGAGCTGTGTGGTCAATTATCCAGAAAGGCGCGTATGATCGGTCGTAATGGGGCAAACATGTTTCGGCGGGAGGAATTTCCTGCAGGGAGGGCAAATCGTTCTCCTTCGTAAAATCGGTCGCAGGCGCCTGTAGGATGCGGCCCCTACGCGAACCGCATGGGGGGGCGCAAAAAATCCTCGAACGATTAGGTTCGCTTCGCTCACAGCGTCCCACGGTGACTAACTGCGATTAGATTGGGCTAAATCCGGCTCCGGATGGAGATTGGGCCTGTTGGCAGGTCTTTCCAGCTTACCGTCAATTTGGTTGTGAAATCGGCAGGCTAGAAAGCCTGCCCCACAAATACTGTTCAAGGGCCCCTCATGAGGCCCTCCTCAGATCAAACCTCTTCGATAAGTCTTCGGAATTGGTCGAAAAGATACCGGGAGTCGTGCGGCCCCGGCGAAGCTTCGGGGTGATATTGTATTGCAAAAACAGGATATTTCTTGTGGACAAAGCCTTCCACTGTATTGTCGTTAAGATTCATGTGAGTAATATCGCACTCCGCAGATACGCTTTGCGGATCGACGGCAAAGTTGTGGTTCTGGGAAGTTATTTCCACATGGCCGCTTTCGAGTCTACGCACGGGATGGTTGGCTCCGTGGTGTCCGAAAGTTAGTTTGAAGGTTTTGCCGCCCAAAGCCAATCCAAGAATCTGGTGCCCCAGACAAATGCCGAAGATCGGTTTCTTTCCGATGAGGTTTCGGACGCTGGTTATCACGTAGTCCGCGACTTCAGGATCTCCGGGACCGTTGGATATGAAAATTCCATCAGGGTTAAACTTCAGAATCTCGTCGCTTGTGGCCGTGGCGGGAAACACCCTGACCTTGGCGCCGGAATCCACCAGTAATCTCAAGATGTTTCCGCTTGATTCCACAATCGTAGACCGCCACGCTGAATTTCGGTTCCGACTTGTTCACGGGAGCGTTCCAGCGCCAGGTCCCCTCATTCCAATCATAGGGCTCAGCGCAGGTCACCTCTCTGACCAGATCCAAACCCTCGATGTTCGGATAGTCTCTGACCTTTTTGAGCAAGCTTGCTTGGTCATGATCTTCTGTGGAGATAATCCCTTTCTTTGCGCCGGTTTCTCTCAAGTTTCGGGTGAGCTTTCTCGTGTCTATGCCTTGAATGCCCACTATCCCGCGCTCATTGAGAAAAGTCTCCAAATTAAGGCTCTTGCGCCAGTTACTCGGATGAGGGCAGTATTCCTTGACTATAAACCCAGAAAGAAACGGCTGTCTGGATTCATTATCCTCGACATTGATCCCCGTGTTGCCAATGTGAGGATAGGTCATGGTCACAATCTGCCCTCTATAGGACGGATCGGTCAGGATTTCCTGATAACCTGTAATGGCGGTGTTGAATACAACCTCACCGACTATTTCGCCGGGGGTTCCCATTGATATACCGTGAAATATTGTGCCGTCGGCCAGCGCCAAAGTAGCTTTCATCGTTATTCCTTCGCAAACTCTTTCAAGCGTTTCATCGCTTCCTCGATCCGGTGGTCCTGCGCAGTCATGGATACTCTGAAAAACGCTTCTCCGCTCGGCCCGTAACCCACGCCGGGAGTGACCACCAAGCCTTTCTTCTCGAGTAGATCAGCGCAGAAATCGACCGAGGATCGGTAATTGTCCGGGATATGAACCCAGAAATAATAGCTCGCCCGGGGGAGCTGGAACCTAAACCCACTGTCGGTAAGGGCCGCTGCGATTTTGTCCCTACGTTTCTTAAATAATTCCGTCCGCTCCCGGCAGAACTTCTGGGCTTCAGGATGGGACAAAGCCTTTGCGGCTACTCTTTGTATGGCCATAAACACACCGGAATCGAAATTGGATTTTAGGGTGAGGACCGCGTCTATAAGGGCCTTGCTCCCGACTACAAATCCGATTCTCCAGCCGGTCATGTTGAATGTTTTCGAGAATGAATGAATCTCTATGGCTCTATCTTTGGCCCCTGGAATCTTCATTATGCTTATCGGGCGGTCTTCTTCCTCGAAGTACACTTCAGAATAAGCATTATCCGCAAGAATTACCAGATCGTGTTCTTCCGCGAACGCCACAAGTTTCTCGAAGAAACGCTCATCAGCTACTGCGGAAGTAGGGTTATTCGGATAATTCACAAACATTATCTTGGCCTTGTCGGCGGCCGCGGGATCGATAGCGTCCAAGTCCGGCAAAAATCCCTTGTCTTCCAGCAGAGGGATGCGAATTACGCTACCCCCAGTGAATCCAACCGCCGCTTCGTAGACCGGATATCCGGGGTCTGTGACCAAGGCGCAGTCACCGGGGTCTAGAAACACGAACGGCAGGTGGGACACGGCATCCTTGGCTCCGATGGTGGCCATGATCTCGGTCTTGGGGTCCAAGGTGACTCCAAATCTCGTGGCAAACCAGTCGGCCACTCCTTGACAGAAATCGGGTTCACCTTTGTAGCTGGGATACACGTGGTTGCGCGGATCTTCTATTTCCCGTCGCATGAGCTCCAGGATGAACTCCGGCGTGGGCATATCGGGATCACCGATCGCCAAGGACACGACATCAACCCCTTTTTCCTGGGCCGCCTTTTTCTTTTCGTCAATTAAATGAAACAAATATGGGGGTGTCTCCAGAACCCTCCGCGACAGTCTCATGTGTTCCTCCGAATATATTTGAGATGATAAAATAGATCCTTTTAAATTGATGCCGGTGAAGCTTACAGATGTGCGAAAGCTTTAATCTGAGAAGCTAGGAGCTGCATTTCCCAGAGTACTGCCGCCGCATTGACTGGGAGGCGGAGCCTCCCGACATACGGTCTCAGGCTGGAGCCTGGGAACGAGGGAAAAACCTCGAACATGCGGTTCGCTTCAGCGGCGTAGGGGCGGGGTTTATCCCCGCCCGCCATCTCCTAACCCAGCGTGTGCCGGGTTTTGCCGGCGTGTTGTGCGACTGTGTTCACGGATTGCTTCTTTCGCAGGGCATAGTCGTGGAAGTTGCGACGGGCGGGTGTAAAACCCGCCCCTACAGGGTCAATGCCGGCGCCGTATCCCACAGTTAAATCCGTGACCGTATTCATTCGGGCATGCCCTGAGGGGGCAATTCCATTGGCTACCCATGACGACCGCCCCTCACAGGGCGCTATACGCGGCATTTCATTTGCAGCGGCCTCAGGGAATTCGTGACCGCATTTATAAAAACGACCGCTTAGGCGATACTCGCAAATATTGGGAGTTTTTGGGGAGGGGTCCGGGGAGGGACTTTTTGCAAAAAGTCCCTCCCCGGCGTCTGTTCCCAAAGCTCTCTCTTGTAGTTGCTTCTAATCAGCGCCGACGGTGTTTATTAGGCCCCCTGCTAGAAGGATCACGCGATCCCTTTGGGAAGCTTCCAATCTCAGCGGGATTTCTTTGCCGGAGCCCTTGATTTCCGCTACGAATTCCGTGCCGCCCTCTTCGAGCAATGATCTTATCTTGGCGATAACCAACTGATCTCCAGTGGCAATGGTATCATAATCACCAGGGTTCACGAAGGTTAGTGGCAATATGCCGAAATTGATCAGGTTTGCTTTGTGTATCCTAGCGAAACTCTTGGCTATTTTTACCCTTATTCCAAGATACCTCGGCGCAATCGCCGCGTGCTCTCTGGAAGATCCTTGGCCATAGTTTTCTCCTGCGACGACAAATCCAATCCCGCATGATTTCGCTCGTTGGGAAAACTCAGGGTCCATTTGGGAAAACACAAATTCGCTAATGGCCTCTATGTTGCTCCTGAAAGGCAGGACCTTGCTGCCTGCGGGCATGACGGCGTCCGTGGTGATATTGTCTTCGACTTTGATGACTACCGTCCCCTCGATGGTATCATCCATCTTGCCGAAATGAGGGAACGGCTTTATATTCGGCCCCATTAACACTTCGACTGTTGACGGGTCATCAGGCGGGAATATGAGATTTTCGTCGTTGACCACATATCTTTCCGGATCATGGACCTCAGGATAATCTCCGAGCTTTCGGGGATCGGTTATCTTGCCGAAAATAGCGGCTGCCACGCCTGTTTCAGGTGAGCACAGATAGACTTGATCATTGGCGGTGCCACTGCGTCCGGGGAAGTTCCTGGGGAAAGTCCTAAGGCTGACCATATTTGTCCCCGGCGCTTGCCCCATTCCGATACATCCGAGGCACCCGGATTGGTGAATTCTGGCTCCGCTCAGAATAAGGTTCATCATTCCACCGGCTTCGGCAACGTTCAGCAGCGCCTGATTGCTTCCGGGATTGATCTCAAGACTTACGTTGGGATAGCAGTGCTTTCCTTCAAGAGCCTTGGCAGTGACCATCAGATCTCTGAACGAGGAATTCGCCGAAGAGCCGATTATCACTTGTTCAACAGGAATTCCTTCAATTTCACTAACTTTTTTGATGTTGTCCGGAGAACTGGGGGCGGCTATGAGCGGTTCGATTTGACTCAGATCAACCTCGACGATCTCGCTGTAGCTCGCATCCGAATCAGGCAGTATCTCCGTCCACATATTGCCCCTGCCCTGACTTTCCAGAAACGCCCGGGTCCTGTGGTCGGACGGAAATACGCTGGTGGTGGCGCCAAGCTCGGCGCCCATGTTTCCAATAGTAGCCCGGTCCGTGGCGGATAATATGTCAACACCGGGTCCGAAATATTCAAAAATTTTGCCGACTCCGCCTTTTACGGAGAGCCTTCTCAACATCTCCAGGATCACGTCCTTGGCGGAAACCCACAGTTGCAGCTTTCCGGTGAGTCTTACACCCACTATGCGGGGCATTTTGAGATGAAAAGCATGTCCGGCCATGGCCATGGCCACGTCCAAACCACCAGCCCCTATCGCCAGCATGGAACTACCCGCGTTGGTTGGCGTATGGCTGTCGGATCCGAGAAGTGTCTTTCCCGGATGGGAGAATCGTTCGAGATGAACCTGATGGGAGATTCCGTTGCCGGGCCTGCTGAAGATTACTCCGAATTTGGCTGCGGCGGTGCGCAGAAATCTGTGGTCGTCAGCGTTCTTGAAATCGGTTTGCAACAAGTTATGGTCGACGTAGCTCACTGAGACTTCAGTCTTGATCTTCGGAATCTTCATGGCCATGAATTCGAGAAAGACCATTGTCCCGGTGGCGTCCTGGGTCAATGTATGATCTATCTTTATAGCGATCTCGCTCCCGGGCTCCATTTTGCCCTTCACAAGGTGCGCTTCAATTATCTTTTCAGCTACATTCCATCCCATAATTTTGCCTCCACAATACGGGAAAACGGCTCTTACCGAGCCGCGTTAGCAATTAGAGCGATTGCGTGGAATCATATCCGGGATTGTTCTCCTATAACCTGAAGAGAGCCTGAACACTACTCCGAGACAATTAATAATGAGTTGGTTCGGCCGAAATTTTCGGCAATCGCCATCAATATATTTGTCGAGAGGCAAGTATTGCCCCAAAAGTGTAAGGGTCTCCAAGAGCTATCGGCTTAATGGCGCCGGCGATTGAGGCCCGGCTTTTCCGGACGAGCCGGATGAATCATGTAATAAGATACTCGCACCATTGCCGAACGGTATTCTTCACCATTTTTTCAGCTCCACGCTTGACAATCCTGTTGTGGCATGGGAGCAGGATGTCTATGCTCATACCGGCTATGGTCTCGAGAGAAGCCTTAAGCTTTTCGGTATCCGCTGATTCTAGGTCATAGCGCCCGATTGCTCCGTCCGCGTATATCGTGTCGCCTGAAATGAAGAGCTTGTGTTCTTCATTATACAAACCGATGCTGCCTGCCGAGTGTCCCGGCACGTGAATCACTTTGAATTTCATTCCACCAAGCGTAAGAATTTCCCCGCCTTCCAGTCGTCTGCTCACTTTGGTTTTGAAAAAGCCCTCGGGAATAGTGTACTGCGATCTGATCATTTGCTCGAACATGGCGTTTCCGAATACTATACGGGCGTCCCCCAGCTCCAACATATCGGCCTCATCTTTGTGAACCCAGACTTCCATGTCAGGGATTTCCTTTAACAATTCAGGAAGGCATCCGATATGATCTATATGCGTATGGGTTAGTATTACTCGCTTAATTTGATCTTTTTGAATACCGATACTCTCGATTTCCTCCATTTTGTAGGGCCCCATTTCCATCAGGCCGCAGTCCACTATGGTAAAATCTTTGGATTGCGGGAGTCCGATGACATAAATATGGGAATCGGGAAGAAATCGATCGCGACCAGGAATCCACCAGACGCCGTTTACAACCGATTCGTACAACTTTCGCCTCAATTCCTTGTGATCTGTTGGACCAACCCTAAAGGCCGGCCATTTCAACTTCTCTCGCGATCTTGTTCATCTGTGAAAAGCCATTGCCAATCATCCACCGGCAAAAGATTTTCTTTGATCTGCTGGGTATACGTATCCATTATTATCCACTCCCCACGGCCGCATGCGACGACCTGGGGATTTTCGGAGCACGAGAGAGAATACACCGCTCCCTCTGCCAAGTAAAACCTAGGAGATTTGGGATTGCCCCTGATTCCCGTCGGCCTGGCGAGGAAGACCAGCTCTTCGTTTCGAGAAACCGGTCTCATCAGACGCAATTCCATCCGAACCGACAGCCCGCAAGACCGGGTCTTCATGAAACCGCTCCAGGCCGTATTCTCATCGAAGATGGAAGTGATCACTGCGGGATGGAGTTCGTCCTTTGAGATCAGAAAGTTTTCCGCCCTTTCGTAATCAGCGCTTTTTCCCCAAGACACCGCTACCATCGTGTCCCCGTTAGCCTCGCGCACGTTGAAGCGTCTTTGCAAGCCGGGCATGGTTCTATGATGTCCACAAACGAAGCAGTTCCTGTAATATGGCAGGCTTCGGAAATCGGGTCCCCAGCCTTCATCGAAGGAAGCGTAGGAGTCCGACGATTCAGCCGGAGAAATATCGGCCTTCAGGTATGGCGTCTTGTCACCCGGCTTGATTATCCTTGCCCCAAAATGACCGTTGCCGCAGTCTGTTTCTACTTCGAAATTTGCCTCATCACCGATGAGAATCCCGGAGCCTCCGAATTTGAACTTCACGTCCACCGGATACCGGCGAGGCCGCATGGACCTCCAGGCGTCAATGCACAATCCCATGCCAAGCCCGCCATGAGGTATGCCAATGAAGCCTTCATGTTTGGGTTCGAAGGTGATTTTGTTTCGGATTAGTCCGGGTTCCGCATCCAATGACGACATGCTGAAGAATGGATCTTTACCGGTCAGAAACGAATTAGCATTTTGATGTAACATTTTTTCACCGTGTCAATTATTGGGACCCGCAATGCGGACCCCCCGGGCGCCTGAGGTCGGCGAATTTTCCTCAGTAAGGCCTCTATCTCACCTCGTCAATGAAAGCAAGACGAACTGATATTACTAAACAATAAGCGGCCTGCCAACTGCTCAACGATCAATGTACAACGAGACGGCCTCGCCTCCACCCAAGCAGAGAGAGGCCATACCAGTTTTCTTGTTGCTATTCTTCATCGAATAGATGAGCGTCGTAAGCACGCGACCACCGCTGGCGCCGATAGGATGCCCCAATGCGACTGATCCACCATTTACATTGCACCGATCGGAATCAAGCTCCAATTCCCTAATTACCCCGACGGTCGATCCGGCAAAGGCCTCATTAATTTCCATCAAGTCGATTGATTTGCAATCAACGCCTTCTTTCGCCGCGACTTTGGGTATCGAAAGCATGGGGGCCATGAGAACGTATTTCATATCAAGACCGGCGCTTCCTTGTGCGCCTATCCTGGCAAGAATCTCCAAGCCTTTCTCTTTGGCTTTCTGTTCCGACATAATGCACAACGCGGATGCTCCATCGGAAATGATCGACGTGTTGCCCGCGGTTGCATATCCGTTTTTCTGAAAAGCCGGTTTCATTTGGCTGAGGAGTTCGTAAGAGGTTTCCTTGGGACATTCATCCGTATCAAAAATCTTGGGATCTCCTTTACGCTGAGGGATCACCACAGGCATTATCTCTTCCTTAAATTTTCCTTCGGCTATGGCTTGAAGCGCACGCGAGTAGCTTAAGGCCGCGTATCTGTCCTGGTCTTCCCTGGACACATTAAACTTTTCGCTGCACAAGTCATTGCTGATGCCCATATGGAAATCGTTCACAATGTCCCACAGGCCGTCATGCACCATATGATCTTTCATAAGCCCGTTGCCCATACGGTAACCGAATCTGGCCTTCTCCAGATAATACGGCGCATTGCTCATACTCTCCATGCCGCCGGCGATCACGATGTCCGCGTCGCCCAGTTGGACGGCTTGTGCAGCCAGCATTACCGCCTTAAGTCCTGAACCGCAGACTTTGTTTATGGTGAAGCATTGGGTTTCAAATGGAAGCGCAGCGTGCAGGGACGCCTGACGTGCTGGATTTTGACCGTAACCGCAAGGCAGCACCTGCCCCATGATCACTTCGTCAATTTCGGTTTTTTCTATATTCGCCCTTCTCACGGCTTCCTCTATTACCAGTCCGCCGAGCTTGGTGGCTCCTATGCCGCTTAACGTGCCGTTGAAAGATCCTAACGGCGTCCGCGTAGCGCTTACTATAACGGCTTCACGTTTGAAACCCATTCGAACTCCTTTCACCCTATTTTGGAGCGTCAAGGGCCCGACTCTAGCGACTCCATGCCTGAAAGTCCTTGATCGCGCCTTGACTGAATTTTGACGGCAAACCTTAAGGCCGTCTCTAGCGTCTTCTGTACTTTTCTTTTGTCCTCGACCGGTATGTGAAACTATTTTGAATAGTATAAATGGTCGCACATTGCAACAAATTTGAAATAACAAGAGCGTCTAATCGGGCGCTCGGGGGCAAGGGTTCGGGTAGCCTTATCTCGCTCCCCTGCCGTAGACACGTCTTGGGGTAAACGTTCACCGGAACCTGGAGCACGCCGACTTCCCCGCGATCCCATTTCCCTACCTCGTTCCCAAAATAGGGAACTAAGTGGTCCATGGCGCAATTTCGGTTACGTATCCTTAATAGGATGTGGTGAGCGAAGCGAACCGCATCTGTCGAGAAAAGGCCGCGAACGATGCGGTTCCGGTTGGGCGCCGCACCCTATTTAACCGCCCTCCGACCGGGGCTTTGATCATGAATACATCACCGCATTTACGCCGAAGAATACCAAGTGCTGCATTTCCTAAATTCGGTCCCACATTTTGGGTCAGGATTATGACGCGGTACTCAAAATCGGTTTCACCCTCTCCCAGCCCCTCCAGCCAAGTGAAGGGCCGGTTTAAAACCGTGTCCCTTGGCGGGAGATGGAGTTGGGGAGAGGATAAATGCCAGTCCCGGTAAACAGATACATTTTGCTAACCCGGCGCGGGATCTCAAATATACTTGTCTATCAGTATTTCTGCAATTTGCACAGCGTTCAAGGCCGCGCCTTTCACTATATTGTCCGATACTATCCACAGGTTGAGACCGCATTCCACGGATTCATCCTCGCGTATTCTTCCCACCATGGTAAAGTCTTCCCCGGACGCCAGGGCGGTAAGCGGATATTGACTCTTGGACGGCTCGTCCCAGAGTTTGACTCCTGGAGCGTTTGCTAAAATCTCCATGGCTTGCTCGACGGTTAACTTCTTCTCTGTTTCGACATTTACCGATTCAGAGTGCCCGAAGAAAGTCGGGACTCGCACCGTCGTGGCAGTCAGCCGAATAGCAGGGTCCAGGATTTTACCTGTCTCCCATACCATTTTCATCTCTTCTTTAGTGTATCTGTTTTCCATGAACACGTCGATTTGGGGCAAACATTCGAAGCCGATCCTATGTGGATAAACGCTGGTGTTTACCTTTCTGAACGGTTCAAGACAAGCGCGAAGTTTATCCAGACCTTCGTCTTTTACCCATTGGGCGCAGTTTGCGATCTCTCGGGATTGTAACAGCATCTCTTCAATGGCGTCCTTGCCCGTGCCGGAAACCGACTGATAGGTGGACACTACCACTCTCTTGATTCTTGCAGCGTCGTGCAAAGGCTTAAGAACCACAACCATCTGTATCGTTGAGCAATTTGGATTGGCGATAATATTCTTCGTGGTGTAAGCTTTTATGGCTTCAGGATTAACTTCAGGAACCACGAGGGGAACATCCGGGTCCATACGGAAGTGGGCAGTGTTGTCCACTACTATGCATCCCTCTCGCGCCGCAATTGGAGCAAATTCTGCGCTTATAGATCCGCCGGCGGAAAACAAGCCTATGTCCACTCCCTTAAACGAGTCCTCCTTGAGCTCCTGGACGGCGTAATCCGCTCCCTTGAACTTCAAAGTTCGTCCTGTGCTGCGGCCCGACGCAAGCAGAACGAGTTCCCGGACGGGAAAATTGCGCTTTTCCAACACATCGATTATCATGTTTCCGACTGCGCCGGTGGCTCCAACCACCGCGACGCTATAACCATCTTTTTTCATCTGGGCCGATTTCCTCCTTTTTCTATCCGACACGGCCGCCGGCAGGGGCCGATGAGAATCAGTAGCAAGAGCTAACCTCTCTTCCAATATGCGCGGAGAAAGGGCTATCTTTAAACCCGCGAAACGGGGAGCGTGAACGCTTCCGGGGAACTGTTAAATGTCGCAGCCGGTGGCCGCGCTCATTAGAGTTTGGAATCCACTTGCCTTCTCATTCGCGCCGTCTCTTTGCCTCTGGAGAGATCCTCGGGAGCGCATGCAACGAGATTTTGGATTCCTAAGGGCGAGTCCGGTTTTCAAATAGCAAGCTGCGAATCGCCATCACTTCCGAACTCTCTGTTTCGCATCAGCAGCATTGCTTTGGCAAGAAAAAAACAGAAGCGAGAAGAATGTTCGCGGCGCGGGTCGCACCCTTCACTCAAACTGAGAGTCATTTACTCAGAGGGCGCTAACCTGATTACTTTCGGTTCTGTTTAACTTTGTCTTTTGGATCTATTTCTTCAACAGGAATTCTTTGTAGAGAAAACTCGCCTGAAGAAGAATCCTTAATCATTATCCATATCCTTCCCGTTTCGGAGTCTATCATGAATGTGGAGCCTTTGGCCTGGGGAGACGTGAAGATTTGGAATTTGCCGGAGGCGGTAAGATTTTGGCCTGATTCTGAAGACCTGAGCTCTTGACCTTCACGCATCAACGGCCACTGGCCGTGGCAAACTGAGGGGCCAAAAACAACCAGCGACACCAGGAGCACTGCTGAGATTTTCATGTCTTTCTCCGCATCAATGCTGTTTAACAGAATATAACAGATAATTGACATACAGCAAAGGCAAGCGTCAAGGCCCCATGCGGTAACCATTCAGTCATAAACTACAATGCGCTAATCCAGTTGTCAAAGTCCCCGTGGCTGTGGTAGATTCAGGCCCCGCTGACTAGGGCCACGGCTTTGCGAAGCTTAGACCTTTTACAAAAGGGAGAACTCCCTTAACCCTGTCCATCGGCGCTGCGGGTTTTCCCCTCAGGAAATCGCCGTGAGATCACGAAGCTGGAAATCAGGGTTAAAAAGTGGCTTAACTAGACTTGTGCTTGACGAATCTAGTGTTTTTATGGTATTAAACCAATTACGCATAAAATAGATTAAGGAAAACTTAAATTAGCTGAATTTTAGGTAGCCTATTTCTTTTGGCCGGAAACTATAGAAAAAGGCAGGGATTATGCTTCTGAGAAGAGTACGTTTATTCAGTTTGTTGACCTTTATAATGCTCTCTTTCCCTCTGTTGGCCCATGGACTAACGGCTCAGGAAATCCTGGAGGAGTCGTTAAAGCAGAATTTCCCGGACACGTTCCGAATTCCGCTGTCTGTCAAGACTTTTAAGGGCCCGAAACTGGTTTCGAGCAACGTGATGTGGTTGGTGGCTAAGACTAAGGACAAAGCCGCCGATTTCTTTGTCGACTTTGAAGAGCCCAAGGAATCCAAAGGGTTGCGCTTCTTATTTCAAACGGATGCAGGACAAGAGCCGAAGGCCTATATGTACCTGCCCGCTACAAAGAAGACTTTACCTCTATCGCTGGATGATCCGTCGGTGGACATGGGCGGAACCGGCCTTACTATGGAGGATATTCAAGGTTTTATTCCCCGCGGTGGCGAAAAACAGACTTTAGAAAAAGAGGAAAAAGTCGACGGCCAAGAGTGCTACAAGATCAACATTACCCTTCCCGATGGAAAAGGTGATCGCCGACTCTGGGTTTCAAAGAAAGACCTCCTCGTAATCAAATCGGAAAATACGGATTCCAAAGGAAAAGTGAGGAGAATCTTCCGGGTCATGGAGTTCTTCAAGACCGATCAAGGGAAAGAATTCCCTCGGGAGGAAGAGATTCAGATACCCGATAAAAACACGAAGATTAGAGTGCGCCAGGATGGAGCGGTTTTCGGAATAGAGATTCCGGACGAGATTATGGACCCCGAAAAGTTCGGGACCTATAACTGGCGTAATTAGCTGATGTAGCGGCTGTAACCTACAATCATGAGCCGAGAACGCTGAGATTGCTTCGTTTCTCGCCTCGCAAAAACATTCTTGATGTCGTTGCGAGCGAAGCGAAATAATCTCCGGAGCATGAGCCCATGGTTGAGTTGTGATTCGCTTCTTGTCGCTGGGAGTGAATTTGACGTGAACAAGGCCATTGGGGACGGCAGCGGGCTTGACCTGCGCAATCTACCTCGGCCTATAGCGCAATTGGTTGTCTTTATTGAGGGGTTTGGTGGTGAATAAGATTTCCAGAATATGGGTGGTTGTCATATTGATTTGCGCCTCAGGTTGCGCAAACCTTCCTGATATGAACAGAATTCAGGGCAATATGGACCAGATGACCATGTACATGGGAATGATGGTCCAGATAACCGGCGCGATGGCGGCCACTGCCCAAAGAATGGAACAGAAATCGAACAGCGTGATGGCAAATTTCGAGAAGAAAGGCTCCTCTGCTGAAAGAGCTATTCAAAATTACTCTCAGGCTCTTTTGGACAACCAACGGGGGGTAATTAAGAACTTGCAGGGCATTCGCCAGGAACTCTCGGACGGAAAGACCAACCTCCAGCCTTCAGGGAGTCCTGCCGGCGCTGTGGATCAGCGCAAGTTGGATTCCATGCAAAACAAAATAGACGAGCTGGAGAAGCGATTGGCTGCCCTCAACGCTAAAATTAAGGAGAGAGAATCGGGCAGACCGTAAAATTGAGCATCCGGTCTTCTTGAGATCCGAACCCATGATTCATAATTACCCCGGCGGGCGCAATACCAGCGGGGGTGTGGACTTCACACCTGGAGAAACCTCATCCCCGCGCTTGCCCTGCCCCTGCAATCGGTTTTATAAACACTAGCCCACAAGCGCCACAATATGCAGGGATTACTTGTCGCCCCCGATTACGCCATCGTCATGAACAGCTTCTATTGATTCATCATCCCGCGGTCGTACAACGAATAAGCGAATGGTTAGCCATTCAACATCTAAGAGGTTGTCTGGTTGGAACTATTCTGATAAAACCACGTGCCATTCGAAATCCTCAAATTCTAGGGATATTTCAGCGGGGTCTTTCGCACATGAATGAGAATCATGTTTCCAAGATAGCAAGAGAATTGGGCATAACCGCAAAGCAGGTCGCTGCTGTGGCTGGACTTCTGGGGGAAGGCTGCACGATTCCGTTTATCGCCCGGTACCGAAAAGAAGCTACAGACAGTCTGGACGAGGTCGCAATCACGAGCATTCGTGATCGCTCGGAGCAGTTGACGGATTTGGACGACAGACGGGAAGCCATACTCAAATCACTTGAGGAACGGGAACTGCTTACCGAGGATTTGAGGCGGTCCATTGAGAACGCGGAGACCCTCTCCACTCTGGAAGACATATACTTGCCCTATCGGCCGAAGCGAAGAACACGCGCCACCATTGCGAAAGACAAAGGCCTGGAGCCTTTGGCGCAACAGTTGTATGAACAAGGCAAGATCAACCCCATCATAGCGGCGGAAGCGTTCATAAATCCTGAAAAGGGGGTTGATTCAGCGGAAGACGCGTTGAACGGAGCTAGGGACATAATTGCCGAATGGGTGAATGAGAACGCGCAGATCAGGTCCGTTATTCGACAGCTATTCTTCGACAAAGGCGAAATTCGTTCCAAAGTAGTTTCCGGTAAAGAAGAAGAAGGGGCTAAGTTCCGGGATTATTTCGACGCAACCGAAAAAGCTTCCGCTTCACCAAGCCATCGCGTTTTGGCGGTGTTTCGTGGCGAGAAGGAGGGAATACTTTCCGTCTCTCTTCGTCCACCGGAACAAGAAGCCGTAGACATGATCGAGAAGCGTATTGTTAAGGCTAGAAACGACGCAGGCAGGCAAGTGTATCTGGCCGGCGAAGATGGTTACAAAAGGCTGTTGGCGCCGTCGATGGAAACTGAAATCCGCCAGGAAATAAAAAAACGAGCCGACGAGGAAGCGATCAGAGTGTTCGCCTCGAACCTGCGCGAACTGCTGTACGCTCCTCCCTTGGGTCAAAAAAGCGTCTTGGCTCTTGATCCGGGGTTCAGAACCGGATCGAAACTGGTATGTCTGGACGCGCAAGGCAAGCTGCTCTACCATGACACGGTCTTCTTAACGCAATCAGCAAAGGCGGCCCAGGAAGCCGGGTCAAAGATCAAACAGCTTTGCGCCAAATACGGGATCGAGGCGATTGCAATCGGCAACGGAACCGCCAGCCGAGAAACCGAAGCTTTTGTCAGATCGTTGGAATTGCCGAAATCGATTCAAACGGTCCTCGTAAACGAAAGCGGAGCGTCAATTTACTCTGCTTCCAACGTTGCCAGAGATGAGTTTCCTGACCAGGATGTCACAGTTAGAGGCTCGGTATCAATCGGCAGGCGTTTGATGGACCCGTTGGCGGAATTGGTCAAGTTAGATCCCAAATCCATTGGAGTCGGCCAGTATCAGCATGATGTGGATCAAACAGCTCTCAAACGTAGCTTGGACGACGTGGTTTCCAGTTGCGTAAACCAGGTGGGCGTGGAGGTCAATACGGCGAGCAAAGAACTGTTGACCTATGTGTCGGGTTTGGGGCCCGTGTTGGCAAAAAATATCGTCCAATGGCGCAACGCCAACGGCCCGTTTTGCTCCCGCAAAGAATTACAGAAAGTCCCGAGGTTGGGACCAAAAGCGTTTCAGCAGTCCGCCGGCTTCCTGCGGATCAGAACCTCGAAAAATCCCTTGGACGCCAGCGCCGTTCACCCTGAAAGCTATCACATAGTCGAGCGAATGGCCAAAGACCTGGGAACTACAGTGCCCAATCTCATGGCGGATGAATCTTATCGGAAACAATTGCGTTTGAAAGATTACGTGGATGAAAACATCGGGCTCCCGACCTTGAACGACATCGTAGCCGAGCTGGCAAAGCCGGGTCGAGACCCTAGAGAAGAATTCGAGGCCTTTGCTTTCAGTGAAAACGTAAGCGCCATCGATGATCTTGAACCGGGAATGACTCTTCCCGGAATTGTCACCAACATCACGAAGTTTGGAGCGTTTGTGGATATCGGAGTTCACCAGGACGGGCTTGTCCACGTGAGCCAAATGGCCGATAAGTTCATTAGGGACCCGGCGGAAGTAGTGAAAGTCCACCAGAAAGTCATGGTAACGGTTCTTGAGGTGGACAAGGCGAGAAAGCGTATCAGCCTGACCATGAGAAGCGGCGCCCGGCCGGCTGGAACCGCAAGTGGTTCCAAGACCTAGGTGTTGTGGAAAAAAACGCCGGGACGGGACTTCTCGCAAAGAGTCTCTCCCCGGCCTCATCCCCAAAAAAATCATCGTATTTTAAACCAGTTCCACTGCCTGTCATTTTCAGGCGGTCAACAGGGCCTAACGCGGGCCGCAGTAGGCCGGCCGGGAAGCCCCCGGAAGATCGCCCCACACTCCAAAGCCTATTTTCGAACCGGTCCGGCCAGCGCGCCTCGCATACGCAGTGATTATATGATATCAAGTAAAGGCGTGAACGCATTGTGGCCAATCCGTGTTCCTGTAGGTAACCTAGCGAGGCCGCAGGCCGACGCAATTTTCAACTTTGATCGCCATTGAGACATAAGACATAGGATCATGCGTCCAAACCGACTGATTGTTTTTGCAGTTTATGCAGCGCTGACCATCGTCCTGACAACTTGCGTCCATCCGTTTATCAGCAGCGAGCCTGAGGCGCCTGTGCCTGCGGGGGGCTACGGCTCCCTCGGCAAGTTCCCCTTCAAAGACTTATGGTACGGTATGTATTTTCAGGAGGATAAAGTAGGTTTTAGCCACACCACGATTGAACCTGACGGCGAAAACTTCATTGTAAATAGTGAATCGGTCATGCGACTCACAGCCATGAAAAAGACCAATGAGATCAGGATGAAGCAGAAGGTCAAAGTCCGCCCTGACTTAAGCATGATCTCGTTCGAGTCTGAGATGAAGAGGAATGATAAGACCCTTAAAATGACCGGGACTTCTCAAGCGGACACGTTCCTTGTGGAAATGATAGTCGACGGCGAACGTACGCCACGCCAATACTCTATGAATGGGAAAATCTATCATACGAGCGCAATTTCTCTCATGCCCCCCCTAAAGGGCATTAAAGAGGGACAGACTTACTCATTCGGCGTTTTCAATCCTGAAAAGCAGGGTGTCGATAAGATTGAACAAACTATTAGTTCGGTTAAAGGCGGCCCGGGACCACAGGGGGCCATCTGGAAGGTAACCAACAACTATGGCGGTTCCGTGGTCTCCTCATGGCTCGACAAACAGGGGAAAACGGTAGTTGAAAAAGCCATGGATGGGCAACTCATCACCGTGTTGGAGGATGAATCGTCCGCAAAACGATTTCTTGAGAAGAAAGCCTCCACTAAAGATATGATGTTGGACGTAAGTCTGGTTAAAGTCGATACTCCAATACCGAAGCCGGAGAAGTTGCGATTCTTGAAACTTAAGGTGCTGGGCGTAGATCCTTCCGTAATCGCTGAAGATCACAGACAACAGAAGACGCTGGATTCTAAAGCCGACGACGGTTTCACTTTGACCGTGGATTCTGAAAAGCTTGACTCATTCAAGAAGGCGAAGGCTCTTACAGACGCCGAGAAGAACAACGCCAAACTGGCTGATTATCTTGCTCCATCCAGCGCTATACAGTCCAATCATCCCGAAATTGTCGCTGAGAGCCTCAAGATTGTTCGAGACGACAATTCGCCCTTTGAGAAAGTCAGCCGTTTCGTCCATTGGACGGCAAAGAATATTGAATCGAAAATGGAAGAACAGTTTACCGCATTAGCCGTTTTACGAAACCGCGAAGGGGAGTGCAAAGCCCATGCGAATTTGTACGCGGCGTTGGCCCGGGCTCAGCAGATTCCGACCAGAGTGGTTATAGGCCTGGTGTACACCGACAAGACCGGCTTCCTTTACCACGCATGGGCGGAGTCATATTTGGACGGATGGCTGGCGGTTGACCCGACTTTTGACCAAATTCCCGCTGACGCCACCCACATAAGAATCGCAGGAGAAGCCAGCGAACAGGAATTCTCCGAACTTTTCAAGCTGGTAGGAAAGGTGAAGCTCGAAGTCAAAGCCTACAACTGAGTATGCCATTTCATAAATACGGTCGCGGATTTAGGCAGGATAGCGCCTACTTGAACCGAGGTTTCACCCTCCCCCAGCCCCCAATGCCGGTGACTCAAGGAAGTTTGATGTGGCGCAGGCTATCCAGCCTGCGGTCAATTCGGTCGTAAAATCGTCAGGCTAGAAAGCCTGCCCCACATAGAAAATTCAAGATTGAATTCTTAAGTCACAAGCATTGCCCCCAGCCCCTCCCGTCAAGGGAGAGGGGCTAAAACCCTCTCGCCTGGCGGGAGAGGGAAGGGCGCCGGGGAATTCAATGCTCGCAGTAGCTCTAAGTGGACGTCCCTGCCGGTCACCAATACTTGGAAGGCAGGGACGCCGGAAGGCGCCAAGTTAACCCGAGGCTTGACTGTGACATGTGAAGCCGCGGCGCTCTCGCATACGGCGCCTTGTAACAAGCTGCCGGCGAGCATATAATTTGTTCGGATAGGAAGTCTGATCAAGGAGGCTCGCGAATCTATGGTCAATTGCAAAATTACCTACTGCGGCATGTGAAACTACCAACCCAAAGCCGTCGGTCTGGCGGAGGAACTCAAAAGGGAATTGGGAATTGAGTCTGAGTTGGTAAAGTCCTCGGGTGGCGTTTTTGAAGTAGAGTATCAGGGTGAGTTGGTATTCTCAAAAGCAAAGCTGGCTCGATTTCCGGATTCCGGAGAAGTCCTCAAGTTGTTAAAGAATAAGCTTTAGTTAAAGTTACGGGCGACGCATGGCTAGCAAATACGATTCACAGAAGGGCCGGATTTGGAAATCCCCGTTTTACATTCTCAAGGGCGCAGAATTCTTGTTTAGAAATCGCTCCTTGTGGAGATACGCCGCGGCCCCGATCGGCATTGGATCCGTAATACTGGGATTCTCATACACATTGCTTTATTATTTGTTGAGAAGATTGTTTAGCACGTGTACTCGACCGACGCCTTGATCTGGCAAGTATTGTGGTATTTTCTGGTGATTGTTATGTTAATCTTGTTCATCGTGATCTTCTTCTTCATCTTCACCAGATTGGTTTCAGCTATTTCCGCGCCGTTTAACGACCTTCTTTCTCAGAAAACCGAGGCTCTCGTAAGCGGAACCTTCAGCGATTCGCCTTTTTCAGTTATGCGGCTCATGAAGGATTCGACAAGGGCAATAGCTCACTCATTCAAGATACTGGGCATTTACATAGGTTTGATGGTGATTTGCCTGTCTTTATTGTTGATACCGGGTCTGGGCAACGTGTTGTTTACGCTTTTTGGAGCTCTCTTGTCATCCTTTATGTACGCCTACGAATACTTGGGGTATCCGATGGACCGTAGGCGGTTTTCATGGGAAGAAAAGAAAGTGTTCTTTCGGAAAAGATTCAGGCCCTCAATAGCCTTCGGGTTGGGCTGCCTTGCCGTTGCCGCCGTGCCCGTGGTCAATATCATTTTCGTGCCCGCAGCCGCTGTTGGAGGAGCATTGTTGTTCCTGGATATCAATCGGTCGGACAATAAATAGACATAACATGGCGGAATTCAAGTTAATTTCAGATTATTCCCCCAAGGGGGACCAGCCTCAGGCGATTGAGTCTTTGGCTTCAGGGGTCGAGAAAGGCCTCCAACACCAAGTGTTATTGGGTGTCACCGGCTCAGGGAAGACCTATACCATGGCCAATGTTATTGCCAGGACCGGCAAAACGTCTCTGGTCTTGGCCCCGAACAAAACCCTAGCGGCTCAACTATACAGCGAATTCAAAGCCCTTTTTCCGGAGAACGCTGTCGAGTATTTCGTTTCGTACTACGATTATTACCAGCCGGAAGCCTACATCCCTCAATCGGACACTTACATTGAAAAGGACTCGAGCATCAATGAGACCATCGATAAGATGCGTCATTCCGCCACGCGCTCCCTGCTTGAGCGCCGCGATGTTATCATCGTGGCCTCCGTGTCCTGCATATACGGTTTGGGGTCTCCTGAAGCCTATCAGAAACATGTTGGTGCATCTCATAAATCAGGAAGACACTGATCGGGATGAAGTTCTGAAAAAGTTGGTGGAGATTCAGTATGAGCGCAACGATGTCGATTTTCATAGGGGGACGTTTCGGGTTCGTGGGGACGTCGTAGAGGTTTTCCCTGCTTATGAGGAAGATCGAGCGTTAAGAATCGAGTTCTTCGGCGATCTGGTTGAAGGGATCTATGAAATAGATCCCTTGCGAGGCAAGGCGCTCAGGCGGCTCGACAGGGTGGCAATCTACCCTGCGAGTCATTACGTTACGGAAAAATCGCGCCTCCTACGGTCGGCCGACGCTATCCTGGAAGAGATGAAAGAACGGGTGGAATTCTTCAGACAACAAAACAAACTCATCGAGGCGCAGCGCATAGAAGAACGGACCCGTTTCGACGTCGAAATGCTCAAAGAAATGGGTTACTGCAATGGAATCGAGAATTACTCCAGGTATCTGACCGGGCGCAATCCTGGAGAGCCGCCCCCTACCCTACTTGAGTATTTCCCCAAGGATTCGTTGTTCTTGATCGACGAATCTCACGTGAGTGTACCGCAGCTCGGCGGAATGTTCCGAGGAGACAGGGCCAGGAAAGAAAACCTGGTAAATTTCGGTTTTCGCCTTCCGAGCGCCCTGGACAACCGACCACTGCAATTTGCCGAATTCCAGGGGCTGGTAAACCAGCTTATTTATGTTTCAGCCACTCCGGGAAATTACGAGCTGGAGAAATCGGGCGAGCACGTTGTCCAGCAAATCATTAGGCCGACAGGCCTCATGGATCCGATGATCGAACTGCGCCCCGCGTCGGATCAGGTGGACGATCTCCTGCACGAGGTCCGCCTGAGGGTGGATAAAGACCAAAGGGTTCTTGTAACGACACTTACCAAGAAAATGGCGGAGGATCTCACCGAATACTACGCAGGTCTCGGTGTCAGAGTGAAATACCTGCATTCCGAGATTCACACCATCGAAAGGATGGAAATCATAAGAGATCTTCGATTGGGAGAATTCGATGTTCTTGTAGGCATAAATCTCCTTCGGGAAGGGCTCGACATCCCTGAAGTGGCTTTGGTTGCGATTCTTGACGCCGACAAGGAAGGTTTCTTGCGGTCGGAAAGATCCCTTATACAGACCGTTGGCCGAGCGGCTCGGAATGTTGACGGGACGGTCATACTCTATGCCGATACCGTGACGGAATCCATTCGCAAGGCTATGGAAGAGACCGGCCGACGCAGGCGGATTCAACAGCAATACAATATCGAGAACAACATTGTGCCCGAAACTATCCGCAAGAATATACACGACGTGCTCTCTTCTCTTGCAGAACAGGATTACGTGACCATCGCGGTTGAGGAAGATGCGGAAATTGCTCATGCGGCCCCTGCGGAGCTTGCTGACACCATCGAATCCTTGACTCGCCGGATGTTCGAAGCTGCAAGGGACCTGGAATTCGAAAAGGCTGCCGAGTTGAGGGATCGAATTCGACGTTTGGAAAATGCCCGCCTGATGTACGGTGTCGCATAGCCGCTCCCTATTGAACCTATTTCTAAAAAAAGTTAGAATACGCAAGTTTTTGAGGGAGGACTAATCATGTCCCTTTACGACGAAATTGTGGTGGGCCCGGAGATAAGTGAGGAGTACCAGAGCTTCGAAGAATTCTGCTCTGAGAACTCCGGCCACGAATTGACTTATCTCGAAGTGGTGACAAAGAACCCCCTTCAAATGGATCCTGTCACATTGGCTTTCAGCATGAGACACCTGGTCAGATTGTCCAGGGAACTGCTTGATATGCTTTTAGAATCCCTTAAACATGAAACCACCCCGGATATAAAAGACGTGTTGGAAACGAAAGGTATTCAGCTAGACAAATCACAAGCGTCCTCATTGAGAGAAATAGTTTTTTCTTTCAGGGACGCCGAAGACGAAGAGCTCAGGCCAAATTTTGTAAGAGCCTTGCAGCTCATGACTATTAGCCGGGAAAAACCCAAAGTGACATTGAACCTCGGAGAGTCTTACATGCCGCCCGACGAAGGTTGGAACGAAGAAGACTTTGGAGGAGATGACGCCGCGCTGGAGACGATAAGGTCGATTGAAGACCCCCGATGGAAAGACGCAGAGGAGCATGAATAAATGAACCAGGACATGTTTCTGGCTCCTATTTCCGAACAAGGCGAGCAAGTTCTTGATCTCATTAAAGTTGATCCCCACAAGGCCTCGGAACTCATGGCCGCACTTTCTCCCGAGGAGCAGGCTTCTTTAGTGACCAGACAATCGGCCAAAGATCCCAAAGGCGCCCAGGAACTTCTTTTCCTTCTCGATGACGAGAAAAGCCGAAAGGTTGTCGAAGACCTCGGAGACCGGACTGTTTTTCGTATAATGAAATCCCAAAGCTCCACTCATATCGGTGTCTTGTCTTTGCTCAACCCCGGCAGACTCCAGTCCATATTGGATCTGGATCAAGAACTATTTTCGAGCAAGGGGGCCAGCGATCCTCAAATTGCGTATCACTGGATGGTAAGTTTTTTGGAGGAAGATGAGGCCACTTTCGCAGCGCTTCTCAAAAGCATCGACATGAAGATTGTAGCGTCCGCCTTTCAGGACAAGATACTCAGGCCGTGGGTCACTGCCGGCGATGTTCCCGAGGAGGAGCAACAGGACGCGTTTCCGGCGGATTTCCAGGTGAAACTGGATCGAGAAGAACTCAAACCTGACGATCTTGAAGTTACCGATGAAGAGACGTTAGACATACTCACCAAGATATATCTGACCGATGAACACTATTTCAACGAACTCATATCGATTATGCTGAGGGACGAGGATCTGAAGACAAGGGCTGCGGAAGAGGCTTTGGACAGGATTCAGGACCAGGTTGGAGACATTTCCGGCATTACCGAAGCAGCGCAAAACATGTTCGTTCCGTTGGATGAAGAATAGGCCGGCAGTCTGCCCTGCCGGCCATATATCTTGCACGGGCGCCCTGAAAATGAGCGGGAAAATTCCCGTCAATCGGGGATGAGTCTATTGGGCTCCCAATTACGTTTCGCAGGTTAAACAAAGGTTATTTCTTCTCACCGCCGGCCTCCGGCGCTCCGTTTGCCGGTAACATTTGCACATTGGCGTTCTTCTTGAGAGACTCGGTTATCTTTTCGTACTGGTCCTGGTGGCGCTGAGCCTTGAGCTGTTCGATGACGTAATCCCTCACTTGGTCAAAGCTATTCTGCTGCTCCGGCTTTTTTTCCTCCACCAGTAGAATATGGTAACCATATTTGCTTTGAACGGGACCAATCGGCTGACCCAGCTTAGCGGAGAAAGCCACGTCCTCGATTTCCTTTACCAGACTGCCTCTAGGCATCCAATCAAGGTTCCCGCCCTTTGCCCTACTGGGGCATATCGAAACCTGGGTAGCGACATCGGCGAACTTCTCACCCTTCTTCACCCTGTCGAGGGCTTCCTTGGCTTCCTTTTCGGTCTTCAGCAAAATGTGGTGAAGATGCACACTTTCACGGGTCACATATTGGTTTTTGTTCTTTTCATAATAAGCCTTGGCCTCCTCTTCCGTGGGCGCCGGAGTATCCTTGGCGAGTTTATCCAAATAGACCCTGGCCAAGATATTCTTTCTCGTGTATTGCAATAATTTTGCCACTTCCGGCGATTTGTCGAGACCCTGCTTCTCGGCTTCGTCTGCAAGAACGTAAATGTTCACTATGTGTTCTACGGTCTTTTGGTGGACTTCCGGAGTGAAATACATGCTACGATATTGCTCGGGGACTGCGTTGGCAATGCTCTTGAGATCACTCTCCGTAATGACTTGATTGCCGATTTTGGCCACCGGTTGGTCATCCGTGGCCATGGCAAGACTACAGGTCGCCAATAGCATGACCACAGCGCTGCAAATCCAAAAGTTTTTTGAATTTAGCGAATTGATCTGCACTTTTTTCTCCTTTTCGGCGTTCCGCAGATAACTAGGGGTGATTACGAATGATTGGATCACATCGGGCATTGGTTTATACCACAGATGATTTACGCAGTCAAACTATCAGTCGGTTGGTAGGGTAAGGGTCCAATCCCTCGAAGAGAGCCGCCGGTTTTTTGACGGCCAGTTTCCAAGTAGGCCCATGCGTTATTGTAGAAGTCATTTCAAAAAAGCAGAGCCCTTTCAAGACAATCATGACGCATGCCAAATGAAATAGTGCTGCAGGACGCCGTGAGCATTGCAAATCGCATCTATCGAGTAGAGACCGGGAACAATACCGCTCTCATCAGTGACGGCAAGAGGAATGTGCGAGATATCGGGCCTCGTGAGGAGGTCTCGCATAGGGGTGGCCACCGCGCCACACGCTGAACCGCCGTCGTATATATGAAAACGACCACTTAAACATTCCATCAGTTTTTGAGTGCAATAAGTACCATATAATGCTATATGTTACCTATTTACATGTCGAACTGCCGCTTGACTCGAATGACTCCAGGCCCTATATTGAAAATGGGTCAAGTGGGAGGTGTGGGGTGAAAAATATTTTTAGTCGATTGTTAGGAATATTATTAATAGTAGGCCCTCTTACACTTGTTTCGTGCGGTAATAACAACGGGACTGAGGTGTCGAAAGCCAAACCTGTGGCGCCCAGAAATCTGACCGCCAAAATAGTTACCGATGGTGTTCAGTTATCGTGGGAACCGGTCAAGAGCGCCGCTCAGTATACGGTTTTTTGGGGAACAGAAAGAGGCGATTATCGGGCTCTGGCAAATACCACCGCCGTTTCCGTTCTCCTGCCGGGACTCCGCAATGGATCACTTTACACATTTGCCGTCACATGTTGGAATTCTTTAGGAGAAAGCGCTTATTCGCAGGAGGCCATGCTGGTTTACGACGAAAACCCGACAAAAGCCGGCGCACATCTTGCCAAAGCGAACCAACTGATGTCCAAGGGTATCTACCCCGAGGCTCAAGCCTATTTCTCCGCGGCTATAAAGTTGGATCCGTCCAATCCGGAAGCGTACCGTGACCGGGCGCAATTGTACACGAAGCTCCAGAAATTCGATATGGCTAGGGCGGACAATTCTATGGCCGAAGAACTGTTTAAGAACAGGCATATTTCCTCACTCCAGTACCCACCGGGTAATAAGAACTGAATTCTAGAAAGTATTTGAGGGAGAGCGGCAAAACAAATCCATCGTCAAAGATTTCCTAGACAAAATGTCAGAATCAGTTAAGGTGTGTCTCTGCACTCTCTCCGGGGTTGGTCCCCGTTATTCCCGTTAGGTAAAGAACAGGGTTCCCAAGTTTAAGTCCGGCTCCGACCGTGGGGTCACGCCGAATTCAGGGGGATGTCCTGTTTGTAGAATTATCGAGGTCTTTGGATGCCGTCTTGGTTGGCATGGGCGTCAATCGTTTTCGCCTCCTTTGCGTTGGCGGAACTAATTCGCTTGAATTTGCTATTGCTCAGGGTCTTGAAACGCGAGCTCCGGATACCGGAAGGGCCTCCGACCGGTGACTTGCCCCTGGTTTCGGTAATTGTCCCTGCTAAGGATGAGGAATCAGGCATAGAAACCACGGTCGAATCACTGCTTTTGTCCGAATGGGCGCCACTGGAGATCATACTGGTAAATGACCGGAGTTGTGACAAGACCGGCCAAATAATGGAGGGACTTGCCGCTAAGGACTCCAGGATATCCGTTATCACTATAACAGAGCTTCCGGAGGGCTGGACCGGGAAGACTCACGCAATGCGCTTGGCGGCTCAAAAAGCCAAAGGCGCTGTGTTGCTCTTTTCTGATGCGGATGCTTTTTTTGAGAAAGACACCATAGGCCGCACCCTGGATTACTTGCTCCGGAACAAGCTCGACATGCTAAGCCTTCTTCCGGGTTTTAGCGCACGCGGATTTCGCGAGAATGTTGTCTACTTACATTTGGCGTTGGGTTTTTCTTATTTCAATCCGATCCTTGACGTGAACGACACGTCTAAAAGCGCAGCAATGGCCTCCGGGTGCTTCATAATGATCACCAAGAGCGCATATGAAAAAGTAGGCTCCTGGAAAGCGTTACGCACGGAGATCAGTGAGGATGTCGCCATGAGTAGGAGGATCAAAGCCATGGGGATGACCCTCAATTTGTTTCGCGGCGACACGCTGGTCAGGACAAGGCCCTTCCGAAGCCTCTCCGAGGTCTGGAGTTTCTGGAAGCGAACATTTTATGGCGGGTTGAATAAGAGCGTTCGAAAGCTTTTGTGGCTAACGTGCAATTACGCTTCGCTTACCGTGGTATTCCTGATCGCGGCAGTATCCGGCCTTCTGTGCGTCAGAGGCGAAGCGACAGCGTTTACAGCGGCTGTGTTCGTCATATCAACTCTCGCGTCTGCCGCAGTAATAATTCCCTCGTGCCTATTGATTCGGCAGGAAGAGTCCAATTGGGCGTACGGTCTTCTGGCTCCCATAGGCATTTTTATGAGCATGTTGGTCGCGTTGAATACGGTGATCGCCATAGTGGCTAACCAAGGAATTCCATGGCGGGGATCGCTTTACAAATAATCATAATATGCTAATAAACACTTATCATTGCGGGGAGAAAAGAATTGACCCGGCTCAACTTTTACTGATAAGATCGCGATTCGTTTCGCAAGAGCCCCGCGTGAAAGGAGACGCTTAAATGAATTTGTCAGGTGTTGGGTTCCGCACATGGATCCTGGTTTTCCTGCTTGGCGCCGGCATTACCGTCCCCGGTATCTCCATGGGGGAAGAGTTCAGAACATTTGTTAGTGATGAATACGGCTTCACCATGAAATATCCTGCCACTTGGGTGAAAGTGGAACAGGGAAATTACTATGTTGTGTTTCAATCCCCCGACTTGATTGATGGTTACCGCAGCCGAATAAACGTCGCCGCTCACAAGCCGATTAAAGATCCCATGAACGTGTTTCTGGACGAACTCAGAAACCGGGATAGCGGATCTCCAAAAAAAGGGCGGAAACAAGCAAGGGGCCAAGATACTTGACGAAGGCGAGTTCAAATGCGAAGTGCCCGGGGCCTATTATTTCTTTTTGCAGGCATTCGATAAGGTCTGGCAGGACGTAATCATAGTATTCTTCAAACATGATCAAACGCTATTGCGTATCTCTTGCCTAGCGCCTTCGCAGAGCATGGAAAAGTTACAACCCATTTATAACGAAGTGCTTACCTCGGTGAAATTTGTGGATCAGGGTTCTTCCCAATCAACTCCGCACCCTTCGGCAGTTGAACCCCCCGTTTACCAGCAACCGGCTCCGTCCCAGGTTAAGCCCGGCAAATCGCCTGGAACGCAAGTAAGGCCTGCTCAACCGCCCGCTGGTCCAGCCCCTGAATCGGAGTCGGAATCAGAGGAGGAAGCGCAGCCTGAACAGCCACCGGTCCAACCCGTTGTGCCGGCTCCAGCCCCACGACCGGCCCCCAGAGGTCCCTTGAGAGGGCCAGAGAAGCCTGGAACCGGGATAGTAAATTAGAAGTTTTGTGCCATTGGTAAGGTGACTGGAATATGAATCTTCGCCGAGCGATAGAATTGTTTGATTCCCACGAAGGATTCAGGCAATTCAAGAAAACCCTCGTTGGCACAGGTCCTGTGGCGCTGGACTCAAGGCTTCTACGAGAAAGAGCTTTGAAACTGGCGTGCACGCTGGACCCGAAGGGTGATGAAATTGAGTTAAGGCGAGTTCTAAATGAGTTTTCCTTGTCGTTGGATATTGCCGCATTTCAACAGATTTCTGCCATGTCGGCTTTCCTTGCCAATATCTTGTTTCGTGACGTTTCCGCGCCGGTTCCGGACAATATCCGCGAAAGAATTATCGAATACAAGGGACCGAGGTTTTTCTTTGTAGGCCACACCTCTTACTTCGATTATCTACACACTTCGGAATTGATCAGGCGTATCGGAATGGGGGCTCCCGTCATGCATTTTGCCGGGAGCGTCACACGGGGTTGGGTCTCTAACTGGCTCAAGGGATTCAGGGCTGTTCTGTTGCCGATGAACTTCTCCCCCGTCCAGCATCGGGCCTATTCGTGGTTTTCCGCGGCCATCGCCGAACAGGGTGAAAATCAAGCGGTATTTGCTAGAACCAGCCGCTATACCGTTCGATCAAGAGACGGAGTTCTGCGGGAGCCCTATGTGCCGCACGGGGTGATTTCGTCTGTGAAGGCCGTCGGCCAGGCGTTAGTGGTCCCTGTGTCGGTTTCGTATGCGTCGGTGCCCGAAGACGGCTATTTGACCGCGCCGCAATTCTTCCCTCTTTTGTCGATGTTTCCGAGAGGGTGGACTTTCCTCGCGCCTTTGTTGCTCGGCTTGGGAAACGCTGAAAAAATCTTCAAGTATCTCGAAGGAGTATTCGGGGATGTAAGCACAAATGTCGGCGAGCCATTTGAGCTGACCAACGATGATACGCTTACTCTTCAAAGAATATCTCATAGAGCCATCGAGGAAATAGCTAAGAACAAGATGATTCATCCGAGTCATCTTGTAGCGAAAGTTTTTCATGGCCAGGAGCGTTTAAGGCCAAAAGAAATCACCTCCCGCGTGGCGAAGGAAGTCGATGACATTGGTTCCTTCTTCAAGAATCGATACAGGAAAGACCCGCCTTTCCATCCTTTGATTCGATCGGATCTGCCCGACGCCGTCAATCAGGGGATCAGATCGCTGGTGAAAAGAAGGGCCCTTTCGAGATCCATTCTTAGCAGGGCTCTTTCCGCACGGAACCCCCTATTGTTGCGGTTTTATTCCTATTATGCGGATCGAAGGGTCTATCCTCTTAGCGGCAGAAATACTATGACAGTCGTCAATGCCGGCGCATGGGGCTATACTCTGGCTCTGCACATTGGAATGAACTTACTCAAGAAACCGGAACTCTCCGAACATTCCCTCATACTCTACGATTCGAGAGAAGACCTCATAGAGAAATTGACGGTTGACGGGCGTCATCCCTGGCATTTCAAAGAGATTCCGTTGCCGAGGTCCGTGAGGCCGGAGGCCGATTTTCTTGCGGCGGTGGGCGACACATCTCTCATTTTGTTGGTCACCCCAAGCAAATATTTCTATTCTACATTGACGAAGATCCTGGCGCTCGCTCCAGAAGGCAGCGATTTGGTAATCGCCACCAAGGGTTTTATACCCGAAACAGGCATGCTCCCATGCCAGACAGCTCGCCACGAGATGGAGCGGGTCGGCAAGAAGATGAGAATCTCTGTTCTTTCCGGAGCGAATTTGGCCCACGAAATAGTCCACGGGGGAGCTGGGGTAACAGAAATCGCCTGTGACTATCCCGAAACCTTTGAGCGGCTCTTGCCACTTATTGAGACCACTCTCTTTAGAGTGGTGTATTCCAGAGATGTAATAGGCACGACAATTGCCGCAGCGTTGAAGAACGTTTACGCCATAGGGTACGGAATTCTTGAAGGATCCAAGAAGGCTCCGGAAAACTTTCTGGCTACATATTCGACTTTGGTTACTGCGGAGATTCGACAATTTGGAATGCTCCTGGGAGCTGCCCCGGAAACGTTCGACGCCGAAAGCCAGGTCTGGATGGCCGATCTGCTCGCGACATGTCGCGGCGGGAGGTCAGCCAAGTTTGGCCGCGAGTTGGGCGAAATGGATGAAAAATCCGCCAAGAGCAAACCTGCGCGACAGATTTTGAAACAGTACCGCAAGAAACGGATAGCAGTGGAGGGATTCGAGGCGTCCCGTTTCGCCAAGCGTATGGCGTCTCAAAGGGGATTTCACCCGCCTATCCTAGGTGAAATCTATTCTGTTTTGCATAGCGGAAAGCAGATAGACGTAAACGCGTTCATGGAAAAGTGTCTGGATGCCCTGAGTCACAAAGCCTCTCCGAATATGCCTTCCATCACTAGGTCCAGGGCCATGCGTTACTGATGACCGTCAACTAATAACCAAGTAAATCAGAGTAATATGAACACGCTTCCACCGCGCCCGGTTTTGCCGACGCCTATTAAGGACTTAAAGAGTGGCGATACTGTACTCCAGTTCTTCTTGCTGAAGTCCAAGGAATCCCGTCGAACAAAGTCCGGTCAAGATTACCTGGATCTGACTTTGAGCGATGCCGGCGGAACAATCGCGGGCAAAATGTGGTCTGACGCAATACGAAAATGGGGGCAGGATTTCGAGAGCGGGGACTGTGTAAAAATAGAAGGCCGGGTGGAATCCTACAAAGATCGACATCAGATCATCGTGGATAAGATCAGGAAGGCCGACTTCGAGGAGGTCCCGGATCCGAAAGCGCTGATAATGACCGGACCTTGTGACTCCGATTGCCTCATGGAGGAGTTACGCAAATTGGCGGGTTCCCTGCAGCCGTTTGCCTTGGCGGAATTTGTCAGAAACGTGTTGGACTCCACGACAAACGAATTCAAGACATTCCCGGCGGCCCGCATGGTTCACCACGCTTATCAGGGTGGTCTGGTCGAACACGTCTACGGCGTAACCACCAAGGTTCAAGCCATGCTTACCATGGACCCTCTGATCAACCGCAATATTGCCATAGCCGGCGCGATACTTCACGATATCGGGAAACTTAAAGAGCTGAACCCTGTCTCAGGAAGCAGTACCCCGGTAGGCAGATTGGTCGGCCACATAATTCTGGGCATTAACCTTCTTCATGAAATGGGATTGAAGGCGGGAGTCCTCGGGGAACCATGGTTCACGGAAATCGAACACATTGTGCTTTCGCATCATGGCGAAACACAATTTGGGGCGCCTCTTAAGCCTCTGACGCGGGAAGCCCTGCTTGTACATTTCATGGACAATTTGGACGCAAAGATGAAGATCATGAATGACGCGTTGGAATCCACTGATTCAGAAGGTTTTGCGCCGTTTAATAAATGGTTGGAAGGACGGGCCTATGCCGGATACGGCGGCTCGATCGAGGAGGAAGACGATGACTGAAATTGAATTAAAACTTACCGAAGTTCGTTCGAAGGCCAACGAGCTTCGAGGTTATCTTTGACCTGGAAACGAAGACAGCGCGTCTCAAGGAATTAGCCTCTATTCAGGAGAATGCCGAGTTTTGGAACAATCCTGAATCTGCACGGGCGCTTCTGAAGGAGCAGAAACAGATTTCCAGGCTTGTTGGGAGTCAGGAAAGCCTGGAGAAGGAGCTCGACGACGCGGAGGTGCTGCTCGAACTGGCTTTGGAAGAAAACGATCAGACCGTCATTAAAGAAGTCGAGCAAAAACTTGAGCTCATTGAAGAGCACATTCTAGGTTTACAAGTCCAAAGGCTGTTCGCAAGGCCGGAAGACTCCGGGGACGCCATAGTGGAAGTCCACGCCGGCGCGGGCGGAACCGAGGCCCAGGATTGGGCTGAAATGTTGCTCCGAATGTATCTGCGTTGGGCTGAGCGTGAGGGATACAAGACCGAAATGCTGGACACGCTCCCCGGCGAAGAAGCAGGAATCAAGTCTGCGACTTTGTCCATCGAAGGAGAGTATGCCTATGGACGCATAAAAGCTGAAATAGGTATCCATAGGTTGGTCCGGATTTCTCCATTCGACGCAAACGCCAGACGTCATACATCCTTTGCGGCGTTATTCGTTTATCCCAGCGCGGACGATGAAGTGGACATTCAGATTAATGAAGCGGATCTTAAAATAGATACTTATAGGGCCTCAGGGGCGGGAGGCCAGCACGTTAATAAGACGGATTCCGCCGTGCGAATTACCCATCTTCCCACCGGAATAGTCGTTCAGTGTCAGAACGAGCGCTCCCAGCACAAGAACAAGGCCATGGCCATGAAGATCCTCAGATCCAGGATTTATGATATGGAGCTGGCCAAAAAGCGGGAAGAAAAGGATTGCTTGCATAAAGACAAGAAAGAGATCGCATGGGGCTCGCAGATTAGATCGTATGTTTCTTCAGCCGTATCAGATGGTAAAAGACCATAGAACTAATTGTGAAATAGGTAACGTTACTGCTGTCCTGGATGGCGAGATTAACCGGTTAATTCAAGAATACTTGCTGCTGCAGGCTAAAGAATCAGCGTAACGAGCGCCGCAAAGGCTAAGAGCCTTCGTAAGAGAAGCCGGGGAGAGACTTTTTTGCAAAAAGTCCCTCCCCGGACCCCCATAAGCGCTAACTTAAGAATTCGTTATGACCAAGGCCGTCATTCCCGCGCAAGCGGGAATCCAGTGTTTTCAATACCTTCTGGACCCCCGCTTTCGCGGGGGCGACGTAATTCTACCGGTGTTAACTATTTGAAATCACGTCCGACAAGGTCAAAAGTTAGCGCCTATGTCCCCGGCCCCCCTCCTCAAAAACTCATAATATTTGCCGGTACTTCCACAGATTCTGAGATTAAGGTGGTAGACACGCGTGGTAGTGTTCGCCGGCAAACAGCCTGGGGACTGATCGGAGGGAAGGCCTTGAGAATAGAGGCCCGGAGGGAAACCGGCCGCTGAAAACTCTCCCAGGAAGAGAGTTTTCAGCCACCTGCCGTCACGCGGACATATCTTCAAAAAGCAGCGTTCCCACAAGGCTCGTTAACAGCCAAAACCCTGACAGGACAACTACATTCAGAGCGGGCGAGAAACTGATTGTGCCCACCCAAAGTATATCTCATTCCGTCAATGCCGTATGTCAGGGGATTTAGTCGAGTTATAACGGTGAGCCATTGTGGGAGGTTTTCAAGAGGGAACAAAGCTCCGGACAGAAAGAAAATGGGCATTACAACAAAATTCATGATGAGCTGGAATCCGTGAGGGTCATCCATCCTGGCGGCAAAAGCTATTCCAAGGCTCACGAACGACGCGGAAATCAGGACCATAAAAACCAGTGTCAGCAGAAAGCCGGTAGGGTCGGTCTTGACCAGCCCCCCCATCAGCAATGCGATCAGAAAAACCAGGGCCCGGGCCATGGACGTTGTTACCGTGCCCAAGGTCTTTCCGGTCATGATTCCAAACCTGCTCACAGGAGCCACAAGGATTTCTTTTAGAAAGCCGAACTGCCTGTCCCAAAGCACGCTCATTCCGCCGAATATCGAAGTGAAAAGCAATTGCATTCCGATTATTCCCGGTCCTACGAACTCCATATAAGAAACGTTATCTCGGTATCTGAAAAACCCGCTGAAGCCGCTGCCCAGAAACAATCAGGAAAAGCAACGGCAAAACCATAGACCCCACCAAGCGGCTACGATTCCGGATGAACTTCTTATTTTCCCTTAACCACAAAGTATATACAGTTACCAGCAAGTTCATTTCTGTGTTCTTCGCATGAATATTCTGATCCGTTCTTTGGGTTCCTTGATCGTTTCGTCCCTGATTTCGCGTCCGGTGAGCTTAAGGAAGACGTCTTCCAAGTTAGGCTTCCGCATGGAAACCGATGATATTTCGACACCAGCTACGCGAGCCAACTCAAAGGCCTTAGGCACAAAGGACTCCCCGTGATGTACGGATAGGCTAACTATATGGTCTTCGACAGCGATCCTATTGATTCCATCGAGACCATTAACTTCCTCCAAGAACTTCTCGACAGACCCGTCAATCTCCAGTCTGAGTATGTCGCCACCCAATTGGGCTTTCAGCTCGGACGGGCTGTCAAGGGCGACGATAACTCCCTTGTCCATGATTGCGATCCTGGAGCAGAGCCTTTCCGCCTCATCCATGTAATGAGTGGTCAAGATGATCGTCATGCCGAAAGAATTCTTTAGTTCTCTGATATAACTCCATATTTTCCGCCTGGTTTGGGGATCCAAGCCCAAGGTCGGCTCATCGAGAAAGAGCACATCCGGCTTGTGCATCAACCCACGTGCGATTTCCAGTCTTCGGCGCATGCCCCCCGAGTAGGTTTTCACTATGTCTTTGCGTCTATCCGACAGATCGACCAGACGAAGCGCCTCGTCGATCTTGGATCGCCTGGTCCGTTTATCCATTCCGTACAAACGACCGTGGAAATCCAGATTTTCCTCTCCGGTGAGCTCGTCGTCAAGGCTCGGGTCCTGGAAAACAATTCCTATGCAGTTCCTGACCGCGTGTTGTTGGGCGCTCACATCGTAGCCGCAGACCAAAGCCTTTCCCACGGTTGTCGGCAGAATTGTGGACAGGATGGAGATCAGGGTTGTCTTGCCCGCGCCGTTTGGTCCCAATAATCCGAACAGCTCTCCTTTTTCAATTTCCAGGTCTATGTTGTCAAGGGCCACCAGGCTCCCGAATTTCTTTGTCAATCCTTTAACAATTATGGGGTTCGAGGGCTGCGTCTCCTTAAGAGTCATTTCTTCAGCTTGTCCTTCAACAGGTCTCCCAGAGTTCCGAACGAAGATTGCGCCGATGAGCTCGTAATAAAGCTGCTGAACTGGGTTTGTTCGGCCGCGTCCTTAAGCGCTTTTGTGCTCAACGATATCCTGTTGGAATCCTCTTCAATGCCGACAACCTGAACCTGGAGCTCCGATCCCACCGGGTGCTTGGCGCGTAATTCTCCTAGATTCTTGGCGTCCGGAATTTCGGAGACGTGGAGAAGTCCGGTTTTTCGTCCCGTCAGAGCAATAAACAGTCCATAATCCTTTATAGATTCGACCGTGCCGCGGATAACATCCCCCACTTTGATTTCAGGGGCCTCTGCTTCCGCCTCGGCCTGAAGCTCCAACCCGATGCGCTTTGCCGCAGGATCAATAGAAATTACTCGCACCTCAACGCGGTCCCCTTCCGAAAGGACCTCTTTAGGGTGGTTAATCCTGCGTCCTCCGCCGAGGTTGGAAATATGGATCAGACCTTCAATTCCCGGTTCCAGTTCCACGAAGGCCCCAAAATTCATTAGCTTGGACACCGTCCCGCTGAGGACCATTTCATCATTAAGGCGCTCCTTCACCGAGGTCCAGGGGTCATCCATGGTTTGTTTCAGGCTCAGAGATATTCGGTTCTTTTCCCAATCAATGTCCAAAACCTTGACTCTTACGGTCTCTCTTGGGCTCAATACATCCGACGCTTGACCTACTCTGTACCATGCGAGTTCTGAGATAGGGATCAGTCCTTCTATTCCTCCGATGTCCACAAAGGCGCCGAATTGCGCCAGTTTTTGAACCGTGCCCTCAAGAATGGCGCCCACTTGCAACGTTTTCTTGAGCTCGTTGACTTTTTCCTGACGTTCAGCCTCCAAAATTTGGCGTCTGGACAGCACTACGTTACGTCCCCTGTCGGAGTAGTCGATGACACGGAATGTGAATTTTCTGCCGATATAATCTTCCGGTTTGCCCGAAGGCTGCAAGTCCATTTGGGAAAACGGACAGAAGGCCGGTTTGCCCATAACGGACACGGTGTAACCGCCTTTGCGTTCCGCGGACACGAGACCCTCAACGGGAAGGCCGGTATCCTTCGCGTCTCGAAGCGCTTCTTCCGAAGCTGCTGTGGTCATCTTCACACTTAAGACCAAATCATCGCCCCTGGAGTTCACGACGTAAGCTGTAATATTATCGCCTATCGCCACCTCCAGCTCGCCTTTATCATTGGTCAACTCGTCTTTGTTGATCGCCCCTTCGCTCTTGCCGCCTACGTCAACGAAAACCCACTCTTCGCTTATGGACACGATAACGCCCTGGATCTTACTATCTCTAATAATTTTCGCATCGCGTCCCTGGCTGGCTTCAAACAAGCTGGCAAAATCTTCGCTCTTATCATCCACTTGAGGATCGTCTGTTTGTTTATCCTGTTCATCGACTACCATGGCTATTCCTTCCTCTGCTGTTTAAGACCTGTTGTAACCTTTTTTTGATGTTGGTTGCAAGAGTACGTTGATTCTGGTATTTTTGAAGGGCGGTTCCTCTTCAGTGCAGCTCATTTTAAACTCCAGCTTACGGGGAAATCATCAGGGGCTGTTGCAAAACTCCGCAAACAACATTTGCCGGCGCCGCCGGGCGAATACACGACAAAACACGGTTTTGCAAACGGCTCCAGGCGTTTTTCATGGATCGCGAGTCAGAGATCATCTGATCGAGCATCCGAAATGATTTTCCCTGAGAAAGGAAGGCTAATATGCCCGTCTTGCGACGGAACGAAATCGGTTGGAATGAGAGGTTCCGTCGATGTCTATACTTTTTCTTGAGGGATGAACTTGACAGCATCTTTATTACGGAAGCGCTCATAGAATCGTACAAGACATTCAAGAACCTCAATAAGGAATATCCATTCGTTGAAATGCGCGAGCTCAAGCCCAGAGCAAAAGTTCACGGGCCCGAGTACGCTGACCACGGTCATTTCATAGTTATTTTCTCGGAGGACGTTCTGCCTTCCGAAACGAAGACTCACATACGTTTTCTTGATTCCAATAAGATAACAAAAGAGAATCTCGGTCTATTGGCGGTGTTCGATCTTAGGGACGTGTTTCACCAGCGAATCAGGTATTTCGAGGACGCCCAATTTGTCGATCTACTCAAAGCGCTTCTCAAATCCGACTATGCCGTGCTGATTCAGCGGGACCCCACGATAAAGGCCCGGTACAGATTCGGTCTCACGCATTTTCATGTTCGGATAGATTGGCCGCTCGCCTATGCGGCTGAGGACTTGGGAAGGCATCTGAGATACATTTCTAAAGATTTGTTCGAAAAAGGCGAAAAAACGGCCGACCTGCTCCAGCAAAAGGTTTTCGAATACTATGGCTTTCACCATACAGTAGGGGGTCGGAGGACAGCGGGACTTGTCGCCTCAAGGTTCATGTCACGTTTCGATTTCATCTCCACGGTTTATATAGCTTCCGCTGAAGCCCGGACGCTGTTCAGAACTTCCGAACAAGGCATATCGAAGCACATACTTATAAGAATTCCGGATGCTGAAATCAAGGAACTGGCTCAATCCCAAAAACTAACGGAACAGGAATTCACGAATTCCTATCTTATTGACAGGGCTCCCAATTATGGGGTTGGGATCTTCCAAGTCACCTATAAGCATAATGAGCATTCCAGCCCCCCTGGTGATGGAAAGGTTCGAGAACTGAACCCCGACTACCGATGGCTCAATGTAGATTTGCAGCTATTGGTGCCGCCACCGAGCAGCGGGGACGCCAGGCCTATTTCATACTCCAAGGTTTACACTTGATAGTAACCAAGTCAGGCGCTTGTTTCCTGCGCGATGTTCGCAGTTCTCGAAAGGGACCTGTTTCCATCCTCCGGCGGCTGACAGGCTCCGAAGATCCATTCAACCGTCCTAGTATGTGTTCATTCGCTTACGCGGGGAAGTTTGCTGCACTGCGCTCGCAAGTACAGGCGCAAATGTTGTTGCGAGAAGTGAACTACGAAGCAATCTCCCAATATGCCGCCGATGACTGAATGGTTATCCCTAATACGGTGGTTCTCTTGCCCACCATGACAGAGCGCGGACAAAGGGGATCGGGGTGAGGGACTACCCGAAACCGGTGACCTGCCTGCCGCGAGCGCCATAATCGTTCGGATCACGTGATCAATCTAGTTCTTTGCCGGTGGTGGTCATGGTTATTTTGCCGTGTTTGACGCCACGCGTTGAAATCAGAAGCTCCCCGGCTTTTCTCACTTCAGCGGAAACACCCCTCATGATCAGGACTTCCAGACAATTATGATGATCAAGGTGAACGTGCACCGAAGAAACTATCAAATCATGTTTCTTGTGCTGAATCTCCGTAAGCTTCTGAGCTAGGTCGCTTTGTTCATGGTTGTAAACAACGGTAACAGTGCCGACGACTTCATGCCCTGATTCGCTCCACTGATCTTCGACCAACCTGTCCCGAATGAGATCGCGGATCGCTTCAGAGCGATTTGTGTAACCTTTCCCGGAAATCAACTGATCGAATTTCTCCAACAAGTCGTCCGGGATGGATACGCCGAAACGAACTAAGTCCGCCATAAAAGCCTCTAATCTGTTTGTCCTGTAGTAGTTGTTTGCGTCGGGAACGACTTCTTGTCTCAGCGCTCCACGCGCATGAGGAAGCGGCCCGAACCGCCGCCACAGTATAGCCGCACAGAATCCAAATGGAAACAGAAAAGCCCATTGCCGGGGTATCCATTTAGTTACGCGAGGGATATCGCTTCGCCCGACGAATTGAGCCCAAACCGGGATCGGTTCAGAACTTGGTATTAAGGTAAAGCTCGATTCCTCTTATCGGCGCTATAGGACGGTCGGGGTTTGTTCCCCAATCGTTGAACCGTGAGGGTTCGTCCCAGTTAGATACTGATTTGTCTATGCAGGCGTAGTTGAACCATTTTCCGGGGCGCCAGTAGGCAGCGCGCACGTAAAGCTGCCAGTTCTCCAGCAGCTTCCATCCAATGCCCAGGTTTAACTCCCAGCCCAGATCGTTGTACGGTATCGACGGGGCCGGGTCCGAAAAAGTCCCTCTGTTATTAAAATCGATAGCGCCGGGATTGTCCGGGTTCGGCCTTATGTAGCCATAGCCGTAGCCATAAGAAGCTCTTCGCGCCGCCATCATGGAAACGAAAATGTCAAGGTTGGCGGCCACCATATAATTGAGCTGCCCTGCCAGCACGTCCGAAGCGGACATGTCACGATATGAGTCAACTCCCGCTCTGTAATATTTGGCCATCAGGATGGAATACGGATAGAAAACCCCATAGGCGCTCCTTTCCGCCTCCTGAACGAATGGTTGTTTGTCTATTAGAATTCCGTGCCTTCGATCCGGTCCCGGCATACGGCACCAGAGCAAGCTCAGCTTGATTGGTCCGGAATACACGCCGAATTCCGTCATGTACCGCCACGATTCGACATACTGAGGCGCGAACCGGTTTCCTCCGCCCGGGTAAGGTATCGCGGGCTCTCCGAAAAAAGTCCCGTCCTGGGAAGATTGATATCTTATAGTCTTGTAGTACCAATCGGCCTCAGCGTTGAAGAACATCCTGTTGTTGGCGTACTTGAAGTAAATCCAGCCTTCCGTGCCTGAAGTAGTTGATGGTGGAGTTGAAGCGCGGTTCTTGGCGCTCAATCGGCTTTCCGGACCTTCGTCAAATAACCAATAGAAACCTCCGCCCCCTGCGTCAACGCCTCCGGCGGTGTACCCGACGTAGCCCAACAAATGAGTGTTCCTGGCAGCATTCTGGTCCTCAAAATTCCAGTAGAGCGCGCTTCCTCGCCGCCACGGATATAGGCCGGCGCTCACGGTGAAAGGACCATAAAAGGTCTCCAATTGGAAGATTGAGGAAGTCCTGGTGGCCACATCCAAGACGTCTTCAGCCAGTTGCGTGTTGCTGAATTGGAGCCCACATCCCTGCCGAAAGCCCCTTTCGCCGTAGTAGATATTGCCCAAAGGAGTATTTACCGTCATCCACAATCTGGTCCACGTTCCGCGTGAGAATACATCTTCAATCTCCGGGTTTGAGATACGTGGCAAGTCTTGCGTGTCGTCCGGTCCGATCCTGTAAACGCCCGTAAGGGAGACAGCTTGGTTGAATTTCAGGGTGGTGAAGATAGCGAGGCGTGATGAGGAAGCGACCGCAGTGGTCCCTGAGAGAGATCTTCTTTGGAACCAGCCGTTCAAGGAGGCTAAATCGCCTCCCGTTGAACTCTTGTCCGTGTCGTATGGTCCGAAGAATCCATCCGGACCGGCCTGGGAAGCATAGAGGAAGCGAAAATTTAACAGGGCGGAATCAATAGTAAATTCCCAAGCCCACGAAGAGGAAGGCATAATAAGAAACAATTCTATTACCAAGCAAGCGGACAGACCGAGTCGAGTTTTCAAAAAGGGCCTCCATCTCTCGCCGACTGCTCGTCGTCGCGGAGCGCAGCCTCCCGCCGCCACCGTGATCTTTTATTGTGGAGACGCCTAGTGTGGCATGGTGTCAAAGAACCTGATATAGGTCGGTCTCCACTCCCATGCCTCGCGCAGTTTCAGTCCCCACATGCCGAATTTTGTCCTGACCGGGAATACGACTTTTTGTGCCGGCGCTGATGAGGATGTCACAAGCAAACTTCTTTGTCAGTTCCTGGATTCGGGAAGCCAGGTTGACCGTATCTCCGACCATGAGATAGGATAATCTATCAGCGCTTCCTATATTCCCTGCCAAGACATCTCCAGTATGTATTCCTATGCCGTGTTCCCAGGAAACCTGTTCATTCCGGCGCCAACGCCGGTTGAGTTGGAAGAGCCTTCTTCTCATATCTACAGCCGCCGCCAGAGCCATTTCGGGGTGATTTTCCACATACAGCGGAGCCCCGAACACAGCCTCGATTTCATCTCCTATGAACTGAAGCACAAGGCCTTTGTGATCCTCGATGGCTCTTGTCATTTCAGTGAAATACTCGTTCAACCTTTTGACCACCTGCGCCGCGGGGGCCGCCGCCACATGTGAGGTGAAACGCCTGATATCGCAAAACATTATTGTGACGTTCCTGGTCTCTCCGTCCAGAGGAATCTTCTTGGACAAGATCAAATCCCTTACCTCTTTTGTCACGTATCGGCCAAATGTTTCGCGGATAAAGTCTCTTTCCGCCAGCCCGGAAATCATTGCATTTGTGTGGCCCGCTATGACGCCAAATTCGTCGGTGCTGACGATCGGAGCGCGAGAATTGTATTCCCCCTTTTCCACTTTTCTCAATGTCTCTATTTGAATGCCGAACAGCATGCTGAGGTTTCTCGAGAATTTCCTTATTATTAAGACACTGAAAATCACCATTACTACAGTTACGATGACCATCTCATAGAGCATTTCGCCGTAATTCCAGGATCTACCTAGCGCCAAACTCTCCTTCAGGGAACGAATATCGTCGAGCCACATAAAGACGATGACAACGGCCGAAACGCTCATGGCCGTAACCAACAAGAAAGAAAACTTTATCGGGATCGACAAGACCGGTCGCTGAGGGGGAACCACGGAGGCGTCTTGATGCGCCTGGATAAAGAGCGTCACTTCTCTTTCCATGTCCAGGAAATTCAGAATCCCAATGAGGATTCCGCAGGCGGCGCACCCAAATGTGATCTCAAGAAAGCTTTGCCAAGAAATGCCATATAATACGGACATTACGCCTGAGCCGCACAATCCGTTTGCCGTCCAAACAAGAGCGTCAGAGCGAATTTCAGAAGAAGGGATGGATAGAAACGCCTCATGGTTCTTAAGAAAGTCCGTGGCTATGCGCTCTCGATTCCGCCGCAACAAAAGAAGCCGGAACAGTATGCTTATTGAGGTGGTTATTATCCAGCCAATAATGGAGGTAGGATAACCAACCTCTGCCAGAACGGGCGAGACTTCAGGGCTATAGAGCGCCAGCAAGCACGCGCAAGTCAAGTAAGAGACGAGAATATTCGCAACCACCGGATCCCAACCCCAAAAGAGCTTCTTGATCTTCCTTCGCTGAAGCAGGGCGCTTAGCGCCATCCCACAACCCGTGCCGCAAAGCGCTTGGATTACATCCACTAATCACAATCCGGGCTAGACCCCCTTAGCAGTCATCCAGACACGCCGTTTGCGTCTTCTGTCCGCGGATAAACCCCATGCCAGGCTATGATCGAATAGAAAAGAATATCGATTGCAACAGAGATGAAATTCCGAGTAGATCATACTTCAGTTGCGTCCACTCGGTCAATGATCACTTAAGTCGCGAAGTTGCGCTTTTCAATCAACTGATTGCAATATTGTCCCTATCACCGTGAGCCTCCTATCAAACATCCGGCGCCCCGAAAACCGGTCTTGCCTTTGTGCTTCCGCCGGTTTCAATTGGGCGCATCCGATATGTTCCAAGAGTATAGGTTTAGGCGGACTGTAGATCGCTTTGACGCTCACAATCGGCGCTTCTAGGTACCAATTGACAACATGGGCAGGAATACTCTGATTGGACTACCAGATTGATGCGGCTCCTATGGGGTTCCCCTCCGGGAGGCGCATGTCCGATCCTGAGCCGAAGAGAATTAAGAGAAGCGTCCTCATGAGGGTTATGAATTCGCTTGCAAATAAGAGCCTATCCGCATCCCGCTGGAATGAGTCGGAGGAGCAAAGGCGGGAGAACGCCTAAGAAGAGCAGGCTTATACCTGTCCTCCGTTGTCGTCGTCTTTCTCGTTTTCGCTCAGAAGATTGTCAACTATGCATTTTGCCCAAGGGTTGGTGACCTTGTAAATCATCTCAAGACCCTGCCGATACGAAGCGATAATTCCACGACTTTTGAGGTGAATTAAGTGCTGTGAGACCGTAGCTTGATGCATCCCCAGGCATTCCTGCATGTTTTAACATTACAGCCCCCAACTTTGAGCAGGCCGTAAACTATTTTAAGACGAATGGGGTGCCCGAGGGCCTTGAAAATCTCCGCCTCTTTGGAAAAATCTCTTTTCTTTATTTCGCTGAATGCGTCAGGGCGTTCCTCTTGAACTTGATTTTGGATTTCGTTCACCGAATTCATTTGCGCCACCTTCAATTCTATCCAGGCCGGCCTGAGGTTGCCGTCCCTGTGCTGTGACCCGACCCTCGGGTTTGCAAGCGGGCGACATTCAGGTTGCAATCCCAAACCGTGGGAAGATCCACTTATTGAGAACAATCCATCCCAAGACAATGCCAACCAATATTGCGGTTTCCATTCTATTCCCTATAGAAAGCTCAAAAATGTTCCTTGCTATGTTGCTTGGTGAGCAGGTTGTCGAGCCATCCTCCGAATCCGTCGGCCTCAGCCCTGGGGGCGGGGGCGGCTTTGCCTATGAAGCCGGCCAGCCAATCTCGGACCCCTGGGACCTGCCACTTAACAAGACCCAGGTGAGCAGCGACGACTCTTCCATTCCTGTCAATGACATAAGTGGAAGGAAATCCTTTGACTTCGTAGATTGCCTCATTTGAGTCATTGACGACATAGTAGCCCAAATCGTGGCCTTTGACGACGTTCCTAACGACAACTTGCTTGCCTTCAGGTTTGGATAATATCGTCAGATTGGCTCCGTTCTTTTTTCGCGTAACTCTGCACCCAAGCCGGCGGATCCCAGAGATTAACGCACAAAACCGTAAGATCGTTAGAATTCATAGCCTTTAGCAAATACTTGAGATAGCCCTTTTCCATCTCACAATAGTGGCAGTCTTTACGCCAGAAATTGAGGAGGACCACCTTCCCCTTGAGATCGGACAGATTCACGGTTTTGCCGTCCACGGTAACCATCTGCAAGTTGTTGGCGGTGGGGGGATTTTTGAATAGCTGGAAGTCCCCACCGTCGGACAGGCTGCTTGCCACGGCGCTGCTGACCAGAGCCGTGGTCACCAGACACAACATAGTTGTAACAAATCTGTGTAACAGGAATTTCATCCGGCCTCCAGGGGCGACATTCTATATGAATATATTCAAATATACCGTTTATGTCAACACGTTTCTGAGAAATCTCCGCTCACAGTAATCAATTCAAAGCAGCGCGTTAAGCGCTCATCTCATAAATTCGGGCTCGAATACGACTGCGTCGCGGAACCATTCAGTTTTGAGCGGCGACGCCGAGATTGCTTTCCCGCGGAACGCGGGATTTCACTCCTCGCAATGACATTCGGACTTGTCTTTGCGAGCGGAGCGAAGCAATCTCCGGCGCGTAAGTGACTGGATACTGCGCCGCGTCCTGCAGAATTGCGTCCCCTAACTTGGATAATGGAGCGCTAATTCTCGAAAAGATCGTATTGGCGCTCCGATTTCTTTCTGGCTCTGCGGCCGCTCTTCATGTTTTCACACAACTCTGGGCCTACATTGGTTAAGAATCTGGAAGCGCCGTTTTCGCTTGTCATACCGAACAGTGTCCGTTTCCTGGTGTGAGTTATATAGAGATCATCGCATGCCCGGGTCATTGCTACGAAAAGCAACCGTCTCTCTTCATCGAGGTCCGATGTTTGCTTTCCGCCCGGTGGGAGGTAAGGAATGATCTTTTCCTCGCAACCCGCTATAAACACTACAGGAAACTCCAGTCCTTTGGCAGCGTGTATTGTCAGCATGGTGACTGCGTCAGCCCTGCGGGACAATGATTCCGCTTCCGCCCGCGGATCGGCTTTTTTGACCCGCTGAAAGGGTATGTTGACATCTTTGAATGATTGTTCCAGCGCGTCGCCAACGGCGTTTAATCTGTAGAGCACGGCGAAATCTCCGAACCCCAAATGGCCGGTGTTGAGGTCGGCCCTACCTGAATCGCCGGAAAAGAATGAGGCGCCACCGAGCATTTTTTCTATCGTTCTAATTATGAAGCGCCCTTCATCCCCAGAGTTTTCCAGCGGAACAACTTTAATTCTTACGTCGGATCTTTTTTGGGCGGTCAAGGCGCCCTCATCATTTCCCAACGCCTGATAAGCGGCTTTTATGATGTTGGCGCCGGATCGGTAGTTCTTCAGCAAGGTTACTCTGCGCGTCTCAGGATAATCGTGAGAGAAGTTGCGGAAGAAAGCGGCGTCGGAACCTCGGAATCCGTAGATGGCCTGATCCGGATCGCCGATGGCGAAAATCCCCTTTCCGGACGCGGGCATGATTAAGCGCGCCATCTCGTACTGAGCTCTGTTCACGTCTTGGAATTCATCGATCAAAAGATGGGCGGCGAAGTTGGTCCCGAACGCCTTCGCTTCTTCCGGGCGCTTTCGCATGACATCGACCGGTCGTGTCAGGAGGTCATTGAAATCGCAGGCGTTTCTCTCAAGCAATAGCCTTTCATAGGTGGCCTGGAGTTCGCTGAACTGAGGAGAATTCCAGCGCTCGTTGCGCATGAGGTTCTGTTTGGCAAGGGCAAGCTCATCAAATATTGACTCCAGTTCAGAGACTTTGAGCTTCATGCCGACTTGATCCGCCGCTTCTCTGAAAACCTGAAATGCCTGCTCCTCATCCAATAGCGCGCCGGGTTTCTCTGTTAGTCCGCGCTCCGCAAAAAACTCCAGTAGCCTTGTTCCGAGCTGGTGAAAAGTGCCGACCCAGACTGATTCCATGTCGGAGGAAGGCAGTATTTCCGAAAGGCGACGACGCATTTCTTCCGACGCCTTTCGTGTAAAGGTCACCGCAGTGATTTTGTTTGGTGGGGCTGAAGCTTCTTTTATCAGATGGGCTATGCGATAAGACAGTGTCCTGGTCTTGCCCGTGCCGGGTCCCGCTTGAACGAGCACAGGCCTGTCCAACTCAAGGGTCGCCTGTGTCTGCTCTTGGTTCAGTTGCGGTTCATCCTCTTCAGCCTTCACTGCCTCGATGCGCTTCTTCTTCCGCCCCGCGTGAGGCGGCGTGGTTTCACCCTTTGCGGTTTTCTTCCTCTGCCGGGCGGCGGATGGGGTTGGAAAGAATGTGTCTTGTCCTGCAAGATGTTCACGCTCCCCGGGCCCAAAGAGTTCCACCGTGCCGTATTCACCGTCGTAACCAGGTCTTATGATCAGTTTCTCCTGTCGAACTCGCCTTATTCCCTCGACTATTAGTGGGGAAAGAACCTTCTGTAGCTCCGCAAGAGGCATGCGCCACAAGATATTCAATTCTTGACCGGCTTTGAGCAACGTATCCCAATACAGGGCTAAGGCTTTCTTCGAAGTGGATCTGACACCAAGGGATTCCGCAATTATTTCAAGCAAAGGCACAATTCTCCAGAAAGGCGCGGACCTGTCATGGAGAGCCCCTTTCGTGCGGTCGGCAAGTTCCGCTACGCGGTTCATGACGCCCACTGTCAGGATTCCTCCGCATACCGGACATCGGCCTTTATATTTCGCTGTGTCTTCCGGCTCCAGCCTCATGGAGCACTTTCTGTGTCCATCAAGGTGGTATTTTCCCTCTTCCGGAAAAAACTCAATCGTGCCCACAAAGCCCGGTTTGGCGGAATCTACGCTCCAACCGATTTCCGGGGCGCCGGTGGCCGCGTCTTTGAGCGGCCCTGATTTGAGGGCTTCCTTAATGGCCGCATATCCCGGAACGCCCTCGAATATGTTGCATTCGCGGCCCAACTTGGACGGCGAATGAATGTCGGAGTTGGAAACCAGGGTAAATTTGTCCAGAGAACTGACCATATAATTCATTTCAGGATCGGACGACAGACCGGTCTCAAGGGCGAACACATATTGGCTGAGATCCTCGAAACAATCCTCAATGGAGTCAAAACCCGATTTGGAGCCCAACACGGAAAACCACGGAGTCCAAACGTGCGCGGGGATTAGGAAGGACTCGGCCGAAGATTCCATAGCAATTTCGAGGAGGTCCCTACTATCAAGCCCGAGGATTGGCCTACCGTCGGACCTTATATTGCCGATTTTTTCCAGCCTGGAGTTGAACTTCTCCATGCCGGCAAAATCCGGCATGTATACGAGATTATGGACTTTGCGCACTGCGCCGTCCTTCTTGTAAATAGAGCTTATCTCCACGCTCAAGATGAAACGTACATCTTCGGGTCCGAAGCCGTCCGGAACGGGTGAGGTTTCGAATAAATGTTCATCCTTGAGACGAAACAGGCCATCGTCGGCTGAGGTGAGCAGCTCTTTGATTTCTTCGCTCCACTTGGGATGAGTGAAATCGCCGGTGGCCACCACCTTTAGTCCTTTCATACAAGCCCAACGGGCCAATTCAATAAGGTTGGAATCCTTTGCGGTGGCTATGGAGTATTTTGAGTGGACGTGAAAGTCGGCAAAGTACATATTGAGTTCCTCAGAATCTATTTCGGCGTCAACGCTTCTATCTTTTTTGTTACTACTTCCCTCATTTTCGAATCCGCGGACAATTCCAAGGCCTTATGGTAATTCTGCAGGGCCTTGGAACCGCTGCCGGAAACTTCGTAAGCCGCTGCAAACTTACCGAATATTCTAGCCTTTTGGTCGTTGGACGCAGCACGCTCCATGGCCCTCTTGTAGAAGTTCAAAGCCTTATTGAGATTCCTCTGCGCGGAGTAGACATCGCCCAATGCGGCCAAGACGTCTAAGTCCTTAGGGGCGATCTTTACCGCCGGCTCAAGGACTTCCAAAGCGCCTTCCGGGTTTCCTTCCTTCAAGTAAAGTGAGGCAAGACTTACTCGGGCCGGAACGTGCTTCTCATTTAGCGCAATGGCTCTCAGCAAATCGTCCCTGGCCTGCTGGTTTTCGCCCCTTGACATGAAAAGAATTCCTCTATTGTTCAAGGCGTCGGGATTCTTGGGGTCTAATTCCAGGCTTTTCGTGTAATCCTTCATAGCTCCATCGATGTCGTCCGTCTTGGCTAACGAATTGGCTCGACCGTAAAAATACTCACTGTTGTCGGGAGAAGCTTCTATTGCGGCTGTAAAGGCTTCTACCGCCTTCGTGTGTTCGTTTAAGGCGGCCCGAGCTACACCCACGTTATACTTGGCCCCAGCCAGACCCGGCTCCGCCTGGAGCGCATCCTCGGAATCCTCTAACCCTTTCTCATATTCTCGAATCCTAATGTAGGCCGCCCCCCGGTTTGCCAGAGCGTGCGCATCCTTAACGCCGGAGTTCAATGCGTCGGAATAAATCTTGATCGCATTCTTGAACTGACCTTTCATAAAATATGAGTTTGCCGCGCCCAGCGTCGCTTCGATATTGGATGGGTCTAACTTTTGCACGAATGAGAATTCGTTCAACGAACGGTCATAATTGTTTTCCGATAGGTAGATTTTGCCCAAAAGCAAACGAGCTTTGGAATTCTTATCATCCAGTTGGATTATTTTTCTGAGGTCGCTGCGAGCGCTATCTTTCGAACCGGCCCCAAAGCTCAAGACCGCGCGGTTGTAGAGGGCTTGTGTATTGTCCCTGTCAATCACGATTGCCCTGGAGAATGCGTCAATGGCCGAGCCGTATTCGTTCATCTCTTTGTAAGCCATACCCATATTAATGAGAAAAATTGTGCTCTCCGGGTTGAGCTCGGCGGCTTTATTGAAATCCTCAATCGCACCGGAAAAATCTTTTTTCTTGGCTCGAATTACTCCTCTACTATTAAAAATGTTAGAATTTTCCGGGTCTAAGGCTACGGATCTGTTCAATAGCTCCAACGCCGTATCAAGATTCCCGGCCTGTTCCTCCCTGGCCGCTTGGTCAAACAACTCCTCCGCAGACTCGCCGTGGACAGGTCCTGAAATAATCACGAGAATTGCCAGCACGACGCTGATCGCCGAAGCATACCTAAGTCCATTGCGGACCGATTTATCGAAAGTCGCCGCCAACATGCCATGTCTCCTTGGAGTCGTATTGTCAGTATATTCTGCTAAGCCTTAGTGTAAGCGCTAATCCTGCGGAGCGGTCCCTGAAAAATTGCGATGGGGTACGAAAAGCAGAGAAGCTTTTTAGTCTCGTGGACGGCCGGGCCGCCGTTCAGGCCCGGGACCGTCCTGAACGGATACGCTTTGACCTGCTCCGACAAGTCGCATGCGTTCCAGCGCAATGGGTCGGAGCCAAATTACTTAGTAATTTACAATCCTTGAGCAAAGGATTTCTCTGCGTTAAACTAGCTCCTTGACGAGTAATTTCCGAATTGCTACAAATTATACAACCTTTAGGACTTGCCAAAACCATTCGGCGTGATCCGAGGGGCTGAATTGACAGAGAATTTGGCGTTATGCTTTATCCGATCAATTGAATAAAGTCAACCTGGAATAATCGGGTAAAACGATTGACAATAGCCATAATAGGCTGTAATTACTGGGCAACGCTGTAACTGGCGTCCTGTTAAGGAATTCTCCGGGAGATCAAGGATTGGCTTCGAGAAACTTTCAATTTCGTCGGTTTTTGCAAGGCCGAGGCACGCGAGTCGCCTTATCTTTGTTCATAACGGCCTCGATGATTCTCAGTGGATCCTCATCGTTTTCTCAAGGATCGGGAGATCCGAGTCCAGCCTGGGAGGTCCTCCTGTGGGGCGGAAAGCTCCCTGATCAAGCAGAGAGCCGTAAACCGGACTCAACTAACGACGAGGACGCCCGATCTTCCGTGACACAAACAGGGCCTGCGTCATCCGCGGAGGTAGAAAAGGTTCCAGAGGCTACGAATAAAGAGAGCAAAAAGCCTGAACCGCCCCTAGAATTCGATTTTGGCGCCATTGAGCCCGTAACCTCCGGCGGCGCAGGGACATCGATAATTAACAGCGTTTCCCAGGATCTGCCCGTCAAATACATAAGCTCATCCTTCAACCCGCTGACCCTGAAGAATATTCCTCCCCTGGTACTCAGCGCCCCAATTGCCGGGAGAAGGGATATGGGAAAGTCAGGGTATGCCGACCGGCAGGAACGGCGAACCCGTAATCTGGTATACGGCTTACAGGCCAAGCATAGAGTTTCCCAATGCGGTCGTGTACATGCTCGTCTTCGACATGAAACAACTGAACACGCGCCTTTACATCGGATCTTCGGAACCTGGAGGATCTTCCGCCACCGCCAGTATAGAACCCCAGCTTCGGCCGTTTTTGCTGGCAGTAACAAATGCGCTTTGGAAACAGAAACATTCCGGGGAAGCGGGCGCCGTTTTCAGAGGACATGTTATAAAACCGTTGGCTCAGGGTATGGCGACCATCGTGATCTACAAAGACAATTCGGTCGACATATTGGAATGGAACGACACCATTCCGATGTCTTTGGTGAACGACGCAAGGCAACTTCGCCATTTGATTGTTAAGGACGGGAGAGTTGTGGACGCTGTGATCAAAGGGGGCAAGCCCTCGGATTCGGAAATAGGGCTGGGTTTTCTACTTTCTGAAGAGCAGACGCAGCCCGACCAGTCATCATGGGGGAACTGGTACGGCGCTCCACAGCCCAGCATGTCCTCCGGGGAGCATTGGTTTATTGCCACCCGGAGCGCCTTCGGAATCAGGAAGGATGGAAACCTGGTGTTTGCCGCCGGGTATCACATCGGCACCAAAGACTTGGCCAAAGCGCTGGTTCTTGCGGGCTGCGACAGGGCAATGCACGGTGACGCCAATCCGCACAACGTAGTCGGTAATCTTTATTACCCGAATGACGATGGCGTGGTTACGAGGAAGGCAAAGTTGTCCCCGGATCAAAAAGACACCTTGACTCGATACGACAAGAGCTACACGAGTGATTTCTTTGGCTTCTTCGTCAGGCCGGAGTCTACCGCCGAGAATGGAGGCCAACCGCTCGCAATCACCATGGGAGACGCGTCCAAAGAGAGATAAATCTCTCATCTAAGTGGTCGCTTTACTTTACAGGCGGGTCAAAAGAGCCTCCGCCAATCTGACAAGAGGAAAGGAACTCGTAGTGAAGGTCGGAATTACTTTGTGGGTGGGAATCCTAACCGCCGTCCTGGGATTTCAGACTTTAGTGTGGGCGCAAGACACGCGGCCTTCTCCTTGCTCTCAGGCGTACTCCGAATGGCAGGAAGTCTTCGGTAACCTCAACCAGGATATGGAGTCTTTAGCGCGTCTGAAACATGAGTCCTTGGCCCAGAGTATTAGCGGAGACCTGGCTGCGCGGAAAACATCCTCCACCATAGCCCAGATTGTTCGCAGAGTGACGGCCCAGCACAATAGGGCCATTACGGAATTAGGAGAGGAATGCCTCAGATTGGCGAATTCCGAAAAGATAGCCTTTGAGCAATGGCGTCGCTGCAGAATTTCCGAAACCAGGGGCCGCGACGATCATTCGGCAGTGGGCCTTGTGCGGGAACGGAGCGTTAAGCTTGTCGAGCTTCAAGACTTGCTTCTGGACGACGCGTATCTCCAATACCGCAAAGAAAGTCCCAACCCTTCATCCGCTTATTCCCAGTCGCAAGACCCGAGACAATCGCCTGGGCCCGACAGGCGCATAGGCGCCGGGCCTTATGACCCCTATTATGGCATGCAATAGTCCGACCGATGCCGGGGGAAAATCCCCCGGACGCAGGGTTTCAAGCGGTCAGCCCCTCCTATGCTGCGGCAAGCTGACGGGCTTTCCGGGGTTCGATTCGCGAGGCTCACTTGGAGGGTTCTTTATTTCTGCCGGTTCGCATAGCCTGAACTGTCTGGCCGAGAATACGCATAAGGTCCTCCGCCTGCTCCAGGGTCATGTAAATTTGGCGTTCGTAGAGTTCCGCCAATTGTTGCCCTCCCTTGTCGTCGGCCACAGGAGTGTATCTACCAAAATAAACGGAAAGATCTCTTGGGCTGGTGGCGACCATGGCGCAATTCGCATAATAAACTAGAATCTCCCGGGAAACCAACCGGGCCGGACCGGTCTGCGGAGAGCCGGTCATTGCCTGCGCAGAATCAGCAGTGTTCTTGTCCATATAGGGCTCCTTTTTTCTTCAGATAATCATGCTTTCCTTTACCCCATTCCTTCCTGTATGCAAACAAGTTTTTTGCGTCAAGCGTCACTGAAAGGAAACATTGCTCAACATCCGCGGATACTGCGCTAACGACTGCGGATGCGGATACCGATTATTGAGGTCTATATTTTTGAATTGATTGCATTTTGAGGCGGTCTGTTATAATGAATCAGCTATTTCGCGAAATAGGCTCTCAACTTCCCTCCAAGGATGCTCGTCAATGATTAATCCGGCTCCCGGTTCGGTCTTCCCTAATGTCCAATCTCATCGTTCGGTATCGGCAGGTTCCATCAGGCGACACGGAATTGCGTCCGCCTGTCCTGGGCGCAGGTATCGGACCTCACTGTTTTTCTCGTTAATCGTGCTGGCATGTTTCACTTCGGCTTTTTCATACGCTGCGGACAAAGCCGCCGTTCCCACAGTGAAAGCAATCCAAGTATCGAGCAAACCCGAGGAAAACCTGATCACCGGTATGGGCTCAATATCCTGCCCCAGATCCATCGAACTGGGTTTTGACGATACCGGGGTCATTTCACAGATGTTTGTCGAGGAAGGGGACAACGTAAAGAAAGGCCGGCTCATAGCAAAACTGGATGATTCCTCTTTGCGCGCGGCGCGGATTGTCGCCGAGGCAAAATTCAAAGCCGCTCAGGCTGAAGTAAATTATTACAGAAATGAGCTGGACAAGAAAGAGAGCCTGTACAGGAAACAAGCGGTTTCAGACGCCGAATACAAAAAAGCCGTATTTGAACTCGAAAAGGCTGAAGCCGCAGCAGCGGTGGCCAAAGCGGAACTCCAGAGGATCGATGTGGAATTGCAGAAGAAAATCCTTGTCGCGCCTATTCCTGGAATAGTGGCTAAACGTTTCTTGGATGTGGGCTCACCGGTTGTCCCCGGCTCCAACAAAACCATCCTCCTGGTTCAGTGCGATGACGTTTTTGCCGACATAGAATTGGGTGAGCGCCTGTTTCCCAGCATAAGGGTAGGTCAGCCGGTAAGGCTCAAAGTTGACGCTCTGGGCGGGAGAGTGTTTGAAGGGAAGCTGTTCCGCATCGGCACGGAAGTGGACAAGAAGAACAGGACCTTTATAGTCAAAGTGAAAACGGAAAATCCCCGTTACCTGCTCCGCCAAGGCATGTTTGTCAGAGCCGAAATCGTGGTTTCCGAAGGAACGGCTCCTTTGACCATTCCTAAACGGGCGCTACTGAGAGGTGGAATAGATGGTTCGGACGGAGAAGTGTTTGTCATTAAAAACGGCGTTAGCATGAAGCGCACCGTCTCCCTCGGAGAATCGGACGGTGACAAAATTCAGGTAACAAAAGGCCTGAATCCCGGTGAAGTAGTCGTGGTCGAGGGTCAGAATCTGACCAAGGATCTAGGTGAAGTCAATGTCGAGATGATCGCAAAGTAGCCGCAGATGATACGATTATCCCTCAATCACCCGGTCGCCGTAATATCACTTTTCGCTGTTCTGGTCTTTGCCGGGCTCGTCACGTGGGTCTGGCTTCCCGTAGAACTGCTACCCAGCCTCAAACACCCAAGGCTCGTGATCATCACATCCTTCGGTAGCGCCTCCGCCGAGGAAGTTGAATCACTTTTGACCAGGCCGGTAGAGGAAGCCGTAGGCACGGTTTCCGGTTTGCGGTCGGTGGACTCGGTTTCTTCAGAAGGGGTATCCACGGTCACTCTGAAGTTTGACTGGGGGATCAATATCAGCATGGCGGCCGCCGAAGTCCGAGAAAAGCTGGATTTGATTACCGATGAATTCCCCCGCGACGCCAAATTGCCCATAGTGGTTCAGTACGATCCCAGCGACGCTCCGATCATGACCCTCGCCGTTACAGGCTCTGAGGACCTGACAGCCTTGCAGGTCCTGGCCCGAAACAGAATAAAGACCGAGCTGGAGACCGTCAACGGCGTGGCCGCTGTTAGGCTGACAGGCGGGCTGATTCCGGAAATCCAAGTGCTTGCGGATGAAAGCAGGCTTGCCGCCCATTCCATAGATCTAAAGACCCTCTCCACCTTTCTGGAGAAAGCGAATATCAATTTCCCGGGCGGAAGAGTCATGAAGGGCTCTCTGGAACTACCGGTGAGAACCGTGGGTAGATTCAAGACCGTGGACGAAATTCGCACGGTATCCATCGGCCGTGGAGATGAAGGTGGAACCGTCAGGGTAAAAGACGTGGCCGAAGTTGAGGAGACTCACAAAGATCGCACCTCTATTTCAAGGGTTAACTCCCGATCAGCCGTATTGCTATCAATTCTTAAAGAATCCACGGCGAATACCCTCGAGGTCTCCGGACGCGTGAAGGACAAGCTTGGTGAGATTCGGCGGAGCTTGCCGCCCAATGTCGGAGTAGAGGTCGTGGACGACGAAGCCCCTTTTGTAGAGGACTCCCTGAGGAATCTGAGAAGCAACATGCTTGAGGGCAGTGGTCTGGCGTTTCTGGCGCTCTTAATCGCCCTTAGGAGTCTGGGCACAGCTCTTCTGATAATGATCGCCGTTCCGGTCTCGGTTTTTTCAACCTATGCGTTCATGTCCTTCGCAGGTGTCAGCCTAAACATAATGTCTATCGGCGGCATGGCGCTCGGGATCGGAATGCTGGTAGACTGCTCCATCGTCGTGCTTCAAAACGTCCACAAGAAAAGAGGGGTTGTCCCCGACCTAACTAAAGCGGTAGAGATCGCTGTCGGCGAAGTTGCTTCCAGCCTGGTTTCGGGGACTCTGACTATCCTCGTCGTGCTGGTTCCGATTATGTTCATGAGCGGGCTTGCTCAACGCTTGTTCAGAGATTTCGCGTTCACTCTGGCCAGTTCTCTGCTGATGTCGCTACTTACGGCAATCATTTTCTTGCCCGCTCTAATCGTGTCTTTGTTCAAAAAGAGCGCCAAAAGGGTCCAGACGTCGCAGTCGAGGCTCGAATCAACCTACGGAAAAGTCCTGTTTCGCCTGATCAAACGGCCTCTATCAACGGTTTCTCGTGTCCATCATATTGTTATGCGTCGGTATCTACGGCGTCAACAAACTGGGACTGGATCTTCTGCCGAACATCAACGTCGGCGAATTCTCCATTGCGCTTACCTTACCGCCGGAGAGTAGTATCGAACGAGTGGAGAAGGCTGTAGACAAGGTCGAAGATGTCCTCAAGCAGTTTCCGGACATTGATAGATTCGTGACCCAAGCCGGCGTCGAGCACTCCAGGGACGGGCAGGAACAAGCGGTCGGCAAGTCCAACGAAGCCGGCATCTGGGTAAAATTGAAACCGGGAAGTCTTGGATACTTGATGACCGATCAGCTTGTGGAGACGATAAGAGACCAACTCGGCGCCCTCGAAGGAGTGACTGTAAATTTCCGGTTTCGGCAGGGGCCTTTGGCTCGTGTGTTGGGCAATCAGGGCGCCCTTGAATTGCTCAAGCTGTTGGGAGACGATTTGGAAATCATGAGCGGACTGGCTTCGGAACTCGAACAGCGGTTGAAGAAAAATGGCCTTTTTAGGGATGTGACGGCGGCGGGCAACACCTGGAACGACCAGCTCAGGGTGATTGTGGATCGCTATCAGGCGGCAGCAAGGACCATTTCCGTAAAAGACGTGGCTCAAACCGTTCGTACTGCGATCGAGGGGACCGTTGTCGGGAAATACGTTAAGGGTTCCCAAGAAGAGGACATACGTGTCCGACTCAAGACCCGAGAACGCACTTCGGTTCAAAACATTAAGGACCTCCCTCTCTTGGCTCCTCAGGATAGAGTCGCCTTTCTAGGTCAGATAGCGGACGTGAAGACCGGAAAGGGGCCGAGGGAGATCCTTAGATCGGACCGGAAGCGGAGCATGATATTCCATGCGAATGTTGCCGGAGCCACAATCAGTAAAGGCGAAGAAGCGGCCATGCAAGCGGCCTCCTCCATTAAATTTCCGGAAAATTATTCTGTAGAGCCTGGTTCGGAACAAGCGGAACGCATGGCTTCCATGAAAAGTTTGGGCGTTGCGATGGCGCTAGCCCTGGTTTTGATTTATTCCCTCCTGGTGGCTCAATTTGAATCATTGCGGTGGCCTCTCGTCATATTCGCGTCCATCCCGATGATCATTGTGGGGCCCGCGGCGGCGCTCAACATCTTGGGTTATCCGATCAGCGCTCTGGTGCTCATAGGAATCCTGGTCCTAATGGGGATAGTTGTGAACAACGCGATCCTCCTAGTGGCTACCATTAATGCCCGGGCGAATGCTGGGGAGAACGTCGTCTCCGCTATAATAAATGGCTCCATGAGCCGAGTAGAACCGATACTTATTACCACGGCCACGACTGTATTGGGAGCATTACCGATTTGTTTGGCCAAAGGCGGGGCAGCTCCGCTCCATAAGCCGCTTGCCTTGACTGTCGCTGCGGGTCTCGGGGTTTCCACTCTGTTTACGTTGTTCTCGGTGCCTGCAGTTTACAAACTGCTTGCAGGCCGAACCGATTCCCGACCACGAAGGGCGGCTTGACGTGCTTGGAAGGCTGTTGCTGCATCACCCTCTGGGAATAATCGTCTCATGTTTGTGCCTGGTAACGATGGGCGCCGTGGCTATGGGGCATATTGCGATCAACCTCCATCCCAAAACACAGCTACCGGCTCTTACAATCACCACTGAACTTTACGACAGTGACCCTGAAGAAGTAGAGACACTGATAACCAAGAGACTCGAAGAAGCCCTGTCGGATATGCCGGCTCTCAAGAAAATGCAATCCTATTCCAAAGCCGGGGATTCTGAGATAACCTTGCAATTTCACCAGGGAAGAGATGTGTCGGAAGCGGCGCTTGAGGTGCGAAGCCGGATCAGGCGAATTCTGCCCACTTTGCCGAAGGACGCCCGGTTTCCGGTCATCACCAGGTACGATCCGTCTTCCGCCCCTTTGCTGGTTCTGGCCGTAACGAGTCGGACATCCTCTCTCCAGGAGACGGCTCGATGGGTAAACAGCTCACTGAGGCCGCAGCTAAACAGGATCAACGGTGTAGCGGCCGTTCGCGTCGCTGGAGCGCCCAACGAAGAGATAATTGTCGACTGTGATATCGGCAGATTGGACGCGACAAACATCACGGTTCACGAAATTGCGAGCGCAATTGAAACAAGTCACACAAGCCTTCCCGCCGGCCACATCGAAAGTCGGCGCCGTAGGATCGCCGTACGCACCACAGGCTATCTGGCCAATCCCCAGGAAATTGGCAGGCAACCCGTGCTTGTAGGCGCTGATGGCGCTCCTCTGACCGTGGCGGATTTTGGAAAGATATCTTCGGTGATTCAAGAACCGGAGGAAATCGTCAGGCTCAACGGCGAACCACTTATAGCGGTATCCTTGTTCCGGTTGCCGGACGCAGACATCCGAAGGGTGGGCAATGCCATTCGGAAACGGCTATCGGAAATTCAAGCCAAGGACGAAGGCGTTCCACAGATAGAAATAATCTTCAACCAGGCCGAAGAGCTCGATAAGGTGATTAACAGGCTTTACGGGCTTATACCCGTCACCGCCTTGATCACCGGAGTCACCCTATTCGCCTTCCTGGGAACCCTGTCCGCCACGTTCGTAATACTAGCGTCCATCCCGCTTTCGCTGGGAATAGCCATCCTGTTGATGCGCTTGATGGGGCTTTCCCTGGACCTCCTCTCACTCACCGGCCTTACCCTCGGCTTAGGCATACTGGTGGACAACGCGATTGTGGTTATTGAAGCTATATCCAAAAGGTGGAATGAAGGACTCTCAACGGCGGACGGCGTGGTTGCGGGAACCCGGGAAGTGGCGATCCCGCTTGCTCTGTCTACAATGATAACCATAACCGTATTCTTTCCTGTGGTCTTTGTTTCCCAGGATGTACGAGCATATTTCACGGGGTTCAGTTGGACGGTGGCGCTCAGCCTCACAGCGTCGCTCGCTGCGGCCTTAATCCTTGTGCCTGTTCTATTCAGATACTTTGGTTATCACTCTAGAAACAAGAGTGGCCTGATAAAGCTTTGGGTCATCGCCAGAGGCTACAAATTCGTATTTGTAACTGCTAACAGGCTGTTTTTCTTAATAGTCACGTTGGTCTGTGTTTTCCTGGGCGCAGCCGCATACTGCACCAAGGATCTTTCCTTCAAGCAGTCCCAATCTTCGGACAGCCGTCAACTCAAAGTCTACATGTTAATGCCCCCGGCCACACACAAGTCCTTCACCGACCAAAAAGCAAAGGAAGTAGAGTCATTGCTGCTGAGTATGGATTGGATAAAGCGGCTTTACACTGAAATACGGGGAAGCCAAGCCACACTACGGATCTCAATGCGCGAAGGCGGTATCCCTTCGGATCCGGTCGAAACGGTCAGGAGCAAACTCAAGCGGGTGAGAAATCCAGATGGAAGTCCGACACAATTTCATATTGTCCCGGTCGATGAACAAGGAGGCGACCCCACAATTTCGGTACGACTACAAAGCAGGGACCCCGATCAATTGTCGAAGCTCAGCGACGTGGTGAGGGCGGACCTTGCCAAAGTCAAAGGCGTGAAGGACGTGCTTGTGCATCAAGGCAACCCGGTTCCGAGCATCGAATTCACTGTCTCTCAGGAAAAAGTGGGTTTCTACAATATCGAGGCCGACACCTTCGCCCAACAATTGCGCGGCAACCTAACCGGACCGGTGGCTGCAAGAATCCGGGGAGCGGATCGAACCACTGTGATAAGGGTCCGCTCGTCCAGGACCCTGAACGAGGGGTTGGCTGTAATGCAATCTGCTACCGTGCCCAATCATCAGGGTAAGATGATCCCCTTTATGGAATTGGTTCAGCCCTCGGTGCGTTTGATCCCCACCGTACTCATTCGTGAAAATCGACAGCCCGTTGTTCCCTTCACCCTCGTCTTGGGCAATAACGATCCCCTGACCGTCAGCAGCGGCGTTCAAAAGGCCCTGGACAAGATTTCTTTCCCGCCGGGCGCCGGTTGGAGCTTTGGTCCGGAAGTCAGCGACATTTTAAGGACTAAGAGAGAAATGCTGACTGCGGGAACCATAGGCCTCATTCTCATATATCTAATATTGGTAATGGCTACGGAATTGCTTATTCAACCGCTCTTCATAATGGTGGCCATACCATTTGCTCTGGGAGGAGCGGTTTTCGCTCTCAGGTATTGCGACATGCCTGTTTCATTGCCCGTATACATGGGAATGATAATCCTGAGCGGTTTAGTTATAAATATCAATATAGTAATGGCATACACCATAAATGAGATCAGACAAAGAGGTAAACCTCCTTTGGATGCGGCGCTTCACGGAGCCCAGCGTCGCCTTCGGCCGATCTTGATGTCCTTGTTCACGGCTGTGGGAGGATGCCTCCCGATGTTGTTGGACCGCGGGGCAGGCTCATCTATGTGGGCGCCGTTCGCCTTGACTCTAGCCGCTGGAATGCCCGCAGCGACACTCTTTTCTCTGATTCTCATGCCAGGTCTGTTTGCCGGATCCTACGGCTTCAAGAAATCAAAGGGGCTGGTGAAGGCAAAGTAACGGTTAATGGGAATGCTTCTTCCTACGAGAATACGTCCGGCGGAAGGTTTTGATAGAAGTCTATCCCCGGGCCTCCCTTCAAGGACTTTCAAAATGGCGACGCTACGGCCCGTCATCGCCTGACAAACGGGCGTAGCGAACAAATTCACGCGTTTCCATGATACGTTGTTGCGCCGCTGAATTATGGAGATTTTCTCAAGCCTCATAGTCCCTCGGGATGGCGATTGACGGCGAATTTTTGTTTCCATCCGAAAGATTGCTCATTCCCCTATTGTCGTGCTCATTCACTTACGCGAGGGAGATTGCTTCGCTCCGCTCGCAAAGACAGGTCCCAATGTCATTGCGAGGAGTGAAATCCCGCGTTCCGCGGGAAAGCAATCTCGGCGCCCGCCGCACATAAGTGAATGGCTGCCTATAGTCACGATTGGGTCTGTCACTTCCGGACCTATGGTATTATAATTAAAACTTAACCCTAAGCTGAAAGGTCTCTGTGCAATGAACGAATACAACAAGTCCGAGATTGATTTCTTTTTTACTGCCCTGAAAGAGGAAGCCCGCACGGCTATTTGGCAAGTCCGTTCAAATGCGGACCCGGAAACCCTGGTAAACAGCGTATTGGAAGAGCTTCAGGCAATGGCTCCGAGAGCCAATGATGACAGGACTGAAGAAGAGATTTGGACCCAAATCCGGGAAAGGCTGGTCAAAGCGGCCTATGCGACCAGACCCCGTTGCATACGGTGCGGAACTTGCTGCATAAAGGGAAGCCCCACCCTGACGGCGGCTGATATAGAGCTGTTTAATAAAGACATCCTTAAGCCCCAACATGTGATAACCATAAGGAAATCAGAAGACTCCTATTCAGACAGATCCCAAAGAATTGAGCCGGCGGATCGCGAATATTTGAAAATAAAGGAGCTTCCGAACGGCAAGACTTGCATATTCTTTTCAAAGCTCAACAATGAATGCTCCATATATGAGGCCAGACCTCGGCAATGCAAGATGCAGGAGTGCTGGAATCCCGATCGTTCCCAAAACAACGAAGACTCCTGGATCGAGAGGAAGACCCTATTGCAGGGAACGGGACCCCTTTGGGATATCATAGAGCGACACGAAGAGAAATGCTCTCATGCCGAACTTAAGCGAGCCATGGGGCGCCTGAACGCAACTCGAGGTCAGACTGTCGATGAAGTTCTCGATATTCTGAGGTTCGACCATCACGTCAGAGAATGGCTCTCCGAGAACTTCAATTTGGATGCCGAAACTCTCGATTTCTTCTTTGGAAGGCCCCTCAAGGATACTCTGTTTCTTTACGGCCTCAAACTTGAACAGTGTGAGGATGGTAGTTTCCTCCTGAGCGTTCCGGCCGATCCGGGAGCTGATATTGATCGACTATAAATTACCTGCTGATTCATCACGTTATCAATATATGCTAACATATGGTGTTATAAATTAGATCAACAGCCTATTATAATATAAAATGTAGCGATAGCGCGCATTAAGAGACATCATAAAAATGTCGAACATTTCGTTTTGTGCGTCAATTTTTGAAAAAAATGCCAGCAACTGCTCATAATTCAGCGGTTAAGTAAAGATTTTGGTGGAATGAATTTGCTAACAATGCTAGTATTTGCAAAAGGTTTTACACATATACAATTTGTCGTTCACTTGACGTTTTTTCGGATTAAGAGGGTATGTTATGAAGTTCTTTAGAGATCGGTACGCCAAGCTTTTGCCGATGACGTTGGTATGCGTTCTGTTTCTGTGCAACGTCGTCACTGTCGGCACCGCAACCGCAATTCAATATACATCTTACTCTACCACGTACTACAACATTTGGTATACCAAGGGAGACACGACTTCCTTGGGATACGCCCAAGGGATAGCCCCGTATCTGGACAAAGCGTACAACTCCGCCTTGAGTGTCATAGGCTATGATTATCGAAGCCCTGCGCAGCAAGGCAAATTGAACATTCAGTTCTACTCGGCGTCTGACGGCGCCTATGGGTACATGGTTCCAGGACAGGGCGGGTACAACAGCACAGTTTTCTTGAACACCTTATATATGTCCGCCTTTCCGTCATACGCCGCCTGGGGAGGCACCATAGCTCACGAAACCGCCCATATTATGTTTTACAACTACACCAAAGCGTACAACTGGAGTTCCAGCCTCTGGTACTATACTACATTCTTGACTGAAGCCCTTTCGCATTACGCAGCCGATTGCGTGTACGGTTGGGCCGACAAGACAACTCCCGCCACCTATTCCGCTGCTTACATAAAGGCCCAGGTCAAGTATTACGCCGCAAAGCTGGGCACTACATACAGTTGGTACGACGTGGGTTATTACTACAGTAATGCCACGACTCAGGATCAGCTTGATTTCGCCAAATGGAATTTGCGAGCTATCGGGTCATTTTTGGCTGAAGACATTCGTTCGGGTTCATCCTCGAAGTTGCTGAATCTCCTGACTACCCTTCGGAACGACCAAAGTCTGTTATCGTGGTCTCCCAACTCGAAAACTCTGGCCGTGTCGAAATTTGAAGCGGCGTTCAAGACCGCCTATGGAAAGTACGCCAACAGCGCGTGGCAGTACACCGGAAGCAAGACTGCGGCGACCGACACATCTTATCTATACGCTGACTTTTACAAACGATTTTATCAATGACGCTTCAGTGAAGTCTGATTCCGACGGAATTCTGAGCTTAGCATACCCGGATGTCCCGGCGCCCTTCCTCATTTGACCGGATAGGAGGGGCGGCGACCCCTCCGCAACGGCGCGACATCGTCGTTAACCCTCTGCCGGGTATCAGTCGCTACGATTCCGAAGTCCTATAGTCGGGTCCGGGACAGTGGTCCCGTCCGCCTTATCACTGGGATACGGCCCTGCTTCACACTACCGGAGTGTTGAGAAGAACCACGCCTGTTGCTAAACAGTCGGGATTCGGTGAAGTTGCGGCCACAAGGGCGCATGATGAGAAATTGCCTGAAAAGGCCTGCCGGACACTTCCTCACGGTCGTTTTGGTTGTTTGTGTGATCGGCCTGCAGATCGCAGCATCGGCCATAGCGGCGTCAAAGTGTGATGTATACTCCACTCAATACTACAACATATGGTATAGTACAGCGGATAGCGCTGGGATCGAATATGCCAAAGGACTTGAGCCATACCTCGGGAAGGCGTACAATGCCGCTCTGAGTGTTATAGGAACCGATTACCGGTACCCGTCGCAACAGGGGAAACTGAATATCAAGCTATATCAGTCTGATGACGGGGCCTACGGATACATGAACCCTTCCCGTGACGTGTCGGGAACCTACGTATATCTTAACACCTCGTATTTGAAGGACCTCCCCTATGCCGCTTGGGGAAGCACCGTAGCCCACGAGACGGCCCACATAATGTTCTTCAATTACACTAAGGCGGACGGGTGGAATTCCGGTCTTTCCAGTTACACCACTTTCTTGACAGAAGCTTTGTCGTGGTTCGCAGGTGACTGTGTCTACGGGTGGGCGGACCACCAAACCTCAGGGTCTTACTCGGCGTCTTATATAAAAGCCCAAGTTAAACACTATTCGACGTTGTACGGTAAGACGTTCAGTTGGTACGATACGGGACATGTTTACGCCAACCCTTCATCCTCCAGCAGTGATTTGCAATTGGCTATATGGAACCTTCGGGCGATCGGATCTTTCCTTACCGACGACAATAGGACGAGCGCCGGCAGCAATCTCAAAACGCTTCTCTCGACTTTGCGCAGCAGCGAGTCCCAACTGTCCGGCTACGGAACCACGTCCAAACAAGCAATCTCGGCCTTTGAAGAAGCTTTCAAAACGGCATACGGCAAGTATGCGAATTCAGATTGGAAATTGACAGGTAGCACAACAGCGTCCGGCGACACCTCTTACTTATACGGGGACTTCTACAAGCGATTTTATCAATAGCCATAGCCGTTCCCGAAAGTCGTCTCCTCCATCGGGAGCAATCCTTGAGTTTGTTAGGTTGTCCTAGCTTGGACCGAACTTTACAAATGATTCTGAAAATCGTTCCGAACCTCGTAGTCTTCTGCGTTGAAAATTGAATGGACTCTCGAACGGGACAAAGCCGGAGCCTGTCACTGCGAGGGTGTAAGCCGCGGCAATCTCGCGATCCATATGGCCTGAGATTGCTTCGTCGCTTAGCTCCTCGCAATGACGTCTTGGCAGTGGGGCGTTGTGAGCCGCTTGTCCAGGCTCCGCGAACCCTCAGGGCCAGGACTGTAGCGCTCTAAGGCGACATTATGTTAGCGTATTCCGGCAATCGGGGGCAAAGCGGCCGGCTTCCCGCGTGCCCGGTTGCTCTTAGGCTATCTTCCTAAGCCATGGCGATACCCGGCGCTCGTGATGACTCAATTCGGTTTACTTTAGAGAAATCGTCCTTACCATATACTCATAATATTGTAACTCCACTCCAGGGCATTCCGGCATTTGAGCCGTCGGCGTCAAACTTGTCCGCGTAGAGAGATTAGGCTGACAGCAAAGCGCAAGGCGCCGTCGATAAATCCGAGAGCAATTGTTTTTTGTTTCAGAATACTTCCGCAACTCTCTTTGCAAGGCCTCTGCGGAGGACCAATGGCTAATGAGAATTCTACTAAAGAAGAGCTGGTAGCAGAGCTTTCCAATCTGCGGAAAAGAAACGCTGAATTGGAATCCCTTCTGCTAACTTCTTCGTCAGCCGCCGGCGCGGCTAATCCGAGAGTCTCCAATGACCAGCCCACAACGGCGGATCAAACATCGAAAGTCCCCTCCAATTCTAGTCTTGAGACCCTGCCGGACGTCGCTCCCCTATGCTGTCCCGCGGACAATGACACTCTTTATCGGACTCTTGTGGAGACCTCCCGGGATATCATATGGACAGTGGATCTGAATTTGAAATACACTTTCCTGAGTCCGTCGGTGACGGAGGCTCTGGGATATTCCGTTGATGAGTTCATGCAGGTGGATCCGCTTCAAGGCCTGACACCCAAATCCCGTGAACTCCTTCTCTCCGCATATGCTGAAGAACTGAAAAAGGAATCTTTGGGTCCTCGGGGCAAATACAGCGCCAGAACTGCGGAAATCGAGAGATACCGGAAAGACGGGACCAAGCGCTGGGAAGAGCTGACAATGACGTTCTTGAGAGGCGCGGATGGAAGACCCACCGGAATACTGGGGGTATCTCGCGACGTCACTGAACGCAAATTGCTGGAACTGAGCTTGGAGCAAGCCAAAGCGGACCTTGAATTTAAGGTTGAACGGCGCACCTCCGAGTTGCAGGAAATCAATCGGACCTTGAGGCAGGAGGTGGAGCGAAGCCGTGAAATCGAAAAACACCTGAGCGAGAGCCAAGAAAAATACCGATCACTGGTCCAAAATTCTCCCGTTGGAATAATGTCAATCGACGAATCCGGTCGTATTTTAGAGGTCAATCAAGTAATTCTGGAGATAATGGGCTCCCCTTCGGCGGAAGCGACCAAGGCAATAAATATACTGACGTTTCCTCCTTTGGTTAATGCAGGGATATCGGACGCCTTCATACGGTGCCTGGAACAGAAGAGAATCACCACAACGGAAACCCCTTACGTAAGTAAATGGGGTAGGAAGAGTTATTTGAGGACGCTCCTCACTCCGGTTTTCGGCGCGCACGACCGTGTTGCAGGCTGTCAGGCGGTGGTCGAAGATATAACCCAGAGGAAGATTGCGGAAGAAAAGCTGACTCGGGAGTTATCGATAAATTCAGCGTTGGCGCAATTGTATGTTCCGCTTGTGTCCTCTACATCGTCAATGGAACTGGTCACGGACAAAATACTGGAGTTAGCTTTGAGTTTGACCGGTAGTGAAGCGGGTTACGTATCACTTGCCGATCGCTATACCGGCGATCTGGTCGTTCCGAGCTGCTTTCCGGAATCGTGCGGTCCTGACGGCAAGAAGATGGTCCTTGAGCGTTCCTGTGAAGGCTCGTATTCGGGTTTGTGCGGACAAAGCGTCAACCAGCAAGCGGCTCTCTTACTTAGCGACCCACGAGCCCATCCGTCCTCCGTGGGAACCCCTTCATGGCATGTTCCAATAAGAAACCTGCTTTCGACGCCGGTAATACTTGATGGCCGGACCGTAGGCCAGATCTCCCTGGCGAATTCCGGCAAAGGTTACGACGAACGGGACTTGGATACAATCAACAGGCTTGGTGAGTATTTCGCATTGGCGATAAGGAAGTACCATCTCGAATCGGGACTTAGGGAAAGCGAACAACGCTTCCGTGTGTTATCCGAAGGCGCTTTCGAGGGCATCGTGATCTCTCGCAACGGAGTGATACTTGATTCTAACCGGAGATTCAGTGACATGTCCGGATATCCGTTGGAAGAGCTCAAGGGGATGACCATAATGGAGATAACGGCCCCCGAGTTTCGACACACCCTGTCGAATATATTGCTGACCGAGAGCGAGGAGGTATACGAGACGTGTGTCTTGAAAAAGGACGGTTCGAGAATGATCGTGGAGGTTCAAGGGAAAGGGAGCCCTTATGAAGGTGGGCGAGTGAGAATAGGCTCTTTAAGAGACATTACTGAACGCAAGAAAGCGGACCAAGTGCGGATGCGACTGGTCACGGCGGTCGAGCAAGCGGATGAAGCCATCTGCATAACCAACACTCAGGGACTGATACTGTACGTGAACCCCGCTTTTCAAAGGGTCTCCGGGTATTCCCAGGACGAAGCGCTCGGCAATAGACCCAGCATCCTCAAGAGCGGACTTCATGAAGATTCCTTTTACCGGAATCTTTGGCAGACGCTGAATCGAGGAGAGACCTGGTCTGGTCGCTTCACCAATAGAAAAAAAGACGGAAGCCTGTATTTTGAGGACGCGAGCATATCTCCCGTCAGGGACAAGACCGGAGCCATAGTCAACTATGTGGCCGTAAAGCGCGATATAACAAAGGAGTTAGAACTGCAGAGACAACTCTTTGAAGCGCAAAAACTCGAGGCCGTGGGAACGCTGGCAGGAGGAATAGCTCACGATTTCAACAATCTCCTTCAAATAGTCATCGGCTATTGCGAATTACTTCTCGGTAGCGCCGATTTTGACTCGAATGTTCTCGGAGATCTTCAAAAGATATATCAGGCGGCCCAAAACGGGGCGGAACTGGTTAAAAGGCTGCTGACATTCAGTAGAAGGACAGAATTTGAGCCCTACCCGCTTAATCTGAATCACAAGATTGAACAACTCCAAAAAATTATATCGAGGATAATTCCCAAGATGATAGGCATCCACTTGATGCTGGATGACAATTTATCTCCCATAAACGCAGACCCTATACAAATCGAACAAGTTCTCTTGAACCTGGTGGTAAACGCCAGAGACGCAATGCCCGATGGAGGAACCCTTGCCATTGAAACCAAGAATGTCACCTTGAAGGAATCCTCTTACCGCGACCACACCGAAATGAAAGAGGGAAGGTATGTGTGCTTACAAGTTTCAGACACAGGCCGAGGCATTGAAAAGAATATCTTGGACCATATTTTTGAACCGTTTTACACGACGAAGGGTCCGGGAGAAGGAAGCGGGCTGGGACTGGCGATGGTCTACGGAATAGTGAAACAGCATGGAGGTCACATCACGTGTGAGAGCGCTCCGGAAGAAGGCGCCAAGTTTTGCATTTATTTTCCTGCGATTGATCCTAAGGATGAATCGCCGCAGCAGCCTCATTCGGAGCTTCTTCCCAAAGGGATAGAGACTATACTGCTGGTTGATGACGAAGAACCTATCCGCGAACTAGGAGAGCGCATACTCAAGAAAGCGGGCTACAGAGTCCTTGCGGCTTCTGATGGAGGAGAGGCTCTGAAACTGTATTCAGAGGAAAAGGATTCCATCTCACTGATAATTCTGGACTTAATTATGCCTAAAATGGGAGGAAAGTTGTGCCTCCAGGCCATCCTGCAAATTAATCCTAGAGCAAGAGTCCTGATCGCCAGCGGCCATTCGCCTGATGAAAGTCTTAGAGAAATCCTAAAACGGGGAGCAAGAGGCTTTGTAAACAAACCCTATGACAGGGCCACATTGCTCGGCAGCGTTCGTAAGGCGCTTGACGAAACTTGATAAAGGCCCTGACCTCTATGACATCGCGACCAAGGATAAGCGCATATAGCGTTCCATCAGAAGAAAGCACGTATTTCACGAGCGGAATTCACTCATGAGTCGTTAGCGTATTGATGTTTTAGGGAATTAAGTGTTCGTGCTTGAGTGATATTGCCGCATCTACCCCTTGCCCTGTACTATTTCCAATTCGAGCGGCCCGCCGAACGGCGTTGGCGCCCTGACGCAAACTCACCTGGGACTATAACCTCCCCCCGGCCAATCCTTTATGAGCCGATACAATATAACGAAATAACATGACTTTTGTGTCAAAAGGCGCCTGATGAGTGATTCTCGGCATTTGGCATGGTTCGTGCTTAAATTGTATATGGAAACGAGCGCCCTCGAGTTGCGTTTTTCTCACGAACTTATGTTTATGGGGATAAGGGATGATCGAGGATGCTGGTCAACCCAGTGTTGTTGACTCAAGCCCGGCGGCGATCGCCATACGAGAAGCCTATAGTCTTCCGTCATCCATTGGGGTACCGGAATCCAGGTTGTTTAGTGAACCCTGGCGAATAAGCGCGCCCCGGCATCCGGTCCACGGTGGAAGGCGCGACTATCATGCCTGCGGCAGGTGACCGGGTTTTCCTCAAGTCAACAGCGCCGGCTCGCCACTCTCCCCTTCATTCTTCCACGTCGGGATGAGGGAGTCGCGGCGGCTCCCGGCTTGTTTTGAAGCACAGGAGGTTGGTTTCCTGGTTCGCAAGATTTGAGGCAGAGAGGTAGATTATGGCGCTTTCCACGTTCGTAGGCCGCCGATTTGGCCCATCAATAGACTCTTTTCCGCGCCTTTCCGGAGCAAGACCTTTGGAGGGCGTCCATTCTCGACTCGGGATTTCCGGCCTAAGGCCAGGGGCGTTGGCGACCCTTGGAAGCTTCTTTCCGTTTAAGGGGCCGAACCAAACCGACCGAGGCGCCGGCCGCTTGGCCCACGACAAAGAGACTATAGAGACCATTCTGCTGATTGATGACGAAGAAATGGTGAGAGATCTCGGGGAACGAGTTCTTAAGCGAGCAGGCTATGTGGTCCTAACCGCAGGCAACGGGAAAGAGGCTTTGGACATCTATAAGCGCAATCTTGGAGAAATTTCCTTGGTGATACTTGACCTCATCATGCCGGAAATGGGAGGAAAACGATGCCTTGAGGAACTTCTGAAAATCGACCCCAAGGCGAAAGTCCTCATCGCCACCGGATTCTCTCCGGACTTCAGAGTTCGGGCTGAATTGGAAGCCGCGGCCAAGGGTTTCGTGGGTAAGCCATTCGAGATCAGAGAACTTCTCGAGAAAGTCCGAGAGGTTTTGACCAACGGCTCAGCGTGACTCCGGAACTGTTTCAGCGGTCCTTTGTCGCCTCTATTACGACAGCGGTCTTGTAGCAGAGCACTTCTATGGCCGAAGCGCTCGCGGCCACATCTGAAGTGTCGTATCTTACGCCGACTATCGCATTGGCTCCTAATGCTCTTGCATGCTCGGACATGAGATTGAACGCATGCTCTCCGGCTTGATCGCACATTTCCTCATAAGCGCCTATCTGTCCGCCTACGATACTTTTCAATCCCCCCAGCAAGCCCTGACTGATAGGCGGGGCCCTGACGACTATCCCTCGAACGACGCCCTTGTATTCACGGATCTTAAATCCTTCAATACTGAAAGTGGTAGTAGCATACATAAGATATCCCCACTATCAGGATAAAGTGAACCCGTGTTGCGATAGTTGCCCTATTTTTTTCGGGATGCCCAAGTGGCCTTTTTCACAGATGCGGTTAGGAATTCGGCGCCCCGGCGCCGTTGGAAAGACTTTTCCTTGACGCCTCCCGCCGTCTTCGGCGGTTACCGACTCTTGGCCGGCAGTGACGCCGGCCATCAGGGGATCTTACGGCATTTCCCGTTCGCCCAAGAGATACTCAATCATCACCGAAGCGTCTTCCACCAATCGGCCGGAAGCGGCTGCCGTTTCTTCCGAATAAACTTCGGTCGGAACTTTGGCTTCATCCCAGTTCCTTGAGTCGAGCAAAATGAAAGGAACCGGGTCCTTTGTGTGAGTCCTGACGTCAACCGGGGTGCAATGATCCGGCATCAGGAGAATCCGCCACTTGGGGAATTGCTTCATACCCGCAAGGACGGCGCCCACGACCTTTTCGTCAAAGTCTTCGATGGCCTTGACCTTAAGATCCACCTGTCCCGAATGCCCCGCTTCGTCAGGCGCTTCCACATGCAGAAATACGAAATTTTTCTCTTGAAGCTGATCCAAAGCGGCCTGAACCTTCCCGGCATAGTTTGTGTCCAGGTACCCCGTGGCCCCAGGAACATCAATAATGTCGAGGCCGGTGTATTTCCCTATTCCTCTGACCAGGTCCACAGCGGCCACCACGGCCCCATTAATTCCAAAACGGTCCCTAAGTTTCTCCATTCTTGGCGGCCTACCCTGTCCCCAGGGCCAAACCGAATTGGCGGGTCCTTGACATCTTTTCTCACGGCGCTGGTTCACAGGATGATCTTCGAGCGTTTTCCAGGATTTTATTATCAATCTCAGAAGCACATCTGCTCCCGGCCCTTGAGGAAGATTGTTATCTATGAACTGTCCGGGAAAATCATGAGGAGCGCGAGTGACGCAGCCCTGAGGACCGTCCTCCCAAACCAGGAGATTGCGGTACAAGACTCCGGGATATAGCACCAAGTTGAGAGATTCGGCCAAAGGTTGAAGACTCAGGAAAATCTCATGGGCTTCCGCAGTGGAAATATGGTCTGCGCTGTGGTCCGCCATTAAGGTATAGTTCCGGTCCAGAGTGACCAGATTGAGCCTGAAGGCCAAATCGTTTTCCTTTAGATTCACCCCCATTGAGGCTGCCTCAAAAGGAGCGCGCCCGGTATACACACTTTTTGGGGAGTATCCCATGATAGAAAGATTAGCGACGTCACTACCGGGGTCCATCCCTTCCGGAATGGTCTTGGCGAGGCCCACCACCCCGCAGGCGGCCATTTTATCCATCCAAGGCGTCTTTGCCGATTTTAGGGGGGTGGGGAGCTCCCCACTTGTCTTGGGCACATCCGCCATGCCATCAGGAACCAGAATCAGATATTTAGCTTCAGAATCCAAGGACATTTAGCACCTTCTTCATTTCAGGCTCGCATGTAACGGGCGCAGGGGACTGCTTTATCGCGTTGTCGGGGTCTTTCAGGCCGTGCCCTGTTAGAGTGCAGACCACCCTGCCGCCTTTTTCGAAGTACCCTTCTTTGGTCTTCTTGATCAATCCGGCTATGGATGCGGCTGAAGCCGGCTCGCAGAAAACTCCTTCCGTAGCGGCCACCAGTTTATACGCTTCCAGAATTTCGGCGTCGGTGACCATGTCAATTAGGCCTCCCGACTCGTCCCTTGCGGCTTCGGCCGGCTTCCAGGACGCGGGGTTTCCGATCCTGATGGCCGTAGCCACTGTTTCAGGATTTTCGACAATATGGCCTCTGACAATGGGGGCCGCCCCCTCGGCCTGAAAGCCGATCATCTTGGGTAGTGATTTTGTTTTTCCCGCAGCCTTGTATGCCTTGTAACCAGCCCAATATGCTGTGATATTACCGGCATTGCCGACCGGAAGCGAGTGATAATCAGGGGGTTCGCCTAGAGCGTCACAAATCTCGAAAGCGGCCGATTTCTGCCCTTCGATTCTGTGGGGATTAATGGAGTTGACCAGCGTTATGGCATAATTTTCCGATATTTCCCGAACCAGCTTCAGCGCTTGATCAAAATTCCCGAGAACCTGGATGACAATCGCTCCGTGTATCATTGCCTGAGCCAGTTTTCCCAGGGCTATCTTCCCTTCCGGTATCAGCACAAAAGCCTTCATCCCGGCCCTGGCCGCATAGGCGGCGGCGGCGGCGGAAGTGTTACCGGTGGAGGCGCAAATGACCGACTTGGAACCGGCTTCCAAGGCTCTCGACACGGCCATGGTCATGCCTCGGTCCTTGAACGACCCGGTGGGATTGAGCCCCTCATATTTTAGATAAATTGTAAGGCCGGGGTTGATTTTCTCGGCTAATCGCGGGGCCGGAATCAACGGGGTGTTACCCTCACAAATGGATACTATGTGTCTATCGTCGTCGAAATGATAGAATTCAGGATATTGTCTGATTATTCCGTTCCACATAGGGATTTCCTCAGATAGATTTCAGTGAAGAGTCTCGTCTTCGATCCGGACAATTTTGATCTTGCCCTCAACAGCGGTCAATTTGCTTATTCTTTCGCAAGCCAGCCGTATGTCAGCTTCTCTTGCCTGATGCGTCAAAAATACCACCGGCACAGTTGCCGAGGTATCGCGACCCTTTTGCATCACGGAATGAAGGCTGATGCTATGTTCGCCCATTATCCCGGAAATGCTTGACAGCACCCCCGGCTGGTCTCTTGCGGGTATTCTCAAATAATAGTTCGTCGCAATCTCATTCATATCCAGGACCCTGCCCTTGGGTTTCCAATCTTCAGGGTATCCCAAAGGTGGGACACAGCAGGTTTCGCCCCGGATCACGTTCCGAGCGGTTTCAATTATGTCTCCCATCACTGCGGACGCGGTGGGATCGCTGCCTGCGCCTTTGCCGTAAAACAACTGCTCACCGACCATATCTCCGCGCAGGTAGATGCCGTTAAAGACGCCGTCAACAGCGGCCAACGGATGGTTCTCGGGTATCATGGTGGGGTGTATCCTGGCTTCCACATCTTCGCCATGACTGATGATAATCCCCAGCAATTTTATTTTGTAGGAAAACTCCTTGGCCATAATGATGTCGAAAGGATCGATGTCGCGGATCCCTTCCACGTACAGGCGTTTCACAGGTATTCGCAGGCCGTGGGTCAAGGACATCACAAGCACGAGTTTATGCGCCGAATCGTGCCCATCCACGTCCAGGGAAGGATCCGCCTCAGCGTAACCCAGCTCTTGGGCTTGTTTGAGCATGTCGTCAAAAGAAATCCCAGGATTTTCATACATTGCGGTCAGTATGAAATTACAGGTGCCGTTAAGTATGCCTAAGACCTTTTCGAAGCGGTTTGCGACCAAGCCCTCTCGTAATGACCGCAGAATCGGTATTCCGCCCGCTACCGCGGCCTCGAAACCGATATCGGCGCCGGCTTCGTGCGCAGCCCGGAACACCTCGGGTCCGTGCTCCGCGAGCAACGCCTTGTTGGCGGTTATCACATGTTTCCCTTTGCGGAATGCCTCCAGAGTGAACGTTTTAGCTGGTTCGTACCCGCCGATAAGCTCCACAACAATGCTGATTTCGGGGTCGTCCAGAATGTCGCGGGCATTGGTGGTCAGCATCGATCTGTCGACTTTAACCCCGCGATCGGATTCAATATCCAGATCAGCAATTTTCTTTAGCCTGATAGGCAAACCCACCCGCGCCTCAAGCAAGTCCTTGTTTTCGGTCAAGATTTTCACAACACCAGAGCCTACGGTACCGAATCCAATTAGCCCGATGCAAACTTCTTTCATGAGTTCTCCAAACCCGGTATTCGCAACAGGGGTAACACGCCCCGCATTATCGAATGCCGCTCAATTGGCCCTAGTGAAACAGGTCGTCCCGCCGTTTAGTGACCTCTCTCGGCGGGATTTCCGGCTCTTTAATCGATGGTTTCAATTTGAAGTAGAAATACGACGTCTTGCGACTACTTGTCCGATTGCCGATATACCCTGGCTACATGGCCGCCGAGCACGCTGCGCCGGCCTCGGAAATACCGCTCGGCTTCGAGAAAAACTGGCGGATTCCTCGGATTGCCTGATTTATCCTCATCCGGTTTTCAACCAATGCGAAACGCACGTGTTCGTCGCCGTACGGTCCGAATCCGATGCCAGGGCTCACCGCCACTTTGGCTTGCTCGGTCATGGCTTTGGAAAACTCCAGTGATCCCATTGCCTTGAACTGCTCGGGGATCTTCGCCCATAGGAACATGGTCCCTTTCGGCGGAGTCACCGCCCAGCCTATGTCATTGAGTCCGTGGCAAAGAGCGTCTCTCCGATCCTTGTATTCGTCGACGATGTCCTTCACGCAGCTCTGATTCTCGTTTAGCGCGATGATCGCGGCGATCTGGAGAGGTTGAAAGATCCCGTAATCAATATAGCTCTTTAGTCTTCGCAGGGCTTCGATCATTTTGGGATTACCGGCAGCGCATCCCACACGCCATCCTGCCATGGAATAACTCTTTGACAGCGACAGTATTTCCACTCCGACTTCTTTTGCGCCCGGAACGGACAAGAAACTCGGCGCCTGGTAATCGTCGAACGTAAGATCCGCATATGCGAAATCATGGATTATCATTATCTTGTACTCAAAGGCGAAATCCACGATTCTCTTGAAGAAATCCTTATCCACGACCATAGTGGTCGGATTGTGAGGAAAAGAGATAATCAGCATTTTGGGCAGCGGCCAAGTCAATCTAACCGCAGCCTTGAGGTCTTCGAAGAAGTCGCAATCCGGGCGGATCGGCACATGGCGAAGGTCTCCGCCCGCGATAACAACCGAATAAGGATGAATCGGATACGTGGGAGATGGGGCGAACACCACGTCTCCAGGACCGATGGTGGCCAACACCAGGTGAGCAAGGGCGTCTTTGGCGCCCATGGTGCCGACAACTTCCGTGTCAGGGTCCAACTCAACCCCGTACCGTCTTTTCCACCAATCTGCGAACGCCAGCCGGAGCTTTGGTATGCCCATGGACGCGCTGTATCTGTGGTTTCTGGAATTCTGAATCGCTTCAATCGCTTTGTTAACAATATGGTCCGGAGTTGCAATGTCAGGGTTGCCCATGCCAAGATCGATTATGTCGTCCCCGGCGCGTCTCAACTTCATTTTCAACTCGTTTACTACCTGAAAAACATAGGGAGGGAGCCGTTTAATTCTTCTAAACTCTTCCACGTTTACCTCCGATCAGCCTATTGCTGATCCCGTTTCTTATAATCAAGCAATTTGAAAAGCTCTACCGACTTCCAAGCGGCTGCCGCTGCGTAACGATATTAATATTAAAGCGCGCCTGGCGGGAAACTTCCAGCTGGAAGTTTCCCGTCGAACCTCCCTTCAAGAACTCTTCATACGCCGACAGGGGAGGTCGGCGATTCCGGATTCGCCTGAGCGTTGGCCAGGCGACGCCGGTGTCATTGTTGGTGGTGACAAAAGCGTCATGGGTATTCATATCATTGCCATATTATTAGAGTATATGTAAAATACATCAAAATCGTATTCACTCGGTCACGCCCGGGAGATTGCTTCGCTGCGCTCGCAAAGACAAGTCCAAATGTCATTGCGAGGAGTGAAATCCCGCGTTCCCGCGGGAAAGCAATCTGGGTATTCGCCGCTCATAACTGAATGCATACTCAAAATCTTCACTTGCTCATCCAGCTACGACCATAAACCGCGAACCGGACTACAGGACAAGTCGGCGTTTTCGCCCGACAGAATAGCGTCCGCTGTCCTGGTCCTTTTACCGGGAGCTTCATACAGACACAGCCTGTATTCGAATGTTTCCTGAATCCCGATCCTTGCCTCTACGCATACCAGGCCAGGCTCGGCGCCCTCATGCGGGTGAATCCATAACACACGCGAGGCTTCGAATCCAGATTTTGACATCGCTTTTTTTATTCGCGCCGTTCCCGAAGCCGGATATATCAGAGACAACCTTCCGAGAGGTTTGAGCAACAGGGAAGCCACTCTGAAAAGATCCTCCAGCGGCATCATCATTTGATGTCGCGACAAGGCCTTTTCTTCGTGAAGATTGATCCGGCCTCTACCGGGCTCATAGTATGGCGGGTTTGATACTACAGCGTCGAAAGACCTAGGCCTAAAAAACGTGTCGGCCCGCCTCAGATCCCCTCGAACTATGAGCGCCTGATCCTCAAGTCCGTTTAGCCTAACCCCTCTAGCCGCCCTATCTGCAAGAGCTTCTTGAAGCTCTAAGCCTATTACCTTGGTTGAAGGCCGCATTTTGGAGATCGCAAATGCGATCGCGCCACAACCTGTGCCTGCGTCGAGAATTATTTCGTCGGCGCAAGGGTTAGTAAACCAGCTCAATATAATGGCGTCCTCTGAAACCCGGTAGCCGTGCCTGGCTTGGATCACACGAATTTTGTTCCGCAAGAGGCCGTTTATGGTTTCGCCGTGCAACTTCACATTAGTCAGACATCTCTGTTCTTGGCTTAAGAATTACTTGGAATTGCCGGTGAGTATACCGGCCGCCCTCAGCCGCGATGTAACCCGGACCAGACCTATCCGAAAACGTTGATCACCAGACCGGACGATAATTTGGGAAAGAAATACGTCGACTTGTGAGGCAATTTGTGGCCCAACACTGCCGCCGCGCTCATTTGGTCCACTCTGGTTGGATTCAGTATGAAGCTTATTTGGACTTCGCCTTTGAACGCTTTATCCAGGGCCTCCGAAACCAATGGGGTATATTCTATCAGCCCCTCGGAATTGTCCCGTTGAATCCCAAGACCGAATGTCATAATGATCTCGCGCAGGATTGTAACATCCAGTCCTCTGAGAGTGGACGGAATATCTGATCCCATCAATCGGTCTATCGCGTTGAAGTCCTTCAGTTTGAGCAATCTGTAGCAGTTCTCGCCGGCTAAAACCATTCCAAACTTCCCGCCGATCTCCGAATAGGATCTGATCCGGTCAATTAGCTGTTGCGACACGATTCCTCGATCATCTGGAGAGAAACTGATCTGATCGATGTCGAAATATGGCCGCAAGGCTTCGGCAATCTTGGAGAAGTCCACTTCCGGAAGGCCTTTCACCATTCTGTGCGCAGGCAGGATGGTTAATCCCGGATGAGTCATGGACGTCAGGTACATCATCACATAGTCCTGAGGACCACCAGGTTGAGCTTGCCCCGATTCCTCCAATTCCTTTTTGTAGGCAAGGGCTGTTTCGTAACGATGATGCCCGTCCGCAATGAATATGCTCTTAGGGGAAAAGAGATCCTTGATCTTGGAGACCACGTCGGCGTCCAGGATTCTCCAGGTTCTATGAATGGCGCCGTCTTTATCCTTAATAATCTGCTCTGGAGGTTGTTCGGTGAAGCGCAAATACTCGTGGAGCACGCTTTCGCTCGCATCGTCGAACAATCCGTGAATGGGAGTCAAGTTGGATTTACAGGCCCTCATCAGGTTCAACTGATCCACCTTCGGCCCCTTATACGTCTTCTCATGGGGCAACACCTTGCCTCGGCCGTAATCAT
>CAVVHK010000047.1:0-27336 GCA_963747865.1 uncultured delta proteobacterium | reverse complement strand
GCGGCGGTTCCTATAGCCTTCAGCTCCTTTTCGAACCTCTCACCTCGCTGAACAGGCATAGCGGTATTAACCGAACCGATCATGATTCCGTACAGCACGGTTTCACACCAGTCCCTAAACCGGGCCGCCCTAGGCGAATTCATTCTCATCACGGTTCTGAGGACTCCGCGATAGGACACAATCATCGTATTCTGCGTCCCTCCTCGACTGGATAAAGGTATGCACAAAAAGTGCATACCTTCCTTGAGTTCATTTTTTCGGGCTAAATCCTCAATCAGCTTATGGACCGACCTCTTCTTAGCGCCCAGGCCCGCAGCCAAATCACGTAGAGTAATGAATCTTTCACCACATTCTCTGAAATAATCTCCAACTTCGTGTCCTCGAAATTTGCCGATAACGGTTCATAATTCATGGAGAAATCCTCCTCTTCTACGGTTGTACGTATAAAACTACGTCCGGTAAAAGACGACAAAGGACTTCGAGACTATTTTCAGGAACTACATGGACTACACGGGCCTTACCGAATGTCGCATGATGTGGGTGGGCGTGGCTCTTTTGCGACTTGCGAGACCCGTTGGGCTGAGGCATCAAGATCCGCATGTCCTGGGCCATCGGGGCTATCGGTTTGCGCCCCTCCGTCTTTCATTGAGAGATATCTCTTGCAGGAGACGGCCATGAAAGCTCGGCTTGTTACAAACGCAATACAAAGTGGACATGCGGCTCGCGATTATATGCGACTCGTTTACGGGAGCCCGAATTCCTCGTCAGTGGACACCGGATCTAAGGGCCAAGCGGCCCATGAAATCCTTAGAGTCTTTGAAGAGCACAATAGACCCAGCCCCATCGAACCGGTCATACCGGTGAGAAGCTTGGTTTCGGTGTTGACTCATGACATGGAGAGGATTGGGCGACTCCTCACCCGGTGACCACGGCAAAATGGAAGGCGCAAGGCTGTACGTTGGATGCCCGGTGCGAGTCATAGGGCTCCCTGAAAGGAGTTTCGTCATCCGGGAAATCTTTTGGGACTATAAGGAAGCCAGGATTCATGAAATTGGGACTCACATCGAGTATGTGTTTCCGTGGGACTGCCTTGAGTTCCCCCAGGAATAGGAAGGTGAATTATGTCTTTCGAATGTCCTCACGGGACTCTGTAGTGCGTCAAGTTATGACTGTGAGCCGGCGTCAATAAGCCGGAGTTCGTCCAATCATTTCAGGGTACCGGCGACTGCCCGCATCATCCGTCTTTCACCGAGATTACTTCCAAGGCCCGCGGCTGTTCGTGTCTTGCTGCGGGCTTCTTTTTTCCCGGCCTCGTTCCTGCAAATCCGCTGATGGTCTCTTCTTTCTTAATTGACTATTCGTTCCAGTTTGCAATATAGGGAAAGCAATCCCTATGATCTACGGTCGTTGAGATATTGTTCAATTTCAAGGAGATCACATGACAAAAGCGGAACTCGTATCGGAAATAGCCAAGGACTGTAATATTACGAAAAAGGCCGTGGAAGCCTTTCTAAAATCGTTTACAGAAACCGTACAGCAAGCCCTCAAGGCTGAGGGCCAAATCAGGCTCGATGGACTCGGCGCCTTCAAGGTGATCGAAAGAAAGGGGAGAACCGGCGTAAATCCTCAAACCAAAGCAAAGATTAACATTCCGGCTACAAAAGCTCCGGTATTCAGACCGGCTAAAGTTCCAAAGACGCGGTAAAAGAGGACTCGAAGAAGCCTGGCAAGAAGAAGTAAGCCCAAGAATTAGTAAGTCAGATCTTGTCGGAGCGCTTTACACCCGAGTTGGCCCTCCCGAGCGTTAACCTGGAGAGGTTCCGGATAGGTTTTGGAACCAAAAAGTGACGATGGTCTCTCTGCTCACTACTGAGGATCCTATCCATTCACAGCCTACGGTATTTTCAAGGCTCGTTCACTTCGCCAAACTCGGACAATCCGCACGTGATGTTCATGGACGCGATAAACGATACGAAACGGCGGATGGATAATCTGCTCGTAAATGGACAATCCCGAACTCCGGCACAATACGGCCGCTCTCGGGAAAATCTGCGAGTCTTTCCACGGTTGAGACTATCTCCCTTAGTAGACGCTCGCCCACTTCGGGAATCTGTTGCTCAGCTGTACCAAGCCCAAATCGCCTCAAGATCGTTTACGGCCGAGACAGCAAATGTGATCTTGTATTTCCCAGGCATGGTGGGGTCAGCTCAGTCCGAGGCGGTTCTTGACCTCTTCAAGGCTCATTTCCCGCCCTTCCTCGAGATCCATAAGTCCTTCGACGACGCCACGCAGAAATGTCAGCTCGTCCGCTTGTGCTTCGTAATCCTCAAGCGCCTGAACAACAGCCACGCCACGTCCTCTATTGGTCAACAGGACCGGTCTATGGGTCTTGTCAACTTGGCCCACGACTCGACCGGGATTAACTTTCATGTCGCTCAACGGAACAATGTCCTCAGAAAATTTAGTAGGAGCTCGCATGGTTCCACCCTCCATCATCTTTAAATAGTACTTATAATAGCCCCTGTTAAGCGACCTTGCAAACCTTTTCGTAGTGCCATTTATCTGCTTCTTGCCTACCGAACGGGCCAACTACATACCAATCGCCACACGTCGCCGCTCCATTTTCACAGAGAAATAGGGTAATCGAAACGGGTACCCATGGAAGTATGCCTTTCCCCCCACATCGGGTGGAAAGGCCCTCTCCCGTGCTTACCCTTCATCAGTGGATTTTGATCAGACCATTGAAAAACGTGTAAATCCAAGGCCGTCCATCATCATCAATTCCGACCTGCCTCCGCTCAACTTCCACGTCCTGACCAATGTACTTCGGAATTTCAGCATCAAACCGGGTAACTTCCCCCGTGTAGCCTAGAGCTTGAATGTCTGCTTTGACCGCGTCCAGTGATTGCTCTGTAATCACCATGCGTTTCTCGAACCTCATACCTTTATGCTGCCCGTCCAGGACGGTGAGAAACCATTCAATCAGAGCGTCACGGCTGCAAGTCTCCCTGAGCTTCACATCGGTTATTTTGCATCGAAAATTTCCTGTAGGCGCCTCGTAAGCTCCTCCGGGTAGAGGGGTATTGAATTCATCCGTGTGTGTTCGGTCTACCATCGTCGTAATCTCCCCTAATGTGATTTGACTTTGGGAGCCATTCGGTCCGATATATTTAGTTTACTGCATAAAATGATCGTAAGACTTCCCCAAAATTCAGGAAAGATAACAAACCCAGCGCCCCGATCCATCCTCAGATTTCATGAACCTTGTATGCCGCGGGGGTAGGCCGGGCGGATATTGCCCGGCCCATGTTATATCCGCATTGTCTTTGACAACTGCCTAAAGCGGCGATCAATTGACAATGGATAAACGATTCTCTGGACAAACCAAGAAATCAAGGTCCACCATTGACCATCCGTTCATTTTGTCTTGCTGTAACCACGACCCATGCAGAATCTCTTTTACTTGGGCCGAGTAAGAGCTCCCTTTCTTGTTGCTCCTGACTAGAAAAATTGAATGAACAGACAGGTTCCACAAGGCCTGCAATAATTTCTCCGGCCTTAGCTCTGGTTTCATCTCCCAGAGTTTGTCCCAAAGCTCTTGAGAGCATTTTTCCCTGCGGTTCCACGCCTCAAAGGAACTGATTTCAATCTCGCTACCTGTCATAGTCCCTTCCTTTTTAAATTCATAATTAAAAGCATTTCCACCAGATTGGTGGGGGACAAAGCATATTCCTCCCTATCAGGTGTCGCTGGACAAAGCGAGATATATTATTCACGGCTCTATCCGGAAAAAGGTAGATCCTACGCTTTTTATAACGGAGTCAAGTCATCCGCCTGGATATATCTGGGCTTAAGCTGGATTCGGCAGGCAATTGTGAAATCTCAAAGCTCTGGGGGGCATATCAAGTCGCCATCGGCCCTATTCTGGTGACATCTCAGACAAAGCGGAACGCCGATATAAGCAAACTCACATGGCAAGTCGCGTAGCTCTCCTCTCAGATTGAGCACGTCGGGAGAAGTGTTGGTGAATTCTAAGGACCTGCGCATGGGTTACGCTGTGAGGCTTCCTATTCCTTTTGGATGAGGAATACTGCCACCTGGGAGCCTCAAGAAAATTGCGGATATTGCCCCTGTGGTTGATCCGTTCATAGACTATCCTCTTGCGTTCCGCCGGTGGGGACATCGAAGCATTTCAGGCAATGACTGTTGCTCCCAAGAGTTTTCTCCACTGGTCCACAGTTTCGGCATGGACGGCGTAGGAATCTACGAGCTCCATCAAGACTTCAGACATCTTCTCTTCTCCACGCCTGTGGGAGAAGTGTTGTGAAGGAGATGATACGGAAGAGAAAATCTAAACTCAGTAACCAATTAACTTTAGGATATTAACGGACCAAGAAAGCCCATCCAAGAGCTATAAAAAGAGAGGCTGCGGTTACAGGGAATCCGACTCTTGCATGTGACCAAAAGCTGACGGAAATGTTGTAGATCTTGGCCTGCTCGATGGTGATGAGGTTGGCGATGCTGCCTATAATAAAAAGGTTACCGGCGTAGCTGCTCACGAGCGCAAGCAGGTAGAGGTTCGTCGTCTGCCCCACGTCGATGTTCTTGAGCAACAGCATCACAGCCGGAACATTGCTCACCACATTGCTGAGGACCAACGTTACGGAGGAGAGCACCAGAGGGTCGTTGATATGGTAGCCCAAAGTCCCAAGCAGAAGAACCCCTGATTGGGGAATTCCGTATTTGCTGACACCTCCAACAACAATGAAGAGAGCGCAAAATAGGGTAATAAGATGCCAGTCCACAAGGATGAGAATTGAGCGGGTCGTCATTTTTCTGCTGCAGAGGAGTATGCCCGCTATGGTCAGCGCAGAGAATTCTCTCGGAATACTGGTAAAGAACAACACGATCAGCGCCGTCGCCAGTATCAGCGCTTTGGCTGATTGATAAAAATCGAATTTGGGCCACCCGTCCGCCTCCGAACTTAACTTGTACGATTCGTCCCGCCATTTTCCGCGATACATTCCCAGTATTATGAAATAGAGGGCTATAAGCGAAACTATCGATGGCGGCAGACACCATAGTACAAATTTGCCAAATTGGAGCCCCCCGACCTGACCGATCAACATATTTTGAGGGTTGCCCATGATGGTTGCAGCAGAGCCAATATTGCTGGCACAGGAAAGAGCGAGCACAAAAGGGATCGGATTCAATGACGCTCTGACTGCCGCCACACAGATTACGGGAGTGAAGGCGAGGCAGACTATATCATTGGCAACCACTGCCGAGAGAAGAGCCGAAGAAAAAATGAGCGCAAAGAGGAACACCTCCGGCCTTGTCACAAATCGTACTATGCTCAATGCAACTCTCGTATAGAATCCGCCTAAAGTAAATTGGGCGGACAAAACCATGAGTGAATAGAGCAGCAATATTGTAGGGGCATCTATTGCTTTCAATGCCTCAATTTCGGTGAGAGTCCCCGTTGTCAGCATGGCGATAGCTCCGAGCACCGCAATTCCTGTCCTGTCTATAGCTAATCCTGGGATGCTCCCCAATGCAATCCCGGTGTATGTAATAAAAAAGATGATGGCTGCGATTATATCGGGGTTCATTGTAGCCCTCCTGAAAATCCACCACTCTATTCTCCGACAGCCATGACGAGCTGATAAGGAAAGCTCGGTTGCTGTGCTTCCAGGATGCTTGGCGGCTGTCCGACTCAGGCACGTTGCCTATCCAACTCACGATGTTACCGAATCTGCCCAGCCGAAATCCCGAAGTCACGACTCAGTCCAACGCTTATGGAGCATAGTTTGAAGAACCTAAACTGAATTCTTCGCCGTCTCTTCCATAAGGGATTCCGCTGAAATCGGCGGAAGCACCTTGGTCTCAGGCATCATCAAGCCGAAGATAGCGAAGGCCAATGCCGCAACAGAGGCGAGGAACAGAAAGCCTATACTGAAACCCCAGGCATTCACAATATAGCCTGACACAAAGTTGCTGAGTGAGGCCCCGATGCTATGAGCAGTGGCAATAGCCCCCAACACGAGATTGTATCGCCCTGTCCCCTGGGTGAGATCGGCTACCACAACGACTGACAACACTCCGAAAATCCCTGCCCCAATCCCATCAAGCAATTGTACAGAAACGATGAAGATCGGATTGTCACTCAGGATATAGAGAAGGCCTCGGATAGGCAAAATTGCAAAACCTATCAAAAAAACGGGTTTTCTGCCCCACGTGTTGCCCCATTTGCCGGATAAGAAAGCCACGGGAATCATAATCAGTTGGGCGGCGGCGATGCATGCCGACATATTGAGGGAAGCAAAGATCTCGTGATCCCGCGTGAGCAATTGTCCGGCCAAAGGGAGCATTGCTGCATTAGCGAAATGAAACAAAGTCACAGCGACGGCAAAGATCAATATCCTCCGGTCAGCGAACAAAGCTCTTATACTCAAAGCAACCACCCCGTCGGGTGTTATCTTCAGGGCTCCCCCTCGCGATTGGAGGTAATCAATGTCATCGTTTCTAATCAAAAGTACGGATACAGCACTGGCTCCCGCAATAATCGCAACCAAGTAGAAAATCCACTCTTGTCCCCAGAGATATCCGACTATACCGGCCAATAGCGCAGTAGCGACATTTCCCGCATGATTGAAGACTTCGTTACGCCCGATCCGAATTGCGAACGTTTGTTGACCCACGATGCCCAACGTTATAGCGGCTACAGCCGGAGCGAAAAGAGCCGATACGACCCCGTTGACGATCTGCGCGGCGCTGATACAGTAAAAGTTTGGGTAAATCGTTATAAAAACGCAGCTAACGCCCATTAACAAGGCGGCGACAACGATCAAGAGGCGCTTCTTCTTGACGAAATCGACCAATGCCCCACATGGGGTGTCTGCAAGGAGATTGGCAATTCCCATCACGGACATCACTACCCCAATTTCAGCAGGGTTCCAGTGGCGAACGGCTAGTAGATAAGTCACCAGAAAAGGTCCGACGCCTCCACGAACATCAGCAAGAAAGAAATTAAGGCAATCCAGCGCATATAGACTTTGCCTGTTTGGCTTTTTTTGTTCCCCTATATTTAGAGACATGCTCTTGCCTTCTGGATATCAAGTGGGATGCCGCTACCGAGTAACGGTCCACCACTAGGTCGTCCTCTTCCGTGAGGGACTCTATCAGAGCTTCAGATTCTTCAACCCCTTACCATATCCATTCACCGCCTTCTTCAACACCGGCGAATAGCTCCGGGTCACGACGTTCCTGGCATCGAGGACTATATGCCCGCCGGTTTGAGGATTCCTGCCTCTGCGAGCGTGCTTTGATTTGACGTTCCACTTCCCGAAGCCGGAGATTATCACGTCTTCTCCGGAAAGGAGACGGTTCTTTATTATTTCCAGAAGTTTTTCCAAAACTTCTGCTGCCTCCCCTTTCAGAAAACCGCAGTCATTAGCGATTTTGGGGGCTATGTGTGCTTTCGTGACGGCCATACATCGCCCCTCCCCCAATTAGTGAAAATCTATAGTAACCAAATAATCCGGGGATTAGAGCAGGTTCTACATTGTGGACAGTCATTTTTTTGAAGGAACGCTCGATATACAAGCGGAGCCACGAGCCGCTCAGACTCGATTTGAGGGTTCTTTTTTCGTCTCCGTATTTAACCTTCCCCAATCCCGGATCGTTCCTTTACGGGCACCTGAGAGGGTCGGATTTCAATGAGATATCCACGAGAAGGCGCTACGTGATAGGATTGGGTGTGAATTTTTCTCAAGACTCGGAGATTAGGAGGGCATTGTTTTTCAAACATTTCAGATCCGTCAAAGGCTATTCACTCGTTTTGGCCGCCACGGCAATTTGGTCCGGGAACTTCATCGTAGCTCGGATACTTGCCAATTCAGTCCCGCCGGTGACCCTTGTGGTTCTGCGATCGGCCATAGCGATAGAGGTTCTCTTCCTTTTCGTGATACGCCAATTGTATGAGGAGATCGGGGTCATTCGGAAACATCTCGGCTATCTAGCTCTTACGGCGTTCCTGGTGATGTCTGTATGCAACACGGTTGTTTACATCGCCGCTGCTACCTCGCCAGCCTTGAACCTCACCTTGATCGCCATCTGCTCGCCCATTTTCACCATCGTGTTTGCTCGACTCTTCCTCCGCGATACTCTCACCATTCGGAGAGTGATCGGTCTCATCGCCGCCACGTCGGGAGTTGTCTTCCTCATCACTGATGGTCACCCTTCTCGGTTGGCGCATTTGACCTTTTCCGAGGGCGACTTATGGATGTTGAGCCAGGCGGCGTCTTTTGCGCTGTACAGCATTTTGGTTCGGAAGAGGCCAGCGGCGCTCCATCCTTTGACATTCCTCTTTTCCCTGTTCGCCCTGGGCCTGCTCTGTTTGCTGCCCTGGTTAGCTTGGGAACTGTCTGGAATCCATGGGATCGAATTCTCCCCCACTACTGTGGCGGCGATTCTCTACTTGGGTATCGGCCCATCGCTGTTGGCTTATCTGTGTTGGAACGAATCGGTTGCGATCATTGGCCCTACACGAGCGGCGTTTGTCTATTATTGCCTCCCCCTGTTTAGTGGAGGTGAAGCATTTCTTTTATTGGGTGAATCGATCACCGCAGTTCATATACTGAGCGGGACCATGATTTTGGTGGAGTTATCTTCGCCACGCGAGAATAGACAACTCCGCCAAAATAATCGGGTCAGAACTATCGCCGCTCTCTTCTAGAGGTTCTTGCTCTGCGAAGAAAACCTTCTTTTTCCGAGAATTGTCGGGCGTGGACGGTTCTTTCCTAATGCCTGCAACTAACATCCTCTGAGTTCCACCGCCGGATTAAGAGCCTTCAGTCGGATGAGAAAATCATGGAAGCCATCGAACTGGGCGAGAAGTCTAATCTTAGAGCTTAAGGTCCTTACTACCAAGAATCCATAGGCGGTTCCTTCGGGCTTGATGGATACGATCTCTCGTGCGGGCACTCTTCGACATCTCAAAACACTCGTGAACTCGACCGTTCCATCCTGATGGAACATGATCTTGTACGGCAGGCTCAAAACCCAAATGGCATTTCCACCAAGTATGGCAAGGAAGAAAAAGCCCGCAAACCAAGGTGGTCCAGTCCAATTTCGGAACAGAGCTGGTCCGACAACGATGATTGACCCCACGGACACGAAAACCACAGCCATGGTCGACAACATGATCTTCAGGCTCGGAGGAAAGTACCAAACGGTACGCCAGAGGTTCTTCCAAAAAATGCGTCCTTTCCGGGAGTAGATCCAGATTCTTGTGCATACAACAGCTTGTATGAAATCATGATGCCGCTGACAAGGCATTTCTCAATTCGCTCCACGTCATTCTGTTTTCCGCACAGAACCTTCTGTCTGACCGGAAATGTCCGGCTACCCATTTGCGGTAGAGACACGGCTGCACGTTGAGCACTGTGGACAAACCCATCAGGAACTTTAATTCCGGGAAAGTGTCTTTTAAAATAAGCCCATGTGAAGGCACTGACGAGTGACCCGTGTCGCTCATGCTGCTGAGGGGACGCCAAGATTTGTTGATTCGCATTTGTATTGGCGGTCCCTTGAGAGCAAAGACTCACATGGGCTTTCACCGTTTTCGGATCGAACCGGGAGAAGTGAGGAGATAGCGCCTGTTGGGCGACCATGCATTGACAATAGCAGTATTATGACTATATTATAGTTAAGCCTTAAAGTAATTTAAGGAAACAGACAACAAACCCTATACCTCCTTAAAGCCGGGAATCCCCCGGCTATTTTTTGGGCTATATCCGCTTTGGTGAGTGCCATAGATACCTCCTCAAATTACAAAACTCCTTTATAATACATCATGTTATGATATGAAAAAGAATTCTCTACCAGGGAAGCCAAAATGTACGGAAGTGGTTCAGGAGGCGTAATAACGGATTGCCAGGAGGTATAGCAATCCCACACTAACCGCTATCCAGTTTGCAGTCACGATCACCCGATCTTTCTTGAGAATACCGTATATCAACCATGTGGCTATTCCAAGTTCCCAGAAAATGACTCCCACAAATGACTGTCCTATGCTGCTCCGGCATCTGTGCATCTCGTAAATATGAAGCAACGGGAATACCCCCATCAGCACTCCCATGACCATCGTTACCTTAGCTCATGTGCCAACCACCGTTGACATTGATCGTCTGCCCCGTCATGTACCCATTCCGGCAAGCATGAGCGCAGCGTCCGCTACTTCTTCGGAAGTTCCGAACCTACCCATAGGAATAATCTCGGGCTTGGCCTTCGGGTTGTCCGCCACCATCTCTGTGCTAATCAAAGCCGGCGCAATGGCGTTGACGGTGATCCCTTCCTTGGCCAACAGGGCCGCGTAATAATGTGTCAATCCGAGAACTCCAGCCTTTGACGCAGCGTAGTGCGGACCCACTACTCCCCCGAGTTGCGCCGCAACAGAAGAAATATTGATGATACGTCCCCATCGGGTCTTCCTCATAGCGGGCAGGACTGCTTGAATCAGCAGAAATTGCGACTTGAGATTAACGGCAAGGACTTCATCCCAACTTTGCTCCGTGATTTTCTCGACAGGTTCGGCTCTGGCTATTCCGGCATTATTCACCAAGATGGCGACTGCGCCGAGTTCCTTCTGGACACTTTCCACCATACGGAAGACGTCTATTGACGCTGAGACATCCGCCCCGACCGCCAGGCTGCGCCGCCCCAGGGACTCGATCCCTGATCGAACCTCTTCAGCTTCTCGCTGCCGTGTCCGAAAGTTTATGGCCACGTGAGCCCCATTCTTGGCCAAGGCAAGGCGCGATGGCTCGTCCGATTCCTCGGTCGGCGCCGGTCACCAGGGCTACCTTGTCGGTCAAGTCGGTAGACATTTCACGACTCCTGCTTTTGCTCTTTCAGCATCCTCTCGATCTTACACGAGATTCCCAGCCCCTTGCATGCCCAGTCTCGAAACAGCCGTTGCAAGATATACATTTGGCTTTAGCGGTATTTCCATTCTTCCACTGATGGATCAAATTGGGCTCTCGAATCAAGGGCCGGGCCAAAGAAATGTAGTCCGCTTTCCCTTCCCTTAATATATTCTCCGCGGTAGATAGGGACCGTATCCCGCCGACAGCTATTACAGGGACCTTGACGGCTTCTTTTATATACTGGGAGAAATCCAGCAGATACCCTTCGTCTTTCGGTTCCAGAATTTCCTGCTTGAGGCAGTGTTTATCTTTTTCGGAAACCGTACAACAAGCGCTTACCTGGATAGCGGCAATTCCATCATCTTGCAGCCGTTTAGAAATCTCCAACGCCTCCGGCGGTTGAAGACCTCCATTGACGAAGTCTTGGGTGGACAGTTTGAACAATATGGGAAAATCAGGCTTTACCGAACCCTTGATTGACTCCATGATTTCTCCGACTACCCTATACCGATTCTCGAGACTCCCGCCATAAGAATCGCTACGTCTGTTCCAGGCCGGGGACAAGAAACTGATTGAGACCATAACCGTGAGCGCCATGCAGCATTATTCCATCAAATCCACATTGGGATGATCGCACGGCCGCGGAGGTGAAAGCCTCCACCATCCGTTTAATTTCGTTAGGCGTCATCTCCCTGGGGACAGGAGAATCAGGCGCATAAGGAACTGCGGACGCTCCCCATAATTCGTCGCCTTCCGCGCAAAAGAGCTTGGGATTGCTTCGGGCGAGTGAATGGGATAACTGGACTACGGCTTTGCATCCTTGTTTGTGAATGAAGTCCGAAAGCTTTGTTAAACCCTCGACCTGGCTTATCCTCATAATTCCCAATGGAGTACGGCAGGCTCATTCCGTTGGTCATGACGATCTGATTGCCCGTAAGGATAAGTCCTACGCCGCCCCTTGCCACTTCCTCATGAAACTTGAGGGTAAGATCGGTCACGTAACCTTTTGCGTCACCCGTGCCGGTCCAAGTCGAGGATTTAATGAATCGGTTGGGTAATTCCAGTGAGCCAATCGAACTCTTCTCCCAGAGTTGAGGCCCTTGACCAGCCATCGTGGATTTGGTTCCCACCATAAGAAGGGCGGAAGCGGCTAATCCGGATTTTAAGAAATCACGGCGAGAAGGTTGCTTTCCCATTAGTTTCTCCTCAAGGGTTCAAAATTGGTTATACGAGCCGGCGACATGCTCTTTGTCCGATCAAGATCTAGAATCAACCTCATGATAGCATACCCTTTCGGTAAAGAAAGGGAGCCGGAGAAAACAATCTGAAATAGCCGATTTATCCCTGTTCACTAGAATTCGAAATTGGCAAAGCCCAACTTTCACTGCCCTCAGCTCTTTTCTTCAGACAAACGGTTTACAACAATGGGGGTCAAGCATCTGCAGTAGCGCACTTTCATCCAAATACTCAAAAACCGACCATACCCGACTCATACCAAAAGCAGCATCGAATCCGTCTTTCAGTCGAACGTTGAGTCGCCCGGGTTGCCACTCATGAAAACGATCAAGAACATAGAGGCGGAAACGATGAAAAAGACACAATATAACGGAGACTTCGCCATAGATGACGACCTGATGAACTTCATCAACGACACGGTGAAAATGCATATTGAAGAGGGTGTTCAGGAAGTCGTGGACAGGGAATTGTCACTTATGATCAACGGAGATGGCTTTAAGAAGCGGGTGGCGGATCTCATTGACGCCCAATTACACGCCCTTGCAGAAGAGATCACTGTCAAGACAAGCGGCGCAGGTCCCGGCCGCGGACACAAGGGGAAGAGTCATAAGAAAATCAGCCTCAGCCTTCCTGAAACGCTATACGACCGGGCACGCGAACTTGAGGGCTTTTTCAGCGCACACGTCGCCGGCGCCTTGGAGCTATACCTGAAACTTCAGAACAAACGGCAGGGTATTTTATGGCCAAGGGCTTAGGAGACAATTATCAAGGGAAACAGAAAGTCATTGATGTGGATCGGACTGCCGTGAAGGCGAATCTGGCCAACTATTATTCAAGACCTGCCTCACCAAATTGCTAAGGAGAACAAATGAATCAAAAAGACACAACTACGCTCGAACCGTCCGTAGAACCGAAACTCCTGCTGAGCTATCTTCTCGCACAGTGCGACGAAACCTCTCACCACCATTTGACGTTAGGGTTCACTTTTCAATTCCTGGGCTATGCCGCGCTCCATTTCGACAAGAAATTGCTTCGAGAATATCGGAATATTGATTTGCCCCGTTACACGCCGGTAGATCGCCTGCAAGCTTACAAAAGGATATTCACAACGGCAATAAAGCAAACCATTCCTCAAGATATCCCATGCCCGCCAATGCCGGAATATTCGAGGTCGGAGGAACCGGACATCTGTAATCGATTCATGCTCACCGCTTTACGTGACGGCCGAACGATGCTGAACGACAATCATTATGAATTTTTGCCGGTTTTCTTGCTAATTTCCTGGCTCAGCCTCAGGTTCGACAAAAGGGCCTTGTCGGATTTTGAGAATCGCTGTGTTGGGTCTGATATAGAGCCGAGGGAAAAAATTGAGACGGCATTAGCGATTCTCAGGCAGGCAAGCGCTAATGCGGAGAGAGATTTAAGCAACCTCAACTGATTGCGCCGGGCCACCTGAGAAATTTCCGCTCCTGCTCGGAGCATTCGATGAACGAAAAACGAACCCTACCGTAGGCATACCAAATGTAACATCGAATCCAATTTTAGGGGATACTTCAAAAAAAGGGTAATGCACAACACCCACCGAGGTATGGCTTGTTTATGTCGACGACCTCTTTGATTCAGAATCATCGATTGAACTGTCCGAATCTTACAAGGAAAGTAGTGACGAATTTTGTTCCTGGCCGCGTCTCTCGTTTTGGCGCTCCTGTGAGCGACGTCCTGACCGCAAGCTCCTAGGCGGGTTTTATCTATCATCCGCTCCAGGACAAGCGCTTCAATCGAGGCTTAACAAGAACCGATTTAAGCGCCGTGATGTCGTCCCCACCCCACAGACATTGCCGAGTTCCAGATCGTTCGGCCACGAGGTTCTCATGGGGTTGTTATTGAGAGCGGATAACGGCTGGAGGCTGCAAGAACGCCCACAGTTTTCATGACGCCGCCTTCTCAGATGATTAACAGGACTTAAGGTTAGCGCTGGAAAAACTTTCCTCCCTCGGCTTCTACAGCAATAGCGTCCACGACAACCATGTGAAATGGTAGGCGCCTCACCGTCTCTCCTCTCATGACGCCGCATATTTTTCCGATGACTTCAACGTCTTCATTTATTCTTGGTACGTATGACTTTATTCCGTCCGCCTTGAAAGCCCATTTGCGAATCTTGAACTTGTCTTCGTCGAAAGGGCTATCCTGGCCCTTACAGATAATGACGTTCCCCTGTCGGGTCTCGACGGTTCCTCTGAATAGTAAGCTCCTGGGCTCATTTGAGACTGATGTAGGGGGCTTCTCAACGTAGTCTGACCCATCTTCAGCCCCCAGTTTTATCCTTAAATCACTTATGGATTTCACTGGCCGCTTGCCGATCTTAATGTCATGCAATTACTGCTCCCTTTCTTTTCGGCGAGTCTCCTGTTCGGCAATTCCTCTTTGTCTCACTTCTTCGGCTACCTGAAATCGGCGATCTCGTTCCTTCGTCGCCCTAGAACGACGGAGAGCGAAGATTCTCTGTTTCTTGGTCCCGACCTATTATGTGACCACAAAAAACGCTGTGAAATTGTTTCTCAGGCGTCCAATTTTCGGGACTCAGCGGACCGGAATAGTGGTTGACACATCGGGGGAGAAGAGCGGATAGTGGTATGGGGCTGTCCATGTCGGTCCCACCAGCCAATCTCAAGGCATCGCACACCGACATGGGGCCACATTTCCATCCTATTGAATAGAGAAACGCAACCCATTCTCATACTGTAAGATGGCGGAATTAGTATTTTTGTCATGGCTTGTATCTGCCGGTGAGCCGATAATCCACGTAATCGGCCCATGCCGTATCACCAAGCCTCCCCCGTTGGTCAAGCGCAGCATGAGAGCCATATTTGCCCCTCAAGAGAGCGTCGTAGGACTCCCAGGGGGAGTCATCCAGATAAGCCGATATTGTTAAATGCCGAAATATCCGTCTCGAGCGAAATACTCGGTATAACGGCGTACCCCGGCATCTCTGAAATGCATGCGGTTTGTTAGTGTGCAGGAGGCGAATCGGAAGATAGGCCGGCGTCTCCTCGGCGAAATATCATAGAAGACGATACAGCCACTTTGGTATATGAAATTCCCTTTTGTTGAGGATCACGCCGAGAATTTTCTTACTATATGGTTTGAGGCGGTCAGTAGCCTCATCCAACACCTCTGAACGGGTGACGCCGGCTTCTACGACAATGACTATGCCGTCACAGGACTCGGCCATTACAGTGGCGTCAATATACTCGATCAGCGGTGGAGCGTCTGAGAGAATATAATGAAATTTCGTTCTCAATTCCCCCAGTATCCCTCCAACACGGTCCAGACACGATTCTATATTTACGCCGTTCCTGGGAACTCCAGGCGTTCCGGCAGGGATAATGGAAAAATCGTATGGCTCGGCGACTTGCACGACCTCTTCGGTTTTTGCCGTTTCTTCAAGAAGATCAATTAATCCCTTCCGGTTGTTCAAGCTGAAATGCTCCGCAAAGGAAGGTTTCCGCAAATTCGCCTCCACCACCACTACTGTTCCGGAGCCGTGAAGGCGGGAAAGAAAGTCAGCGAAAGCGAGAACCAGGCTAGTAACCCCTTCGCCATTCCGGGAAGACGTGAATTGAATCACCCTGGAGCCGGGTAGGCCAGATTTGGGGAATAAGGTTCGGTCCAAGCGGTTAAACTCATTGGCAAACTCGGCAGCCATCTGGTGTATCATTCGCGTTCCTCGCACACGCCCTTAAAGATGATTATCCTCTAACCCTCTGAAAGTCAAGCGAAAGCTCGTCCAAGACGGAACCAAGAAGAGGCCACACTTGAAGTCAAGTCCTACTCAGCATCATCTTATGAGTTAATAAATAGGTTTAATAAATTGACAGAATTAGTTCGTTTTGCTAATCTTTAACAAGCTAGTCGCGTTAGTTGAATCCATGGATCAGACATTTGTTCCGGCTTCCGCCCATCGGGAAGGGAGATTCAGATGCGGGAGAAAACACACAAGGGAGGGCTCGGCCAAAGGAAGACGGTCCTAACGAAGAAAGACTCCCCGAATGAGGTCCCACGGCAAGCCCGACGCAACGATACTCTTTGCAGATCCGTCCGCTCTTCGGAAACCACGGACTTGCTCACTGACTTCGAAACCGAAACCGGCGGCAATCGTCTTACACAATCGCATACCCGCCGACATGGGGCTACAGATAAGATCCATGACCAGCTCACGAATGGTTGTCTGGCTTCGTTCATAGTGCTCTTGATTGCGGTGAGCGCCTATTATCTCGCGGTTGCGAACACATGCAGCGTAGAGACCAAGTTATTGTTTATTTCTTCGGATTTGAAACAACCTACAAATGCCGCTTTAGATCAGGAGGTCCAGCTACTTAAGAATCCCAACGTCCTCTTGTTGCTGGCTCAACTGCCGGCAAAGAATAACCAAGATTGTGCACTAAATGACGATTCGCCATGCGGGAAAGGCTGGAACATGGAGGCGACTTCATACGAAGTTGGGCATGCTGATCAGCTTGCCACCTCCGCAGGGTTTTCAAACTACGCTGACTTTGTCCGATGGATTTCATCCAATCTGGCTGTTGATTACAAAGCGACAGATGGAAATGCGACCGCAAGCCTCAGGCTGTCCGGCGAGGACCCGGATTTCTTGAAAGCGGTCCTGAACGGTTATGTTCAATGCTACGCCGATTACCGCCGATCCGTGGAAGAAGAATTAACCTCGCCTGCTCCGCAAGAGAATCCAAAAAACCCAAGCCTGGACAATGTAAACGATCAATTGCAGAAAACAGACTTGCAGTATAGGGAGTGCGATCTCGCCCTGAAATTGATTGACGCCAGACCCGGTGTATTCAGCGGGTTCGTGCCTGATTCTCAAATGAGCGGAATTCCCTCTCTCAGCCATTTTCAAAAGAGAATCCTGGAGCTTGAGATCAACAAAAGACAGCTCAACGTTAAGTTCACCCCAAACAGCCGTGAAATCAAAACGCTGGATAGTGAAATTCGCCAAATCAAATTGGCCATGCGGGAGTGCCTGGCAGAGCATATGTTCTTTCTGAAAAAGAACAGGGAGCTACTTCTTGCTCAAAAGCAGGATTTCGAGAAAAAGGCCCAGGGGAGTAGTAAGCGCCTAAAAAGCCCGTGCTCCGGGAAGATGCCTAATGGTGATTCGAGGTTTTATGTTACGCAAACGTTGCAGGTTATTCAAGAAAAGCCAAGCGTGTACAGCAAAGCGCTATCGGTAAAGACGGGCGAGTTGAAAAACAGCCTTCTCGCCTTACTCTCTCTTCCTTTCAATTCTGCGGAACTGCGTTTTCTCTTCAGTAGTCATGGCGATCCCTTTGTGGATCGCAACGTGGGCGTTTCCGAAGAGAATGCCGCCAATTCCAGGCCCGGCGGCATGCACGGCAGTTCCAGATTGAGTTGGGCGCTGGATCTATTTCCCGATTATGACAAGCGCTGACGCTAATCGTCAGTCCCTGTCGATTCCGGAGTCCTTGAAAATGTCCATTACAAGCAATTACAGCGGAAGGGTGAGGGGCTCGGGATTCGGGCGCCGCACAATGGTCATGGCGCTGATGTTGGGACTCGTAATAGTCGGTTTGCCCCGCGGCGCGGCAAGCGAACCTTTGGATTGGTGCTTTGCCACATTGGGGGCCAAAGCATTCTTCAGTCAGATTCACGGGAGGATGGGGTTCAATCAGGCAAACGGTTTTAACGGCACATTCAACGATTTGCAGAACGATTTAGGTTTGCCTACGGACAATCAAACCTTCGAATTTGACGCGTCTCTCAGGCCTCTCGAACACCACCTCCTGAGGCTTTTTGGAAGGATACCCGAGCTATATAAGGGAAGCACGTTGGCCCCCAGGGAATTGCGCACGAGAAACACCATTTATCCGCCTGGAAGCCCAATTTCCTCGGAGTTTCGCACAGCCACATTCGGCTTTGGGTACGATCTCGATCTAATGATCGGACCCTCTTGGTACGGCGGCTTACAAGGTGAATTGCGATACATTGATTTGAAGTTGAGCCTGTCCAATGCTTCATCAGGACACGAGGACACCATAACCGTGGATGAAACCGTCCCCTGCCTGGGCGCGCACATGGCCAGCCGCTTTCCTTTCGGCCTTGGTTGCGCATTGCCGGGCTCCAGATTGGGGGCTATGGCGCGGATGACTTTCGGTATCACTCCAAATTATTTGAACTATATGGACCTCATGGTGGGCGGTACCTTTTTGGTCGGCCAGGTGAGCTACCCGGTGATTCTCGAAAGCAAATTCGGATACCAGCACGAAAGCTTCTTCCACAACCAGGAAAACGCATCGGGCCGATCCGTTGAAGTCAAAAGGGATGGCATATTCTTCTCCTTGGAGTTGGCTTATTAGTCTCGCCCGAAGGGGAACGGAATTATGAAGATTCAAACAATGAAGAATTGGTTGGTCAGACCGTTTAGGCCCCTGGTTGTAGCAATAATCTCGTTGGTTATAGCGGACGGATGCATGATTCCCCATCACAGGGTAGTTGTAAATGAAACTCCCCCTGAGATAGTGAATAAGGTGACCCCCCATTTTCCGACTTCCTTATACAGGCTTGCTTATGGAGATGTCCTGGAGTTCCTGTACCTGACCGTGCCGGGCATAACCAAGACCACATATAAAATAGGGGTTAAGGACGCCCTGGATATTGAATTCAACTATCAGCCTGAACTCAACCGCACCGTCCGAGTACGCCCCGACGGAAAGATAAGTATCCCGAGAAAAGACGATGTGACGGTGGCCGGGATGACTCCGGACGAAGCCAAACGAATGCTCAAAAAGATTTACTCGGATTTGCTCAAGGATCCTGAGATCACGGTCACGGTGAGAGAATTTAACGCCAAATTGGACGAGATTCAAAAGAGCATTGCAACCGCTCCAAACGGTCAGGCTCGATTGGTTAGCATCCGCCCCGACGGGCGTATTTCGCTTCCTTTGATACCGGATATGAATGTAGAGGGCCTGACCGTGCCGCAGATAACTGAACAGGTAAACCGTATGTATGCCAAACTAATTCCTAACATGGACGTTTCAGTCCTTCTGAAGGAAATAATCGGAGAAGTCATCTTCATAGATGGTGAAGTCGGACGCCCCGGAGTGTTTTCCACCAAAGGTCCCATTTCCGTTCAGCAGGCTATCGCTCTGGCAGGCGGGACCAGGGAAACTGCTGAGCCTCGGACTGTGCTGGTTGTATCCAAAGGACCGGATGGCAAATTCATATCCAGAACCACCGATCTTACCAGACTGACTTCAGCAACCGATTTCATACTCACCAGGAATGATTTGGTTTATGTTCCGAGGAGCGCTATTGCCCGAGCCGATATTTGGGTTGATCAGAACATAAGGAAGCTGCTGGTCTTCTCAGGCTGGTCAATCGGTCTTCAATCGGATCTCGGCAGGACTACTTCGAGACAGTAACACTGGAACATGTTCAAACATGCAAAGATGACCATAGCGGAGGCCTCCATCTAGTGGCGGCTTCCGAGGCACGGCGTTCTTTCCCCACCTGGACGGCGCTTCCCTCTAACCCGCGATGAACGCCCCGATACAGCCGCACATAGTGGAATCATCTCCAGACAGGTACCAGTCGTTTTGGAAGATACAGCCAATACCGGTAGCCGATGGAAACCGCCCATCAGCTAAGACTCGAAAATATTGATTGACCGGTTAGGCGTCCCATGTTATGGGGCGTTCCTCTCCGGTGATCAGTGAGGCAAGCCTGATCTCCCATCCTTATTTCCTGGAGACATGGTATGGCATTTCCCCTCTCTGAGCAGAGCCCCGGCGTTTCCACAACATCCCCAGCCTTTGACGACAATTATAAGCGCCTTAGAAAGCTCATCAATAAAGCGCTTAACGAAAGTACTCCGCTTCAAAACCTTCATCTTATCCCCAAGAATCTTTCTCAACCAGAACAAGACTTTCTCTTGCGGAATGATTTACTTAAACTTCTCAGGGCCATAAAAAGAATTAGGATAAATTATCAAGAAATATTGTCTACCCCCGTTCCCCTAGAACTTGTGCGAGATATTCGAGCAAAAAAGCCTGAACAACGCCTTCCCTGGGAAGAAGAGGCATTGGACAAAGCGGACCAATGGGAGGGAGAAGTAAAAGTTTTGCGAGTCCATGTCCGCAAAGAACTCAATGATTTTATCAGCATGGAATTCTTCCAAGTGGATGAACGCCACAGTTTCTGATACTTCTCACACCCATGACGATTGTGGCGCTCGGTCTTCAATACCTAACCTGAGCCCTCCTTGCTCTTGTCTATCTAAGAATTTACACAGTCACGTAAACACGAATCTACGATATTGCCCTAGCGCCTTTACGAAGGCTTGTTCCGAAGTACGCTCCCCAACTTGCTTTTCTTTGGAGTCCAAAATAGTTCCCGGATCTCCCGTCACTCGTATCATTGACCATGAAATCAACGCATATTTTTCCCAAAGGGACCGACGCCCTTTCTGCTTTGTCCTCGATGGCTATCCCTTGTGGTAATCGCCGCCTAGCCCCTTTCTGCACAGCCTCAAAGCGCCCCTGATATGTTTGTCATGGACTGCGGAGTCCTACAAGCGCAGCTCCCATAAGATGAATGTTGACCAAGAAACCCAGAGTCAAATATACTCATGAACATTAGCTAAACGTGGCGCTAAAGCGCCGTGTCCGATTATTGCTCCGCAGTGCGAGGGAAATGATGAAACGGATTTTGGTCCTTCAAAGCGAGGGAACAATAAAAGAAGGCAGGAAGCTCTCATCCCTCTTCTTGCTTTTCTTTCTCTTGCTGAGTTCGATTTCCTCGGCAGCCGACGACCAGACTCAGAAGGCTGTACGACGTAGCTCTCCGGAGACGGGATCATCAGCAGGATATCAAAAAAGGGTCGCACTCGTAATTGGAAACAGCGACTACAAGGTCGGCCCGTTAATGAATCCGGCCCATGACGCCGAGGACATTTCAACTGTTTTGAAGACATTGGGCTTTGATGTCCAGACAAAGATAAATGTGAACCAACGGGAGATGGAGGAAGCGCTCAACACGTTTGTTCAACAAATTCAAGGTGGGGACGTGGCGTTATTCTATTTCTCAGGACATGGGGCGCAAGTAAGGGGGGAGAATTATTTGATTCCGCTTGGCGACCCCATAGAATCGGAAACCGATGTCCGATACAAGACCCTCAACGCGGGACTCGTGCTTGGAAAAATGGAGGAGTCCAGGAACCGAGCCAACATAGTGATCTTGGACGCCTGCAGGAATAATCCCTTTAAAGGCTTATTTCGATCCCCCAGTATGGGTTTGACCAAGATGGAGGCTCCCAAGGGGACTTTTATCGCCTATGCCACTTCACCGGACTCCGTGGCCGCAGATGGAACGGGGAGGAACAGCCCGTACACCAAGCACCTCATAGAAGCCCTTCGGATGAAAGATATCCCGATTGAACAGGCGTTTAAACTTGTGGCAAGAGCCGTCAATCGAGAAACAGGGGGACAACAGACTCCCTGGATATCATCATCTTTGCTGGACGATTTTTATTGTAATCCATCATCGGCTTCCCCACAGCAGGAATTAGTTCTCCCGACCCCTGAGCCGCCAAAACCTTCCTCGCCCCCGGATTACAAGGAGATGGCTCGTTTTACTCGAATAATGGACACGGTGAAGAAAAATTTCGTGCGTGAAGTGACGGACAAGAGTCTTGTTGAGGGGGCCATTTCCGGCATGCTGTCGGCTCGCCGTCTTGACGCCTCAATTTTACCTAAAGAGATGGCTTCGAGCGCTGACGGACCTCCGACACCGGCGTCCTCACCGGACTATCGAGAACTGGCTCGTTTTCGAGAAGTAGCAGACTACATTTACAATAACCACGGAGGAGGCGCCGGTTTCAATAAACTTATCGATGACGCCGTGTCGGGCATGCTGAAATCATTAGACCCGCACTCTTCCTTTCTTGACGAACAGACGTACAAGAATTTGCAGGTCGAGACTAAAGGGGAATTTGCCGGGGTAGGAATTGAAATCAGGGCGGACAACGGAGAATTGACCGTAGTCCAGCCTATCGCCGGCTCTCCGGCGGATGTGGCCGGTTTGTTACCGGCGGATAAGATTTTAAAGATCGATGGAGAAACAACCAAAGACATTTCGTTGAGCAAAGCTACGCAATTACTGCGAGGTCCAAAAGGCTCAGGAGTAACTATCACAATAATGCGAGAGGGGCTTCAAGGACTCAAAGATTACAGGATATATCGAGATACAGTCAGAACTCAGTCCATTAAGAAGAAGCAATTTTTGGAGCCTGGATACGCTTACCTTAAACTGGTTAACATGCCGGAAAACTCAAGCGTAGCGTTTTCTAAGGCCATTGACGAATTACAGAAAGAACACCGTGTCAAAGGCTTAATCCTGGATCTACGTAATAATGCTGGAGGACTACTCAGCGAGTCGATTAACATCGCAAATCTGTTCATTGATGGCGAGAAGCTCATAGCCTACACAGACGGCAGAGAAAAGAATTCACGTACGCAATACAAATCAAAGAAAAATAATAAGCGTCTCGATTTGAAGCTCGCCATAATTATCAACAAAGGCACTGCAAGCGGGTCGGAAATCTTAGCAAGCGCTCTCCAGGATTATGATCTCGCTCTAATTTTGGGAACGAAATCCTTCGGCAAGGCTTCTATTCAGACAATTTTCCCTCTCGAAGGGGGATGCGCGCTGAGGCTCACCACGGCCCATTTCTACTCCCCGAAGGGACGCTCCATCGACAAGAAGGGTATAATTCCGGACATCGATCTGGAGGGCGAGATGGATAAGCCCCCTCAAGGATCTGACGTCACCGAAGATATCGCAGTAAAAAAGGCTATTGAGTGGTTGAAAACAGGTATAACGGTCAAACAAGCAAAGTCGGGAAAACCGTGAATGTAGAAGCTCATTGGGCATCTATGACTTTTCGACATGGTTTTGAGAGCGGAAAACGGGCTAGCGTTTCTTGGTTCCCTTTGTCTTCTTCTTCAGACTTTTCCCAAGACTCATAGAGCCTTCAAGCACTAATTCTATCTTTATGTAAAATAATCAGGGCGTTGGTCACAAACGACTTCTTACGAATCCATCAATGGTTTGATTAGAAAAGAATTTGGAAGGATGGGGTGCAAGAGGCGCTGGCCGACGCCTCTTGCTCACACAATAAGGAGACAGTCATGAAATGATGTACTGTTGTGCAGTTTACCCAACACTCGTTGGTATGTCCATATAATTCTTGGGGTACCAATCATCGAAAAGAGGTAAGGGCGCTGGTGCATGGTAAAGCGACCCATGCCCGTCACATTAGAAACCTCAAGGCTTGATTTTAGGGGATTGAATCCCCCCGGTTTGTCCATGTAAACCCCGAGGCTCACATGGATGTCCTAAGACGCATTTTACCTGATAACCTGTTCATGATTGGGTGGACTCTGGACACGAGGGACAGGGCGCAGTAGGAAGCCCATACACTATGGTCGGAAAGCGCCCAGGCCCTTCAAGAGAAAGAGTAAGCCGGATTAAATTACCATAAGCAAAGAGGGGGGCACTAACGGGGCGCTACTGAACTCGCCTCTGGTAGAATCGGTGAGTGCGCTCCAATAGTCTCCTAGTGAAATCTTTAAAATGCGGTCATGAACATAGGGACAGCGGACGCGTTGTATGAAGTGTATCGAGAGTCTCTGCACTGTCCTTTTGACAAGACCTTGGGGAGCCCCCGCTATCCCTGGAAGAGATGTTATCAGAAATACATCTGAAAAGGCAAAATATAGATGAACCCCTCCCTTATTCTCCCTGGAGTATGCTTGGCTCACTCACCGCCACGCTGCGCGGTCTTTCAATGGCCCAGTGCGAACTATGGTTTAAGCCAAAGAGCTCGTGTACGCCGTTAAAACAGTGTTCAGCCCTTCTGATTAGCATCAACTTAGCAACTCATTAGCAATAAGCAATATACCACTGTAATAACACCTCAATTCTGCTTAGTAAGTAATTAGCAACGCCTGGTAACTTATCTCTTGACAAATCACACGCTGGTTAGTAATCTGTTAGTAACAAGCAACTAGGAGCGCAAACCATGAAAGCAATCGGATACGCAAGAGTCAGCAGCGAAGGCCAAATTGAAGGAACAAGCCTGACTTCTCAGGTCGAGCAAGTCCGGGCTTACGCGACAATGAAAGGCGTTGAGCTTGTGGACGTGCTGATTGATGCGGGCGTATCCGGGGGGACACCTCTTGGTGACAGATCTCAAGGCGGCGCGCTTATGGAGATGGTTCATAGCGGTGAGGTTCAGGCCGTGATTATCACCAAATTGGACAGGGGTTTCCGCTCAACGGTTGATTGCTTGCAGACGGTTCAAGTTTGGGAAAAACTGGACGTGAGCCTTCATATTTGTGATATGGGCGGCAGTTGCGTTGATACGGCTTCCCCTGCCGGGCGCTTTATGTTGACCGTGCTGGTTGCCGCCGCTGAAATGGAAAGGGGCCGCATTAGAGAGCGCTGTATTGAAGGGAGACGAGCCCGAAAGTCTCAGGGTTACACGACCGGTCCGGCCCCTTTTGGCTATGATGTAGACGAGTCCGGCAAGTTGTTTGAGAATTCCCAGGAGCAGCAGGCCATAAGAACAGTGACCGACCTGCGGGGCAATGGATTGAGCGCTGCGGCTATTGCCCGGAGGCTTAATGAGATGGGAATCACGACCAAAGGGAACAGCAAATGGACTCACGTTCAAGTGACAAGAATACTGAAGCGGGCCGCTTAACGCCAGAGGCGGAGGATTCCGCTTTTGACGACCTTGCAGGCATGGTCAAAGGTTTGAACGAAGACAGGCGCAAAGCCTTCTTCTCATGGCTTGAAGACGAAGACAAAGAGGACAGAGACAATGAGCAAAGTTTCGGTCAAGTTGAGTAAAAAGGCCCTGAGGGCCGCTGTTGCGGCTAAGGCTAAACAGATTGGGTTCACCAACAGCAAATTGCCCGAGCTTGTAGAAGCTCTTAACAAGGTCGGAATTCTAACGGCAACCGGCAAAAAGTGGAAAATAAACAACCTGCGCAATTACGTTGGCGACGAGCGTATTACCGGATATCAAAAGAGAGGAGAGCTCGGAGGAACTGAAACCGGCTCACCCTCGAAGGCGACAGTCTCGCCAAACCTCACCACAGAGCCGCTACGGGGCGAAAAACCGAACTTGATACAAGATGAGGGGGGAGAGCTTCCGGTCCCTCAAAAGACCGCTGACATCGCGAAAGGCGACGAGTCCATAATCACCGGAAGTGATATGGCTGGGGATGTCCTGCCAACTATTGGTAAGGAGTTACTAACTGTTGAGCAATCCGTTGGCGATGAGCGCATAACTGGGGAAGACGTTAGCAATGAGTTAGTAACCGCACCCGCGAAATGGCGGACGCCAAGCGAGCAACAAATTACTATACCCATGGTTGATAACCAAGACGTTACCCTAGACTTACTAATTCAAGAGGCCGCAGACGAAGAGCCTGCTTCCCGGCAACTTAGTAACGAATTGCTAACAATAGAGGACGCTCGCCTTATTAAGGCATTACTAATTGATTACCAGAGCGGAAACTTGGGCGACATGTTAGAGTCCTGGAAACAACATCAAGGCGCGTACATTTCAACGTCCGAACGTAGACCGGCGTTCAAGGGTAAACGGCGCAACACAGGGCTTCATGTCAACGAGAAAATCCTGGAATTGGCAGCCGAAAAAGTAAAGGTAGACAGACAGTGGAGCGGCGGCAGTCTGAGTCTTTTGGTAGAGCGTTTATTGTGGGCGTATGTCGGCAGTCCCGAGAGTCTTATAGATAAGCCTGAGACAATCTAATCAACCTGATTAGCACTCAGGAATCATTCAATCAACCAAGGAGAGAAGATTATGTCAGTGGACCGAGCTGGATATGCCGTTATCTACCTTGGTGTAATATGGGGGACGGGAGAAACCCCTCCCGAAGCAATCGAAGAGGCCTTACTATGGTTAAACGGTGACCCAGGGAAAAGACAATTTACCCGTGAAAGCATTACACTTGCGGAAGGCTGGGTAGACGCTGGTAACCGCCCATACTGCGTGCCCTGCACACAGGATCTCATTGACATGTTCGCGGCGCACGGAGGAGACTTGGATTACCAGTGGAACGACGAAATTCTTGATGTTTCGTGACAGGCTGGGCAATTCCCCCTGTTCAGCGATGCAACGCAAGCTTGTTCTCGTCCAGTAGATTATCAGGATGGCCTGGGCGCGCCGGAAGTAAGCAGTGTATGGGGATAGCCTACCCCTCCGGTATACAAGGTTCGTTCGCTGGAAGCCGGAAAGGGACGCGACGGTTTGCTATCGGCCATAAATTTGGGATATTTTTTCGTGGACCCAGGCTATTTGACACGAAAAGACTGAACGACAACTATCATCGAAAAGGGCGGGAGGATGGCTCAAAACCGGACTCTAACGGCTAAAGAAATTATTGCTGATATTCGCGCCGGGAAAACCGATGAATTCCTTATGGCAAAATACGGCGTCTCCGAGAGGGCATTGCAGAGCCTTTTCAAAAAGCTTATCTCGGTAACTATACTGACCCAAGACGATATTGATAACCGAGCCTCTGGGGCAACGAAACCGGCTAAAGAGCCCACAAAGGAAGCTCAACCACCGGGACCACTACCCAACAACGCCAATGATAAACAAGCGCCTACCGTGGCCTGGCGATGCCCAGCCTGCCACATGCCTCAAATGAGAGTGTTCGATGAATGCCCCGAGTGCGGCGTAATAGTAGCCAGATTTTCCAACAAAAAGACCCAAAAGACGCCCGCAGATACAGAGGTCAAGGAATCTACTGAATCTAATGAAGCACTGACGCAAACCTCCCAGGATTCTTTTCTCTATGGAGTCCTTGATTTTCTGAAGGTTCCGAAAAATGCGGCTATTGTGGGAGTCCTGGTATTTTTCAGCGTCATAATAGTCGCTGGATATAAAACTCAGGGCAAAAATCCACAAAGGAGGCGCAGTGCGGAAACTTCACGAAACTATCTCAAAACCACCAGTTCCGGACTTGACCAAGAAATTGAACGGCAGATCCTACGTTATTATAGGACCCTACCTCGCAAGATATTTATCTATGACGACCTACCT
>CAVVHK010000046.1:0-69112 GCA_963747865.1 uncultured delta proteobacterium | reverse complement strand
GTTGAGTGTATTGTTATACTTGTTGAATAGCACCGGCTGGCTGGGAAACTCCATGCCGACTTCTTTGGCGTGCTTTCGGTAATTTAGCCCAACGCAGATGATCTTTTGCGGACGGGTCACAACCGGTCCGTATTCAACGGCACCTTCCTGGACAAACGCCTTACTGGCAGCAGCGGATTTGGCAGCGGCGTCCACAAGCGCATTGAGGTCGGGGCCTTCTTCGTTCTGCAGCAAATCATCAAGGGTGGCTGGGGCGCGCATATGGAGCAGCTTTGCAGCCTCAGGCACATCCAGGACGCCTTTGTCGGTTTTGACGCCGAGTCGGTATTCGTTGTTGCGGCGCATTGTCAACAAGGTTAGCCCATGAGCCATTCCGCGCGTATGAGTCCGCATGTGCTTGGTCTCAGCCTGAGCCACAGTGAGTCCGCCCGTCGCTGCTATTGCGGCGACGACTCCTGCTCCTTTTAGAAAATTCCTGCGATTTTCATCCATTGTGCTTCTCCTCGATCCCGTGGAATTATGCCGAGATCCGTAAATAGTCTTGTCGTGTCGAAGGTAAACAAGGGCAGACAGACAATGATTAAATCGGTAATCAATGGCGCCATCGCCTCTTTCAGTCCTCACTGGTACTCCGAGCTTCACAGCCTAAGAAATAGAGGGGTTGATCTACTCCGCTCTTAAAACGATCAGAAACAGATCGGAGAATCTGGACTGCTGAGACGTCGTCCTGGGCTATTTTCTCTACTGGAACTATTTTCCCTTCGGAAGTCCTACGCTCTGAGCGGCCATGATCTTTTGGGTGGGTCGCAATTTAATGGCTTGACCGAGTTTTTCCTTGTCGATGGATACGCGGAATCCCGATGGCAAGCCCTCGGACGCGCAATAGAGGTATACATTTTCGGCGACAAACCCTGTGTCCATTGCGGTCAAGATCATCTTGGCCCCTTCTTCTCCTTCACCTGTTTTCTCCAAATCTGCCACATAGACTAGGTGAACTGGAGCGTCCTTGAATCTATCTATTTGTGTGTATGTGAGTGAGCGAATGTCTGCTGACACAACTGGGGTCAACGTATTCCCTTTCGGATCATAAAGATACATCCCCTCAGCCGTCGCCACGTAGACATCAATTTCTTGCCAGTTCTTGGCAGTGGGAGAGGTGCGTTTGCCTGAATCAGGCCGGTTTATGCCGCATGCCGCCCACAGCAGGTTTGAAAGTGTCTGTTGCGACAGACTGGCTGTGCTGTATTCCCGGGTCGTTTTCCTTTCTTTGAGACATTGGGCCAAAGATTTGCCAGGGTCCAGTTTGGGCTGAGGCAATTGAATAGGCTTCAACTCCTGAGCAAATGCGGACACAACAAAGGACGTAGCGACGAGTAAAGACGCTACGGTTAGCGTCAGTGTTCTTAATTTCATTTGGCGCTCCTCTCGGTAAATTTTTGGTTCTTTATGCCGGGCGTCGCCGGATGACTCAATGATTGAACTCAAGGCTACCCCGGGCAAAAAATGGTCGCTGGACCAGTATACCACCGGTGGAAGCCGTGGCAAGAGATTCAGCGATCCGGAATATGTAGGCGGCTCTTTGCCGAGTGGAAAGTGATGTGGGACTGTCCTTCCTTGCCGGTTCCTGCAGGGCCGCTGCAATATCGCTCCATACCGCTCGCCGACATCCCCCAGCGGATTCACGCCCTTTACAAGTGAAAGGACCTGGAATATGTTGGGGCAGACGAAACCAGGAGCGTTTCAAGATGTGGACAGTTCACCTCGCCTTACGGCGTCCGTAAACGATTGCCGTAATGTCCATGATGATCCATGTCCTCGGAATCCGGTCTTCGACCGGAATGGTAGTCGCTATCCTACCAGCGATCGACATACCCGTGGTGAGGTGGTGTGGAATTATCCCGGACTCTCTCCCGAAGACATGGAACGGCGGATTGTCCTTATCAGTGAGGGGTCTTATTCTACCACGGTTAATGGAATCGAGAGGATTGAGTCTCAATGCCTACCCAATACCGGGGGCATAAGAATATCCTTTCAGCCGGCGCTGAATTGGCGACGGCTAGCTCTCAAATTTCGGCCTCCTCAAATCCGTTGCTTAGGATTGCCGCACCGGAAAGGTAAGCGCCTACTATTCTTCTGTTTCGTTCAATGCCTCTAACGTTCCGGTAACTCAGTTGACCTTGTCGAGCAAGAATTTACGGGAACGAACCCAACTGATTCGCGAGCTTTCCCACTGGATGTGCGTAAACTATGAACTCTAGCAATAGATATACCTCCGGCTTTGAGGAACCGTAACACAAGAACCCGAACAGCGTCTGACCAAAGAATAACAATAGTTATAGAGATTACCCGTTTCTCTTTTACCCAGAACCATCCACAAAATCTTAGCCTATCGGAACGAGACGGGAAGAGACGATCCTTAAATGTGGTCGGGCAATGCCGGTTCATATCTCCCGCAATGAATTCAAGGACCTACCCAACACTGTTTAAATCCCTCCGATCATCAGGATGTTGGGTTGGATATCGCTACAGCGCTATCCGAGAAGATTGTCGGAGTTTGAGAGAGCTTGGGAATCGTCTACGGATCCCGGCGAAGCGATGAGAGCGGGGCAGGAAGTGTTATGGACGGCGATTCGACACAGAGACAATGATGAACCCAATCCATCCTAAGTGAACCTTGATTGATCCGAGGGAGAGAATGCTCCGCTAGCGAGCAATCTCAAGCCATCAGAGTGTAAGGGGCAATCAGTTACGGAGACAAGGTTCCCCCATGACCGGCTCCATGGGAAGTGACGAGGTTAAACTTCACCAGAACGTTGTACAACGTTCTTCCGGAAAGCGAGACCCTCAACATCCACAGAACCCAGACAACCCGCTCACGAGCTTCTCAGTGTTCTTTTTGTCGATTCTGGGCCGACAAGTCTGTTCCCCCTCTCTGCATTACGACGGGTCATTACCCTGAGCTCCCGCGATTGAGATCCCCTGAATTCTGTGGTTGCCAGGGCTTCCCGATTCAAGGAATCATCCAATCTTCTTACAACTTCAGGCATTTGGCAAATCCAGCATATGTTCGTTAACCCAAAGCCTCAGTTTAACCAGTTCAGGCTCCCAGTCTGGTGATATACGTAGTTGGAGGAAGCGGCCAAAGAGTGCGTCGACAGCGTCCATGCCTTCTTCCAAAAGATAGACTTTCTCAAGGAAAGCCCCCTCTGGATCCTCATCATCGGACGACTCGCTTGAGGGAATAACCGGCGGAGTTTTGAAACCGCCGAAAGAAAACCATGTTCCTTTGATTGTCATGACGAATTCGTTCTCACCACTTTTCAGGGAAATGCGGGCCTCCTCAATCTTCTTGCCCTCCCTTAAGCAGGCTAATCCCTCCCTCAGTTCGGACTGCTCACCTTTGAAAGTGGCCGTTTGAGGGGACTCAGTGTCCGGCAGATCAAGGGTCATCCTGTCCAAAAACAACACTTCAACGGCCTTGCCGTCACTCGTCTCTATTTGTCCGCCCGTTTGGTCCGATTTGAACCATAGCCAAGTCAAAAATTCCCGGCCCAGAAAAGCCCTTTCTCTAAGTATATCCAAGAAGTCCATTGTAATTCCTCTAGTTTACTCACGTTTGTCATAGCTGAAAGGGCAAATGTCCTCACGGGGTTCACCCTCCATGCCACGGCTAACGGGAGGCGCCGGCGTCCATTTGGCTACAGCGCCGGATCATGAGATTGATTTGTCATTTCATGCCTTGCAAAGACGCTCAGGCATGTTATTGCGAGCGTAGCTGAAAATACAGCGGTCAGTAGACTCCGCGCATGTCATGGCATCATTGAGCAGGGTTTGAGTTGCTCCAAAGCTTCCTTTTCGGCGTCAGTGGTCAACAATTCCCGGCCGCGGAGGAAAGCCAGCAAGGGCAGTAGTGACAAGCCGAAAGATTTCTTGAAATGCTCCTCCATGCGTTCCCGAGCTTTCACTGAATGGGAACCGAAATAAACCAATGACTTGGCCGTGTCCCAAATCAGGTCGAAAGTCTGTATCGACGGGAATACCTTCTGTTTTAAGGATTCCTTGAGACGCTCCTTCAGCTCTCGGCGTTGCCCTGACGAAAGCCTCTTGGTTCCAAGCTGATCCATAACCTTCCGGCTTTCTTTCTTGTATTCCATTTCCAACACACGGGACGGCACTCTTACGGCGTCCAATCGTAGGCTTAGAGCCACATAGTTTCCTCGCACATACGAAGATCCCCTGAATTCGAAATCCGTAAAATCTTCGAGCGAAGTCCATCCAACGCCTGTCTCGTCACCAGTGGATTCCACAGGCTTAAAAGCTCCGTTTCTGACACCTGTCTCAACCGTGTCCCAAAAGGACCCTTCCATCTCCCCTTTTGCACGATATCTCATTATAGAAGCGGACCGGGACATCAAACCCATTACGATTTCTCCACTTTCGTTTAATTGCGGCGACGGAGAATAATAGAAACTAGGCTCGGAGGCAAGTTCGAACGGGATGACCTCTCTTGAAGTGGCTCGCCTGGAAGCTGAAAGACCACTGAGATGACCCCAAGGCAAATTTGCCTTAAGGTGGAATGTGTCCAGTAGACTGGACACCGTGGTCATATGCCCTCAATAATCCGTGATTTATGGGCAACATGGTCATAGTTGTTCTGCTGGACAAAACCAGAAAAGCGGTTAGTCGGTTCGTACGAAAAGAATAACCGACACGGAAGACTGGATTGTCACAGGCTGTAACAAAGGCCGTGATGCACGTCCTCTGTGCGCCAGATCGCTGGCCCCATAGCTCCGACCACCAAAGCTCAGAACTGTGCGCTTTGGCAAGGCTATTCCCTAGGCCAAAGTGACCGAACTCAAGAAAGGCTGTAATTGGTCAAGGTCAAGATTACCCCGACAATTGTTCCCCGAAAGCTCGCGTTGTTCGGCTTTTAGCGGCTGGATAGTCTGACTTTGAGATGTGTGTACCGCTTCTGCGTTTTGTCGTTCTTCACGGCTATAGCTAAAGCCCTTTTGCTTCCAACCAGGATAACCAGTTTCTTTCCTCTCGTGATGGCCGTGTATAGTGATGCGCGGAGAGAATGAGTCCTAAGCAAAAGATGCCAGGACGCTTCTCAGCGACGCAGGATTTCCCTGAAAGCGGTTGAATCTTCTGAAAAGTCGCTCCCTGAATTCAGCCAAGGTTTTGAAGAATCGATTGTGAGTGGTTTTTCTCCTGGTTTCCTTCCAGACGTATTCGGCCGCATTGAGTTTCGGAGAATACGGCGGCAGATAGTGGAGTTCAATACGGTCTTGTTTGTCTTTGAGCCACTCCCGTACTTTGGGACCCTTGTGGTACTTGGCGTTGTCCAGGATCATGTGTATCTTGCGACCCCTGTACCTGGAGATGAGCTGATCCAAGAAGGCCAGAAAACTGTGAGTGTTGAACCAGTTGACGAAGCGGAAGTGGAATTTGGGATAAGGGCCGACCGTTACCGCTCCCATCACTTTCAAGGATTTCCTTGTGGGTGGACTCTTCACCACGCATCCGATCCCCTTCAAAGCCCAATGTCGGAAAATGGAGCCCGCTTGCTTAAAGCTCACTTCATCTTGATACATCAGGATGCCTTCGTCTTCTTGGACTTTTTTTTAATCTCAGGCACTTCCTCTTCAAGCCATGTGGCCTGCCGCTTTTTATCGGCTTCAGAGGGCTCTTGTCTGGGATATTGAAGTGAAAACCCCAGCTCGTGCAGAAGCCTGCGAATCTGAGAGGGACTATATTTAATATTGAACCGCCGATGTACCAGATCTGCAATGATCGGGGCCGTCCAGACTCCAGTGTCTAGGCCACTGACTTCAGGCCCTTGTCGAACCGTTATAGCTAGTTCTCGTTTTTGGTCCAGACTCAGCCTGGGCTTTTTGCCCTGATACGGTCCTCGTACAAGCAAGCCCGTCACGCCTCTGGATCTGTACCTGTCTACCCAGCGCTCCACCGTACTCCGAGCCACTTCTAGAATTTGACCAACTTGTTCAAGGGTCTTTCCTTCGTGAACCAGCAAAATCGCTCTCAGACGTACCCTTGCCTGAAAATCTTTCCTCTTCCTGGCAAGATAGCGATGGCGAACAATGTCATTGTAATCATCCAGTTCAAGCCTCAATCCACGCTTGGGCATTGCCGTTCCCTCCCATCAATCGATGGCAGGGACATACCAAATGTCTGGAAAAAAGTCGCGCTCTTTTTTACACGCAATCACAATGCGCGGCACTATAGATCAGGTTCCGCTGGAGCATAACATAATGTTGGGTGAGCAGGGGAATGACCACGCAGGGATATTCGGAACCCTGAGACTTGTGAACAGAGACGGCATAGGCCAGGATGAGCTCGTCCAGATCCGAATAATCGTATTCCACGCTCCGACCATCAAAGACCACGGTGACTTCCTGGTCTTCCGTGTCGATTTTCAGTATCCGCCCGATGTCCCCGTTGTAGACATCCTTGTCATAATTGTTCCGGATTTGCATGACCTTATCATTGATCCTAAAATTCCTGCCTCCACGGGTTATGCCGTCTTCTCTTGGATTAAGAATCTTCTGCAATTCAATGTTCAGATTCCGCGCCCCAACCGTACCTCTATTCATAGGAGTCAGAACCTGAACGTCGTCGAGAGGATCAAAGCCAAACGCCCTTTTTATTCGCCCATTGAGCAATTCCAATATTACGGGTAGAGCTTCTTCAGGTTCTTCCTTTTGAATGAAATAAAAATCCGAGGAAGATCCCCGTGTGGTATCCAGACCGGGTATCACGCCTTGGTTGATAAGATGGGCATTGACTATAATTGAGCTGTCTTTGGCCTGTCGAAATATCTCGGTAAGGGACACAACGGGGATTGCGCCGGACGCGATAATATCCTTCAGAACATTGCCAGGCCCCACCGAAGGTAGCTGGTTCACGTCGCCCACAAGAATCAGGGTAGCATCGATGGGAACAGCCTTTAAGAGATTGTGCATGAGCACAGTATCGATCATGGAAGCCTCATCCACTATCAGGAGGTCACACCTCAGCGGCTGCTCTTCGTTCCTTTGAAAACCGCCCTTCTTCGGACTGAATTCCAGTAAACGGTGGATCGTCCTGGCTTCGTGTCCCGTCGTTTCGGTCATTCGTTTGGCGGCCCTCCCGGTGGGCGCGGCTAAGAGAATGTCTATTCCCAATCTACCGAAGATCTTGAGGATGGAGTTGATAATTGTCGTCTTGCCCGTCCCCGGTCCGCCCGTTATGACCATGACTTTGTTTGCGACGGCCACCTTACAGCCTCGACCTGATTTGACGCTAGGGACAAAGAAAGTTGCGCCTGAACTCATTCCACAGCCTTACCTGGGTCAATCTTTCTTCTTTTCGAAGGAGCGGACATAAGCTTTTTTAGAGCGTAAGCTATGCCTTTCTCGCAAGCATGAAACGCCGCCAAGTAAACGGCGGTATTATCTCCTGGAGGATTGTCTTCGCCTTCGTGGAAATATTCAATCACAGCTTTCTTCTTATCGACCAGGGAGCGCAGACCGCTTAGCGCCACTTCGCTATCCACTTGAAGCATTTCACGGCTTCTGTCAACCAGGGCTTCATGCGGGTAATAAACATGGCCTTCGTCCGCCAGTTGATTAAGAGCGTAAATTACCCCGGCCTCTCCGCGAAGAGGCGAATCCTTCTCGACGCCGAGATTCTCAGCTATCCGGTCAGCGGTTATGAAGCCTATCCCGAAAATGTCCTCGGCTAATCTATAAGGGTTTTCCTTAACAACGTCGATGGACCGCTGGGCATACTGCTTGAATATTTTTGCCGCAAAAGTCGAGCTGACACCGTGACTTTGGAGAAAGAGCATTACTTCTCTGATTTCTTTCTGGTCCGCCCACGCCTTGGAAATCATCTTCACGCGTTTTGCGCCTATGCCCTCCACCTCAAGCAACTTGTCTGAGTCTTCCTCGATGATCTTGAGGGTATCCTTTTCGAACTTTTTGACCAACCTCTTGGCCATGACCGGCCCAATCCCCTTGATGAGCCCGGAGCCAAGGTATTTCTCGATTCCCGCAACCGTCGCCGGCACAAGGGTCGTATAACGCAATATCTTGAACTGCTCTCCGAATTTCGGATGATTAATCCATTCACCCGTGGCACGAACGACCTGACCCGGTGTCGGAGCCATGAGCGTACCGACAACCGTTACCAGCTCACGGTAACCTGGAACCTTGAGCCTAGCGATTGTGAAATCCGTCTCGTCATTGTAGAAGGTCACACGCTCTATCTGCCCTTGCAAGGTTGACAGGCCGGGAGGGTCGTTATTTCTGGAGGAATTGTCGTTCATATCCGGATTGAAACCCAAAGAAGGATTCTTTAGTGTTTTGAGTCGGTCAGCCGGTCTTAACATGGTAAAAACCTTAGTTAATCGCCAGGATTCCGGAGACGGATCTTATCAGAGAAAACTCTGGTTGAACACCGGCGAAATCTTGTGTACAAGGCATTTCCAAGGGGATAAAGAGATTCCATCGAATTGAAGTAATCGACGGCGAACGTCCGGCGTGAATGGTGCAGCCAAGGCTCAAGTTACAAAATGACGACCCGTTCGTATATGTCCTCCGATGCTCTGACAATAGCCTGTACTGCGGGACAACGACTGATTTGGACCGACGCTTGCAAGCTCATAACGCCGGCACCGGGGCCAGATATACGCGGTCGAGGTCGCCGGTGCGGTTGGCTTGGTATCGACAGGCGCCGAGCAAATCAGAAGCGTTTAGAGAAGAATTCAGGATCAAAAGATTACGTAAGGCCCCAAAAGAGCTTCTCCTCACTTGCGATAAAGGCGGAATGCTCGATAACTCAAATCCCAAAGGAGACGTTGCGATGACAAAGGCTGAACTGACGGCAAAACTGGCGGAAGAGGCAAACGTTACCAAGAAAGCGGCTATGGCAATGCTGGACTCACTGGTTAAAACGCTGCAAAACGGCCTCAAGGAAGGCGGTAGTGTACGGATCGACGGTCTGGGCACTTTTGCGGTCGCCGATCGTAAGGAGCGTAATGGGGTGAATCCCCAGACCAGAGCCAAGATAAGGATTCCGGCTAGGAAAGCCCCAGTGTTTCGAGCGGCAAAAGCTCTGAAGGACTCTTTGAAGCCGGTTCCAAAGAAGACCGGCAAGAAGTCGAAATAAAAAATGCCCCATGACTTCTTCCGGGTGCCCTTCGGCATGGGGCGCAAAGTGAAAGATCCCAACAAACAGGTTCTACATTAAGTTGATGCGAAGGGTTCAGTCAAGGGAATTGTCTTCTAGCGTGCGCATCGAAGCCAAAGATTACTCGGCGACACATTTTATCATTGGCGCGAGGGTCCAGTATTCTTTCTGGGTTGCCGCCTCTCTGATTTTCACGCACCCGAAGTTTTTCGATTTTCGATCTGTGTCCTCTGGGGTTACAATTGTCAGTTCAATGTTTGCAGGCTCTATAACTAATCGTTTTGAATCAAGAAGCGGCAAAACGACGTTCTGGATCTGTTCCTGATCTCCCCAAGTGATGGCATCTTTATAGGCGGTCAAATCTTTTAGATCGGAGAAAAACATTGCATCGTCTAGGGAAAAGCATTTTTGTGCAGCGGCGCACTGCGTTCCGAGACTTAAGGTGAACATGGCTACTGCCACGACGATTATTATTCGGCTTCGCAAACCTCTCCTCCCATCACGCCGAGCTTCCAACATTTCATGTTCGGATTTTTGGTCTCCCAGCGCATCAGAATACCCTTTCTGAATGAATCTTCGCCTTCCAGGTCCTCTTCCGAGTCTTCAAGTGGACGTCCGATCTCAACATCCTCTGGAATGGTCTGTCGGACGTAAAAGTAGTCTTCCACTTCGAGGCCCTCGGCTGTTTGAGTGAAAATGGGGTAGTCGTGGGTTTCGATCAACTTGATTTTGTTGGTAGAAATGGTCTGTTTGCGGAGTTTATTGATTTCAACGGAGCGATTCGCTCCCATGTCCGTCAAGAGTAGCTCGATCTCATCTTTGAAAGATAGATCAGTATTTTGCATGTGAGTCCCCTTTTCTAAGCCGATTTTGCGTCATTCGCTCCATGACAGGCAAGTTATTTTTGAACTGAACATAAAAATGCCCCATGACGCTGCTGTAACAATTCCGTCATGGGGGCCGAGGTTTAGAATATTCCGGAGTCGTGACTATTCGAGTTAGCTCAATTTTCCCTACCGGACCTCAGACTTGCGGCATTTTGTGTTCGGGTTTCAATACCTGGGTTCATACACGTCGGAATGCTGCAAATGCCGTTCAAAATTGTCCTTATATCGCTTGGCAAGCTGTTCGGATTCGATGACCAAAGAATTCTACGCACGCTTGTCTTCGGCACCCTTACGGCCGACTTCCTGAGAACAAAACTGGGATTTTTTTCCGAGACCGAAGGAGAAACCCTATCACGAAGAAAGAACGTTTCCCAAATCGCCTCTCAATGGCTCCTGGCTATATACGGCCCGACGAGCGGATTCGGTATGAAGGGGAGAATATGTTGGGACCAGAAATGACAATGCTCTGGCGGAGATGAAATTTTAGGGCGAACCTATCCGTATGAACAGATACTGGCGGACCACCTCGTACAGAATCACCTGAAAGCATTGAAGCGAGTCATTTTCTGGAGATACTGAGATTGTAAGATTGCGCCATGCCTTGGTGTGCAGTTTGATCGGGAAAGCAGGCGGACAGAGAAACGCGGGCATGGCGCAAAAGGCATATCCGACTATTGCATTACTCCGCCAAGCTCTTAACTTGCCTTCAGCTGACTCGGATTATGCCTGCTCATCCGATGGAAGGTCAGGCTGCAAAGGACTTCCGATTAAGCGATTTCAAAGCCAAGTTGGTCAATTCATATTCGCTGAAAGGTTAATAGAGGTGTTGGGGTAATTTACTGCCCCCGACGTCCTGTTTCGACTCAACGCTGAACAATCTACCGTGTTCTTCGTCACATTCCGGGCTCTTTTACGGTTTGTCAGGAATATTGACACGTATCGGGTTTGAGCGCCATCCTGGGAACCTAATGCAAGCTGGAACCGCGGTTGATATCAAGTAGTTCAGAGGATAAGACATCATTTTCCCATGGTACGCTAGTTGCATAATCCACGAGGTAGAAATCAACTTGAGTTGCGCTGAGCAGGAAGGAGGCGTTTATCATGCCACCCCAAAAAATCCTGTTTTGCACTGATTTTTCTGAGAAACTCCGAACCTGCGCGCAAGTTGGCCATGGATTACGCAGAGGCTCTGGGAGCAAAACTTCTTATCGTCCACGTCATCGACTTAAGTTGGGCGCAAGGCTATGGAACTTGGATGGGGAGCGAAATAGCGCTTGTTCTCCCTCTAATGGAGCAATCCGCGGCAGAGCAGTTGGCCACAATGGCCAAGGAATGCGGTGAGACCGTGGGAGACGTTCGGACGTTGTGCAAAGTAGGCTCAGTTCCTAGGGAAATTGTTGCCTTCGCCAACGAAGAAGACGTGGGTCTGATTGTGATCGGGACCCACGGGCGCACCGGGGTTAAGGATCTTGTCATGGGCAGCGTCGCCAGAAGCGTGTTGAGGATGGCTCATCGGCCTGTCCTGATAGTCGCGGCCCCGTCTGACCGAGGAGAGGGTGTGGAGAATCTCTATGAGGGTCTCCTTCCACAACCCTGACCACTTGACCAAAGCTCTATGGGACAAGCGGTCTGGGGTTTTGAGTCCGTGATTGCGACGGTGCGAGACCATAGCTCCGGGGCGTGGGTTGCAGTATCTCTCTTGAACACTCTCCGGCAAGGAGGGGACTGTGAATACAGCACTATCGGCAGCCATCCTCAAGAGCTGGAAATGGTTCCTAGTTTTTGCGACGATCGTCATCATAGCGTACAAAGTCACGTTCCGTGAAACTCCTGTGTTGATTGAGCCGGCGCACGTCGGAGAAATAGTGGCCGAAGTCATGGGGACCGGGACTTTGGAATCTCACTACCAAGGAACAATTAGCGCACAGATCCAGGGACCGGTCGCTGAATTGCTTGTCGATCAAAATGACTGGGTTAAGAGCGGCGAGCTGTTGGCTCGGATTGATGACTCGGACATCAAACGCGAGGTAACCGCCCAAGAGGCGGTGGTAAAGGCCGCTGAGGCCACAGTCGAGCGCACCTTGGCGGACGAAGCGAAAGCGCAAGCTAATCTCGTGAAAGCCCGTCTAGACTATGATCGTTACTCTGGGCTATTAGGAACCAAGAGCATTTCCCAGGACCAAATGGACAAAGCGATACAGGCCCAGGCTGTGGCGGAAGCGGAACTGAGCGCCGCCACGGCGGCCATTGCCGAAGCCCGTCGCCAGGAGACAGCGGCCAGAGAGCGTCTCCAGTATCAGCGGGCTCGGCTGGCGTACACTCGTATCACCAGTCCCTTCGACGGCTTGATCGTTCGGAGAGATCGAGAGCTGGGGGACATTGTGACGCCGGGAGCCTCCATTTATCTGTTGGTGTCCAAGCGGGAGCTATGGATTTCCGCATGGATTGACGAATCCGCCATGGAAGCCCTTTCGCCTGGTCAGCCAGCTAGAGTGGCCTTTCGGTCTGACCCGAAGAAGATCCGCCCCGGCAAGGTAACACGCTTGGGCAATGAGGTGGACCGTGAGTCACGGGAATTTCGCGTAGACGTGGGAGTTGAAGCTCTTCCCCGTAATTGGGCTGTGGGCCAACGAGCTGAGGTTTATATCGAGACGGACAGGAAATCCAATGCGATTATCGTCCCTCTCCGAGCCGTAGTGTGGCGGAAAGGCAAATCCGGGGTTTATCTAATCGACCGGGGGCGAGCGCAATGGAGGGACGTCCTTTTGGGGCTGCAAGGGATAGACAAGGTGGAGATCGTCAGAGGTCTGTCTCAAGGTGATCTGGTGATTATCGGCCCCCAAGCTTCACAATTGACTGACGGACAAAGGGTGCGTGAACAATGAACCTGGCGGTCAGAGACATCCGTCACAACCTTTCACGCTTTGCCTTGACAGCGCTGGGGATAGCAATGCTCCTGACTGTTGTCATGGGGATGTCCGGTATCTATCAGGGGCTGATAGAAGAGGCCACACTTTTGGTGGACACTATTGGATGTGACCTGTGGGTCGTCCAGGGAGGAACCAGGGGGCCCTTTGCTGAAATTTCCAGGATACCCAGGAATGTTGAAGATCGGCTGAGGGCTGTTCCGGGAGTCCGCGGCTCTCATGCCTTCGTTACCTATTCCCTCCAGCGGGAATTCCGCAAAAAGCCTCTACGTATGCAAGCTCAAGGACTCTCCTGGCCGGAAGATAAGGGTGAATGGCTTCCCATCGTGTCGGGTCGACGGCTGGGAGCGGCTCATTTCGAGATGATAGCCGACGAAATCCTGGGGCTTCGGTTGGGAGACGTGGTTAGGCTGGGAAAAAATAGCTATACGGTCGTCGGGCTTACCAGAGGAATGACCAGCCTGGCGGGGGATGGGATGGCGTTCTTCACACTGCTGGACTCTCTCGATATCCAGTATGATGAATTAGGTGAAGCGATTCGGTTGGAACGGAGCGCAAGACAAGCGAGAATCGCCAGCCGCAGCTACGGCGCCCTCACCAGGATGGTGCCGATGCTTATGGAACGCGCCCAACTACCGTCATCTCAAATAGCCACGATCGCTCGTCCGCCGATAAGCGCCGTGGTAGTCGAATTGCAGCCCGGCGTGGATCCGACGGTAGTGCTGGACGCTCTCTCAGGTTGGGCGGACATTTCCGTGTTCACCAAAGACGAACAAAAAGATTTGCTCCTCAGAGGGGTGACGGACCGGGCCCGCAGGCAGTATCGACTGTTTCGCATAATTCTTATCATAGTGTCGGCCGTTATCATGGCGCTAATCATTTACACGCTCTGCCTTGAAAAAATCCGTGATATAGCCATGCTTAAATTGATAGGCGCTCGCAATTCAGTAATTCTGAGCCTTATCTTGCAACAGGCTGTTCTGTTGGGCCTCCTCGGGTACATATTCGCGCTGTTCTTTGGACACTGGTTATTCCCAATTTTCCCCAGGAAAGTGATCCTAAGGCAGGACGATCTAATCCTTTTGGCCCTTATTGTGGCAGGAATATCGGTGCTTTCGTCTGTGCTCGGAATCTGGAAGGCTGTGCGAGTCGACCCCAACGAGGTCGTGTCATGAGCGAGTCAGGATACGCCGTAGAAGCGCTGGCGCTCACCAAAGTCTATGGGAGCGGGCACGCTGAAGTTGTGGCGCTGAACAACGTGTCGTTCGTTCTTTCCAGAGGAGAGGTAGTGGCCTTGGTAGGCCCCAGCGGTTCGGGAAAGTCCACTTTGCTGACGATCGTTGGGCTCATTAACACCCCCACCGGCGGAAAGCTTCTCATAGGAAGCGATCTCGTCCTGGACGGTCCGATCGCCAGGGTGGACCTACGGTCATATCGTCGGAAATACATCGGCTATGTTCTTCAGAAAACAAATCTAATTCCTTTCCTCACAGCGCTGGAAAACGTGCAGGTAGCTTTAGAGATCAACGATGTTTCGGCAAGACCGGCTCGCGCCCGAGCGCTGGAGTTGCTGGAGGATTTGGGAGTTGTTCAACGGGCCCACAATATGCCGTATATGCTGTCCGGTGGGGAACAGCAGCGGGTCGCCGTGGCGCGAGCTTTGGCCAACAAGCCACGGTTGGTTCTTGCGGACGAGCCCACAGCGGCCCTTGACAGTGTACGCGGCCGCCAAGTTATGGAACTCTTTCGCTCCGTGGCCCATGAATACGGAGCCAGCGTCCTGGTCGCCACTCATGACTTGCGGGCCCTGGATATTTTCGATCGCATTTTGGAGCTGGAGGACGGCGTATTGCGGCCCCAAGACCCGAACGGCGAAAAGAGTAGCTGATATGGTTTTCTCGTTTGGTCTCGGGAAGAACGCAGACCTTACAGAAAGGTCTTTTCGAAGTCCCATTAAGGTTTGGGCGTGTAGGCATAAGGCTTTTTCTACTCAGTTTGTAAAAGACGCCTCTCCTTTTGATCATTTCAATCAAGCCGGCCAAGGGCGGCAAACCCATGCCGGCAAGAGAATTGCGGAGAATCAGTGAAGAGCAGGCCATACTGAGTGGAATTTGGATTTGCTCAAAGATTCTGCCATCGTAAACAGTCTGATGCTCACAACTACGGCTCGAATTGTAAACGCCGGTCAACAAAAATGCTTCTGAGATTTATGGCATTTTGGATAGCCTCAGAAAGACCCTAAGCGTATTGTCCGGGGCTAAATTCATCGCAATGAAGTAGTAGAGGGGGCAGAGGGGTTGCGCCCGATGATCCCTGCAAGTGGAAGTTGCAAACTGTCCGAAGAAACATGATTTTAAATTGTTAGACAAAGGAAATCATTAGGAGATCCATGGAATTGCGGGAAAGCGAAGAATGTTGCAAGGAACTGAAATTTCCCCACCTCATCCCCAAGGAGAAAGTCAGTGACCTCCGGCAAAGCCGGAGGCATGAAATGTTGGAACCGCTCAAAGCGGTTGGCGTAAGATCAACTTGGCTGCTTCTCCCATGCTGGTTGCCTGCTCATATGTAGGGTGGCCCCGCTTCATGGATTGGGTGATCGCCGCGATGAAAAGCCGGACAGCCCAGGGAATGCCGAGCGATTGCCGGAACGTACGGAGATGATCTTCTCTGCCTCTCGAATATCCCGGGGCGTGGAGAAGAATCAATACTCCCGGAAATGTCAAACTCTGTGAGTCCCCCGGCAGAGCCGGAGGTTTACCCATTATAATTACCGTCAAAACGAAGAATAGAACCATCGTAGCCAAGTTCACTGGATGAGCCGGATTGAACGGCGGAATTGCAACCATGTCCGCATGACTTAGCCCTGCATTCAATATCACTTCTGCGGAGATACTGATAAGAAGGAACAACGGTAGGGTGCGTCGCATGGCAGATCCTTAGGGGGCGCTATCGCCCGAAACAAGTGGGTCTAATCGTCAATCCATGATTCATGTGAGAGGTCCCCGCGGAAAGTCGTCGGTTTTATTAGAGTTGTTCCAGCGCACCATTTGATAGAGCTGAATTACTTCTCCCGTTCAGTCTATATGACCCAATGACTCTGTGTAGGAATGAATCTTTCTCCAGGTCGCTCTAAACGACTTTACGGCATAATCGGAATCACGGAACTTTCGCCTAAATTCATAGTCCAAGGATGGCTCTTCACAGTCAAAAACCTTGCCTGGAGCAAAATCGTCGTGATATCCATAAGCGCATTCGAGGTAACCTATGGCCCAGCAGTTATCAATGTGCTTACGCAAAGTTCTTTCGGACATGTTTTGCTTTCTAAGATGATTCATAAACTCGAAAAGGTATTTCCCAAGGGCTTTTGCGAACTGATATGATTGCTCGTCCTCGCGCCACTCATAAATAAAGTTTTCCAGTTCACGGTCTTCCTTGGATCGTGCTGGGAACGACAATATCGTGTCCGAGGACTTACCCATAACCAAACCTTCAGAAAACAATTTGTTTCAGCTTGTCCGACGATTCGGCTCAGTCCAATAAGCCCTCTTTGTCCCTGATATCCCTGCCTCAAGAGCTCCGATGGAAACCCCGAACTCAAGGGAAGGCGCAAGCAAGCGCTTTGATTCGTAATCCAACAGAGTCACCATAAAGCCCCCCCCATTCTCCCCAACGCTTTCTTTGCCTCTTCGTGATTTTGGGCAGCAGCTTTTCTATACCAGTACATCGCTTCCGACCGATTCTTTGAGACTCCGTAACCATTTGCATACATGAGTCCCAGATCATATTGACCCCAGGGGTCTCCCTGTTCAGCGGATTTTCGATACCATTTCACTGCCTCAGCGTAATCCTTGTCAACTCCAACCCCATTCTGGTACATCCATCCCAGATTGTTTTGACCCAGAGCATTTCCCTGTTCAGCAGATTTCCTGAACAACTTCACAGCCTCTTTATAATCCTGAACTACACCAAAGCCGTTCTGATACATCCACCCCAGATTAGCTTGACCATCAGCGTTTCTCTGGTCAGCGGATTTCTTATACCACTTCGCCGCTTCCGTAATATCTTTGGTGACCCCCCAACCCTTCTGATACATCCGCCCCAGATTATTTTGAGCTATAGGGTTTCCTAGTTCAGCGGATTTTCTGTACCACTTTACCGCCTCCCAATAATTTTGTGCTACGCCACGGCCTTCATAATAGTCGTCCCCTTTTTTCAAGTAATCAGTGGACGGGACTGTAACTTGTTGTGGCGGCGCTGGAGTTGGGATAGAAACCTCTTGAGCACCTGTAGCCGATGGGTTGAAATAAAAATCATCCATAAGAGATGACGATGTCCAAGGAGTCTGCTGTCCGCCAGTCTCTTGGTTTACTGCCCTACCCACCTTTTTGAAAGCCATTTCTATGGGAGTGTCTTTGATTTGGAGAGCCGCCAAAAGATGCTTGGTATAAGGACTGTTTCTTCCTGTTCCATCCGCCGCGACTGAATCAGGAGATGTAGCGTAAGCAATGAATGTTCCCTTCGGAGCGTCCATTTTGGACAATCCCGTACTCGGCGATCGGAAGAATCCTTTGAACGGGTTATTTCTGCAAGCGTCAAGAATAACGATGTTGGCTCGATTTCTTGCGTCTTCCATCTTTGCCAGAATTAACCCTGCATTGACGGTTTTGTAACGGACGTCAGGTTCAGATTCAATGGAATCTCCGATTGGAATCAAGTAGTTCTCGCCTCTTACCTGAACCCCATGTCCTGAAAAGTAAAACAGAGCCACGTCACCGTTTTGAATATCTTGAATAAATTTGTTGACCGCCTCCTCCATCTCCCGTTGATTGACATTTATCTTTGTCTGTACGGAAAATCCCAACGTCCGTAAAACGTCCGAAATATCTTCGGCGTCATGAGCTGGATTCCTTAACGGACCAACTCTATAGTCTCCATTTCCGATCACTAAGGCGACTCTTCTTTGCCCCCTGACGGATCCCGTCGCATCTTGAGAATTACGTTTTATAGCCTTCTGAGTTTCTAGGTCGTCTGCGAAACTGACGGGGCTGAACACTTGTAAAGTGAACCATGTGGCGAAAAACAATTGGGCGCAAACAAGAATCCATGTGACACTTCTCCTGCGGGGTGGAACCATTGATGACGGTCTCATCGGAATTATCCTTTCCACCAGGGAAATTGGATATAAGCGCCTTTACTACCTATATTGCGGCAAAGTGGACGGTATTGGCAAAGAAAAAAAACTCCCACATGGAGTGAGGTGGACCCCTCTGTCAAGACAAAAAATAGACTTTTTGTAACCATTCAGTTTCGCGCGGTCTGCGATGGGCGCGGGAAGGTCCTGGAGTCACCAACCCCCTGAATTCCTAGTGGCGAAGATCGGTCGGATGTTAAATTACGGAGGTTTTAACGAGGGAAACAAAATTAGATATGGATCCACGTTCGGATCGAAGGCAAGACGATCCAAGGTAAGCTTTATCTGAGTCGCCGGCTCCCCGCCTTGCTTCTTGATGGTTACCACGATTGTGGTCAGAATGCTTCTGACCTCCGCCCCCGCGTCGGTCACCGAACCAAAGCTTACTTTCCTGGCGATCACAGATGGCCTCAAATCTCTCTCCGCTAAATTATTCTCTGCAGGAACGGCTCTGTTGTCCGCCCAGTGATAGAGTCTACGCTCGTTTTCCCTGAAGATATCTTGGATGTGACGGATCCCCATATGAAGCGCAGGTTGGGCCATTACGCTCTTGATATCCTCACGAAGGGATGCGGCCCGACTGTAAAACTCCTCATCGGATATAGGTTGACCTCGCAGCGCCATGGCCAGAGACAGAAGCGGACCGGCGGTAACCGCCACAAAAGTCGACACTTCCGCTTCCTCGGAAAACTCCTTCTCCAAATCCTGGACTTCTCTGAGCAGATGGGCATAGCAGAATTGAATCTCACAAGGGACCTTGTTATACGCCGCATAGCGGTCCACTACCAGCACGCCGGGCAAAGGGTCTTTTCCGAAAACGGCTTGAGGAATTTTGGCGGAACGGCCCTTTCCGAACTGAAAAACGCTCAACTTTGGAGTGGCGAATAACCAGACGTACCCGTTTTTGCCGTCGGTCCGCCAACCCGTCTCGTCCGCATGCTTGACTGGAGCCTTGCGATACTCCTTGATGAGCTTGTCCGGAACTCCCTCAAAGAGGCGGGCGCAGCGTTTAAACAGCTGACCAAGCTGCCCGCGCCGATCCCGAGAAACTCGCTGACACGTCCCATGGGAACACCGTGGAGGTAATGCATTTCCACTGCGTCGGCTATGAGTTGATTGCCGTAGAGGCTCTTAGGAAGCACGCCGGGGGGCTGAGCCGTAACATTGCGACGGCAATAGGGACAATATCTTTTGGCAAGACGAAAGGTTATTTTTTGAGGTCTTTTGGATGGAGTGTCCACGACGCTGCGATCAACCCATCCCTTTTTCTCCAAGGGACCGCCGCATTCCGGACACATCTGGCTCGTCGGGCCTACCTCAACCGTGCGATCAACGGCTTGCTCGTCATGACTCTTGCGGCCGGCGCCCTTGTGACCCGGCCGGGCTCCCTTAGGCTTCTTCTCTTTCTGCTCGGCATTGGGCTTTACCGGCAGTTTAGACGACGGGGTGGAAGATCCGAAAGGCCCATCGAGCTCTTTACGTTCCTGGTAGCGCAACTTGGCCTGGAGCCCCTTGACCTGCTCTTCCAGCTCATCGATTCGCCGTTGTTTATCAAGGCAGACCGGGTAGCCGTTTATAGCCATGACACAGGAACCTTGACTCCGTAATAGACAGTGTAGCTAACCTACTACTCTCAAGGTCCGAACGCGAGAAAAAATTCAACATGGCTCCTCACAGGAGTCGCTAAAACGTATCCTCCCCGCGTAAGTGAATGGTTACAATTGCTAGTAGTCATTGAGTTATGCGGGAAACCTGGGGCTGAATTAAAGATATCGAAGACTTGTAATCATGCTCTCGGGAGCAATGAATACTTGCCCGTAATCTCTTCCCCGTCCTTCTCTCTCTGGGTGTCACTTGAAAGCTCATCCATCTCCCTCCTCCAGACCAAGAGGGGCGTGGAATGTCAAAGACAATAGGCAGGCTGCGCTGTTGGCGCAGAGACATGTTTATTAGCATGTTACCGGTCGGCGGGTAATCTTTTACTGGTCTAAAGTCTCGACACGGGCCATGACTTTGGGTAGTGGTATATATATGTGAAACGTTGTTCCTATGCCTGGCTCGCTGTCCACTTTGATATCTCCGCCCATTTTTCTGAGAATACCGTAACATATGGAGAGACCGAGGCCGGTTCCCTTCCCCGTAGGTTTCGTCGTGAAAAAGGGCTCGAACAGTCTTTTCAAATTTGCTTCCGGGATTCCCGGCCCGTCGTCGGCGATATCCACCACGGCGTATGCGTCCTCCATCCTGCTGGTAATGTCGATGACCCCTTTCCTCGACTCCAAGGCGTCAAGACCGTTGTTGATTATGTTCATAAAGACCTGTTGCATCTCAGTGGGAGAAACTTGTACCGTTGGCAGCCCGTCCGATAGATTCAAATGGATTTGGACGTTACCGTACCGCGCTCGTCGTTCGCATAGATCTACGACCTCTTTTATCATTTCATTGAGCTGGATTTGCTTCAACACCGGTTCCGCCTTCCGTGCGAAGCTTAAGAGTTGATGGGTAATATCCCTGCAGCGCTTTCCCTGGACCTCTATCCTTGTCAGACTTCGTTTGAATTCATCGAGGTTAGGAAAATCCCGACATTCGTCTTCGTACAAGAGGTCTTGCAGCCACCCAGCCTCTTGCACCATGATACCCACGGGGTTATTGATCTCGTGGGCGACCCCTGCGGCCAATTCACCAAGAGATGCCAATTTGCCTGTCTCGATGAGTTGGTCACGCATGGCTCGTTTTTCCTGACCAGCTCTGGCAAAATGTTTCATGAGCCCTTTTCCCAACGATCCACCCCCTACGGCCACAGCAATCACCCCCAATACGAAAACGAAGATTGAGGATTTGCGCGCAGCATATAGATCGGCAAAGGCTTCCTCACCGCTCAGGACATGCCCGAGGGCCCACGCCCCATGGTTGAGCCGCGTCATGAGATACAAATACTGTTTACCGGAATCTCCTGCTTTTTCGAGAACTTTTACCTCGTCGCCCGGCCCCGCAGATTTGAGGAATTGCACATAGGCGTCCATCGGTATGGGCGTTCCGGATGGAACACTGGTTTGGAATTCCCCATCTCTGTTAACAATGAAGGCTACCCCTGTCTCTCCTCGTCCAATATTCTCTACGAGTGTCTTGAACGATTCAAAGTCTATAGTGGCACGCAGGATCCATACTGACCCCTGGTATACCTGCCGAACGCAGACTACAAGATGGGGGAATCCTCGGAGGCCCAGAAAAACATCGCTCACCAGGTAATCTCTTTGAAGCGCCTTTCTGAACCAGTCGGCCTTTGAATAATCTGCGCCCTGCAGTCTATAAGGCCCAGCATACGCGATCTGAACACCGCTGGCGTCCACAACTCCCAGATCCATAAAAGAAGGTCCGTATTCTTCCTGCAATAGGGCCAAGCGATCTCTGAGGAAGCTTTCGTCGCTCAATTGGATGAAGCCGGATGACTTCGCCTGCAGCCTGACGGCCCCTAACCTTTCAGTTAAGAAGTTGTCGATGACCTGCCTGTGCTTAAAGGTAAGCAAATCAGCGTAATTCACTACCTTTTCCTTGAAGGAAATCTGAAAATAATGCCGCGTAATGGCTGAGATCAGGATCAGGGGCCCAACGGAAAGAACGACTATCACCAAGACAATGTTTCTGGTCATCGACTTGTATTCCTGCGCACCCTGATCAACGTTCTGATTCATGGACATCATACCTCTTCCTTCAACACCTCACCTCAGGTGCGAAAATGGCCAGCTTCGCCGTAGTCCAGCTTACTCAAGTTAGCCTCCAGCCGCCTGAAGTCAGGCTCCACGCGTGTCTAATCCGGCAATTTCTCGCGGGGGCGGAAATGACCGGGAAAAGTACCTAAAGTATATAAAACGTAATATTCCCAAACAACTAATTGTCTGTACTTATTGAAGTACGAACAGAGACGCGTCTCGTATACCGCCTTGAAGATGCTTCTGAAAACGTGCTATACAGGTCAGATTCCAGCAGGAAGGCCGACACCGATGGGCGCCAAGTTTAGCATCGAGAAAATCAAGTCATTTTCGCCAACACCCTATGCGGAGCTGTTCCGAAAGTGCGGACAAATTCTTCAGGAACTCAATCTCAAAATAACCCAGTCAGACGAATCGTCAGGAATCATAGAAGCGAAGAAACCGTCCTTGTGGCCATTCAAATCAGGCCGAGAAATTCAGGTGACCGTGCAACAGAATTCCAAGGTCAAGATTGTTGAGAAGATAGATCTCGGATCAGGGGTATTGGGCGGGAAGGTTTCCCCCAAGAACCTCATTACCGAGAAATTTTTCGACATGCTAAAGCAAACGACCTAGAATTCCATCGTGGGGTCCCTATGCTGGGCAACGATAGGGCACGAATATCCAAGCTTATAACGCCGAGACAGTGCGTCCAATAACGGGACTATATCACGCGAGCCCCGAACCTACGGTACTTCAATCGCTTTTAATCGCTAAAGAACGCTGCAGTAAGGCTCACGTCTGTTCGAACCTCGTTCACATCCGGAACGTCTTTGGCAAAGACTTTGAGATCATCCGCCAATTGTTGCGCTACCGTTGCGCCTTCCTGGCTGTCCACTTAGACTATTCCATCTTTGGCCATCACTCTGACGCTTGGGCATGTGTCGATCAATCTGGCTTTTACTCTGGCAGCCACGACCAAATCATTAAGAATTTGTTGTGACTCCGGCCTGGTTCGGTTGGTCTTACCTCAGGGACCACCCGTTCATTCCAGGCACGGTGATGTCCAGGACAATCACTTGAGGCTTTTCGGAAGCGATAAAGTGAAAGACTTCTTCGCTGCAACCGGCTCCTAAAGCTTGATTGCCTCTCATGTTGCGTCTTTCGGCGACAGTGAAGCAAATCCGCATCGTCGTGAACTGCCAACGCTTTGCCGGTTCCGATCCTAGCTAGACTCCTCTCGTGCTTTCTTGGGCAGAAAGATCGTGAAGCGGGTTCCTTGGCCTTCCTTGCTCTGAACCTCGATGTCGCCCCCGAGTTTCGTGACAATTCCATGCGTGATCGACATCCCTAGCCCTGTTCCCTGCCCTTTTTTTGTGGTAAAAAATGGTTCAAAAATGTGTCTTTGAGTCTCCTCGGACATGCCGATCCCGTCGTCCTGAAAGGTTATTCCTACAGTATCCAAGTCCTTTTCCCAGGAGACAATCGACACTAGTCCTCCGTCCTTCACTGCGGCAAAGGCGTTATTAAGAATGTTCAGGAAAACCTGTTGAAGCTGTCCTCGATCTGAAGCTATGCGAGCCAAACCCGGCGCCAGGTGCAGTTGGAGGTTGATATTGCGGTGCAGGGCTTCTTTTTCGAGGAAACCCAACGTTTCTTTGATCACCTCGTTGAGGTCGAGCACTTCTATTTTCACTTCCATTCGTTTAGCGAATCCCAGGAGCCTATGGGTGATGGAGCGACATCTGTCGACCGAGTGCGTAATCGCCTGAACCAAGCCAAGGAATTTATCTCGTTGGGGGAAATTCGGATTCAACTGGATCAGGTCTTCCATGAGGCCGGCTTTCTCTTTGATGATGGCCATTGGGTTGTTCACTTCATGGGCCACACCCGCAGCGAGCCGACCGATGGAAGATAACTTGTGCGAGTGCTCCATTTCCCGAAAGGCCAGTTCTCTTTTCACATCGCTCGATTTCATACGCTCTACCAGCGAATTGGTCAGCCTTAGCACCACAAAAATGATCAAGAGGACGCTTGCCACAAAAAGCACAAGAAGTTCCCCTTTCAGTGAGTACCACGCTTTGAAGATCTCTGCGCGTGGCTTCGCTACGATCAGGACAAAGTCCGAGTTGTTTAAGAAAGCGTACGCCAGCATAATATCGCGGCCCTTCGGATCCTTCTGATCTATTATGTCCGGTTCGTAGCTCAAAGGAGGCACAGAGACCGGATAGGGATCAAGTACCTTTCCGTAAAACTTCGAGTTAGTCTGGAGAACCCCGCTGCGGCTAATCAAGATAGCGTCACTTTGTGATTCCAGTCCAATGGCGGCTATCAGATTGTCAAAGGTCGCAGCGTCGATAGTGGCCCGCAAGATCCAAGATTCTCCGGATTCCGTCATATGTTGGACAGCTATTACAATGTGGGGGAATTTCCGGTATCCCAGAAAAACCTCGCTCACATAAACACCATTCACCCTTACTTGCTGAAACCAACTTTGATCCGCATAGGTCTTCCCTTTGAGTTCGTATGGACCCGCGTAGCTTACCTGAAGCCCCTTGGAGTCTATCAACCCAAGATCTACAAAGTCCTTAAATTCGTTCTTCAACACCCGGAAAATTCGATTTAGTTTCTCAGGGTCGGCGAGGTCATCGTAGGAATATGCGGAGGCCACAAAATTTATCGTAGACAAACGCCCGGCAAGGAAAACTTCAAAGGAGTGCTTGGTCTTGTTCACCAAAACACGTAACGGAGCGACCATCTCATCTTTGAGAGCTCTTTGAAACTCGTGATAATTGATCACAGCCATTAGGAGCAAAGGCAAAATGGCGATCAACAGCATGAGGATTCTGATGTTGCGCCGAAGTATTATGTAGCGTTCAGGAGATGTGCCCTCTTCGGGAACGTCCAGAATGCCTACCAGTCTTTTTTGTAAGAAATTCTTCAGATCCATTTATCCTCTCTGACAACTTTTGCGAAGGCCTAAACACCCCTGTGCGCTCAACACGTGACGGCAATTGAACAGAGCATTTTCAACTTCTGTGTTCGGCGCCGGTTAAAGAATCTGACGCCTGCGATTGTGACCGACCAAGGCGATCACACGAGGAGTTGGCATTCGTCCGAACCGCAAGATTACCACCTTTATACTCTCCCCACTACGAAATTGTGTTACCGCTTCTGTCGGTGCGGCACGCCCTTCGGGAGAATAGCGGAAGGCGCCCTGGCCCATATCCCATATAGAAATTTTCCGGCTAAGGACGTAAATGTGTTCCCGTAACCGTCTGGGTATTAACGAGGGTGAATGAAGGTGAGTTCCCAGATTTCAGGATGATGCGTTCGTTCAAATGGATTGGATAGCCATCAACATAAAGACAAGGTAATTAATCGACAGTGACGCTCTGGAACATTACGAGTAGTCCGTAATTGTCCGATACCCCATCAGTCATATTGTGCTGCAGCCATCATTGAGAGTCCTTTTTGCATTCAGAATTTCTGGAGCTCGTGCAATGGGGGCAAGAAGTTGACTGCAGGAGGCCTCATTGTCAGTCGTGATCATAATTTACTTGTAACTTTATGCCATGTTTTCGAATTCTCCCCACCAGAGCCGTGCGTGATATGCTTAAAAGTTTGGCTGCGCGAGACTGGTTACCTCCGGTAAGATTAAGAGCCTCAATAATCACCAGGTCGGTAAACCGGTTGCGAAAGTTAACAAACCTGTTGTCATTTGTTTCCGTAATCAAGACATGGTGTATCCATTGGCGGAGCGCTTTGTCTCCTAATTCTGGATGTCCGGCTTTGAGACTCAGGTCACGGCCGCATTCGAGGCAGAATTTGGAACCATCAGGAAGCTCTGTTCGACACTTTGGGCATGTCACTGGTCTGATCCTTGATAAATTGCTGTCGATGTATTTTGAGGGGTTGAGCTGCCATGGTAGCCCTCCGTTCTGATGAACAGCGTCGTTACCCAGCTTTTGGAGGCACGTCCATCTCAGGTAATTGGCTGGAAAAAGGGTCAAGACCCAAAAGATAATGACTTCCTATTATGAGCCATTTTACCCGGAATTATGGGCCGGCTTTCCTAATTCAGGATACGTCGACTGGTGTCCCATGCCAGATTACGGCGCCATCACCTAACAGGACTATTACTCTTACCCCCCTGATAGCACGGCCAAGTTCAGCCGGTCAAACGGAATCTTGGCGCCCCGGGAATTATCTCGGTCCGATTTTATGATGCCATATTGCATGGGCCGTAAGCATGTGCGGTCAAAGTCGAATAGGTCGTGTAAGAAGCGGAATTGGAGGCTCATTCTTACGGCATTTTGGTGGGAGCGCTCCCAATGGCTTCGGCGCTAGTAAACGTTGCTATACAACAGATCAGAAGAATCGCAAATTATTCATCGCTATTCTCAAATTCCTCAGATCAGCACGGACACTGGCGTTTCACGCCCCTATATGCAAAGATAACGTAAATTTTCATCTCTATCTTTCTCTATCTTTGACCGCGCGATTGATGGCTTCCATAGTGAACTATAGCCTAAGGAGAAAGTTGCGGCGCCGTCCTAGGTGATATTCAGATGCGTCGGGGACGTAACTTTTCTCTTTTCCGTTCCTTTAACCATGCTCACAGGGAAAAGGAAATGGCCTTGCCGCCGCGTTTCTTTATAATCGTTCGCACTTCCTGACTTGAAGCTAAATTCAACGGTGTGTAATCGGCGCAGTTATGCGGATTTACCTGGGCTCCATGGTCCAAAAGCGTCTTAACTACTTCCAGGTGGTCTTTCAAACAGGCAAAGTGAAGCGCTGTATTCCCTCCGGAGGCGGAATTCGATTCATCATGGGAATCGACATCTGCCCCGTTTTCTAAGAGCAATTTGACAATATCGGCATGACCTTGGAAAGCCGCCCATATCAGAGGAGTCTTTCCCGTCCCGTCCTTTGAGTTTACATCAGCTGAGTTTTCAAGAAGCAGTTTTACCACTTCGGTATGCCCCTCTTTCGCTGCCATCCTCACAGCGCTGATGCCGGAACGAGTACTTGCGTTTATTTCGGCTCCGCATTCAAGAAGGAGTTTCACGGCTTCCTCATGGCCCGATGCGGAAGCCAGCATCAAAGGCGTAACTCCAGCCTCGGAAAGACTATTTACGTCTGCTCCATTCCTCAACAGCGTCAGTAGTACTTCTACATGACCGGCACGGGCGGCTAGTGACAAGAGTTGAAATCCTGTATCGTCCGTTTCACTGACCTTGAGTCCTCTTTCGATGAACAACCGGAGGATTTCCGCATGGCCACTGTTTACCGCAATTAACAGAGGGGTCATGCCATTATTTGCCTGGGCATGGTAGTCAGCTCCCTGGGCAAGCAACAACGAGACACAACTCACTTGGCCCGCCTCCGCAGCGACCATTAGAGGTGTCATGCCCTGGTCGTCTTTGGCGCTTATCTCGGCCCCTCGGCTCAGAAGAGTGCTCAGTTTATTGATCTTACCGTTTCGACATGCCCGAAACAGAGCCGAATTGTAACGTTTTTGCATGAAATCAGACCAAAGCCCCATCGTCGCTCTCTCCTGTTCGTTTCCCATATCCTTCTATTACAATACGAGGTTGAGAGGTAAGGATCAAGCAACAAAAAGAAACTGTCTTTTCCAGTAATACGGGCAATCAGCCGAGGGATGAATAGCCGGACTACGGCAAGGAGAGGGGAAGTTCAACCCCTCATATATGCGGCACACGGTCCAATAGTGGGAGATCTATTCTGCTCGCACCATAATAGATGAATGCCGCACTCTCATCAGAGCGGATCCGCCCTTCATTACCTTAGCCGTTTATTAGCGTCGGTGTAGCGATATACCACGACTACAGGATCCTCCGCCGGGCCAAGCCCGCCATCTCTTGCGGGGTGAAAGTCCCAGTCGGGAAAGGCCTAACCAGCCACCCGTATCGAGTGTTGAGGACGCAAAGGAGACCGTTTCGTGATGCTCCGGACATCCCGTAAGAAGCTCCGCGCCTCGATAGCCAACTTTACGGCCTTGATCAAGAAGGCGCGCCATCAGGACGCCCGTCGTATCTTCGCCACCTTGAACTCCAAGTATCGCGGACACTGGAACTATTACGGGGTGATTGGGAACTCGGCAAGTCTCCAGCGCTTCTTTTTAAATGGGTGGATCGTCGCAGTCAGCGTCGTAGTTATACCTGGCGGGGTTTCAACGCCCTGGTAAAATACTTAGGGTAGAGCGAGCTCGAATCACCGAACGTGCCGGCCCGGTCCAATTAGCCCTTGTGTGAGCGCCGCCTGCTCGGAAGCAATTGGCCTTGAGGAGCCCGGCGCGGGAATGTTGTACGCCGGGATCTGTGAGGGGGCCGTCGGACAACCGGCGGTCCTACCTCGATTAGACCGTTGACTGCAGTCGTTCCAGTTCCAGAAGGCTCCTGCTCATTCTGGCCACATATTCATTTACGTTTCTGAAAGAATCCAAGATCTCCACGTACAAAGGAGCCCCATGAGCGGAGCAAATACCCGCCTCTAATCTCTCCCAGTTGTTTCCTCGAGCTTCTTCAAGACGAAGTTCGAGACCCCGGCAATCATTTTTTATCTGTCCAATCAAAGATCTGTTAGGTAAGATGATGGCATCTCTCAATTTTTCCAGTATATTCGATACCAGCCTGAAAATCTCCGACAATTCCTCCTGGGCCTGTCCGCTGAAGCTCACTCCGTCCTTTGCTTTTATACGGCAACAGTCCAAAATATTATCGAGCATTACTGATATGCGTTCCATGCGACTTGGAAAGCGCATAACAATCTTAAAGACCTGTTTACCCATTAGAGAGGCCTGTTCGACCATACCGGCCGTCGCCCTTCTGTCATATTTATGAATGTCTTCAACATGGCTTTGGCATGCCTCAATCATGGAATCGTCGCCGGAGCCATGGCAGGCGGACAACAGATCCATCATTTGTATAAGCCTGGTTATCATCAAGACAATAATCTCTTCTGGAGCGCCCGTATCCGATAGGGGCGTTTCATAAAGCTCTTCCAAACGCCTTACCTGCTTATCGCACCTTGCGCTAACGATACGTAATACGTTCCATAAGTAGCGCTGATCTGACATCTTGATATTCTCCTCAAAAAACTGATGCTTCTAAGCGTAGAAAATTGACTGCCTTTGATAAGGTATATTGAAGTTCTCTGCCAGCTGGAACCAATGCTTTAACGATTGTGAGCAGATTCCAATAGGTCTCGGGCATTTCCCTCACCAAAAAAACTTTATGGGCACCTCTAAAAATTGATGGTTTTTCGCCGTATTGTGTAAACGGTTTGAATGCCGCTGTGTTATAGAGAACAAGTATCCCAGACATGGAGAAAAATCAAAATGCCAATTAGCCTGCAACCTGTTTTTTTCGATATTGATGAACGCACAGCCAAGCTGACAGAGATGGGTGATCCGTTGGTTGGTACTGAAAGAGCAGATTGACTGGGAAGCATTTAGGCCTAGATTGAATGTTGTGCATGATAAAGCCAGGAAGAATAACGCTGGAGCGAAGCTGATTGATGTGGTTCTAATGTTCAAGATTTTAGTGCTTCAGCAGTTGAATAATCTGTCGGATGACCGGATTGAATATCAGATACGGGATCGACTATCGTTCATGCGATTCCTGGGACTACAGCTTGAAAGCCGGGTACCGGACGCCAAGACGGTATGGCTGTTTCGTGAACGCCTGAAAGAGTTGAACCTGGTTGATGAGCTGTTTGCGAAGTTTCATGAGAGACTGGCTATGCATGGCTATGTGGCGCGTGCGGGGCAAATGATTGATGCCACCTTTGTTGAAGTTCCACGTCAACGCAACACTCGAGAAGAGAACGCGGGCATCAAGGCGGGAGAGACACCTCAAGCGTGGGACATGAAGCCAGCCAAACGGCGTCAGAAGGATGTTAACGCACGTTGGACGAAGAAGAATGAAGAGAGGCATTACGGCTACAAAAACCATGTAAATGCCGACGAAGCAAACAAGCTGGTGCAGAGTTACGCAGTGAGCGATGCGGCGGTGCATGACAGCCAGGTGTTTGAAGAACTCCTGGATCATACAATTGATACCAATGGTAAGAAGCGTCCGATATACGCAGACAGCGCATACCGTTCCAAAGGTTGCGAAGAGCGGCTGGTTGCTAATGACTTTGAAAGTCAGATCCATGAAAAAGGGGCTCGCTGCCATCCACTCACCGACGAGCAAAAGGCGTCAAATCGAATCAAGTCCAAGACGAGGGCACGGGTGGAACACATATTTGGCGCACAGCATGCAATGGGTGGCCACCTTGTGCGCACCATTGGTTTGGCCCGAGCGAAGGTCAAGATTGGCATGATGAACCTCGTCTACAACATGAAGCGTCTGTTCCAATTGATCAAGCGTGATGTGCGTGCTGCAAACCTGCGCTACGCTACATCAGGAGAGGCGCGGCCGCAGTAGCATAAAGAGCGGGGAATACCCGCAAAGAGCAGAGTTTACGCCTGAATCTTGCTCAAAATCCAGCTCAAATTATGTCGAAGCGAAGTGTTTTGGAAAATTCCAGGTCGCCGGGGTTATTAATAGAGGTTCCCTTATACCTTTGACCATGAACTATTTGGTGGGCACTCTTTTGGATTGGTATCCGTATGAGGGCTTGTTCAAACAAAATGACCATTAGGCTTCGGACAGATCCCACCGTAGCAAAAAAACTTGCCCAAACGCAAACAATATCAGAGTGCCCAAGCAGGAAATTCATGATCTGATTCTTGGTTATGCCGGGAAACGTCGCCAGCATATCCCGCAACTCATCGAGGAAGCCACAGCTATGATCCAAACATGTGAGATTGTGGAATTGGATCACGGCAGGGTGTTCTTGGACGAATTCGCTTTCTTTTGGCCGCAGATCGTGGAGAATAATGTCTTGACCCGGATAAACAGCTTGGCCATTCGGCTCTATTTGTGGCTTTTGATAGCGCAGGAGGAAAACGCTTGGGAAAACAAATGGGCCATGGAACTGACCGACACCGAAATTGCCCGACAGTTGGGGGTCTCACGGAAGACGGCGGGAATATACAGGCAGGAACTGCAGAAACTAGGCTTTTTGACTATAAAAGAGGGTCTCTGGACGGTGAACTACCGAGGCAATTTCCAACGAAACACTTAATCTCGTTTTTCCATTACCGATGCTGGTTTGGAGAAAACGGTACACCTATTATGTTCCCTCCCCCCTGCGCGTCCATTGTTTTTCTAATAATACTATCAGCGTTTCTCTTTCAGCGATACAGGGGCTTGAAACTCCTGTGGCTATTAAGCGCCTTTAATAACCCATGATTTAGTGCTGATGGGCTTATACGGCACTAAGCTTGTTCACAGATGCATAAACGATTAGCTTGCCGAGTTTGAAGCTCTCATGTATCCATTCAGTTACGCGGGGTATGAGCCGTCCTGGGGGATCTTCTTAGGCAGCACGTGAGATTTTTTTCTCGCGTTTGAGCCTTGAGAGTAGTAGGTTCTCTATACGGTCTATTACGGATTCAAGGTTCCTGTGTCATGGCGATAAACGGCTGCCCGGTCTGCCTCGAAAAGCAACGACGCATTGATGAACTTGTAGAGCAAGTCAAGGGTCTGCAAGCCAAGTTGCGCTATCAGGAGCGCAAAGTGGAGGATGGGCCATTCGGATCTTCCACTCCGTCGTCCAAAGTCCCGATTAAGCCGAACACGGAACCGAAGGAGAATAAACCCAGAGGAGGCCGGCCGGGTCACAAGGGTAACGGTCGGAAGAGCCACGACGAAGAAGCTGTTGACCGTTCGGTGGAAGTGGAACTGACAAGCGAAAATTGCCCGGAATGTGGCCGCCCGCTCGAAAACAAGGGATGGGCGGAGCGCAGCGTCGTAGACACCCCATCCAAAAGCCCGCAAAAGATCACCTTTCGCCTCGCCAAGAGATATTGCCGGCATTGTCGTCGCAATGTCACGGCGCAGCCCCGGGGAGTGCTGCCCAAAAGCCTTTATGGTAATCAGCTCATAGCCGACGCTGTCGAAATGCATTACCTCCACGGCGTTCCCATGGGGCGTATTAGCGAGTTTCTCGGCATCGGGGCGGGCAGCATTGGGCAGTTGTTCAAACGCTGCGCTGGTCTCTTTAAGGAAGTTTCGAACAAGCTCATCCCGGAATATCGCAAGGCGCCGGTCAAGCATGCGGATGAGACGAGTTGGCGGACCGATGGCAAAAACGGGTACGTTTGGTTATTCGCCACTCCGAAGCTGAGCGTTTTTCAATTCGGCAAGGGCCGCTCCGCCAAGGTCCCTCAGGCCGTCTTCGGCATGGACCCTTTGCCCGGCGTGCTGGTAGTGGACCGCTATGCGGCGTACAACAAAGTCCCCTGTGAGATTCAATACTGCTATGCCCATCTGCTGAGAGAGGTCCAGGATTTGGAGACGGAGTTTCCCGAGGAATCGGAAGTGGCGACATTCGTGGCCATAGCCGCCCCGCTCTTGTCTCTGGCAATGGCGCTGCGCCGTCAGCCTATATCCGATGATGAGTTTTACAGTCGGGCCGCCTCCCTTCGGGAGGATATCAAGAGCGTCATGGCCCTACCTGCGCTGCATTTGGGCATCCGTCGCATCCAGGACATCTTCAGAGCAAATGAGCGTCGGCTCTATCATTGGGCCGACAATAAAGCGGTTCCGGCGGACAACAATTTAGCTGAGAGAGATTTGAGGCCATCTGTGATCGCCAGGAAAGTGAGCTTCGGTTCGGTGACCGACGCGGGGGCGGAGGTCAGAAGCATTCTGACCACGATAGCGGTTACCATCAAGAAGCTGGGCGGGGAACCGGCGACTCAGATAAAGCTTGCCTTGGATCGTCTGGCCCTCGATCCGAAAGCGGATCCATACCTTCTCTTGTTTCCCTCGTTGAAACCTCCTTAATTTACCCTTCGACCTATCTTCACCACTGGGACTTTGGGGGAATCGGTGACTCAAGGGCCTTCCCGCGCCCATCGCAGACCGCGCGAAACTGAATGGTTACGCTCTCATGGCGTTCTTTCTTGAGTCTCAAACATTCCCGGCGTACACTGAATTTAGGAAGCACGAAGACGCTTGGTTAGAAGTTGAACTACGGAGAGTTTCCTCGCCTATAGGCTGCAGGTAAATCTTGCGATAAAATCAGAAAGTCGTTCCGAATCTTTCTGAGAGATATTGGTAATTTCGAATCCAGCCATGGGCTGTTCGTGCGAAGCTCCCCTTCGGGTCCAACGGCACACGGCTTGAAACTCGAACGGAGCCACTTCTCCAAAATCGTCCCCTAAAACGAGGATCCGGCGCGTGTCTCCCTCTTGAACGTCTATTCCCGCTACGGCCAAGCCGTGTTCCGAGACGTTTCTGGATTGGGTGAATGCTCCCAACGCAGCTCGCTTGCGAATACGACAAATGGTCATGCTCTTCCGCTGTTCTCATCTTCTTCTCCTTCCCTGAAGTTCTTTGGTACGGTTACGCCAATAGTTCCTCTGGTTCACCAGTCTGTGCAACTCTTTGATGAGTTTTCGCTTTTTGGGTCTGGGCGGCATGAATAAAGCTGGAAATCTGAACATTTGAATTCTCCTTTGTTGTGGCGGGGCTAGAACGCACCAATAGCGTCCCGCCCCTTGTTTATTCCTGGTTGTGTTTATGTGGCGCCGTTACGCTGCGATTTCGGTTTGCAAGTAGCCGATCAATTGGGATGCGGCTTCTCTGGACAAGTCCTCAAAGCGGGATGCATTGAATGGATTGATGAGGGATTGTACGTCTTCGTCTCGATAATTGGCCTTGCGGGTTAATGCAAATAAGGCTCTCACCTGTGCCTGTGTAGCCTTTCCATTGCCGCAAGTTTGAGTTTTTGATGTTTCCCCCGCCCCATTGGACTGTTTTGTGAGAGGTTTGCCGTTATCATTGTCATCAGGGAACACCGGCTAAGGTTCTTTGTTGGCGGTTTGGTCTGGTTCAGCCTCTGCGGGCGCTACGTGAGAGACTTCTTCGGCGGAAGTGAACTCCATGCCGTAACCGGCGAATCTCAAGGCTCGGGCTATGGAGCGAGTCTCAGCCAACTCGATAAGACTCTCAGCCAGCCTAGAATCTCTCTGGCTGTTGGCAGTCCCATAACCAATATAGTCGCCTTTCGAGGTTGCCGCTCGACACTTGAAGATGGCGTATTGTCCGTCCCAACTCACCATTTCAGTTTGCAAATTGAGGTTTTGGTTTTCCTCATGAGCCAGTCTCAACCGTCCCCCGACCACAGGGAATACTCTGGTTTGCCATTCTCCGCCGACTTTGACTTTGCGACTTACGAGTTCGTCTTCACGGAATCCGTTTGTGCCCATATTACGCTCCTTTCTTGATGTATTCTGTTTCTCTATAGATTTAATTTGCATGCGGGCGTCACTGACGATTCAAGGCTTGATAGCCTCCGAATACAGCTACCAAAATGTCGTCGACAGGACCGGGAATAGGATTAAGGATGATGTAGAGAATGACCAAAAGGATAATGAGTCCGATTCCCCCGCCCTGATGTTGTTGTTGACCGATCATAACAAAGCCTCCTTTCGTGCGTGTTTCTTTTGATTCATATCCTTCAAGGTTTTACCCTCTAAACCCTCAACTATAGAAAAGAAGGGAAGATGCAGACGGGAATGGTTGTGCGGGCAAATGTCGGAAATTCACCCATGCTGAAGCATAAACTGAATAGAACGTCGTACGAGTGAGGGCATCCCTAATGGGGAGCACATGTGTTACGGGTTGGTATGCAGCGTAATCGAGCGCAGAATGCGACTGACCAAAGAAGTGGCCCTGTATTCCTGCAAGAACTGATTAGGCGATTTTTGGCGCTTGGTTCTTTGCATGTTGTGTATCAGCAAAGGGCAAAGCACGTGACCGCTGTATCAATCCCTTTTGCTGGAGGATTCTGAATAAGGCCGAATGCTGCATCCGCAGTTTTCAAGGGGGTGCATTGTTCTTGTTGCACTAGCCAGTTTTTTATTGCACCAATCTAAAAGATTTTGGTTCTGGGATTATTTCCATGTGCTTTCGGAAACATGCATCTTTCTTACTGCGGTTTGACTCCTCTCAGCGACAAGTGATAGTTGTTACTCTCGAAGCAGCTGCCTCAATTTCAGCATGCTTCCGATATGTTATCTTTATGGAAGCCCGTTGGCGACGTTGGCATGCCATTTGCTTGAGATATATAGCCTTCTCGTAGGACTAACGTTGATTTAATCTTATTGTACCGTCGTTGTAGAACAAGGGGAAAGGGGAGAATGAAAATGCGTATGGCCGTCGCAAGTATATCTGTAGTCTTACTTTTGTCTGGAATCGCAGCTCCATTCGGGGTCGCCCAAGAGACAGTCAAAGAAACGCTTAGGGTCAGAGGGTCAGACAGTATGGCTGCCATGGTTGACTCATATGCGCATGAATTCATGAAAAGTCATCCAGATTCAAATATCATCGTTTCCGGCGGTCAAGACATCTCCTTTGATGCCCTTGCCAATAAGGAAGCAGATATCATCATGGCGTCTCGCCGGATCAATTCGGAAGAGCTAGAAGTTCTTAAACGCAAGGGAACAAGAGTTGAAGGCAAGATAGTGGGCTGGGGTGGCATAGTAATAATCGTAAACCCCCAGAATCCAATGAACGAACTTACAGAGTCTCAAGTGGTCCGAATCTTCTCAGGAAAGGTCACCAACTGGAAGGAACTAGGGGGACCTGAAAAGCCCATAGAGGTCTTGACCGTGGGTGAACAAAGGGGCGGAGCCCTCCAATACTTTGGGAAGGATTTTCTAAAGGCTCCTTTTGCGCCAAACGCCGTCACTAAAGCATATTTCAGATCCATTATTTCCGATGTTGCCGACGCTGAACCGGATATAAGTTTCGTCCGCGTTCGGAACATTTTGCAGCTTGCCTCCCAGGGACTTGAGAAGAAAGTTAAAATAGTGGCCATAAAAAAGGATGAAGGCTCTCCCGCTGTTATGCCTTCACGTGAAACTTGCAACAAGGGGACGTATCCAATTTCTCGTCCCTATTTCATGTATATCGATGAAAATGCCGGGAGCAAGCTCGCCAAAGACTTTTTTGCCTTTTGCGTCAGTAAGAACCCGAGAGGTGAATGATTTACAGAAAAGCGATTTCTAGTGTTGCGTTCCGCAAGTGAGGTTGGTAACTACGGCCGGTAGATGCTCATTACTAAGCCAACTGACTGGTTGAGCAATACACACCTTATTTCGAGAACGCGATACTAGCGACCGTGTCGTGTTCTTTGCGTAAACTAGATTATCGTCTCCTCTTCCGTCTCACGTGGCGCTGGGCAGAACCGTGTTGGCCTCGGGGCTGGATCAATCCATCTTCTATGAAAATTTGAAATTCGGGGTGGGATTATGAAAACCGTTATTTTGTTTGCGGTTTGTATAAAAGTTATTCTAATGCTGCCGATGACGGCCTCATCTGAAATCAGGATCGGTATCTTGGCTCAAAGAGGCGTCACTGTAGCTCTACAAGAATGGGGACCGCTCGGAGAATACTTGACAAAACAATTAGGGGAGCAAGTCACTATTGTTCCTGTCAAGTTTTCCGAATTCAGAGATTGGTATTGGGCCGAGCCAAAATCATATATCATCACAAATTCATGGTTCTTCGTAAGGGCAAAAGTCAAGAGAAACGCAAGAGCTCTTGCGACAATCAAATACAAGAATCAAGGGATCCTTTTCGGGGGCGTAATATTTGCTCGTCGTGACAGCGGGATAGCATCCCTCCAGGACTTGAAAGACAAGGTCGCCATGTGCCCGAGACTAACCTCTTTGGGCGGATGGCTATTTCAAAAAGGTGTCATGGTAAAAAATGGAATCATTCCAGAAAAAGATTTCAAAAAGATTCTAGAGAGCGCTGACGAGTCTCATGATAGTGTCGCTTTGGCCGTTAGGGATGGAAAGGCGGATGTCGGCACCGTAAGAACGAATTTACTGGAAGCCATGCAAAGTGAAGGAAAGATCAATCTGAAGGATTTCATCATACTGAACCCTCAACATCATGAGAGTTTCTCAATGGTATGCAGCACTCCGCTTTACCCTGACTGGCCTATTGCCGCCATGGACCAGGTTCCGCCGGAGCAGGCTGAAAAGCTGAAGAGTGTCCTGCTGGCAATACCACCAGGACACTCTTCTTTAGAGCAAGCTCGTGGCATAGAACGCTTTGTTGACCCCGTTGACTACACTCCAGTAGAGGAATTATGCAAGTATTTGAAGGTACCTCCTTTCCGGCGATGAACCGAGCAGCGCCGCTACACTGGAAACCATGATTCCCAGAATGCCTGCCAGTGCAAATGCCGGAAAATCGGGTCTTCCGCCACGCGCACATGTGCCTGATTTGGAAAATTCTGGATCTAGATGGGGGCAAGACGGCTATCTTGTTCATCGCTGGTTGCGATTTCCCTTAAGATTTTTTCTTAATCTTGTTTCCCGGGTGTCCAGGTCCCTTTTTGCTTCCAAGCCATTGACAGCATTGCTTCTTTGTTCCATCACCAGCCAAGAGGGCAACACATTCGAGGTTTCTTTCTCATGTGAGCAAATACACCAAAGCTTCGAAACGACAGCTAGATCTGACGTTACGGTGGTGAATACCCAAGTACTGGATCAGCCCAAGCATAACCTAGGAATTCTTACTCCTAGGTAAAACATGCAAAAGCGGTCTTGAAGCCCTTTAAATGGGATAAAAGCAAATATGAGCGGAAGGTATGAGCATATATTCTTCTGGGCTCCTTTTATCTTGGTGGGTGAGGTCGATTGAGATCACTTTCGGCAAATAGTACTTGGACTTTGTCGCGATCCGGCGTGTATCCCCGCAGTGGGGATGTCAAAACCAACGTCTCCATTTCTAACGGTCTTATTTGAAATGCTTGGGATAAAGCTTTTTCATGCAATCTGGACACATACCATGAGTGAAATCAGCCTCTGAACGGTCAGTTATGTAATCTTCCATACGGACCCACGATCCTGATTCGTCCCGAATATTTTTACAGTTCAGACAGATAGGGAGCAGACCCCCCAGGCTACTCATCGCTATTTTCTCCAATGCTCGAACACGTTGACTCAACACCTGCAAGAGTTCGACAGCCATCGAGGGGTTGTGATCGAGTTCGATACGAAAGTTATTCTGATCCAGGGACAATGCCTCAGTGGTTTCCTTTGCCACGACAGTCGCTGACCGGACTAAGTCATCGATGAGCGTCATTTCGCCGAAATAGTCGAGCGGCCCAAAAGTTGCCAACTTTCGTTCGTTTCTATGGCCCCTGCCTTTTATTACCTCGACGGCGCCACGAACGATAATGAAAAGACGACGGTCGGTGTCCCCTTCCTTTATGATCTCTTCCCCTACGGCGAAGCTATGACGCTGAAAACGTCCGGCTAGACGCGTCAACTCTTCTCTTTTCAATCGGGAAAAGAGTGGCACACTAGCCAAAAAATCCACGTCGCTAATCATTTTCAATCCTCCAGGCTGTCCTCATTCCTGTGAGCAATTTTTACGTTAGGTGGATCATGTGTGCCCAAATGATGGATGTCAAGCTTTTCCTTAAACGCTCCTGCCAAGCTTAGACCCGACCTCGCAGGAGGCCGCGGTAGAAATTCCTCCAGAAGACAACAATGTCATTTTAGTCTGTTTTGTTGACGTCAACATGATGTAGAGAATGACCAGGAGAATGATTACTCCGATACCGCCGCCCTGGTTTTGTTGCTGACCGTTCATGGCAAAGCCTCCTTTCGTGTGCGTTTCTTTTGAATTCTATCCCAAGGTTTTACCCTCTAACCAAATATAGAGAAGAAGGGAAGATGCGGAGGGGAGGACACACGGATCTCATGCGTAATTCATCTATTCGCTTTGCGGTCGATCTGTCACATTCCAGTTCAGTAATCCACTAATGGGCTATATAATGCTATTAGCGCGGGGGACTCTTGTTCGCACCGTTTCCTCATCGTTGTCTCGAAACAGCCCGATCTTCTGTTTATAAGGGCGGTGAAACTCGTCAGAGATGATATAAGGAAAGCAGGATATGACCACCCGTTTTACTGGGCTCCGTTTATTCTCGTAGGAGAAGTGAATTGATATTCCTGAGAAGTTGGAACTTTAGGACTGCGAAGTATAGTCTGAATTAGACCGGGAATCGAAATGTCGTCAAGTGGTGTGATCCAATGATTAGGAACATTTTTGCCCTCTACTTGATTTGCGCCTGCCTGATGGCATTTTATGGTCCGGAAGTGTCGCCAATTCTAGAGAGCATCGGCGCCGTGCCAACTCTTGGATGCTGGCTCTTTGCTACTGGTCTGAGCATATTGCTTCGGGGTTGGTTGTTGAGGCGAAATAGAAGTCGCCTTATCATAGCCTTTCTTAGGAACGAAAGGTCCTTCTTATCTCTTCCTTTGGCTGAGCTCTCCTACGACGTGATTGTTTGGGTCGGCAACGGCTTGTTGACATCAGGATTCCTTTGGATTCTCTACGGCATCACCTGGCAAAGCGGTCTTGAGATGGCCTTTGGCTGCGTTGCCTGCGGACTCCTTGTCGGCGTTTTGAATTTTCTCGACATGGAGAGAGATGTGGTGAAATTTCTACAGGAACAGGTAGCTACTCCTAAAATTGAGCTGAGAAGCCCCCTTTTGCCGGTAGCGTCGAAATTTACATTCTTACTGGTCACGGTGATGGTGGTCTCCGGGGTCGTCATAGGATTCATGTTGATAGACGATATTCGCTCTCTAGTCGATGTAGGGGCTTTAAGTCCCACGGCGGATTACGACAAAATCCTCTTTGAGGTGGGCATTGTAACCCTGATCATGCTGATCTTTAGCGTTGCGATCATAAAGAGATTTTCCAGAAATCTCGACATGCTGTTCAGCATCCAAATAGAGACGCTGGGAAAGGTGGAACAGGGGCAATACGACGTGCGAGTTCCTGTTGTTAGCGCCGATGAATTCGGCATCATAGCAGCTCATACAAACGAGATGATTATAGGGCTCGAACAGAGGGAATTCATCCGTGAGACTTTCGGTCAATACGTAACCAAGGAGGTGAGGGACCTGATCTTATCGCGTAAAACACCCCTCGCGGCGGAAAGAAGAAATGTCACCATTATGTTTTGCGATATTAGGCGTTTCACCTCATATGTGGCTGCGGGACCAGCTGAACAAGTGGTTCAGAGGTTAAACGAGTATTTTACTGAAATGTCTAAGGCCATCCAGACTCATAATGGACTTGTGCTTCAGTTCATTGGAGATGAGATTGAGGCAGTGTTTGGGGCTCCGTTGAATTTGGAAAATCATCCGGAAATGGCCTTAAGGGCAGCTCTCGATATGAGAAGACGACTTTTCGAACTCAACGAAAACTGGATACGAAATGGAAATGCGTCCTGGAAACACGGGATAGGAATACATACCGGAGAGGTTTTGGCAGGGAATATAGGAAGCCCCGACCGACTTTCGTATCTAATGTTCGGGCACACGGTAAATCTTGCTTCCCGAATTCAGGAGCTTACAAAGAAATATTACTGCGATATCCTCATGAGCAAGGAAACAAGAAGCTCATTGTCGATCTGTGACAACATCCAGTACGTAGGAAGAGCAAGCTTGAGGGGTATGCAAGTAGAAACTAACCTGTACAAGGTGCTCTAAGGAACTTATGAGTCTTAAGTAGCAAACTGGGGGCGTTGAAATCCGCTAGAGCTTATGTTCGGAAGGCGGGATACAACCATCCGTTCTATTGGGCGCCGTTTATTTTGGTCGGCGAGGTCGATTGATAATTTTTTGGGTCAGTCCATCTGAAAAGTCTCTTACCGGGAAAGCGCCCTATTCTTAGTAGAGTGACTTGTCGCCGTTTACTTGCGTAATTCCCTCTGTCGTAATCTCTGGAGCGCAGCCTCCATGTCGATTTCGTAATCAACGGACTAAGTCCATGTTTGCGCTCGCCTCCTTCTCCCCTTTTCACCCTTCCCTAGGTCGGGCTGCCGTTAGTATTCTCACTGCCTCGAATTCTTCGGTGGACTAGGTTTGCCCCGAACCCAACTCCAAAACACGGTTATCAACAGGCCAAGGGCATTGAGGATAACACCTGCGGAGGCAAAAATACAAAACATTAGCCAGCGGAAGAGAAAAAGCAAACGGCGATATCGGCCGGTTGGAACATAACCATACTCTACTCGGTCTTGAAAACGTCGATTCACGTAGACAAACATTCTAATGCCGCAAGAGAGCCACAAAACCAATAGGACCGCAACGAAGCCCAACAAAATCATCGCGCCAATTTTCATAGAATGGTCCGTGGCGGAATAGCCGAGCATAATTCAGCTTGAATTGCGCCCATATCGGCTTTGCTGATCGGCGATGTTTCTTTCACTCGACTCTTATCCGACTGCTTGTGCAGGCGTAACATGAACCCGAACGGATTCTCGCCGCATCCGATAGAGAAATCACTCCGATGATATTTTCACAGGCTTCAGACCATACGAACAGTCGTTGGAGATCAGAGAGAATCATCTTTCGTACGGCTTCTTCCAGGAATGTGGTCTCTTCACAGGAAAGCACTCGGGAAGACCCCAAAATATTGGCCGCGTGTGTTTCAGTGGATATTCCATGAGCATAAGCCAAAATCAGATCCGTCTGTGAGATCACGCTTATGGGAACTCCTGCGCTGTCTCTTATGAGCGCCGCTCGGCAACGATGCTCGGAAATTCCCTCCATTATCCTCAATAGGTCGTCTTGGTCATAGAACCACACAACCGGGCCTGTCATGATATCTTTGACTCTGATACGGATTGAGTCAGGGTTATTGTGAAGAGTTTTCTTCCGGTTCATCACGCTTCGATCGCACGATCTGCAATATCCATAAAGCAGGCCCACTATGTCAGGATAAGCAATTACCCCCACCACTTTGTTTTCCAATTCATTGCGAACGTATAGGCGGTATATGGGGCGAGAACGCATTGTGTCCAACGCCGATTCAAGGGAATCGCCGGGATTGCAGTAAATCGGCGGTGACACCATTACGTGTTCCAAAGGAGATTCGATGGTGAGGCCGGCATAATAGGCCCCCATGATATCTGTTTTGGAAACCACGCCGACAGGAGCGCCGTCTTCTCCGGTAACAAGGAACGCATTGATCTTGTACTTTATTAGCCGCCTTATTCCGTGACTTATGGGCAAATCGGCGGCGCTACTAAAGACCTTGATACGCATCGCCTCTTTGACCGTCACATCCGACAAGATACTTTTCGTTATTGCTTTGACCATCGCCTTCTCTTCAGGAGGGAAAAATACGCCCTCTTAAGGTTGACGCGTTCTGCCGTTGGGCGCCAAATGTTCGGCCAAAAAATAGAAGAGATCAGACAGGTAAACCATGCCTTCAATAATGCCTTCATTCACCACGGGCAACCTGCGTATGTGTTTCTTGATCATTATATCCAAAATATGCAACACGTGAGTATCCGGATTAACGGTGATCACTTCTGCGGTCATTAGGTCCTCGACACGGACGGACTGAGCCCTCTCGGCAATCACCTCGAAGAGGCCGGAGACCTCTATATCGGTCATCATTCCCCAGACGTTCGTATGTTTTGGAAGCATGAGGAGTAACACGTCATACATAGACAACATTCCTATCAGGCGACCGGCTTCATCAATAACGATCATAGCGAACACGCGCCTGCCTTCTTCCTCACTGACTCGCTTAAAAAGCTTGATCGCTTCAGCAATTGTCGTGTGCGGATCGAGGGCATGGAATTCTCTTTGCATGACGTCTTTGGCTTTGAACATATGCTACTCCAATAAGTCTTTGAGCGCGTTTAGGTTGTTCCTATTCACTGAGAAACGTTCAGGATAACTATACCGCCTTTTCGTACTTGATGAATAGGGCGACTCGGCTTGCCGCTTCAACTTTATGGCGATACGATCAGACTGCGTCACGCAGCATTATGCTGAGGCCGGCCATTTCGGTAGTCTAAAACTTGGATACCCGTCGAACCATGGCGCTGTTCAACAGAAGTTCTGGATCCTGACCAATGGGTATTGAAGAACACGGACTGGAACGTTTAGCGATAGGACAACCCATCCTGTGGGGATTCGAGAAAGGAATGGAACGGGCAAGGCTTCAAAAGGCTTCTGATGCAAAACGGGCAGCCCAGGTCTGGATAAGGCATTATATTTTCCATCTCTGTCGCAGGAGCCTGATAAGACCCTGATCTCAGGCTTCATACTCTATGGGAATTCTCTAACTCGAACATTGAGATCGCGGTCGAATTGAATGCTGCTTTTACCCAGCCGGAATCCTATATAGATCCTAAGACAGTCCTTGGTTTCCCGTCAGACAAGGCTGCTGGGCAATGAAATAGCTTGACAGTTTTCCCTACGCCCCCTTAGTGTTGGCCATTGAGGCAGCGCACGACGGAGGGATTATCATGGCAGATGGTCGTGTGGCCCGAATTACACAGCTTATAGCCGGTTCGCCCGATAGCTTTGACGCTGCAGTGCAGTTAGCTTTCGAACGCGCAAGTAAAACGCTGAGAAACATAACAGGCCTTAAGGTCACTGAGTTCAGAATTATGGTGGAGAACGGTCAGATCCGAGAGTATCGTGTAACCGCAGATGTGATATTTGTACTGGAATAGAGTTAACTTACTACTACCTACATAATCGCATTTTCAGTGTGTTGCCTCACCGGATTATTTGTGGCCCGGTGTTCTACTGGGCGGTCTCCAACGCCCCCCTCGTCACGTTGCTGCTTCTGGATAACATTCCGTATTTTGTGACGAAGTCAGATTCGTCCCTTTTGTCACCCAACCCGATTTGGGCCGAGCTGTTTTTGCGCCCATGCATGCTGATTTTGAGGTCAGTTCCGTGAGCAGTCATACAGACGGGTCAGTTTTTGGGAGCAGAGGTGGGTCAATTTTCCAGAGCGCCGAAGTATCGATCCTGTTTCTTGAGAACTCGCTCGTTGAATGACTCAACAATGCTCTCGACCTCATCTTTGATTTCCGCCGGTATGGAAGTTTTCTTTCCCACTTTCGGTTCTCCTGAGTGATTCCATCTTGTGACCGAACACCGATCCTTTCTTTGTCATTATCACAACGGAAAGAACTTCTACAGGCTTATCTGCTGCCGATAAGCTGCGGCAATGACCGGCACACGTACGCCTTGTCTCCCATACACATGGCAACGGTCATCAGCTCTCGAACCGAAATCCTCTGTGAGGCAATTTCTGCCGGTTTTGCGTAGTACAACCCCGCACAATCTGCCCCTTTGAGCCTATCAAAGCGGCAATATCTTTCGACCAGACGGTTGAGCGTCCAGTTGAAACTCTTCAGCCACAATTACATTGAGGTGGCTAAGTTCCTACAAGTGAGCATCTCACTCAAGGACAAATAGAGTCGTATCAGTCAAGATGTAGGTGAGCTGTCACAGCTATTGGGTATGTATTCCGGGTGACGAAAGGTTCCAGCACTGCAATACTCTTATGGTAAGAGGTAAAGATATAATGCTCTATTAAATTCTCCACAGCAAAGTGAGCCAGCAATAACATCAGGGGGGGTAATGCGGCGGCGCGGGGCAAGGATCACTCAGCTAGTAGCATCATAGCATTATTCTTAATTGGTATGTGAAGTGAGAACCTTGAGTACCCAACCGACAAAAACTCGTTCATACCGCCAAGTTGCAGTATGAGACTAGTATTTCACGCTTTTGACCCTAATGCCGCCTACATTTTCCCCAATCTGCGGCGGCGCTCTAAGATCAAAGTCAAGCCATGCCGAGGTCTATTGACAGATGGATTATAAGGCGCCTGAGAACAATTCTCCGCGATTCTTCAGTTTGTTATTGCTGGGCATCGTGCTGCTTAGAAGCCTCAACTTCATAGTTTTCGGAGGCGCAGCAGAAAAAGGATAAAGCCCTCTATCCATGTAAATGCGCATTTTGTGTCAGTGCCGTGAGACCAGCAGGATCCAGATTCCATGCCTCATTAAGTCATTTTCCCCTGTTGAACGAGTTCTCCTGTTCTCGCAAGAGTTTTCGGTCAAAAGCCTGTCTGATTCTCTCCTCCAAATCGCTCAAACGTATGGGCTTTGCAATATAGTCATAAGCTCCAAGCTGCAGTCCTGTTATACCTGACTCCGCAGAACCATGCCCCGTTAGGATGAGAACTTCCAAGTGTGGGGTTTTCTTTTTCAATTCCTTTAGTGTGGCGATGCCGTCGAGACCGGGCATCTTTTGGTCCAGAATGACAACGTCGAACCTTTGCTCTTGGACTATCCGCAACGCGTGGCTTCCACTATTTACCGCCGTCACTTCATAGCCCCTTCGAGACAATAGTTTTTGCATATTTGTCGTGAAATCTATTTCATCGTCCACTAAGAGAAGTCTGGGCTTGTTCATCTTGCTCCTCCTTTCCGGAAGCTTGTGCTCTATAGCGCTGTTCCGAAACGCGGCAAGGCAAAAAGACTATGAATTCACTTCCTTTCCCCACTTCACTGCGCACGGAAATGTTTCCACCCATATGAGCTATGATGTTGTATGAGATGGAGAGTCCTAAACCGGTTCCTTTGCCCACGGGCTTCGTGGTAAAGAATGGATCGAATATACGCTCTATTACTTCAGCGGTCATGCCACAGCCGGTATCTGAGACGGTGACTACCAGACCCCAGGAATAGCTCTTGAATCGTGTAGTGATGAGTATTCGTCCGTCCGATTTTCCCTCATGGGCGTCAATAGCGTTGTTGATTAGGTTCAGGAACACTTGTTCCAATTCAAAAGGATCTGTGTAAACCGGTGGCAAATTGTCTTGGAAGTCTAAGCTAATTTGCACTCCGGAAGTTTTTGCCTGTTTCTCCAGTAGCCCTACAACTTCTCCCAAAACAAGATTTAGATCAACAAAATGCGCACTAGCGGAAATCTTACGAGATAGGCGCAACATGTTGTGAGTAATGTGACTGCACCGTTCCACCTGGGCGTCAACGCGAGAGAGAGACTTCGAAAGTTCATTCTTGAGGCCGACGTCGATGGTCGGTTCATCTTCGGTCAAGTCACGCATGATCTCGTTTTCCGTCAAAATTATCGCCAAAGGATTGTTTATTTCATGCGCTACGCCCGCAGCCAGTTCTCCAATCGAGGCCAGTTTACCGGCTTGAGTTAACTGCCTGTCCAACAAAGCCGCCTTCTCATCCCTTTTCTTGATGGCCTTGATCATGTATCGAGCGGCTAAGATTGAGATGATCAGAATCGCAAAAATGCTTGAATGGAGAATAATCAGAATTGCTGTGTTCACCCGGGTGATGTCCCCAAAAACCTCGGAATAGCTTTGTTTGGCAACCAGCGACCACTCGGGGATACTCAGCCGCGAGTAGCCAACTACCTCCAGGGAGTTTGAACGCATAAGGCTGTGTTTTATTAAATCGGTGAGTCCCAAGTTGTTTAGAGGAAGGAGCCTATCAGAAGGCAATCTTGTATCAATAAACCCTAAGCCGCTTTCGCTGCTGAATGAATTTATGGGCAAACGCGCCGCATCCATAATCTTCCCATTGAACCTAGGCATGGTCTGGTAGACGCCTTGTCGATTGACCAAAAAAATCTCACCGGTTCGGCCCAGTCTTCCAGCTTCAACAAGGGAACTTAGGAACTCGTTATCGATGGTTCCTCTCAGAATCCAGTTGGTTTTCCCCGTCGAGCAGCGGATTGCCATGATGAAATGGGGAGCCCCGCGATACGCCATAAACATATCACTCACGTAGGCGCCTTTTTCCATGACCTCTTTGAACCAGGAGGTCGAAGAGTAATCCTTGTCCATAAGATCATACGGACCTACGTAGGCCATATGCTTGCCGACGTCATCAATAACCCCCAAGTCGGTGAAGTAGTACCCGTCTTGATTCAGTATGTTGAAGGCTTCTCTTAGATTTGAGGAATCCGTCAAGAAGCCTAGAGAGTGGGTAAACGCAAGGAGCTTAAGATCCGATATGCGCTCTCGGACAAATGTCTGCACAATTATCCGATTGTATTCAACGTTCCTTTGGAAGTAATCGGCGGCCCTGAATAATGAGAACCGAAAATAGTAGAGTTGGCCAGCCCATCCGACAATCAGCAAGGGAATTACCGAGCACGTCACCGAAGCCAGAATGAATTTTCGGAAAAGGCTGGTATAAGACCGACCGGGTAATTCCAACCTGGTTAAGCCAATGTTTCGGTTGGTTTCAGTACGCCCGGACATAGCGCCCCCCCCAAAAAAAAATCATGGCACTTGCTGCTTTTGGAGCACCAATAATATACAAAACCTGAGTACAGATTATCTTTCCGAGCTCCCCTGGTCAAGCTTAATCGTATAGGTTGCTCCAAAATGGCCCATTAATCTAAGCTTTTAATTCGCTTGGCTCATAGCTGCGCACAGCCATTTCATGGGGTTGATGTTAAAAGGGTCACACAACAATTAGGAGTGAAAAGGCTGAGGACACATTCAGGGCTCGGGAATACCACAACTACAGCCCCCGTGTATTCGGCTCGATAGACGGACTGGAAGACACTTTGGCTTCCCGTACCATTCAGATCGCCATGAAACGCTCCTATATGATAAGATTCAAGAGGCGGAGGTGGAGCTTACAAACTCCCTTTTTCAACAGATACGTGATGAACTGTTCCTTGTGGCCATGGACCTTGGGACGACCATCAGGACTGTTTATGAACAGATAGAACGCGCGGCTGAGGCTGTATTTGATTCAAGAGAGTGGAATCTGTTTAAGCCCATATTGACGGTAGGCGTGTCAGTAGGGAATGCTGAGAAAATAGAATCGCTGATAGGATTTGCCAACGCATCCTACACGGCAAAGACTGAGGCGCTAAACAATACCGCTGTAGAAAACGTTATTCTCAGATGTCTCTATGAGCTGGTTCAGAAAGAAGACTGGTACGATCTGGATCACATTCATACCTCTGCTATCGACTTCATAAAACAGCAAGGACTGAACATAGGAGCTCTCAGTAAAGACCGCTTAGGCAAACTCATTCATGACTTGGACGTTGTAGACGGCAAAGACAGGAAGCTCAGCCAAGGCAAAAAAAATCACCGTCTACAGGATTAATCCGGAAAAGGTTCAACAGGTTTCACTGAACTACCGAATGCGTTAAGCATTATAAACCGGACAACTTGGACAACGTGTGGACAAGGTGAAACGGGCAAGCTGTCCACACAAAAACATAATAAAACTACATAATTATAACAATAAAGACAACGTGGACAGCTTAGCCGGAGGGGTAAAGCTTATCATAAATTTTTGAGGCTTCAGCCAGCATACGACATTCTTCTGCTAATGTAAATTTTTGTGATGGTGGTCCCCTAAATCGGGTGTCTAAGTTGTCCACCTTGTCTGATTCCGGTCATAACCAGCCAAAATGGCTATCTGGTTAGAGTCCGAGTCTTCTTGGTTTTGCAGTCCTGATTTTGAAGTGGAACACGAACATGCCGTACGTGCTGCATGTTGATCGGCGGGAATGCTGCAAGAAAGGGACTACGATCAGCCGCTTTCCGCGGTCACAAATTGGGGTCTTTCAAGAGGCGATTATGAGCAAGATTGTTCCGGGATAATCCTCTTTATGCCCCGGCGAATTAAGCAGTAGAGCATTCGGGAACAAGGTGCCGCAATACCAAAGCTTGACTCCAAAGAATCTGTAGAAGCCGTTTGGTCAGTGCAAAAGCGCCCAGCTTCGCCTTTATGAAAAGGCTGAAGGTTTCTTCTTTGAAGTCCAAGCAGTTGGCGAAATACTTTGCGGCGGGCAAAACCGGATAGTAGGCTCTTAAAGTGCCTACACAGAAACTACGGCTGACGCAATATATAAAGGGCGCAACGGCTTACCGCAGACCCGAGCGCCTTGTGAGATTCGCAGGATAAGCGACCTGAGAACGATTCTCCCCGATTTTACGTGACGGGCGACAAGGGTTTTACTCAAAACCGGGAACGTTCGCGAATGGGGTCCTGACTGGTTCTTAGTTCCTGTTGGTTCCGCAAAAAGTCAGATTTCGCTAATAGGTATTCTATTGAATCAATAGGTTACTGGATCGAAACAGAAGTATTTGATACTTTTACGAATCCATCAGTTCCTGATCAGCGACAAACTCTTAGCTGACTTTGTCCAATTCCAACTGAGGCGGAGCAAGGGAATCTTTTCCTCGCGAACGGTTATGTCCCTTTTGGTGAATATTATTAGACGAACGATGAACAAACTTATAAGTCAAGCGTCTACCCGTAGCGATCTAGTGGATATGCGAGCCGATAGCCCAAACCTATTCGATGGATATCCCGGAGGGGTTTAGGGAATACTGTGTGCTTTTTCCGCGCAAACGCCGGCTAATTTTAGCCAGCATAATAGTTCGATATTGCAAAGCATATCATGGTAGAGACGCGAAATTAGCTAAATTTATCCATTCTTCGAAGTCGGAACACGTTTCAACGCAACTGTATATTAGCATATTAGCCTTGTTGAATCCGAATGAACGTGGCACACGTATTGCAATCAAACCTCATGGCTTCACTTCGTTAAACAGCAATCATGAGCATTCCGGCTCCTGGGATGCTACATTGGAAACCTATCGGAAGCCCACAAACCACAATTGTCTAAGGGGAAGAATCAGCCTTGAGTGCAGCTATCGCAGACAGAGTCGCTCTAGACTTCGGGGGAGCTCAAAGTTCCACAACGCTGGCAATCCCAACTTTCATGCCAAAGAGTGGCCCACAGCGGAGAGCAGAAACAAGGGGTGAAGGGCAGAGACACTGCTCGTGTCTCGAAGACAAAAAACTGTCCGTCAATGGAACATTGTTCCGTTTGTCAGGCGAAGCGTGACGTTTGCCTCGCAAGTCACGCACATAATTAAGAATACAGCATGACGCAAGGGGGGGAACTATGAGATCGAAAGTGTTGACCATATGTGCGACGCTCATTTTCGCGTTTGTTTGCACGAGCTCTTTTGCCGAAGATACATGCGCTGAGGACGCACGAGTGGCCGTAAGTCAACTCTGCGCCCAGGGCGATACGACGGGGGCCGTGCATCTTGCCATGAAATCGTGGAAGAAGGCCGAATCGGCTTATGGAAAGGAACATCCATGCACTGCCGAGTTCATAGTGATTCTTGCCGATGTGGCAAAATTCAGGGAGAAATATCATCTCGCCGAGCTGTTGTACACCAAGGCTTAGTTACGCTGGAGAAAACCCTCGGAACCGCTGATCCTCATATTGACCGGATTCGTATATCTCTCAACGACGCGCATCTGCGCAACGGCTTTGAATCAACCAATTCCTCCGTTTCTAAGCCGTGATCGAAATTCAAGGGCGGTAAACGGAAAAAAGACGGAGAATATGGCGTACGGAATGAACCTAAACGAACCGGGAAATTCGCTTAACTCAGGCCGAACCGCAAAACCCGGAGAGTGAGGTGTGAAAGATGGCGTTGGCTCCAATATCCAGCGTGGCCCTGCTGCTTTTGATGTCTATTTTCGCCTCCGCAGGACCAGTCTTAGACGCGGAAGCAGGAGACGGGCCTGTCAATCTCATTGAGATTTCGGAAAAGGAAGCTTACAAGCTCTGGAGGGACGATCCGAAAGGAGTGATGCTGGTGCAGGTGGGGTCGGTGGATGAATGCGCTTGCCTCGGATATGTGCCCACACTGGTCCATGGTCCATTATTCCTATGGCCGGTAGCGCTTGATGGCGAGAAAAAGGACGCCGACTTGGCGCCTGTTCCTGATTATCTATTTGAGTTTAAGAACAGGCGCAATCCTTGTGGAACAATTATTATAAAATGTCGTTCGCGAACCCTTGAGGATAAAGCCATAGGTAACCTTCTTAACGCCGGCTTCAAAAACATTGGTATTATGAGAGGTCGCAGATAGTAGTCTTGAAAGGCAAAGGTTCACGGGAGGGGCTGAGGTGTTGGGGCTATTGCAGAGACGGAATTATTGGTCTCCAGTGACAATAATGCGGAGCGGGAACCTCGATCAAGGGTGCAAAATCCTATCCAGGCTCAGCGGCGTGGGCTTATATAAGTCCTTTCCATTTCAAAGAGTCTATAAATGATGAACAGATAAAGGCCTCGACAAATTTTCCATAGGAATAGCGCCTTAGGAAAGGACAAAACCATGAGCGTGCCAATGGACGTAATCGCAAATGTGTATGACCGTCTTGATCGTATGAAAAAGCTGGCTGAGGAGGCCGCTTGTAAACCTAACTGCGATCCGGGTACCTGTTCGATGCGCCAGGAGACTAGGTGTGAAGAAATCGGAGAACATGCTCGGTGGGTTCGGCGGCAGTTGAGCGAGGTACATCGGCAGCGGCGGAGAGTTATGATCTTTCCCTGCATCCGTTTGCTCCATACTCGGTAGAATACTGCGTTTCTTTATAGCCCATAGGAGTGAAACGCTCGGGCTTGGAACAGCCAAACCACGGATACTAGGCCGCTCATCAGAGCGGCCTAGACCGTTTTTTTCTTAATCGAGATTAGACGCATGAAGAATGCGTCACATGGTGCTCTTTACCCTGGAAGCACGGGGACAATGCTTATGATCGAATTCTTGGGCTCAACTGGCGAGGAAGCCCTCCTGATAGTCCTGCGAAACTCCGAAGAGGCTATGAAAGCGCAATGATTCATATATCCATGATCCATGAGCCGTTGTGGAGAGAAACTGTTCCTTCCACACCCTTACCACTCACTTCAGCGCCGGGCGTATTGGAGCGCAAGAAGTGGCGAAGAATAATGGAAAGCTCAGCAAAGTCGCCACCTCCCGAGACGATGATGAATCAAACCCAACTCGCCTCATCGGATTCGACAACAGCGCAGCGGATTCGGGTGAGCTGGTCGGCCAACAGTGGTCCTATGTTGAAGGCCGATTGGGTCAACTATTATAGATCAATCTATGATACGATCCTCTCCGAGGGATCAAGGGGCCACTTTTCTCGTTAATGCCTTATGAAGCACACTCATCACCCGAATCTGGTTCGCCACGGCGAAGCCTTCTGCTCAAATTGCCTCCGAAGGCTTCGTCTTGCGACCGAAGGGCTTGCCTCAAGGATCAGGTGTTAATCCAACAACTCCCTTTGGTCCCCATGTCAACGAAGCTAGTCGATCCGGGAGATATCTTTGGGCCTGTCAGAAATTTCTGTGGACAGGCGTATCTCTCATCGGTTAGAGTAATTTCATCCCACCAATGTCACGTGGTTTTTCTATTTTTTCAATTAAGAAACTAGGGGGCGTCTCAAGGCAAGTCCTGACTCTAAATGCCTCTTAGCCTCTCGTTTAATTGATGGTCGGATCGTCTCAATAACCGCCGGTCTCAATGATTTCGATTCGGGGATTTAAGGGCGCCTTTCATCTATACGACAATTGTGACAACTCCTACCGCGCCCCTAAATCCCTCCTGTCATAAACTTATCCACTTTAGCGGCATCCGTTTTGAAGGTAACGGAGGGCTCCCTACCATTCAACGGGGTTCGCATGTGCGCCTTTGACCCCATGTCAATGAATCTAACCCACCTGAAAGATGCTCTTACCGGAAAAAGTATGCGAAGTTCTGGGCCTTCAGGAATTAGGCGTGAGTCTTGCATTGGCAAAATGAAAGCCTTGACGGTCTCTCCATGTGGGGGCTTCGACATGGAGGAGAGAGACACTTCTCTATGGGATTCTAGTCGCTCTTGAAGCAACTCACCCTCAACTGACCGGCAATTATAGCACGGGTTGGACGTCCGCGAACATCACCCAATGGGATCATCCTAAATTACTTCTCTGAAAGTTTACCAGAATAGTCATTTTATCAATAAAAACGGGTAATATGAGAGGACATTTTTCAGATCGACTATGCAGAGAACGAGGAAGGTGTAAAGAGGATCAAACCTAAGACCTTTTGGATTGGTCCTGAATTTTCAAATGAAGCAGGGACCTTAGAAGTGAAAAGGCTACTAGGAAAAGGGGTATTCGATACACCGAAGCCGATTGGTCTCATCAAATATTGTTGTGAGCAGGCACTGGAAAATGATGATCTGGTATTGGACTTTTTTGCTGGATCGGGAACTACTGCCCATGCTGTGCTTGAGCTGAATCAGGAGGATCACGGGAATCGGAAATTTATTTTGGTTCAGCTTCCCGAGCTTACTGGCCGGGATGGCTATCCTACGATTACTGACATTTGCAGGGAGCGAGTCCGTAGAGTCATCCAGAAACTGAACGACTTGAAGACAGATGAACTACCCCTTCATGGGACGCAAGATCGAGGTTTCAGAGTCTTCAAGCTTGCCGAGTCAAACTTCCATACATGGAACGCTGACGTTCCGACGGGAGATGTGCAATCGTTACAACATCAGCTTGATTTGCATGTTCACCACATCCGTGAAAACCGAACCCCTGAGGACATACTGTAGAACTCCTGCTCAAGAGCGCCTTTCCTCTCACCACGCCAGTAGAGAGGTTGGTAAAGGCGGATAAGACCGTTTACAGCGCAGCGGGCGGGGCCTTCTTGATTTGTTTGGACCGAGAGCTAACCCTCGAACTCATCCGTGCCATGGCCCACCAGAAGCCCGAGCGGGTCGTGTGCTTGGACGTAGGCTTTGCAGGAAATGATCAACTCAAGGCCAACGCCGTTCAGATATTCAAGGCCAAGGGCGTCAAGAGCTTCGAGGCGGTCTAATACCAGTTCGCAATTTGGTTTGGAATGTGCTATAGGCTTTCCCACGTAGTTTCGTGGAGAGGAATATCGTGGGCAGAGTGACGTCGGCGAAGCCTCATCTTTCGGAGTTTGAGGTGTCGTTACGCCTCTAGGAGACAACGGGAAGGGAGAATCGCAGACGGTTGGTGGTTTGGAACGCTTTGGTAGATCCACGCCCAGCCCGACAGATCGCTATTCACACGGACGTTTCCGTTTCTACTGTGCACAACCTGATCTCTCAATACAACAGATTCGGTCCGGAAGCGATAGAAGCCGATGGGTTAGGCAAGAGATGTCGGGCCTATTTGAGCAAAGACCAAGAGGCCGAATTTCTTGAGCCGTTTCTCGATCCAGCTTCCAAAGGCGAGATCTGCGTCGCCGGCCGGATGAAGAGGGCTCTTGAAGAGCTGTTGGACCATGAGGTCCATCACTCGACGGTGTACCGGATGCTCCATAGAAATCGATGGCGGGAAGTTGCGCCTCGCCCCGCTCATCCGGATGGCGGCGAGGAAACTCAAGAGGCTTTTAAAAAAACTTCCCGGAACTCGTAGCCGAGATTGTGGAACGAAGAGATCCGGAAGACGCTCGGCCGGTGATCATCATGGCCCAAGATGAGGGACGCTTTGGGCGGATAACCGACATTCGAAGATGCTGGGCTCCCAAAGGGATCAGACCCAAGGTCCTAAAGCAAGTCGTCCGGACATTCATTTACGTGTACGCGGCTGTGTGTATGGCCCTCGGAAAGATGACTTCCTTGATCCTGCCTTACGCAAACACGGACATGATGAACCTATTCTTGGAGGAAGTCTCCAATGATTTCAAGGAATACTTTGTCATCATGCTGGTGGATGGAGCTGGATGGCACACATCCCAGGATCTGAAAATCCCCGAGAACATACGACTGATACGGCAGCCGGCCTACAGCCCGGAACTAAACCCGGTAGAGCATCTGTGGGAGGAGTTGAGAGAAAAATACCTCCCAAACAAAGCGTTCAAGTCACTTGATGGTGTCGAGAAAGCTCTCTGCGAAGGATTGCGAGAGCTTGACTGTCATCCCGGAAAGATGAGGTCAATGACAAACTTCCCCTATCTACAAGTTACTTGTTGAATTGCGAAATGGTATGAGACCTCTGAAGAAGCGTCTGTCTGTTCGGCGTTTGGTGGGCATTCTTATTCCCGAGAAGGACGGGGTATTGTTTCCTATCCCTGAATACAGCTACGGTCTTTGGGTGACCGATATCGGGCTGACACCTTTGAAGACCGAGCAGTTCTACGACAAGAGAGCAGTAGCGGAGAATCTGATCGGCGCTGAGAAAAACCAGATGGCTTTCGGTTCCATGCTTGTTCACGAATTTTGGGCGAATCATACCCTTCTTCAGGCTGCGGTATTGGCTTACAACCTGATGATCTGGTTCCAGCGCATGGCGCTTGATCCTCATCGGTGGCGTGAGAGACCAAACACATTGAGGGGGTGGTTGATATATCCGGCAGCCAGGCTGCTTTTCACCGATGGGGAGTGGGTCTTGGCCTTGAGTGCAGGCTATCCGTACAGAGAAGAGTGGAACCGGATGGAAAGCCGCCTGGCTGCCTTGACTCTGTCGTAAGAATCAGCCTCCTTTCAACAAGGTTCCATATATTAGGGGGAGGAGTGCGCCCAAAATCCGATTTTTCGAGGGTTATTAGCTGATTCTTCGTTGCTTGAATAGTTGAGCGCGATCCATCATGCCACCACAACAATCCATGGTGGCACAAAGAGGTTGAAAAAGACTCCAAATCGCCACTCGCGTATGTGCCGAATCGGCCCAATTCGTAACTCGCAAAATCCAGGCTTAAGACCTCTGCCCGGTTTTCGGGGTCCGTTACACCTCCAGGGCCTTGGGGCTAATCCGTTCGGAACGAGTCGCGATGTCTCAAGTTGAAATCCTTCACATGCCTCAAGTGAGTGGCCTCAAAACCATAAGTTTCTTATTTCCTGCACCAGCGCTCCAAATTCAGCGGTCTCTTTAAGGGCAGTCGGCGACGCCTTTTTCTCTAAAGGATAATCAGCAACAATTCTGGCTCCGCGATTCTCAAAATGATCCCCCCTGTCATCGCTGTAGTGTTGCGACAGGACAATGACCCTGGTTCCCAGAAACACCGCTTCTTCAAGGTCATGCGTGACAAAAATGATTGTCATATTGAAATTTTCCCAAATGTCCAGAAGAAGCGTCTGCATGTACTCTCTGGTTCCAAAATCAAGAGCGCCGAAAGGCTCATCCATGAGAAGAATCTTCGGTTTCAATATGAGGCTCTGGGCGATCGCCACCCGCTGCTGCTGACCTCCGGATAGCTCGTGCGGGTACTTGTGCAAGTGTTCTCCAAGTCTCATTCTTTCCAGAAGCGAAGTAGCCTCTTCGGAAAGTTCCTTGTTATTGAATATCCATTCATACCAAGTGCTCATTAATTTGCGACCGACCATGACGTTCTCGATGACTTTCAGGTTCGGGAATAAGGAGTACTTCTGAAAAACGATTCCTCGACTCTTGTCCGGAAAGCCAGCGTCTACGCCGTCTATACACACGGCGCCCCGGGTTGGTTGCTCCTGTCCCACAACTATCCGCAATAATGTGGATTTTCCGCACCCGCTGGGTCCCACGACAGCGCACAACTCGTGATTCGACAGCGAAAGGTCTATATTATCAAGCACCATTTTCCGGCCGTAGAGCTTGTACACGTCTTGCATAAACAGGGCGTGGCCCTCTTTGTATCTATCATTGATTTGAGACTGATTCAACTTTATCCCTCCTGCTCATACCAGGGATATCCCCATTTAATTATGAGGCGAAGAATCGTATCCATCAAAAATCCAATGAGTGTTATCCACAATACATAAGGGATGATTATGTCCATCGCCAGGTATCTCCTGACAAGAAATATCCTGTAACCTAGACCATCTACCGACGCTATTGCCTCCGAGGCTATAAGAAACAGCCAGGCGCCTCCCAAACAGATCCTGACGGTGGTGAGGAGCTTAGGGATAATCTGCGGCAGGATAACGGAATAGACCACTTGAGACTGAGAGGCGCCCAGAGTCAACGCTTTTACTATGTGCTCCTTCGGGATTTCGTCCGTGGCTCGGCAGATGTCCCTCGTTATAAGAAACATTGAGCCTATGAAAATCAAGACCGTCTTTCCGGCTTCTCCGACTCCAAAGATAATAAACAAGACAGGCAAGATGGCAAGAGGAGGGACAATGGAGAGAAACTTGATCAATGGTTTCGAACAGCGCCCTGAAACCAGGGAAAAGTCCCAAATTTATACCGATCAGGAGCCCGACCACCGCCGCCGATCCCAGTCCTATACCTATCCGTTTGAGTGAAGCGACGGTATCCTCCAGGAGCGTATACTTACCGGTCCTTTTGTCAGGCGTAAACGCTATCCGATGGACTGACTCGACCATTTTGGAAATCGAGGGGGTCAGCTTATCATCGGGGTTTTCCTGCAGCCTGGCGTGCGACGCAACGAGGTACAGAACCACAAGCGCCACGATCGGCATAAGTCCCAAAACGATCCTTAGGCGCCCGTCAGGCTTTGCATAAAGGCCGAAGAGTCTCGGGTAAGGCCTCATAAGTGTTCCTCAATTGAGAATTGTATTTGTCCCGTTACCTGGAAACACCTCAGAGCTTTCCTTCGGCAGCCATTTGCATGTATTTTGAATCAAAAATCAGCTTGACGTTCTTCTCATCGCCTATAATTGCCTTGTCGGGAAATTGAATCCCGATATAATCCTTGGACTTAGCTGAGTCCCCGAACAGGCCGTGAGTGAAACAGAATTGCCGCACGTACTCCATAGTCTTCTTGAGGTCCGAACTATTGGCGAAGCCTACAGCCTCTTTGGCTTCGTAGAACATTCTGGTGGTCTTGAGCTGAGCCCGGAATTCAGCTTCCGTGCCTCCGGAAAACTGCGCCATGAATTGAATGGCTTCTTTACCCTCTTTGCTTTTGCTGTTCATGAGAGCCGTCGTCTCGTACCAGGCGCCCACCAAAGCCTTCTTCACGTTATCAGGAGTATCGGCCTTGACAACGAGCAGGTCCATGATCTCTCCCGGAATGCGGCTGGAGTCAAACAGCAGGCTAGCCCCTTTTACATTCTTGCATTGTAAGAGCGGTGGATTCCAGGTCACTACCGTCCCCTTCGGGTCGGCGGCAAAAATGGCCGCTATATCCGAATCGGAAGTATTCACAAGCGTCACGTTCTGTTCCGACATCTTGTTCATATCCAGGGCACGGGCCAGGAGATAATGGGATACCGTCAACTGAACCAGTTTTATCTCTTCCCCGAGCAAATCCTTCACCGACTTAGCTTTCCTAGACACTATGCCGTCATTGCCGTTGCTGAAATCACCGACAATGAGGGCAACAGACTTCACCCCTCCGGTTGAAGGTATTGTCAACACATCCATATTGGTTATGGCTACCGCTCCGTATTTGCCGGCTGTATACAGATTAATGGATTCAACATAATCAATGGGCGGGCTCACTTTAAGAGCCACCTTATATTTGTCTCCCCATTTCTTCAGGATCCCCTTCTCTTGAGCCAGCCACCAGGGCTCCCAGCCGGTATAATGAGAATTGGCAATTTCAAAGACCGGAAATGAGTCCGTCGCATATGCCACGTTCATAATGAGAACCAGAATGCCGGCTACCAAGGCGATCACAGATTTCTTCATGTTTCTCCCTCCCTTTGGATGGACCGTTGTCAAAAGAAGTCGTTTTATTTCAAGGCAAATCCGGATATCGGGAGACTATTCAGTTATGGCCCGTTATAGTCGTCCCCCTTCAGCCGCGCGGGGATTTAAAGTATTGCTTCAAAGGCACTAAACCTAACGGTGTAATTGCGAGAAGCGAGGCGACGAAGCGCTCTCTCCGCGTGAGCGAACGAGCGCCCTGTCGGACCGTCTCCATAAAGGCGCCGTGACCCTCATGGTTTGCTCCCGACATCTCCCCCATAGATCGTTGCCGCTCTTTGGGCAATTTCTTTCAGCCGCTGGATAGATTCCTCCGGGTCAATGTCCGAGAATCTGTCTTCTGCTCTCATCGAAGAAATTGCCACAGCGGCTTCTTCGAGTTGCGTCAACGCCTCTTCGTTCTTGACCAGTAAGTCATCCACTTTCTTCAACTGAGCCAACCGTAGTTCGTGTCTCTTGGAAACCGCTGCGATTTGTCTTTGCTCAGCCTCGTCCGGATGCCGCCCCTTTGTTCGTTTCACGCGTGTCGAGGCTTCTTCCTCATCCGGCAAACCTTGCATGATTCCGACTATTTCTCTTAGCGCATCCAGCACGCTAAGATAAACTTGCTCGACCGACTCTATGAACCTTCCATAAACCAGCTCGCTATCATCGAACCTGTCTGAAATAAGTTGTCGGATATCCGAGTATTTCTGTTTCACAGCGGAAAACTGATCAATTCCCTGGCGGATGCGATCTTCGTCCACACTCAAACATTCGGACAAATCGGATTGAAGGTTGTCGATGAGGTCCGCTCTCTGGTCAATAATACGTTGAGACAGGCTTTTTAAATAGCGGCGGCCTAGTGAATCGTATCTGAAGCAATAGTTGACTATGAGACTACTTGCCCCGATCAGGAAAGCGCCAGCCGACGCTCCTAAGAGTAAAGGCGACGAAAAGAGTCCGCCGGATAGCCCGAACAGAAGGGTCAACACGCCGGAAAATAGCGAAGCCGGGTGAGTCAAAGCTTCCTTAATGACCGCTTTGTTTATGGACTCTTTGGAAAAGTCTTTCAATGTGGGAGGTTCAGTCATCGGCGCCGACCATCAAGAAAAGCGGTTAAATGTCTTCCCGCACGAGAATTATCTCAACCCGCGGCAACTTGTAATTCCATTCTCTCAACGTCTCTTCCGGCAGCCTCGGCAGCGGACTTGATCCACCAAGACCTACCGCGTGAATACGATTGGGATCTATGTTGTAAACCATCTGAAGGTACTTTGCCACATTATCGGCTCTTTCCTGGGACAACTTTGTGTTTTCTTCCGGGTCGCCTCGTGTGTCTGTGTGGCCTCTGATGACGATCCGGAAATTGGGATAGTGCTTCAGCATCTCGATGGATTTATCGACTCTCTGCTTCGCCAGCAACTGTAGTTCCGCTTCTCCGTGCTGAAAAGAAATTGGGTCAATTTTTAAGGTTCCAACCTCTTTGAGCCTGTTCCAACCGCTATCGTCCAACGCTGAAAATTTGGCCTCCAAGGAACTGCCCGAAACCTTTGCCTGGTTTCTTTGAGAAGTAAATCCTGAAAACCCCTTCAAGAAAAGATCTTCCAAATACTTTGAATAAATGATTCTATACGGGTCCCCGTTCGGTAAGGGAGAACTCTTGAAATCATTCGAACTTATCAGTATCCCTATGGTAGATTCTATTGTGGATACAATGTCCTCGTCCCCACGAATTCCGGATGAAGATACTCCGAACCATTTTTCACAGTTCTCCGTCAGATTGACCCACCTGACTCCGCGGAGCATCCGAGCAACGGAATCTTCCGGCAATCCGGTTTCCTGAGTGAGCTGTTTTTCCAACAATTTGGGGTCTTCCGAGTAAGCCTTGAGGACTCGAAAGTAAGTTGACAGCAGAATTTTGACGACATTGGGATTTTCCTGAGAGAACTTCCTGTTAACCAGGAGCACATCCACGATTAGACGCTCCGTGTCTTCGGTCCCGAGAATCTTCACAATTCCGTCGTCTTGAAGGGCTTTCGAAACATCGGGCTCCCACAGGATCGCTACGTCCGCTTTCCCGGATGTGAGCCTCTTCAAAGCCTCTTCCGATCCTTTTGTCTCAATCCTGGCTTTCCCACGAGGCAAGAGTTCAGGCGCGTTAAAATGATAAGCGGCCGCCTTGGCCAAGAAATGACTTGGGCTATCAGGAGTAAAAGCTATTCGCAAGCCCGGTAGACTTTTGATCTGATCCAAATTGGAAGCTTTTTCTTTTCGGGCTAAGATCGCGTCGCCACCCTTGGATTCATCGATGACGGCAATGATGACGCCGGGAAAATTGAGTTTAGCGGCATTGAGAATGTAAGAGTCTATAGTCGCCACGGCAAAGTCGATCTCTCCGTCAGCCAATTTTTTCATTCGCCCCGGCAGATCGGAGTTGTCGTCTTCGATTTTCAGCGACCATCCCTGTCGCCTCATCTGCTGTTTCATCTCCGGCGACCTGAGCACAAAATAGCCGACCCAATTGTCGAGGGCGACAGAGATAGCGCCTTGGGTTTTCCTGCGTCACTTGTGGATCGCTGTTGTCGATCCTGGAGCCTTGGCAATAGGTACCAGGTCCCGACTATGGCGATCACTCCTATGATTAGTAATAAGACGGCGCCTACAACTCTCCTATACATCCGGCGATCTCCTGAGCCCTTTTAAATCCGATCAAATGTCCTATTTTTTGAAATCCTGCACCGAAAAATCCTCGGCCTCGGCTAACACATCCTGCAGACCCTCGGCTAATTCCTTAGGATTGTTCGCAGATCGATAGATTGTTCGCCCCGGTTGATTGAGGGCGTGGTTCTGTTCGATACAGAAGCCGATGGTATATATTTGGATTGGGGATACTTTCAAAATGCGCTCAACCCTTCGGCTCAATTCAGGGACGCTATCGGCTTCCCCGTCAGTCGTCGTCACGATAGTATATTCGCCATAACCCAACTGTGATTGCGCTTGCTGAGTGAGGTAGTTAAAAGCGTCATTGAACGCCGCAGCCAAGGGGGTGTTGCCTCCCGATTCAACGGAATGGATGGCCTGTTCAAACGCTTGCCTATCTCTTGTAGGCGGAATCCTTGTCCATCCGCCCCTGTGGAAGGCTACCAGACCTATGTTCGCGTCAGCCGGCGCAGATCTTTCCCATTGAATCGCCGCTTCCTTTGCGGGCAGAATTCGAGGTCTTCCTCCTCCACAAGCCGTGCCCCCCATACTTCCCGAGCCGTCAAAAACGAATACGAAATTCCTTCCGGTAAGGTTGGAAGCCAACGAGGTGCCTTCCTTGGCTTCTGAAATATAGGGCCATGCTTGATTCTTTTCGGAAGTCCTAGGCGCCGAACTCTGCTGCGATTTGTCTGTTTGGGGGGCTTTGGCGGTTTGCGTATGAGGAGGAGGCGCCGACTCGCATCCAAGCGCCAACAATCCCACCAACAGCATGGAAAGAGATCCTAATCTCATCGAAGCCCCCCTAGTTTACAGGTGAGAAGGCTGATTCCTCAGCTTCGACCTGGATGATACGGAAGACCACCCGCATATTGGACAACCACTCTTCTTTTGTTTTCGGAGGGCATGGTTCGGACCCACAAATCCCGGTCTTGGGCTGGGTGATCCCATATCCCACTGTGGTGAATTGACTGGGGTCCAGGCTTACGCCTCGATTCTTGGCGAATTCCATGACAGCGTCCCTGACCCCCAATGCGCGGGTAAGACTGAGGTTCTTGGCGGCCTGTTCAATTCGTTTGAGAATCACCTCGGAAGAGCCTGATTCTCTCTTTTTCTTCAGGTAGCCCAGAGGATCGCTGTGGCCTTCCACAACGATAACCGAACCTCCATATGTGGAAGCAAGATCAACCACCTTATTGAAAGCGTCGGTGTAGATCTCCGGAGGAAAAGTATTTTGATTGGGCTGGAAATAGATCTCAAAAGAGAAAAGTTCTCCCTCGCGCAGAGTCCCCATAGCCCTTTTTTTCTCGACTACTTTTGACAATTCCTCTGTCTGAAATTTTGGAATTTCAACCGCCTCAATATTGGTGAGTCCGGCGGACAGATCCTTGTAATTCCATCTAGCCCATTCCAGGGGGTATTTCTTCTTCAGCATACCACCAGCGATCAGGACGCTTTGCATTTCATGCGTAAGGTTTGCAAAATTCGTGGGCCATTTCTCGTCGGTAAACCACTTAACATTACCGGGAAAGCCGACGTATTTGCAGTCGGAGTACAGGCCCTCTACGTCTCCAACCGCTTCACTGCTGTCCAGAAGGATTTTGGCGGCCGCTGTAACGGTTTTCTTGTAATCGTCCACTCTGGATTGTTTGTTTTGGAATATCCCTTTCAATTCCTGCTCGGCAAGAAGGAGCCCGTGTACGAAATCCCGTATTTCTTTTCTGTGAGCGGCAAAATAGTCCGACCTCACGGCATAGACATCAGCGATAACATTGGTGGCGGTCTTTGTTGAAAAGAGGATTCTCGCTCCTTTTACCGACGCGTCCGACCCTGTCCCGACCGTACCTTTGGAAGTGAGAACAGACGCGTCGGACGAAATGACGAACGCGGCTTTGACGTCATTTCGTCTGAAGATTTCTGCGGGAGAATCCTCCGTTCCGGTTATATCTTTCGTCCAGATAATCGTAACGTCATCCTTGCTCAACCCGCCATCCTTAAGAATCTTGTCCACATAGTCGACCTGGTGTGGCCCATAGGCCTGGGCCGCGATGGTAGCGCCTCTGAGATCCTTCACGGAGTTGACGCCTCCTTTGACCACCAGGCAATCTCCTCCGTTCGACCAGGTCAATTGATAGACTATTACCGGCTTTGTTCGAGGGTCTCTGGAAATCACATCCAAAGCCATGTTTATCATGCCCAGCGTGCCTCTGAGGAACGGGGATTCCCCCGACATGTAAGCTTCGATCTGCTTCTTGAAGTCGTCCATTCGGACTAATCTGAATTTGAGGTTCTCTTTTGCAAAAATACTGTTCGGGCTTGTGATGTCGTTATTCCCGTTTGCGTATATGGTCGCTATGTCGCCACCCCAGGTGATTATGGGCAGTATTATAGCGTCATGAGGTTTTACGTCGGAAACTAGTGTCTTGACTACGCTATCCAGTGGCTGAAGTCTTATGGGGGTCTGCGCCGCGAAAACCGAGATAGCGGCTAAACAGAAGAGTATTGCCGTAATACCTTTCGTCCTGATCATAATAGACTCCTTTCCCCTTCTGAATATGTATTGCCGGATATGCCTTTTGCCTTAGAATTTGTAGGCTATTTGCAGCGACCCTCCGCTGTCAAGACAAAAAACAAGCGCCAGCCGCCCGGAGGTTTCGCTCCCTGACGCCCTTAACTGCCGGATGCAAGTTTGCATTCCACGCTTTGCAGCATTACATCGTCTATAACATACTATGCGAGAAGCCCGACAGAGTAAAGATAGGTCCCTGAAGAGCAATGGGAATGGAGAAATCGGCGAGTGTCACGTGAGACTTTTGGTTGAGCCGGGGGTCGTCAATGTTCGCTTAGCGCTCGTAGTCCATAAGGAGGAGGCCGAGCGGCAACCAAGCGATTCAGGCAAGGGACCTGCTGAAAATCTATAAAGATCAGCATCATATTGAGCGGAATTTCAGCTTCCTCAAAGACCCGGCCATAGTGAACAGCCTGTTTCTCAAAACACCCGCTAGAATAGAAGCCCTGGGGTTGGTCATTGTGCTCTCCTTGCTGGTTTGGCGGCTCATGGAGCGAACCATGAGAATAACCGTCGAACAGGAGGGCTCAAAGATAACCGGTTGGAACAAACGTCCCACTGACCGTCCGACGAGCTTCATGATGTCCACATTCTTTGAGCACGTTCTTGTCATCCGGACGGGGGAACAACGGATTGTGGTTCACAAATTCACGGATATTCAGCTCGGTTACTTACGACTGCTGGGCCTGTCTCCGAAAATCTTCACTGTCCCATCATCTCCAGAAGCCTCGTTACGATGCCGCCATTACTTTGAAAAAATCGGTCCGAAAAAATGAGGGAAAAGTCTAAAATGGACCGCGAAAAGGAAGTCTCAAGAGCAGTTCGACGGGGAGATTCCCCCGCAAAGACGTTTGGATAAGGGCATGGTAAATGTCGGGGTCAAACCGGTACACGTTTTTAGAGACACGCCAAGGAGCTAAAATCGTTACAAGCCTGATGCGGGTGGGGTGTTTCATTCGTTGATCGTCATTCGATGGTTTGCCACTATAGGACTCTATGATGTCGACAATTTCATCTGTCCGAACAAAACACCAGCCGGGCCAAGATTTTGAACTCTCGGCGCGGCAAGCGTCAACGTCCTGCCATAGTCTCGGAAATCTTTTATTGAGTAAGGCGATGAAATGCTCAGGCGGCAGCATTTATTGGATCTCCTTAGGTCGCTACACTAATTTCGGCTTTCCCAAAAAATAGAATAACAATTGTGGGGCGTTGGGGAGGGGGAAAAGCGATATAATCATGGAAATGGGCTCAAATAGTATTTTGTACAACAAGAGATGGGCGGGAGCCATTTCTATAGTGGACAAGACCATTCGGCAAGTTCACTGATTACAGAAAGAAAATTCCCTTCATACCCCGTCTTGTACTTTACGTATTCTTAGTAAATGTACGTCGAGCCTATGCGTCAATTGCATAGACATTACAGATAGATGATGCGTCTTTTAACCTCATTTTCTGCGGAAATAGTAATATCAATAAGTTATGCAACATACAAGAGAAGCCTCGTTTTTGCCTTCCGCCACATCTCTAATTGCGAAAATGAAGTCTCCTCCAGAGGTTGATATTTTCACGGGCATATACATGTCGGTTTCCCTGAAGCCGTGACGTCCCCTCAGCATATTCTTCGCCCAATCCTGAAGTAGTTCTTGAGCATCGTCAGTAAGCGCATCCGCAGTTATCGACCAGTAGTTCCTGTATCTGCGGACCCGAATCCAGCCTTTCCTAATGACCTTCAGAAGAATTTCCCTCCTGGCCGTTCCTTCGATACCCATCCGTTCCCCACATTTCATATACGCGGCTTCAATCTCGCCGAGAGTCAACCCGAAATGTTCCGGGTCGCGGATTGCGGCCCCGATATGATTATCCGGGACGCGGATGATTTCTCCGGCACGTGATATGAAGAATGCGACGCCCATGAGACTCCTAAAGGCGGAATGTTCTACTGACATGCTATTTATTGCCGTTGTAGCACGCCTCAAAAGAGTAGTCGGACCTGTAGCGTGATCGTTTTGGCCCGGAAAAAGATGGACTTCCAGCTTGTCAAATTGATGGGCGACAAGCATTCCATGAAGTCGCATCCGAATTATATGGCTCATAAGCGGTATACCATATGACCTCAGCTATCAAAAGAATTCTTCATGGCTTGGGTCCTCTCGTGCAGGCCAAAGAGATCAAATCTCTATGGCGCCGGGGTAATGGCGTTCACGCCATGACCGGCTTCGTCAGAACAAAGTTAAGACGTCTTTTCAGGCACCGAAGGGATTTCTTCAGGAAGAACGCAGCGTCTTTCAAATCGCCTCTCAGGGAGCTTTATGGCACATAACCGGCCCATGGAGCTGATATGAGACCTGTTCGGTTATTGCAGGAATTGGCTTCACGGACATTTCCGGTATCTTTCTTTATCTATTCGGTCATAGACTCTCTTGCCGAGGATCCAGACTAGGGGGCATTACCCCGACAGGGTCTATTTGGGAAAAGTTCCGTAAAAACCCTTCCCTGTCTTGCCGTCAAGCCACATACGTCCGTAAGGAACATTTAGCCGCAGCCCCGTTCCCGTACACATGTATTGGTGAGAGGCCTGATGTTATTCGACCGGCGCCAATCCCGATACGAGTCGTAGCTTTCGCCCAAAGTCGCTTTTCCGCCTCGGCTAATATTCTTACGGATAAACTTGCCTTCCGTTGCGTGGAGCCCCCTTTGAGAAATTTCACCGCCAGCACGATAAAACTCCCTCTTCGGGCTACGTTTTAGACTTTTCCCTCATCTTTTCGGACCATCTCTTCGTCATTTTCCATTTCTCCGACAAAAATGTTTTTCGAATACGACCATGATTGTCGTCGGCTTCATTAGAGGCGCGGGGATTTCTCCTCGGATATCCGATGCGACTATCGGATTTGTTCACGTGGGCCGGATCGCAAATTCTCAAATTATTAACTACAAAGGAAGAAGTATGAAAAATACCGACTCTTGCATGAAGGAAGGTTCCGAAATTGACCCTACCTTACTTCTTAAATTTCTCATAAGGCGATACGACGAGATCATTGAGGCAGGTGGCGAAAAGATTTCGGTTGTTCTTCAAGGGTTATCGCTGTGCGGGGTGGCCCATGACGCCGAAGCTGAGAAGGAGCTGAGAAAAACCCTATATCCGCCGCATCCGGCGTCTCCCGCAAAAGCCTGTAGGGACATCCTATCCCGGACTCTTGCCGATTTCGATATTAAACAATCTTTTCAGCCCGATGACGAAACACTTCGTACCCTGGATGAGCCGTACTGCAGGACCGTTTTGTTCTCCGCTCTCCAAGAAAGTAAACGTCTGATCGCCACTCAGGCTTACGAGTTCATTCCGATCATCAGGATGCTGGGCTGGATATCGCTACAGCGCTATCCGAGACGATTGTCGGAGTTTGAGAGAGCTTGGGAATCGTCGACGGATCCCGCCGAAGCGATGAGAGCGGGGCAGGAAGTGTTATGGACGGCGATTCGACACAGAGACAATGATGAGCCCAATCCATCCGAAGTGAAAGCTGATTGATCCAACGGGGAGAATGCTCCGATAGGCAGCGAGCGGTCTACGGAGACAATGTTCCCCCATGGCCGACTCCCTGGGAAGTGACGAGGTTAAACTTCACCTTGCTACACTTTTTGCGTTAAGTCCGCCGGAATCATTGGGAATTCATCAAAACCCATAATTCTGAAGATTCCTGAGAGGTTAATCACCAAACGGGTAAGCCTCCGGCTTTGCCGGAGCGACTCGTCAAGGTATGACCGCGTGAGGCGGTAGAGGGAAGCCTAGCAGCGCACACGAAGCGGGATTGGAAGCATCAAGTGTTTTTCATCCCTAAAAGGCTGAGTAAACAGAAGATCACTTAATCAATTTCTTTTCGAGCTTTCCATTTGCGCCTAGGATAGAAGCCAGTCCTCTATCGATCAACCAAGCTTTTGAGGCCGAATCTTCTTTCAGATACGCGTCCCAAAACTTGGTAGTGCCCACCCTCATGATTTCATCTACAGGTCCTTCTTGTCTATGCGCAGCGGTTGAATTTCCATCAAAAACGTTAGCTTCGTCGTGCTCCCAAAGAGTAATCAAATACTGATCGGCGCCGCTGATGTGTTCGTAAGGAGCGCGGCGGTCGGCCATTCTGCTGTCAGGTCCCGTCCCATGCTCCCTTGCGCTGATGATGTGGAGAATGGGTATTGCTATTTTTGTGAAGGCCGAATCTTCATGCGCCTTTTGACGTTGCGGCACGTTTGCATTTACGAGCACGCAAGCCTTGATCCGATCATCTCCAAAGGTTTTTTCTTCGCCTTGAGCGGTATAAAAGACCTGCCCCGCCGCAGCAAGCGCGGTTACTGCGCCTAATCCAACACCAGCCATGCCGATGCGATTCAGGTCTATTCTTCCTTTGAATCTCTGGTCGCTACTGTTCATTTCTTGTAACCGGCTGATGACAAAGCTGACATCGAGAGAGCGACTCAAACCTTTTCTCCGCTGCTGAAGCAGGCTGTGGGCGGCCTGGTTGTTGCGCTTCATCGAGGCCGCATCCGTTCCGTTGTGTTGAACGTGTATTGATACATACCCACTGGCGGCCCAGCAAGCGCCGAGACGCGAGCGGCTTTCTCTGGTCCCCCCGAGCCCGTGTGAAAAAACGATGGCTGGGAAAGGTCCGGCGCCGGTCTTCGGGAAATATATCTTTACGGGTATATCTCGATTTCGACTCTCGTCCACCCAACTCTCTTCGAGGACAGCGACTTCGCAACTAGGTAGTCGGGCCTGTCGACTTCTGTGGCGCAAAAAAAGGACCATCATTACGACGACCAAAGCAATGCATACGCCCACCAACATTATCTTCTTGCCGTAGAACTTTTTCGATGGGTCGATTTCACGTCCGGCAGTAAATGCAGTGGGCTCAGATTTTAGGGGGCCAGTGGTGTTAGGAGGGCCGGTCTTCTTCAAGGCGTTTCCGGATTCCTCCTGAGCCGCAGCAATTGCCGAAGAGGGACTGACGTGGACAACACCCGAATCGACCAAGGGTTGGGTGAGTCGCTCGCCGGTTGGTCCTCCCCCGGCATAAGACGCAATAACTGACCGGGCCGCCTCAGCCCTCATATGACACAATCCCGTTTCTTGAACGAAGGCTCGTCGAAATTCTTTGATGGAATCGAAGCGGTCCTCGGGATTGTGCTCGAGGGCTTGGAACACGCAGGAGGGAACACCTCCACGATCTATCGCGCCTGTCGGAACTTTGCCTGTGAGAGCGTAGTACACGGTGGCGCCCAATGCATAAATGTCCGATCTTTGTGACACAGCGCCCCTGCCGGTATACTGCTCAGGAGGCATGAAGCCGACAGATCCGATTACTAATCTCTGAGTAGAAGTAGTGGTATCACCGATGGCTGCCCTAGCAATGCCGAAATCGCATACCTTGAGGCTTCCCGATGGTCTGACGAGAATATTGGCAGGTTTGATATCCAAATGGATCACGCCTCTGGAATGGGCGTAATGCAACGCGTCGCACACCTGGAGGAAAACCAC